>NZ_JBVFUV010000001.1:0-22966 GCF_055693925.1 Paracoccus sp. BR5-17
CCCTCGCGAAAGCGTTCTCCCCACCCGGCAGAGGCCGGATTTTTCCGTTGTTTTCGATGGTTGTGCGGGAGTGGCTGAGCACTGGCCCCTGCGCAAGGAGGCCTGCAAGTGGTCTCTCAGGGCCGATATTCTCCGGACCTCATGACTGCGTGGGTTTGGTGAACTTCTTGCAATGCATTGGTGTACAATGAAAATTTCAAACGCCAGAAATTGACTTCGATGCCAGGGGCGCTCGGTGGGATGGGACCGGGGTCGAACTTTCGCCGGAGTTGGTTCCGTGAAAGCGCGATGCTCGACTTCTGAGCAAAGCGATTGCCACAGTGCCGCATCGGTTTGTGGCACGCCGAGCCATCAATCCGACCCAGCGTCTAGACCGAGAGGCAAAGGTGGCAGACCGAGTTCCTCAAGATACCCGTTGTGCGTCTTCGCCGCGGACTGGATTTTTTTCTGAAGAGCGCCAAGCTGGCCGTGCACAACGGCAAGCTCGACTTCCTGCTCGGCTCCGGCCGTGCTCACATAGCGAGAGATGTTGAGATTGAAGTCATGCTCCCTCTCGATCTCCTCGAGACTGATCACCCGCGAATAGCGGTCTTCTTCCTTGCGGTGCTTGTAGGTTTCGACGATCTTGTCGATGTGCTCGGGCAGAAGCGCATTCTGCCGCTTGCCTGGCTGAAAATGCTCGGCCGCGTTGATAAACAGCACGTCATCGGTCCGTTTGCACTTTTTCAGCACCAGGATGCACACAGGGATTCCGGTCGAGTAGAACAGCTTGGCCGGCAAGCCGATCACGGTGTCGATATTGCCGTCCTTCAGGAGCTTGGTGCGGATCGATTTCTCGGCGCCGCCCCGGAACAGAACGCCATGAGGCAGGATTATCGCCATGGTTCCGTCCTTAGCCAGGAAGTGGAACCCGTGCAGCAGAAAGGCGAAATCTGCTGCCGACTTGGGCGCGAGGCCGTGGTCCTTGAAGCGGAAATCCTTCGCTATTTCCTCGGTCGGATTCCAGCGGTAGCTGAAGGGCGGGTTAGCGACCACCGCATCGAACTCGACCTTTTTCGCTGGGTTCGGCTCGCGCAGGATGTCCCAGTCGTTTTCCAAGCTGTCGCCATGGTGGATGTCGAACTCGCTGTCCCGCATCCCGTGCAGCAGCATGTTCATCCGGGCGAGGTTGTAGGTGGTGATGTTCTTCTCCTGCCCGTAGATCTTTCCGATACCATGTTTACCCATGTGCCTTCGCACGTTGAGAAGCAGTGAGCCCGAGCCGCAGGCGAAATCGTAGACGCGGTTCAGCTTGTCGCGCTTGCCCGATGCCGGGTCCTGACTGTCAAGCGTCACGATGCCCGACAGTATGCTGGAGATCTGTTGCGGGGTGTAGAACTCGCCAGCCTTCTTGCCTGATCCCGCGGCAAACTGGCCGATCAGGTATTCGTAGGCATCGCCCAGAAGGTCACGTTCGCTGGGGAACCCGGCGAGCCCTTCGGCGATCTTCTGGATGATCGTGCAAAGCCGCGCGTTGCGTTGCGGATAGGTCCTGCCCAGCTTGTCGGAATCGAGGTTGATCTCGGAAAAGAGACCCTGAAAGTTCGAAGAGAAGGACTCGGTCTCGATGAACCTGAAGGCCAGTACGCCCGGCGCAAGATCTTCACGCTGATCGGGCTTTACAGCCCCAAGGGGCCGGACTGGGGCAACATGGGCCGCGGGTTGATCCGCGGCATGCTGAACTCGGCGCGCGGGATTTCGGACAAGGACCAGTCGCCGCAGGCTCAGGCGGCACGGCGGATCGGCGGCTTTGCCGATCTCGACGGCATCGAGTTCGTCGCCCGGATCGATGTCGGCACGGATGCGAACGGCGACGACAAGAACGAGATCAGGGCGGCCGTCACGCCGGACCATCGCGACTATGCCGCGCTCATGGGCACGGCGGGTCTCCAGTTCGGCGGTGCCGGAAACACGCCCCAACAGCCTGCGGCCACCCAGCCCAGCCAGCCCGCGTCCGCCCCCGGCGCCGCCGGTCGGCCGAGCTGGGCGCAGTAAGGGGGAGACCGGCCATGCGCCTGCGTCCCCGCCAGAAGACCTTCGTCGAGCGCAGCGTGGCTGCGCTCGCTTCCCGCGGCAACACGCTGGGTGTGGCGCCCACCGGCGCGGGCAAGACCATCATGCTCTCGGCGGTCACCGGCGAGATGATCGGCGACGGCGCCAAGGCCTGCGTGCTGGCCCATCGCGACGAGCTGACGGCACAGAGGCCTCGGTCAGGGCATCCGCGCTCGCCTCGTCGGTGCCGCGCACGGCATCGCGCAGGGCCTGCCAGCCTTCCAGTGGCGCGCGGGCGCCTTCGGCCAGATCGCGCGCGGCGCCACGGTAGAGGTTCGCGGACTCGAGCGCCCTGTTCGCCGCCTCGGTCAGGCCGAGATCGGGCGCGGTGAGCGGGTTGTCCTCGAAGGCCCGGTCGAACGCCGCCTGTGCCGCCGTCGTCGCGGCGGTCGCCGCGCCCTCGAAGCGGTTCTCGATCTCGCCGAGGTCGAGGTCAGGAACCAGCGAGATGCGGCGCTCGGAGCCGAGCGCTTCGAGACCCTGGTTGATGCCGCCGATGAAGCCGTTGATCCGCGAGACCACGCCGTTCAGCATCGCCTCGACGCCGTCGACCAGGCTGTTCGCCGCCTGGAACGCCAGATCGCCGATGGCGGCGGGCAGCAGGCCCCAGATCGCCTTGATCGCCTCGTAGGCGCCTTCGAAGGTGTTCGCGGCCGTGTTGCCAAAACCGATGACACTCTCGATGGCGCTCTGCATGCCGGACGCCGCATCGGCCTTCAGGTCGAAGAACATCGCCGTGGCGGCAGCGCCCGCCGCTGCAGCACCCATCCTGATCCGTTCCCATACCTCGACCGCTAGGTCCTTCAGGAGTGACATCGCCTCGCCGAAGCCGCCCGCACCGGAGACCAAGCGGGTGAACTGGTAGACGAGCTCGCCCGCGCCCACGATCAGCGCGCCGATGCCGGTGCGGATCAGCGCCCCACGCAGGACGACCAGCGCCGTGGCGAGGCCACGGACAGAAAGGGCAGCAGCGGCCATGCCAGCCACCCACCGTCCCGCGAGGAACGCCGCGAAGGTGGCAGCGTAGGTCGTCAGGCGGCCGATGTTGTCGAAGAGACCACGTATCGCGATGCCGAGCGGCCCGGTGCGGCTGGCGACCGCCGCCATGGCGTTGGCGACGGCTTCCAGCGCAGGCGCTGCTGCGACAGCTAGTTGGTTCGACAGCCCGCGCCAGATCAGCCCGAGCCGGGAGATCGCGTCGTTCGTCCGCTCGATCTGGTCGGCGTCCTGCTCGGAGACCACGACACCGAAGGCGAGCACGTCCTCGGTCGCCTGGCGCAACGTCGCGGTGTCGATGCGCGACATGGCGATGGAGCCTTCCTCGCCGAAGAGCTGTCCCGCGACGGCCGCGCGCTCTGCGGCGGGCACGAAGCTCTCGATGGCGGCGTTGATCGCGCCGACACGCTGGTCCAGCGGCAGGGCGATCAGGTCGGTGGCGGAAAGGCCCAGCCGGTCCAGCGCGTCGGCAGCGGGGCCGGTTCCGGCAGCCGCCTGGCTGAGACGACGCGTCAGATCCTTGGTGGCCTGCTCGATCCCCGACATCGAGACGCCCGCCAGCTCTCCCGCCCGCTCCAGCGTCTGGATCGAGGCGACAGTGGTGCCGAGCGACTGCGCGAGCTTCGCCTGCGCATCGACCGTCTGGAGTCCGGAGCGCACCATGGCCACCCCGGCGGCGGTCGCAGCGGCGACGGCGGCCGCGGCGGCCACGCGAACCCGGCGCGAGAAGGCCGCGAGCCGGGCATTGGCCGCTTCCATCTCCCGGCTCAGCCGTCCGAAGCCCCGCGACCCGGCCTCGCCCACGCCTTCCAGCTCGGCGCGCACCTGCCGTCCGCCCACGGCCGCGAGGCGGACGCTGACCCTCTTCTCAGCCATGGGCGTGATCCATCTGTTCGTTGAGCTTGGCCACCATCACCGCTTCGATGACGGGTAGCAGTTCGGCCATGGAGAGCGGCGGCACGCCGAGCGCGTCACCGAGCGCCAGCGCCGCCGACATGTCCCAGCCGATCACCGCGCCGGGCAACACGCGCAGCTGGCCGCCGAGACGGCCGACGAGGTCCCAGACCTGCCAACCCTCCGGAGTTTCCGGTCGGTTCAGCCGCGCCGGGCAGTCCGGGCAGGCTTGCGTGCAGGCTTGGCAGTATCGCTCGCCCCCGCCGAAGGACCATTCGGCGAGAGCGCGGAGGCGTTTTTTTCCCGTTCCAGCAGCAGGCCCTTCGAGACGTAGCTCAGCTGGAAGGCTTCGAAGATCGGCCAGACATCGAGCAGCGCGTCGATCGCCTCGGGTGCCGGATCGATGGGGCTGCCGTCGGCGTCGCCGATGCCCTCCCAGGCGAGCACCGCCCGCCGCGCGAGCGCTTTGGCGAAGGCGACGGCACGTTCCTCGTCGGAGGCATCCTCGGGCACGGCCTCGACAGCGGCATCGCTTCGCGTCGCCACCATCAGCGCGGTGGTCAGCGGGCGCAGCTGCACTCGGACGCCGGGCACGAGGTCATGCCAGCGCGGCGCGTTCGTCAGGTCGAGCGTGAGCATCAGTATTCCTCGATGTCGTTGATCAGGGTGGCGGTGCACATCCGGCCGACGGTACTGTCGCGGGCGGCCTGCCAGTCAAAGGTCGCCTGCACGCCCTGCGGCCCGGAAATCTCGATGCGGGGTCGCGGCAGGTACGAGGCCACACTCCGACAGACATCGAAGGTGGTTCGAGACGTTGGGTTGTGTCAGGGCCGTGCGCCCGACGATCTCGTGAACGACCAGCGGCCCGGCGCACAGAGCATCCAGGATCGCCAACCGGCTCTGGTCCGCGAGGCCGCGAAAGAACTTCGCCCGCCGCTCGGTGGCCGTCGCGACGGCATTGCGGTCCGCGGCGATTTGTTCCATATCATTCTCCGCTGATGTGTTTCGCACATCAAGATAGCAGGACCAATGCAAGCATGGCCAATGCCCAAGGCGCCGAACCGACCGCAGATGTCGCATCTTTCCGCTACCGCGTCTCCGGAATGGATTGCGCCAAGGATGCCGCCCAGATCGAGCGGGCCGCGCAGTCGGCGGGCGTGGCGCCGGAGGCAGTAAAGGTCTCCTCCGCCACCCACATCTTGACGTTGAACGTCCCCGAAGCGCGGCTGTCCGAGATCGAACGGGCCGTGGCCGCGACCGGCTACGGGTTCGATCGCATCGAAGCGGGCGACGACGAAGCGCAGGAGGGCGCAGCTTACCAAGACCCGGCCTATCGGCGCGCGCTCTGGATCGTGGTAATTCTCAACGTCGGGTATGGCATTGCGGAGATGATCGGCGGCTTCATTTCCGGATCGCAGGCCGTGAAGGCCGACGCGCTCGATTTCATTGGCGACGGCCTCATCACCTTTCTGGGCCTTCTGGCAATCGGTTGGAGCATTGTCTGGCGGGCGCGATCCGCCCTGATCCAAGGCATCTTCCTTGGCGTTCTGGGCCTTGGGGTTCTTGGGACGACGATCTGGCGCGCCTTTACCCAGACGACGCCGGACGCCGGTCTCATGGGGCTATTCGGTCTCATCGCTCTCGTGGTCAACGTCCTCGCGGTCCTGCCGCTGCTGCGGTTTCGCAAGGGTGACGCGAACATGCGGGCCGTCTGGCTCTTTTCGCGCAACGACGCGATCGGCAATGCGGCCGTGGTTGTGGCCGCGGCCCTCGTCGCGTGGCTGGGCAGCGCATGGCCCGACCTGATCGTCGCGTTCGGGATTGCGGGACTATTCCTGCATTCGTCCTGGTCGATTATCCGCGACGCGCGGGCTGATCTGAAGACAACTTGATGCTATCAGTTCGAAGCGGCCATCGCGGACATC
The DNA here is from genome assembly GCF_055693925.1 of Paracoccus sp. BR5-17. Classification (NCBI taxonomy): domain Bacteria; kingdom Pseudomonadati; phylum Pseudomonadota; class Alphaproteobacteria; order Rhodobacterales; family Paracoccaceae; genus Paracoccus; species Paracoccus sp. BR5-17. Next base: position 5,907 of record NZ_JBVFUV010000001.1, read on the forward strand.
GTCGAATAAGCGCAAGGCCCGCCACAGCAGTCATCTTCAGAACCTCTGCTCCACCCAGCTCGCCACGATCAGCCCCGGCACACCGTCCACTGCGCGCTCCGCATCCCGCGCCAGGTCCAGCCGCTTCGGCAGCTTCACCTGCGGGACCAGCAGGAAGATCGGCGCGGTGACCTTGCCGCGGCCGGTCTTCGACCGCGACACGACCGCTTGACCCTTCGTATTCAACCGTCCTTCCGCCACCAGCAGGCTCGGGCCCGTGCGGCGATAGACGAAGCGCAGGCGGAGGCCACGGCGGCGCTCCCATTCGCCGGGGGTGATGCGGCCACCGCGCAGGGATTTGCCCGCTGCAGGCAGCGGGATCGCCAGCCAGAACCCGTCTTTCGAGCGGATCAGCGGCCCCGTGTCATGCGCGCCCACGATGACCGGAGCCTTGGACCAGATGAGAGCTGCCGCGTCGAGGCTCTCGCCCGACCTCGGGAAGTTCTGGCTTCGGATCGAGTTGGCGAGCCGGGGCCCAAGCCCCGCGCCCGTGATCTGCAACCGCCAAGCGGTCTTCAGTCCGGTCCCGGCCTCGCGCATCGCGGCCGTGACAGCGCGTTCGCCCGCCGCGACCTCGGCCGCCATCATCGCAACGATGTCGGGATCGATGGCGAGCTTCAGCCTCATCACGGTCACGCGGGCCTCAGATCGACGGTCCAGACCAGCCGCTCGCGGTCGCGGACGGGCTCTCCCTGAATGAGGAAAGCGTCGCCGTCGATCTCGATGCGGTCGCCGGGGCGCGGGTTCGCTACCTCGGTCACGCGGAGGTCGATCCGGGTGGTCTCGGACCAGAGCCGCGCATCGCCGAAGTCGGTGATCGCGTCCGCGCGCCGGGCGACGACGCGCACCAGCTGGGGCGCGCCGCCGTCGGCGATGTAGACCGCGTCCCGGCCGATGTTCGGATCGGCGAAGAGCGCACCAACAGCGGCGGCGATCCTGACACGCGCCGCCGAGGAAGGCGCGAAGCGCGCGCTCGCCGATGTTGGGCTCGACGGCGACGAGGCGGCCCTCGACATCCGCGATCTGCGCTCCCTGGTGGACTGCATCCGGCTGGTCCGCCGCACCGCCATGCAGACCGCCGTCCGCATGATCACCACCGCCGTGATGCTGGCGCTGCTCGCGGGCATCGCGATCAAGCTCAAGATCTTCGGCGGCGGCCCGTAGCCGCGCCCCATCCCCATTCATCAGCCCGCAATGACCCGCCCTTCGAGGCGGGTTCTTTCGTTTCGGAGGACCCCATGACGACGACTTTCCACAGCCATTGGCGCGACGTGCCGGAGAGCACCTGGCGCTGGCCGAACTTCTCGCCCGCCGAAATCGCCTGCCGGGGCACCGGCAAGCTGCTCATCAACGAATCCGCGCTCGACAGGCTGCAGGCGCTGCGCGACCGGCTCGGCAAGCCGCTGATCGTGCGTTCCGCCTATCGTAGCCCTGAGCACAATCGCGCCGTCGGCGGCGCCACCCGCTCGAAGCATCTCGACGGCGCGGCCTTCGACATCGCCATGGCAAACCACGACCCCGTGGCGTTCGAGGCTGCGGCGCGGGCGGTCGGGTTCCTCGGCTTCGGATTCTACCCCCGATCGGGGTTCATCCATGTCGATCTCGGGCCCGCACGGCAGTGGGGCGAGCGGTTCCCGGTCCGGGCGACTGCCTTCGCCGAAGAAACGCCACCAGCGCGCGAGGTTTTGGCCGAGAGCCGCACCATGAAGGCGGGTGGTGCGGCAGGCGTGGCGACGCTGGGGGCAGCTGGGGTCGAGGTCGCGCAGAGCGTCCTGGCGGAAACCCAATCCTCGATCCTGCCGCTTGTGCCGTATCTCGACACCCTGCGATGGGTGTTCATCGCCGTCGCGCTCGGCGGCATCGCGGTCACCCTTTACGCCCGTGTCGACGATTGGAAACGGGGGCGGCGGTGATCGCCACCTTGCTCGGCGGGATCGCCACGAGCCCATGGATGCGGGCGGCGCTGCGCTACGGAGCCATCGCGCTGGCCGTGCTCCTGTTCCTGCTTTCGCTTCGGCGCTCCGGGGAGCGAGCGGGCCGCCTCGCCGAACGCCTTGAAACCACGGAGAAGTCCAATGACGTCCAACGTCGGATGCTGGAAGCGGCGGCTCGCCGTCCTCGCGATCACCACGAGCTTGCTGAGCGGCTGCGGGACGGTGAGTTCTGAAGACGGCAGGCTCGGGACGTGCCCGCCCGTGGTCGAGTATGGCCGGGAGTTCCAGACGCGGGCGGCCGAGGAGCTGCCTCTGCTCCCACAGGGATCGGCGACTGCGGTGATGCTGAGCGACTACGCGGTGATGCGGGAGCAGGCGCGGGCATGCGGTGGCCGATGATCTTCGCTCGCGCCCGTGCTTCACCGGCACCACGTCTTGTCAGGCGGCCTCGTAGCTGGTGAACACCTCGGTGCTGCCGTCATGACGGATAAGGAACACGTCGTAGGCCTCGCGGCTTTCCTCCGGCCCCATGCCGGGCGAGCCGTAGGGCATTCCGGGCACGGCAAGGCCGACGGCATCGGGGCGCTCGGACAGCAGTTTGCGGATGTCCTCCGGCGGCACGTGGCCTTCGATGAAGTAACCATCGATTGCGCCGGTATGGCAGGAGATCATCTCCTGCGGGATTCCATTGTCGAGCTTGTGGCGGATCAGGAGCGTGCCGAGGCTGATTTCGGTGGTCACCTCGAACCCTTCCGCCTGCAGGATGCGCACCCAAGCCTCGCAGCACCCACAGTTCGGATCCTTCAGGACGTGGATTGCGGGTGCGCCCTGCGCCATAACCAGCGCAGGGAGGGATGCGGCGAAGCTTGCGGTGAAGGCCATCATGGCACGTCTGGTGAGCGTCATCGAATTTTCCTTTCAGGTGCTCGCGTTTGCATGCAAGGAGCGCGACTCTGTCGTGTCTTGCCCGGCTTGTACTGTCGTCTCGGACGGTTCGGAAGGCCGGTAGAACAGGAGCCGCAGCGCGTTCAAAGTGACGAGCACGGTGGCGCCAGTATCTGCGAGGATCGCGATCCAGAGGCCGGTGATCCCGAGCACGGTGGTCACGAGGAAGACCGCCTTCAGCCCCAGCGCGATGGCGATGTTCTGGCGGATGTTCGCCATGGTCGCGCGGGCGAGCCGGATCTTGCCCGCCACGTCCGTCACCCGGTTGCGCAGGATCGCCGCGTCGGCCGTCTCGAGCGCCACGTCAGTGCCCGAACCCATGGCGACGCCGACATGGGCGGCGGCAAGCGCGGGCGCGTCGTTGATCCCGTCGCCGATCATCATCACCCGGGCCTCGGAGGCCAGACTCCGGATCGCGGCGACCTTGTCCTCCGGCATGAGTTCGGCGCGATGGTCTATCCCGAGCCCCCCGGCGATCGCCTGGGCGGTGCGGGGATTGTCCCCGGTCAGCATGACCGAGGAGATGCCGAGCCTGCGGAGTTGCGCGACGGCGACGGCCGCGTCGTTGCGCGGCTCATCCCTGAGAGCGATCAGCCCCTGAGGCACGTTCCCGCGGAGTACGATCACCACAGTCTTGCCCTCGGCTTCCATCGTTGCCACGCGACGCCGAAGGTCATCATCGAGAGCGCCGCGCTCCTCCGCCAGCCGCGGCGAACCCACACACACGGCCGCGCCGTCGATGATCGCCTCCGCGCCCTTGCCGGGCAGCGCGCGGCCGCCGGTGGCTGCTGCCGCGGCCACGCCACGCCGGTCAGCCTCGGCTGAGATCGCGAGGGCCAGCGGATGGCTCGCGCCGCTCTCGACGCCGGCGGCGAGGGCCATGAGGTCATCCTCGCTCCCGCTCAGCACCATTACATCAGTCACCCGAGGCTTGCCGTGGGTGAGCGTTCCGGTCTTGTCGAAGGCGACGTGGGTCGTCCGCGCCGCCGCCTCGATCACGGCGCCGCCCTTCATCAGGAGGCCGTTCCGCGCCCCGGTCGAGAGCGCCGAAGTGATCGAGGCCGGCACCGAGATCACCAGAGCGCAGGGGCAGCCGATCAGAAGCAGCGCCAGCGCCCGATACACCCATTCGCCCCAAGCCAGCCCGAAGAACAGCGGTGGCACGACCGCGACCAGTATAGCGGCCCCCACCACGGCAGGCATGTAGACCCGGCTGAACCGGTCGATGAAGCGTTCGGTAGGGGCGCGGGCGCTCTCGGCCTCTTCCACGAGACGGACGATGCGGGCGATGGTGTTGTCCTCGGCAGCCTTCGTGACCCGCACGCGCAGTAGCGCTTCCGCGTTGATCGACCCGGCGAAGACCTCCGCGCCGGGCTCCTTGAGGCTCGGGACACTCTCGCCGGTCACCGGACTTTCATCGACACCCGAGGTGCCCTCGATCACCTCGCCGTCGCAGGGCACGCGGTCGCCCGGTCGGACCTGAACGATGTAACCGACCCGGAGCGTCTCGGCGGGAACCTCCCGCGTCCTGCCACCTACCTCGAGCCGGGCCGACTTCGGCACCAGCTTCGAGAGCGCGTGGATGCTGTCGCGCGCCTTGCCGGCCGCGACCCCTTCCAGCAGCTCGCCCACCGCGAAGAGAAAGACGACCAGCGCAGCCTCTTCCGCCTCGCCGATCACCAGCGCACCGCCGGCGGCGATGGTCATCAGCATCTCGATAGTGAACGGCATGCCCGCGCGCGCCATGGCGACGGCGCGCTGCGCCACCGGGACGAGCCCGAGCAGCGTGGCGAGAATGAAGGCCCAGTGCGCGACGTCCGCTGAGAACGCGAGCCGCGACGCCCAGGCCGCGGCAAGCAATGCCCCGGTGCCGAGCACAAGACGGCCCTTGGCGGTCCTTATCCATGACGTCGGTCGATCCTCGCTCGGCGGGACGTCCTTCTCCGGCGCGCCGCCGGTCTCAGGAACCTCTGCGGTGGCCGGAAACGCGCCGTCCGGCAAGACGAAACCCTTCGGCTTCTCCGGTCGCGCCCCCTTGGCCGCAATGCCGAAACCGACGCCGCGCACGGCCTTCTCGACGAGATCGGGAGATGTCTGGCTTTCGTCGAGCGTCAGGCGCAGCCGCTCGGCCATCAGCGCGACATCGACATCCGCCACCCCGGGCAGGCGCTCGACTGCGCCGCGCACCTTGGCCGCGCAGGATCCGCAATCCATACCTGTGACCGTCCATTCGAAGCCTGTAGCAGTGCGCGTCGTCATTTAGCTCTTCCGTCCCGCCAAGCGTGGCGATTGTGTCCATCGACTCTGTAACCTAATGTCTCTAGCAACTATAGCTTCAAGGGGCATTCGATGCTGACCATCGGGAAACTGGGCGAAGCGGCGGGCGTCAAGGTACCCACCATTCGCTATTACGAGCAGATCGGTCTTCTGCCCGAACCCGAACGCAGCGCCGGGAACCAGCGGCTTTACGGAACCAAGGCGCTCGACCGGCTCGCGTTCATCCGCCACGCCCGCGATCTCGGCTTTCCGCTCGAGGCGATCCGCGACCTGCTCAGCCTATCCGACAAGCCGGACCAGTCCTGCGCTGCTGCGGACATCATCGCAAAGGAGCAGCTTGAAGCCGTAAAGGCACGGATTGCACGGCTGACAGCTCTCAAGGCCGAGCTGGAACGGATGATCACGCAATGCGCCCAAGGGACGATCGCGGATTGCCGAGTCATCGAGGTTTTGAGCGACCATGCACTGTGCGGCGATGACCATCGCCCCAAGCCAGGGGCTGGCGCGGAGTCGGGGGCGACCACATGACCGCGATCGCGACCTTTGCGGTCTATGCCGTCGCGGCGCTGGCCGAAATTGCCGGATGCTTCGCCGTCTGGGCGTGGCTGCGGCTCGGCGCCTCGGCGCTGTGGCTGATGCCCGGCCTTGTCTCGCTTTTCGGCTTTGCATGGCTGCTGACGCTTGCCCCGTCCGACTTCGCCGGGCGTGCCTTCGCGGCCTATGGCGGAGTCTATATCGCGACCGCTCTCGTCTGGCTCTGGGCGGTCGAAGGCCAACGGCCCGATACTTGGGACGCCGCTGGTGGGGCTCTCTGTCTCCTCGGCGCTGGAATCATCCTGCTGGCGCCGCGCGCCGCCTGAAGGGTCATGTCATGCTCCGACTGTTCGCCAATCGCGCCTATCGCCACCTGTTCGTGGCGCAGGTCGTGGCCCTGCTGGGAACCGGCCTTGCCACGGTAGCGCTGGGCCTGTTGGCCTATGATCTGGCGGGGGCGGAAGCAGGGCTGGTGCTGGGTACAGCTCTGGCGATCAAGATGGTGGCCTATGTCGGGCTGGCCCCGATCGCCGCGGCCTTTGCCGAACGTCTACCGCGACGCGGGATGCTGGTCGCGCTGGATCTAATCCGCGCCGGTGTCGCACTGGCCTTGCCCTTCGTGACCGAGGTCTGGCAGGTCTACGTGCTGATCTTCCTGTTGCAGGCGGCATCGGCCGGGTTCACGCCGACATTCCAGGCCACCATCCCCGACATCCTGCCCGACGAGCGGGACTATACCCGGGCCCTGTCGCTGTCGCGGCTGGCCTATGATCTGGAGAACCTGATCTCGCCGATGCTGGCGGCGGCACTGCTGACGGTGGTGAGCTTTTCGGCGCTGTTCGGCGGCACGGTGCTCGGGTTTCTCGCCTCGGCGGCGCTGGTGGTCTCGGTCGTGCTGCCCAGTCCGAAGCCGGGAGTGCCGCGCGGGATCTGGGACCGCACGACTCGCGGCATACGCCTCTATCTGGCGACGCCACGGCTGCGCGGGCTTCTGGCGCTGAATCTTGCTGTCGCCGCGGCCGGCGCCATGGTGATCGTGAACACGGTGGTGATCGTGCAGGCCGGCCTTGGCCTTGGGCAGTCGCAGGTGGCCTTGGCGCTGGCGGCCTTCGGGGGTGGGTCGATGCTGGCCGCGCTGATCCTGCCGCGCCTGCTCGACCGCGTGCCCGACCGGCCGGTGATGCTGGCGGGGGCCGCGGTGCTGGCGGCGGGACTGAGCGCCGGGCCATTCCTGACAACGTCCGGGCTTCCCGCATTGATGGCGCTGTGGGTCACACTGGGTCTTGGCTATTCCGTCGTGCAGACTCCCTCAGGTCGGCTCTTGCGCCGCTCGGCCTTGCCGGAGGACCGCCCTGCGGTGTTTGCCGCGCAGTTCGCACTGTCGCATGGCTGCTGGCTGATCACTTACCCGCTGGCGGGCTGGCTCGGCGCGCGCGCGGGCATGGCGCCTACATTCGTGGTGCTTGCGCTGATCTCGGCCGCTTCGGTCGCGCTGGCCGTGGCGGTCTGGCCTGCGGCGGAAGAAGAACCCATCCCGCATCGCCATGACGACCTTCCGCCCGAACATCCGCATCTGCGCGACGGGAATGACGCTCGGGGCCACGCCCATCCCGCCATCGTCGACGATCTGCATCCGCAGTGGTCGCGGCTTGCCTGACGACCCGGTCTTGGCAAGCCGGGCAGAGGACTCGTCGGATGAATCAGGTCTTCCTGAACAGGCCGAAATGGAACCGCTGCACGCTGTTCCAGGGCGTGTGGTGATCGTGAAGCAACGACTTGATCAGCCGGTAGCCCGGACCCAGCCGTTCCGCGAGTAGAGCCGCATTATAGCGGGCAACCGGCAGGCCGCTGCACCTTTCCGGACCAACCGGCGCGAATGTTCCGATGATGGCATGGCCGCCGGGGACAAGGGCACGGTCCATGACACGCAGATAGGCTTCCTGGTCGGCGGCGTCGGTCAGGAAATGGAACGCCGCCCGGTCATGCCAGACATCGAAGAGCCCGGACGGTCGCCAGTCGAGGACGTTCGCCACGACCCATTCGACGGGCGCATCGTCGGACAGCCGGGCGCGAGCCTTCGCCAGCCCGGTGTCCGAAAGATCGAGCACCGCGATGTGACGGGATCCCTGTTCCAGCAGGCAATCCACCAGCCGCGATGCCCCCGCGCCGACATCGACGATAGCGGCTTCGCTGGTTGCCCCGGCCGCAGCGATCAGGTCAAGCGAGACCTGCGGGCGCTCCTCATACCAGCTCGTCTCCGCCTCTGCCTTGCTCTGGTAGACGCGTTCCCACCGGTTCGGGTCTTCAGCCATCGTCACCCTCTCACAGATCGATTCGCCGCAGCCGCAGCGCGTTCGTGATCACCGACACTGACGAAAGGCTCATCGCCGCTGCGGCGATCATGGGCGAGAGCAGAAGGCCGGTGACGGGGTAAAGCAGCCCGGCCGCGATGGGGACGCCAAGGGCGTTGTAGGCGAAGGCGAAGAACAGGTTCTGCTTGATGTTGCGCAGGGTGGCGCGGGCCAACTTGCGGGCCCGAACGATACCCATCAGGTCGCCGCCCAGCAGGGTGATGCCTGCGCTTTCCATCGCCACATCAGCGCCGGTGCCCATGGCGATGCCTACATCGGCGGCGGCCAGCGCGGGGGCGTCGTTCACCCCGTCGCCCGCCATTGCGATCTTGTGGCCATCGCGGCGCAGCTGGTCGATCAGGTCCTTCTTGGCCTCGGGCAGGATGCCCGCGCGCACTTCGTCGATCCCGAGCTTGCCCGCGACCGCCTGTGCCGTGCGCTCGTTGTCGCCGGTCGCCATGATGACGCGCAGCCCTTGGGCATGCAGTTCCCGGATCGCCTGTGCGGTGCTGTCCTTGATCGGGTCGGCGACTGCCACGATGCCGACGAGCGCGCCGTCGAGAGCGACGAACATCGCCGTCTTGCCCTCGGCCCGCAGAGTATCCGCTTTCGCCTCGGCCGCACCCGTGTCCAGTCCCATCTCCTGCATCATCGCCGCATTGCCGAGCGCCACCGCGCGTCCGCCGACGCGACCGCGCACGCCCTTGCCTGTGACGGCGTCGAAGTCCACGGCCTCCTGACGGGCTGCACCTTGCGTCGCGGCGCCCTCGACGATCGCTTCGGCCAGCGGGTGTTCCGAGCCGCGCTCGAGCGCGGCGGCGAGCGACAGCAGGTCGGTCTCGATGATGTCACCAAGCGCCACGACGTCGGTCAGCTTCGGCTTGCCGATGGTCAGGGTGCCGGTCTTGTCGACGATCAGCGTATCGACCGCCGCCATCCGCTCCAGCGCTTCGGCCTCCTTGATGAGCACGCCTGCCTGCGCTCCGCGCCCCGCGGCCGTGGTGATCGAGATCGGCGTGGCGAGACCCAGCGCGCAGGGACAGGCGATGATCAGCACCGACACCGCCGAGGCGATGGCGAAGACCAATGCCGGTTCCGGGCCGAAGATCATCCAGGCGATGAAGGCGAGGATCGCCACCGCCACCACGGTCGGCACGAACACCGCCGACACCCGGTCGGCCAGCCCCTGGATCGGCGCACGTGACCGGCGCGCGTTCGACACCATGGCGACGATCTGCGCCAGCACGGTATCGGATCCGACCTTGCCCGCCTCGATCACGAGAGAGCCGTTCTTGTTGATCGTGGCCCCAGTGACCGCGTCGCCCGAACCTTTCTCCACCGGCATCGACTCGCCGGTCAGCATGCTTTCATCGAGCGAGGAACGCCCTTCGATCACCGTTCCGTCGACCGGCACGGCGTCGCCCGGGCGCACGCGCAGACGGTCGCCCTCCATGATGTTCTCGAGCGGCGCGTCGTACTCGGTTCCGTCGGGCAGGATGCGCCGCGCGGTCTTCGGCGCCAGGTCCAGAAGAGCCCGGATCGCGTCGCCGGTGCGTTCGCGCGCGCGCAGCTCCAGCACCTGGCCGACGAAGACCAGCGCGACGATTACCACGGCCGCCTCGAAATAGGTGCCGACGCCGTGACCCATCCGATACTGCTCGGGGAAGACGCCGGGCAGGAACGTCGCGACGATCGAATAGAGATAGGCCGCCCCCACGCCGAGACTGATCAGCGTCCACATGTTGGGGCTGCGGTTGACGATCGAGTCCCAGCCGCGCTTGAAGAACGGCAAGGCCGCCCAGAGCACGATCGGTGTCGCCAGCAGGAATTCCAGGTAGCTGGCCGTCTGATGCCCGACCCAGTCGCGCACCGGCAGGCCGACCAGTTCGCCCATCGTTAGGATGATGAGCGGCACCGCCGCTGCCGCCGAGATCCACATCCGGCGGGTGAAGTCGGTCAGTTCCTCGCTGGGCTCGTCCGACGGCACCATCGGCTCCAGCGCCATACCGCAGATCGGGCAGGCCCCCGGTGCGTCGCGGACGATCTCGGGATGCATCGGGCATGTGTACTGGACATTGGCCGGAGCGGCCTTCTTCCGCCCGGCAGCCCGGCCCGAGGCGTAGAACCACGGGTCGGCCGTGAACTTCGTCTGGCATTTCTCCGAGCAGAAGTGGAAGGTCTCGCCTTGGAACTCCGCGTGCCGCCCGTCGGGCTTCACCGCGACCGTCATCCCGCAGACGGGATCCTTCGCCGTCTCGGTCCCCGAGGACATGTCGGACGCCGCGTGATGATGATCGTGCTCCATGGTATGCCAGCCTTTCAGTACCTGGTTTCAACTTGCGGCTTCCAGCGGTTGGAAGCTCAAGCCCTTATCAATGGCGGTCGGTAGCGACTTCTTCAGGTCGTCTCCGCATGGCGACCCAGAGCAGCGGCAATCCCGTCACGAGACCGAGACCCAGGACCGCCCACGTGGCCCGGCCAAGATCACCGCTCACCGCCTCGCCGCCGAAATGCGCCAGCAGGAAGCTCGCCGGGATGATGCCGGCCAGCGTCGCCAGCGCGAACCGCCAGACATGAAGGCGGCTGAGCCCCGCGGCGTAGCTGATCATGTCGAAGGACACGAAGGGCATAAGGCGGCTCGCAAAGACTGTCGCCGTCAGCGCGGTCTGCGAGCCGAGGAGGCCGGCATCAACCTTGTCTCCGAACACCCGCCGCAGGACATCGTGCCCCAGAACCCGCGCGAGGCCGAAGGCGATCAGCGCGCCGAGCTCGGCGCCGATCACGACCTGAACCGTGCCCCAGACGTGTCCGTAGGCCGCGCCCGCCGCCAGCGCGATCGGTGCGCTCGGGATCGGGCTGGCCACGACCGCAATAGTCATGAGCGTGACGATCAGCACCGGCCCCCAGAGACCCGCGCGCGCGACCAGCGTCTCCAGCCGCTCGGGCTCGAACCAGTCCCGCACCTCGGCAAGGGTCGAAGGCGCGATGAACCACACCCCGAGCAGGACGATCCCGAGGATCGCCAGACCAATGACAATGCCGGCGCGCAGGCTCATCTCACACCGCTGCGACGGCCTTCGCCAGCAGATCGCGGACCTGGCCTGCAACCGCGTGCAACTCGGCGTTTTCGATTGCCTGCATGGACGCCACCGGATCGATGGCGCTGATCTCCACGCCGCCCTCGGCTTCGCGCAGGATGACGTTGCAGGGCAGCATTGCGCCCACCCGCGGCTCGATCCCGATGGCCTGCCACGCCATCTTCGGATTGCAGGCGCCGAGGATGAGATAGCCCGGCATGTCGACGTCGAGCTTCTTTTTCATAGTCGCCTTGACGTCGATCTCGGTCAGAACGCCAAAACCGTGATCCGCCAGCGCCTTTCGTGCCCGAGCGTCGACGTCGTCGATAGTTGCGTCGGGGATCATGCGATTGATCGTGTAGGTCATCGCGAAATCCTTTCTCCTATTTCCGAAGATATTTGATCAGCGCTGCTATGGCCAAAACCAGCAGCACAAGGATCAGCAGGCCGAACAGCCAGCCGAACCCCATGCCCCAACCCATACCGGCGCCCATGTCGTTCCAGTTCATCATGTCGTCCTCCTGTTTTCCGGGCTGCGAGAGGCCTGTCTCTGCGGATCTCGCGAGAAGGTGGTGGAGCGCGCCCGCAGCGATCGGTACGTCGGGGCGCTCGAAGCGAACGCCCCGCCTGCGGTCAGATCGAAGCCGATACCGCGAACTCGGTCATCATGCCGGTCGCCAGGTGCGGCATGTGATGGCAATGGAGCATCCAGCGCGCGGCTTCGCCCGCGTCCAGCGCCACGTCCACCACCGACATCGGCGGCACGTAGACCGTGTCGCGGAGTGCGCCGGCAACGCGCTGGCCATTGATGCCGACCACCTGGAACACATGGCCGTGCAGATGCATCGGGTGCCCCATCATCGACATGTTGTGGAACGATAGCACAACCCGCTCGCCCCTGCGTGCGACAACCGGCTGGTGCTGGCCCCAGACGGCGCCGTTGATCGTCCAGACATAGGGCTGCATCGAGCCGCCCAGCATCAGCATCTGGCTGCGATCCACCGGGCGCTCCGGCAGGGCGTCCACCGCGATCAGCCGTGCTTCCTGCGCAAGATCGGTGTCGAACGCGGGCGCTTCAGCCTCCGCCACGGCATCAACGCGCCGCACCTCGGCACCGGGCGTGGCGAGGACCAGACCGGTGCGCTCCCTCGCCCCCTCGCGCAGCGCGAGGATCGGCCAGGCTCCGTTTTCGTTCGGCAGGTCGATCTCGAGATCGAGCCTCTGTCCCATGGCGAGCCCGAAACGGTTGCCGGAAAGCGGCTGCACCGCGTGACCGTCCGCCGCGACGAGGCGCGCCCCGGCCGCCCCGGTATCGATCCAGAACACCGTGGCCGCCGCGGCATTGATGACGCGGAGCCGGATACGGCCGCCGCGTTCGACCCGGACCACGTCGGGGTCAGATAGCGTGCGATCGTTGGCGAGATAGGCGTCCCAGTCGTAGTCGTTCAGGTCCATGGCCATGCCGCCCATCTGGCCGCCCATGCCCATCATCCCGCCCATACCCGGCATCTGGCCCATCGGCATGCCGCCCATCGCACCGTGATCCATGCCCGGCATGGCGCCCATGCCGCCCATGGGGAGCCCCTGCATAGGTTGCGCGCCGCCGTGATGCGCGTGCGTGCCGTGACCGCCGCCCGCGTGACCGCCGCTTATCTCGGCCAGAACCTCTTCCGGGGCCTTGAACGAGAAGTCGTGCAGGAACATCACGACCTCCTGCCGGTCTGCGGCAATGTCCTCGGCCGAACGCACGATCAGGGGCGCGGCGAGCAGCTGCATCTCCTGGACCGGCACATGGCTGTGCATCCAGTGCGTTCCCGGCCGGGCCTCGAAGTCGTAGGACCGCGTCTCGCCCGGCGCGAGGAGGGGCATCGGCATGTCGGGCACCCCGTCCTGCGCATTGGGCGGGATCTGCCCATGCCAGTGTATGATCATGCCGACGTCGAGATCGTTGGTCAGATCGACCCGGAACCGCTGTCCGGGATCGAATACCAGCCCCTGACCGCCGGGACCGGCAAGGCCGAAGACAGAAGCCGCTCGTCCGTCGATGTCGAGCGTGCGCGTGGTGGCAGCGAGGCGGATCGGGGCCGCCGTCTGCGCGAGGGCAAGACGGGGCATGTGCGCAACCGCAACGGCTGCTGCACTTGCGGCGAGAAAGCCGCGTCGCGAAAGGGTGTTCATGGTCGTCTCCTCGGGACATTCCGTCCCGTGCATCAATGCCTATGGGACGCCGCGGGCGTCGGCCTGCGGCGCGCTCAGAGGAGACGGGGCTTGGGAGGGCGTTCGTTCAGTCCTGGCGCATGGCTGACGTGGGCTGCCTCGGACGGGAGATCGTGGCTGGCTGGCCCGTACGCGTCTCCGGCTTCTGAACCCGGCATTGTCAGGAAGACCGACAGACCTGCGCAGACGAACTCGCACACGGCTGCGTCCGCCGATTCACAATGCTGGCCGTCGTCACAGGACGGGTGAGTGTCAGCGGACGCGTGCATCGTGGCGCCTGCATGGAGCGCGTGGTCTCCCTGCATGCCATCCATCCGCGCAACATGGGCTGCGCTGATCGTCGTCACCACGGCGATCGCAAGGACGGCTAGGATTGAGAGGACACGCGCGAACATGCCAGCAAAATAGGCATTGCTCACGAGAATGTCCATTGTCGCTCAAGGTGTGCGTCTGGCACAACATCACCTCCGCGTGAACGCAATGAATTTCTACAGTCGAGGGGGATGGGCGTATTGAGGAGTTTCCTCTGGACTAACGTAGCGAGCGGTCTGGTCGTCGGAGGCTTGATCTTCGCGGCCTATGCCATTTGGCACTATTCGGGTGCCGAGGCTACTTCCCGGGTGTCTGCGGATGTCATCTCGCAAGGCAGACAGATCTATGCCGATCAGTGCGCCGCCTGCCACGGCGCGAATCTGGAGGGCCAGCCCGACTGGCGCTCGCCGCTTCCGTCCGGTCGATTGCCCGCACCGCCGCATGACGCCAGCGGCCATACCTGGCACCATCCCGACGACGTGCTGTTCCGTATCGTGAAGGAAGGCACGGCCGCCATCGTCGGTGGCGGCTACGAGAGTGACATGCCGGGCTTCGGCGACGTTCTGAGCGATCCGGAAATCCGCGCGGTCCTCGCCTACATCAAGAGCACCTGGCCGGAGCGCGAGCGCGGCTACCAGGAGAGCGTATCAGAGGCAAACTGACGGCCCTCTGAGCGTCGGCTGCTACTCGCGCCAGGCCCGTTCGCAGACCGAGTAGAGGAACGTCGCCGACCAGGTCAGCACCATGAAGCCACCTAGCGACTGCATCATGTTGATGATCCGTATCGGCCCGCTGCTCTCGATCTGCGTGTAGCCGAGCGTGGCGAAATTGATGCCGGAGAAATAGATCAGGCCGTTCCAGCTTGCGTCGTAGGTGCCACCAAGGGCCCCCAGGCCCCAGCCCAGCAGCACCTTGTAGACGACGGCGAAAGCCAGGATCTCGATCGTGTGGAGCGCTAGAAGGCCGACGAACGCCACCATGATCGCCCCCTGCGGCCTTTCGTTGGAGTTCGGCTTCATCGCACGGACGCCCAGCAGCCCGTAGTGATGGCCGATCCCGAGGGCGGCAACCAGCGCGAAGCCGAGCAGAAGCGTCATTATTCATCTCCTCCACGAATATCTCGGCTCCGCTCGACGGGACCGGGCGGACGCGAGGGGGCGAGCCGTTACCCCATCCAGAGCAACCTGGCGGGCATCCAGATACCCATCGCGATCATCATCAGGTTCTCGGTCAGGGAGACGAAGCCGAGCGGCACGTTGCTCGATCCGCCAACGCAGGCACATTTGAGCTCGCGCTTGTCAATGTAGACGGCCTTGAAGACCGAGACTGCGCCGACGGTACCGATGAAGAGCGCAACCGGCGCCGCGATCCAGATCAGCACGCCCGCGATCATCAGGATGCCAGCCAACGCCTCGCCGAAGGGATAGACGTACCCGTACCGCACCCAGCGGCGCGCCAGCAGGTCGTAGTTGAGGAACATCGTCGAGAAGCTCTCGATGTCCTGCAGCTTCTGGATCGCGAGAAGGCACATGCTGATGGCGATGAACCACTCGAACGCCCGGATGCTGAGCACGGTGCCGAACGCGTACCAGCTGACGGCCAGCGCCATCAGGAAGGCGACGGAAAAGATCGCTATGACCGGCTGGTAGCTGGTCTCGCCCTCGTCCTTCACCTCCTGCCCGAAATGCTCGCGCAGATCGTCGTAGCCGCCGATCCGGTCGCCATCGATGAAGGTCTGCGGCGTCGTGTCGACGCCGTGCTCCTTCTTGAATGCCTCGGTCTCGTCGCGGGTCGTCAGGTGGTGGTCCTCAACGCTGAAACCGTGCCGCTCAAGCAGGTCCTTTGATTTCAGCCCGTACGGGCAGAGATGGTCGGGCATGACCATCCGGTAGAGGCTCGCGGTCTTGCCGCTCTGGTCCAGAGCCATGTCGCCCTCCTTCGAAAGAATCGAGGTCGCTGAGCGTCAGCCCGCCGCGCAGCCGTAGAAGCCGCGGTAGCCGACGCTCAGCCCCTCTTCGAGCTCGAACACGAGCTCCGCGTTCTGGCGCCAGTCTGCCTCGTCGCCGAGCGGCCGCACGGTGACCGTGGTGCCGGGCGCCGAGAACGTCGTCGAACCCTCCTGCGGACCGCTCTGCGCCTCCAGGGCGATGAGGACGCCATTCAGCTTCATCGCGGCCGCACCGCCCTCGCTCGCCCACAGAACCGGGTCAGTCTCCGGGCTGCGGTTGAAGGTGCAGGGGGCGGTGGTCCCGAGCACGCGATCGGCCTCGGCTTCCGGCATCGGTGCGAGGTCGAGGGTGCTGACGAGGGTGTTCGACAGCGCATCCTCGACGCTGCCCGGCTCTGCCGGCGGGTCCTGATAGATGCTCTCCACCACGTTGCCCCCGGACACGTCGGCGATCAGGTAGCGCATTTCCGCAATTTCGCGCCGCTGCGCCTCGATGATCTCGTCGGCGAGCTTGCGCACGCGCGGGTCACGGATCTGCGCCCGCTCCGAGGTCATGATGGCAATCGAGTGGTGAGGAATCATCGCCCGCATGTAGCTCGGGCCCGAGACCGTGACCTGGCTGCGGACCAGCCAGAGCGTCAGGGCGAAGACGATGACCGAGCCCGCGAAGATCGCGATGTTGAGCGCCTTGTTCGAATACATACCGAGCATGTAGGCGAGCATGATGACGGCCATCGTCGCCCCCATCATGATCGCCATGTAGGTGCGCGTCTCCGAGAAGAAGACGTGCTCCCATGCGTAGGTATTGAGGTACATCAGGACGAACATCACCACCGTGGAGGTGAGGATCATCAGGCTGAATCGGATGTAGGACATGTCGCGACTTCCTGCTCGTTCTGTAATCTGCTTGAGGGCAACTAGACAGCCGCATCTGCCAACGCAGAACTCGGCGGGCGTCCGACAACGCAGCCCAATACCCCAAGGGGGTATGGATTCAACTCGCGCTGGCCTTTGAGGTTCCGAGGAACCCTTCTGCATCAAGGTCGGTTCTTAATTATCGCAGTAATAGATCGGCCCGCCATGAAAGATCGAAAGCAAGCAGCCATCCAAAGACTGGCGCGCCTCGAAGGACAGGTGCGTGGAGTTGCCCGGATGATCGAAGAAGATCGCTACTGCATCGACATTCTCAATCAATTCCTGGCGATCCGGTCGGCCCTTTCGCAGGTCGAAATCTTGATCCTGCAGGATCATGCGGATGACTGCGTGGACGATGCGATTAGATCACAGGATCCCGACGAGCAGCGTCGGAAGTTCAAGGAGCTGGTGGAGGTTTTCGGGAGGGTTTGCCGGTAGCCAAGGATGGTCGCATTAATAACAAACATTTACAATGACTTAGGTGGAGAAGGTTGGACGTCAGGCCCATCCC
>NZ_JBVFUV010000002.1:0-115000 GCF_055693925.1 Paracoccus sp. BR5-17
CGGTTGTAGTGTTCGGGCAGCAGGCCGACCTTCTGCAGCATCGCCCGGGCGCGGTCGCGGCGCTCGGCGGCGGGGGTGTCCGTGTTGATGACCAGCGGTTCGGTCAGCACGTCGCCGATCTTCTGGCGCGGGTTCAGGCTGCCATAGGGGTTCTGGAACACCATCTGCACCTTGGAGCGCAGTTCGGGGCCGGGGCGGCGGGCGGCGATGTCCACGCGCTGCCCGTCAAGCAGCAGCTCTCCGCCCGTCGGCGGGTCGATCAGCGCGATGATGCGGGCCAGCGTGGACTTGCCCGACCCCGATTCCCCGACGATGGCCAGGGTCTTGCCCTTCTGCACGCTGAAGTCGATGCCCTTCACCGCGCGCACCGTCCGGGCGCGGCGAAGCATGTTGCCCGGCAGGTGATAGTCGCGGACGATGCCGCGCCCCTCGACGACGGGGGTCATCGGGCGGCCTCGGCGTCGAAGAAGTCGGACACGGTGGGCAGCCGGTCGCCGGTCGCGTGTTCCGGCAGCGCCGACAGCAGCGCGCGGGTATAGGGGCTTTTGGGGTTCTCGAACAGGTCCAGCACGTCGGCCTCCTCCATCTTGCGGCCCTTGTACTGGACCACCACGCGGTCGGCGGTTTCGGCCACCACGCCCATGTCATGGGTGATCAGGATCAGGCCCATGCCGTAATCCTCTTGCAGGGCCATCAGCAGATCCAAGATCTGCTTCTGGATGGTCACGTCGAGCGCGGTCGTGGGTTCGTCCGCGATCAGCAGCCGGGGGTTCGAGGCGATGGCGATGGCGATCATCACCCGCTGGCACTGCCCGCCCGACATCTGGTGGGGATAGGACTTCAGCTTCTCCTCGGGGTCGGGGATGCCGACGGCGCGGAACAGCTCCAGGGCGCGCTGCCGGGCGGCGCGGGCCGACAGGCCCAGGTTCAGGCGCAGGACCTCCTCGATCTGGAAGCCGACGGTGAAGGACGGGTTCATCGAGGCCACGGGTTCCTGGAAGATCATCGTGATCTCGCGCCCGATCAGGCGGCGCCGCTGCGCCTCGGTCATCGCCAGCATGTCCTGGCCATCATAGGTCATCTCATCGGCGGTGACGGTCGCGGTGTCGGGCAGAAGCCCCATCACCGCCAGCATCGACACCGACTTGCCGGACCCGGATCTCGCCGACGATGGCCAGGACCTCGCCCCGGTCCACCGAAAGATCGACCCCGTCCACGGCGGTGAAGCTGCCGGTGGCGGTGGCGAAGCGGACCGTCAGGTTGCGGATGGTCAGCAGGGACATGGCATCAGCTCCGCTTCAGCTTCGGGTCAAGCGCGTCGCGCAAGCCGTCGCCCATCATGTTGATCGCCAGGACCGAGACCAGGATGGCCAGGCCGGGCAGGGTCACCACCCACCAGGCGCGCAGGATGAATTCGCGCGCCTCGGCCAGCATGGTCCCCCATTCCGGCGCGGGCGGCTGCGCGCCCATCCCCAGGAAGCCAAGCGCCGCGGAATCCAGCACCGCCGAGGAAAAGGACAGCGTTGCCTGCACGATCAGCGGCCCCAGGCAGTTGGGCAGGATGGTCCTGAACATCAGCCGCAGGTTGCCCGCCCCCGCCACGCGTGCGGCGACAACGTATTCGCGCTGCATTTCCCCCATCACCGCGGCGCGGGTCAGGCGGGCGAAATGGGGCTGATAGACGATGGCGATGGCGATCATCGCGTTGGTCAGCCCCGGCCCCAGCACGGCCACCAGCACAAGCGCCAGCAGCAGCGACGGAAAGGCCAGGATCACGTCCATCACGCGCATGATGACCGCATCGACCCAGCCGCGGAAGAAGCCCGCGATCAGGCCGATGACGACGCCGCCGACCAGGGCGATCGACACCACGACGATGCCGATGAACAGCGAATAGCGCGCGCCGAAGATCAGCCGCGACAGCATGTCCCGCCCGACCGCGTCGGTGCCCAGCAGGAATTCGGGCCGGCCGCCCTCTTGCCAGACGGGGGGCAGCAGGAAGGCGTCGCGGTATTGCATCGTCGGGTCGTGCGGCGCCAGGAGGGGGGCCAGGACCGCGGTCAGGACCAGCAGGACGAAGATGAACAGCCCGGCCACGGCGCCGCGGTTCTGGCGGAAATAGAACCAGAACTCGGCCAGCATCTGGCGGCGGATCGCGGCTGTGGACAGGGGGGCGGCCTGGGTCATGATGCGCGGATCCTCGGGTTGATGAGGCCATAGGTCAGATCGACCAGCAGGTTCACCGCCATCACCAGCCCGGCGATCAGCAGCAGGCCCGACTGCACCGCCGGATAGTCCCGCCGCGAGATGGAATCGATCATCCACTTGCCGATGCCGGGCCAGCTGAAGATCGTCTCGGTCAGGATGGCCCCGGCGATCAGCACGCCGATCTGCAGGCCGATGGTGGTCACCACCGGGATCATCGCGTTGCGCAGCGCGTGCACGCCGATCACCCGGCGCGACGGCATCCCCTTGGCGCGGGCGGTGCGCACGTAATCCTCGCCCATCACCTCCAGCATGGCCGACCGGGTCTGGCGCGCGATCACCGCCAGCGGGATCGTGGCCAGCACGACCGAGGGCAGGATCAGGTGGCTGAGCGCCGAGGTGAAGGCGCCCTCCTGTCCCGACATCAGGCTGTCGATCAGCATGAAGCCGGTGCCTTCGGGGAAGTAATACATCAGGCTGATGCGGCCCGAGACGGGCGTCCAGCCCAGGATGCCCGAAAAGAAGATGATGAGCAGCAGGCCCCACCAGAAGATCGGCATCGAGAAGCCCACCAGGGCCGCCGTCATCGACACCTGGTCGAACCAGCTGCCGCGCTTGATCGCGGCCAGCACGCCCACCGGCACGCCGATCAGCGTGGCGATGACGATCGCGCAGAGGCCCAGTTCCAGCGTCGCCGGGAACAGCGCCAGGAATTCGTCCAGAACCGGCCGTTTGGTGACCAGCGAATTACCCAGATCGCCCTGCAGAAGGCGTCCCAGGAAGTCGAGATACTGCATCACGATCGGCTGGTCGAAGCCCAGTTGCGCGCTGAGTTCGGCATGGCGTTCCGGGGTGACGCCGCGCTCTCCCGCCATCAGCAGCACAGGATCGCCCGGCAGGATGCGGACGAAGCTGAAGGCGATGATGGTGATGCCCAGGAAGGTGGGGATCAGGTAGAGCAGTCTGGAAAGAAGGAAGCGGACCATGTGCCTTGTCCCTTGGGGAACGCGCGGGTTTTCGGCCCGCGCGTCCGCTTGTCAGACGGTGCGGTGCGGGCCTATTCGGCCAGATCCACGCCTTCGAAGGTGAAGTCGCCCAGCGGGCTCATGACGAAGCCCGTCACCTCGGACCGCATCGGCACGTATTGCGTCGAATGGGCGATGGTCAGCCAGGGCGCCTGGTCCTTGAAGATCACCTGGGCCTGTTCGTAGAGCCGGGTGCGTTCCTCCTGGTCCGCGGTCACCTTGGCCTGCCGCAGCAGGTCCGAGAACTCCTCGTTGCACCAGAAGGCCCGGTTGGCGCCGCCTTCCTGGGCGGCCTCGCACGACAGAAGCACCGACAGGAAGTTGTCGGGATCGCCGTTGTCGCCGGTCCAGCCCAGGATCACCGCGCCGTCGCGGCCGGCCTCCATCGACTTCTGCAGGTATTCGCCCCATTCGTAGGAGACGATCTCGGCATTGACGCCGATCCGGGACAGGTCTTCCTGCATCAGTTCCGCGGTGCGGCGGGCGTTGGGCATGTAGGGCCGCTGGACCGGCATGGCCCAGATGTTCATCGACAGGTCGGTGACGCCTTCCTCCTCCAGCATGGCCTTGGCGGCTTCGGGATCGTAGGGATCGTCCTCGATGGCGTCGTTATAGGACCACATGGTGGGCGGGATCGGGTTCTTGGCGGGTTCGGCGGCGCCCTGGAAGACGGCGTCGATGATGGCCTCCTTGTTGATGGCCATGTTCAGCGCCTTGCGGACCTTCGGATTGTCGAAGGGCGCGACGGTGGTGTTGTAGGCCAGATAGCCCACGTTCAGGCCCGGCTGTTCGTCCATCTTCAGGCTGTCGTCGGCCCGGATCGAATCCAGGTCGGCGGGCGAGGGATAGGGCATCAGGTGGCATTCGCCGGCCTTCAGCTTCTGCAGGCGCACCGAGGGGTCGGGCGTGATCGCGAAGATCAGGTCGTCGATCTTGGGCGCCTCGCCCCAGTAGTCGGCGTTCTTCTGGTAGCGGATCACCGCGTCCTTCTGATAGGCCACGAAGCGGAACGGACCGGTGCCGATGGGGGCGTTGTTCAGGTCCTCCTTGGCGCCCGCCGCGTCCAGCGTGTCGGCGTATTCCTTGGACACGATCGACGCGAAGGGCATGGCGATGTTGGCCAGGAACGGCGCTTCCGGACGGTTCAGGGTGAACTTCACGGTGTAGTCGTCGATCTTCTCGATGGACTTCACCAGGTTCGGCATGTCCATCGAGGTATAGTATTCATAGGTGACGCCGGGAATGTACTGGTGCCAGGGGTGGTTCGGATCGCCCTGCCGCTGGAACGAGAAGATCACGTCGTCGGCATTGAAGTCGCGCGTCGGCGTGAAGCGGTCGTTGGCGTGGAACTTGACGCCCTGGCGCAGCTTGAAGGTGTATTCGGTGCCGTCTTCCGACACTTCCCAGCTTTCGGCCAGGCCCGGCTCGATCTCGGTGGTGCCTTTCTTGAACTCGGTCAGGCGGTTGTAGATCGGATGGCCCGAGGCGTCGAAGGTGGTGCCGGCGGTATAGGGCGAGGGGTCGAAGCCCTCGGGCGAGGCTTCCGAGCAATAGACGAAGGTCTTGGCTTCGACGAAGGCCGTCGTCAGCGCCAGGGCGGAGACGGCCAGAAGTCCCCGGGACAGGTGTTTCATGCGAGTGATTCCTTATCGCTCTCTGTTGATGTCGTGACCGCGTTTCATCCCGAAGGTTCGCGGTGCGTATTTCCCGATCATATACCGGATGGGGCAGGATGCTCCACCGGCAAAGACCGCGACCCTCCGCTCATGGCCGATCGAGGCGCGGGAATCAAGGTCAGCCTCGCTTACCGATGCGGCGGCGCGCAACGTCATCCTGCGGTTGAAGCCTTCTCAGCGGCCGTTTCATGGTTTCGTTCATGGTTCCCTTGCCAAAGATCATGCGCCGAATGATGCCGACCGGGCGGGACCGGCAGGCGGAAAACCGCCCTTGCTTGGACGGGCGGCCGGCACGTTCTTGAAGATAGGCAGAAAATCCACGCCGCACACGCGGCCGTGAATCGTGGACAGGTTGCATCCCCCGGACCATCATCAACTGAAGTGAGAGCCTCGGCCCGCCGGCGCAGCCAGCCGGCGCGGCACCGGGCCGCGCTGCCGGAACCATCAAGAGTTGACCAACAGGGAGAGCCAGACCATGCCGACATCCATCCGCACCGATGAAGAATGGTGGGTCAACGACCAGACCCCGGACAATCCCTATGGCAAGAGCGAGGATTACGAGGCCTTCCTGGACTATCTGGGCGCGCTGAACCGCAGCCTGACCCCCGCCATCGCCGCCGAGCCGCTGCGGATCAACGTCCACGAACTGAACAACCATCCCGACTACAAGGCGGCCGCCGTCGGCGCCTTGACGATGTGGTCTTCGGTCACGCCGCTGCGGTTCGAGGTGGTCGATGACGCCCCCTTCGACCGCAGCACCGACTGGATGCAGGTGGTCAGCCCCGAACTGGGCGAACGCAACGACGGCAGCGCCTTTTCCAGCAACCGCTTCGTCAGCATCGGCCAGCGGTTCCACGACACCGAGCCCGACCTGACCGAGCCGGGCGGCTACGTGTTCGATTCCTTCGTCCACGAGTTCGGCCACGAGTTCGGCCTGAACCATCCCGGCCTTTACAATTACAGCGGTCCGGGCGGGGTGCAGATCAACTATCTGAACAACGCGACCTGGATCTATGACCGCCAGCAATACAGCGTCATGTCCTATTTCGACGGCATCGACGTGGGCGAGGAAAGCCGCTGGTCGGCCGTGACCCCGCTGATGGCGGATGTCGAGGCGGTGATCCGCCGGTTCTTCTCGACGCTGGGGCCTGACGGGGAACGCGTCTATCAGACGATCGAGCTCAACACCGGCGACGACGTTTACGGCTTCAACAGCACCAGCCCCGGCTTCAGGCTGGCCTCGACGGGGCCGCAGCGCGACATCGGCTTCGTCATCCACGACACCGGCGGCAACGACACGATCGACTTCTCGGGCTCGACCGCGGGCACCATCCTGGATCTGCGCGCCGGCCAGTTCTCCAGCGTGAACGGCCACAGCAACAACGTGTCGATCTTTGCCGGCCACAACGCCGACCAGACCGGCTACCGCATCGAGGGCGGCATCGGCAGCCGCTACGCCGACATCCTGATCGGCAACGACGGGGCCAACGTCCTCGACGGGCGCGGCGGCGCCGACCGCATGGCCGGAAACGGCGGCGACGACGTCTATTTCGTGGATTCCGCCAGCGACATCGTGCGCGAGACCGCGGACGGCGGTAACGACACCATCATCGTCCTGGCCGAAGGGCTGACCCTGCGCCCGGTCGCGAATGTCGAGACCATCGTCTATTCCGGCGCGACCCCGGTCGGCCCCGGCCGCGACGACGACGGCCTGCCCGCCGGCAGCGGCGGCACGCCCCTGGCCAGCATCCTGCTGGGCGATCAGGGCAGCAACAGCCTGGACGGCGGCGCCGGCGGCAACACCATCTTCGGCCTTGGCGGCGACGATCTGATCGTCGGCGGGCGGGATTCGCTGGCCAGCCGCGACGTGAACAACACCATCGCGGTGGCGGATCTGGAGGACCAGACCGAAAGCGATGACGGGGCGGACGCGCTTTATGGCGGGAACGGCGACGACACCATCTTCGGCGGCGCCGGGAACGACACCCTGGACGGCGGCAACGGCGACGACCTGATGATGGGCCAGGACGGGGTCGACGTGTTCCGCGGCGGCGCCGGCAGCGACACCGTGGATTTCAGCCGGGAGAGTCCCTTCCAGTTGCTGGTCAACCTGGAAACCAACGTGGCCAGCGGCGGCACGGCGTCAGGCGACACCTTCTACGGCATCGAGAACCTGATCGGGTCCGACGACCGGCTTGACCGCTTCATCGGCACGGCGGCGGCGAACCACTTCCGCGGCCAGGGCGGCGGCGACTATTTCAGCGGCCGGGCCGGCAACGACCTGCTGGATGGCGGCGCTGACGGCGACATCCTGTATGGCGAAGCCGGCAACGACACGCTCATCGGCGGATCGGGGCAGGATTACCTGGACGGCGGCGCGGGAAGCGACACGGTGGTTTACGCCGGCAGTTCGGCGGCGGTCAGGATCGACCTTGCCGCGGGTTCCGCCCGCGGCGGCGACGCCGACGGGCCGGTGCAGATCGTCGGGCGGGGCACCGTCATCCGCCACGACATCCTGGCCGGGCTCGAGAATGCCGAGGGCTCGTTCTACGACGATACCATCATCGGCAACGACGCGGCCAACCGGCTTTCGGGGGGATCAGGCGACGACACCCTGTCCGGCGGCGCAGGCCGCGACACGCTGGCGGGCGGCGCGGGGCGCGACACCGCGGATTATGCCGATGCCTCGGCCGGCGTGCGGGTCGGGCTGGGCCTCGGCGGATCGGAGGGCGACACCTACCTGTCGATCGAGAATGTCTCGGGTTCGGGCTCGGGCGACCGGCTGGACGGGAATTCGGGCGCCAACCTGCTGATCGGGCAGGGCGGCGACGACGACCTGCAGGGCGCGCGCGGCGACGACACGCTGCTGGGCGACTTCGCCGACCAGGGCCAGGCCGTGCCGCGCCCGGGCCTGGGCAGCGGCTATGCCACGCTGGGGGCGGACGCGACCAACACCTCGGTCGAGACGGCTTTCGACCTGTCTGACAACTTCTCGCTGACCGCGGACCCGGACATCTTCGATTCCACCACCGTCCTGCACACCACGGTCAATGCCACGGGCACCGGCGAGGCTGGCTATTACCGGATCGACCTGGCCGCCGGAACGCTGATCACGATCGACATCGACGGCATCGCCGATCCCAATGTCCATGACAGCTGGGTGAGGCTGCTGGACAGCGAGGGCAACATCGTCGCCGAAAACGACGATGGCGGCGGCGATCCGGGATCGACCAGCAACCGCGATTCCTCGACCGTCTTCACCGTCGCGGAAACCGGCACCTACTACATCGTCGAAGGAAGCTGGTCGCCCGATGCGCCGGGCAACGGCTGGTCCGCCTCGGTTCCCGAGGGCTCGACCTACGAGCTGAACGTGTCGGTCGAATTCCCGCCCGAACCCGTCCAGCCGGGCGTCGCAGGACAGGACAGCCTGCGCGGCGGGGCCGGAGCCGACCTTCTGGACGGGGGCCTGAGCGCGGATGTGCTGATCGGCGGCGCGGGCGAGGACAGCTTCCGCTTTTCCACCGCCCTGGGCGACGGCGCCATCGACCGGATCCGCGACTTCGACGTGGCCGACGACCTGATCCTTCTGGCCCGGGACGTGTTCGACGCGATCGGCGATCTGGGGGCGCTGGCCTTCGGAACCTTCCGCAGCAGTTCGACCGGCAGCGCACTGGATGCGGACGACCGCATCCTCTATGACAGCGACGACGGTCTGCTGTCCTACGACGCGGACGGCTCGGGGCAGGCCGAGGCGGTCAGGTTCGCGCGGCTGGGCGCGGATCTGGACCTGTCGGCCCAGGACTTCTACATCGTCTGAACCAGCGGCATGGGGCGGGATCCGTCGTCCCATGCCGCAAGCGCCTGAAGGGAAACGGGGATG
Organism: Paracoccus sp. BR5-17; assembly: GCF_055693925.1. Taxonomy (NCBI): domain Bacteria; kingdom Pseudomonadati; phylum Pseudomonadota; class Alphaproteobacteria; order Rhodobacterales; family Paracoccaceae; genus Paracoccus; species Paracoccus sp. BR5-17. Next base: position 8,787 of record NZ_JBVFUV010000002.1, read on the forward strand.
ACGCGGCTTGCAGACCGCCGGACGATCCTGCTGGCCGCCGCCGCGGTCGCGGCCGCGGCTGTGGGGCCGGGATGGTCCGGCACGGCGGCGTCGCATCCTGTCGATGTCACCATCGGCTTCGAGGGCGGCGGACCTATTCCCAAGGGGCGGCTGGTCGTCTATCTGGACGCGCCCGCCGACCGGCCCATGACGGAAATCGCCAGGCTGGACAGCGACGGGGGCAGGGGAACGGCAAGGCTTGCCCTTGCCCTGCCCCTGGCCGAGACATCCTCGCCCCGGCAGATCGTGGCCGAGTTGCAGCGCCCGGACGGCTGGCTGCTGGCCCGGGGCAGCACGCAGGTCGAGCCCGGCTCACCGGCCGCCATCACCCTCTACACTGTCCTGTATCAGGAATAGGCCGATGGCGCCGCGCCCGGCCTGCCGGGATCAGGCGCGGGCCTTCTTCAGCGCCACGTCTTCGGAAAACCAGCGGCTGCCAAGCCGCAGGGCGACATTCACCAGCAGGATCAGCACCGGCACCTCGACCAAGGGGCCGATCACGGCGGCGAAGGCCACGGGCGAGGCCAGGCCATAGGCCGCGATGGCCACGGCAATCGCCAGTTCGAAGTTGTTGCCGGCCGCGGTGAAGGCGATGGCGGTGGTGCGGGGATAGTCCCGGGCGATCAGCCGGCCCAGGGCGAAGCTCAGCAGGAACTGGATGGCGAAATACAGCACCAGCGGCACCGCGATCCGCAGCGCATCCAGCGGCAGCGCCACCACGTCGCCGCCCTTGAGGCTGAACATCGCGACGATGGTGAACAGCAGCGCCGCCAGCGTGATCGGGCTGATCCTGGGCAGGAACACGTCCCGATACCAATCGGCCCCCTTGCGCGCGATCAGGACGCGCCGGGTCAGGAACCCCGCCAGGAACGGCAGGCCCAGGTAGATCAGCACGGCCTCGGTGACGGTCCGGAAGCTCACGTCGATGACGCTGCCCTCAAGCCCGAACAGGGGCGGCAGGACGGTCAGGAACAGCCAGGCATAGGTGGAAAAGAACAGGATCTGGAAGATCGAGTTGAAGGCCACCAGCCCCGCGACATACTGGTTGTCGCCGCGCGCAAGCTGGTTCCAGACCAGCACCATGGCGATGCAGCGCGCCAGCCCGATCAGGATCAGCCCGGTCATGTATTCCGGGCTGTCGCGCAGGAAGATCACCGCCAACGCGAACATCAGCACCGGGCCGATGATCCAGTTCTGCACCAGCGACAGCAGCAGCACGCGCTTGTCGGCAAAGACCCGGTGCAGCTCCTCGTAGCGCACCTTCGCCAGCGGCGGATACATCATCAGGATCAGGCCGATGGCGATCGGGATGTTGGTCGAGCCGACCGACATGGCGTTCAGGGCATCCGGCAGGCCGGTGAAGACCGTCCCGAGCGCGATGCCCAAGGCCATCGCCGCAAAGATCCACAGCGTCAGGTATCGGTCGAGGACGGAAAGCCGGCGGGCCGGTCGTGCAGCATTCATGGCGATGTCCCCTGGTCAGGCAGAGCGGGTGCGGTTGCCCTGGGCATCCACGACCTGCTCGCCATCCTCCTTGGTGAAGGCGGCCTGTTGCGGCGGCAGCAGGTCCAGCACCTGCTCGGACGGGCGGCAGAGCCGCACGCCCCGCGGGCTGACCACGATGGGGCGGTTGATCAGGATCGGGTGCGCCATCATCGCGTCGATCAGCGCCGCATCGGACAGGGACGGGTCGTGCAGGCCAAGCTGGTCGTATGGCGTGCCCTTCTGGCGCAGCAGGTCGCGCGGCGCGATGCCCATGCGCGCGATCAGCCGTTCCAGCATGGCGCGCGAGGGCGGGCATTTCAGGTATTCGACGACATGCGGCTCGATCCCGGCGTTGCGGATCATCGCCAGCGTGTTGCGCGAGGTGCCGCAGGCGGGGTTGTGGTAGATGACGACATCCATGGTCAGGCGCTTTCGGTGGGGGCAGGGTGGCAGCCGCCGCCCAGGGCGGCGACGGCAGGGGCGCAGATCTCGGGATGGCCCTGGCAGCAGTCCTGCATCAGGAAGCCCACCAGGCCCGCCAGGGCCGGATAGGCGGCGCTGTAGATGACGAAGCGCCCCTCGCGCCGCGACCGGATCAGCCCGGCATGTTCCAGATGGCTCAGGTGGAAGGACAGCCGCGAGGTGGTGGCCCCGCCAAGGGCCGCGCCGATCGCCCCGGCGGCCATGCCGTCCGGTCCCGCCCGAACCAGCAGCCGCACCACGCGCAGCCGCGTCTCCTGCGCCAGGGCGGCAAGGGCAGTCAGGGCGTGAGGTTCGTCCATCGCATCAACATCTCAAAACCTGTTGATACGATGACGCGGAAGCCTCCGGCTGTCAAGATGTCCCATGGCATGAGCGTAACGCCGTCAAGCCGTTCCCCCCTTCCTTACCGCGCAGGTCTGAAGGGATGGTTAGCGGGCATGGAAAAGGGCGCCTTTCGGGGGCGCCCTTCGGGAGTGTGTGGTGTGGGGGCGGCTTACATCATGCCGCCCATGCCGCCCATGTCGGGCATGCCGCCGGCGGCGGCCTTGGGCTCGGGCTTCTCGGCGATCATCGCCTCGGTGGTGATCAAGAGGCCCGCGACCGAAGCCGCGTCCTCGAGCGCGGTGCGCACCACCTTGGCCGGGTCGATCACGCCGAACTTGAACATGTCGCCGTATTCCTCGGTCTGGGCGTTGAAGCCGAAGGCCTTGTCGCTGGATTCGCGCACCTTGCCCGCGACCACCGCGCCGTCCACGCCGGCGTTCTCGGCGATCTGGCGCATCGGCGCTTCCAGGGCGCGGCGCACGATGGCGATGCCGGCTTCCTGGTCGCTGTTGGCCGCCGTCAGCCCGTCCAGCACCTTGCCGCCCTGCACCAGGGCCACGCCGCCGCCCACGACCACGCCTTCCTGCACGGCCGCGCGGGTGGCGTTCAGCGCGTCGTCCACGCGGTCCTTGCGCTCCTTGACCTCGACCTCGGTCATGCCGCCGACGCGGATGACGGCCACGCCGCCGGCCAGCTTGGCCACCCGCTCCTGCAGCTTCTCGCGGTCGTAGTCCGAGGTGGTCTCCTCGATCTGCTGGCGGATCTGGCTGACGCGGGCCTCGATCTCGGCCTTGTCGCCGGCGCCGTCGACGATGGTGGTGTTGTCCTTGTTGATCGACACCTTCTTGGCGCGGCCCAGCATGTCGATGCCGACATTCTCCAGCTTCATGCCCAGGTCCTCGCTGATGACCTGGCCGCCGGTCAGGATGGCGATGTCCTGCAGCATGGCCTTGCGCCGATCCCCGAAGCCCGGGGCCTTGACGGCGGCGATCTTCAGCCCGCCGCGCAGCTTGTTGACGACCAGCGTGGCCAGGGCCTCGCCCTCGACGTCCTCGGCCACGATCACCAGCGGCTTGCCCGACTGGATCACCGCCTCCAGCAGCGGCACCATCGGCTGCAGCGACGACAGCTTCTTCTCGTGCAGCAGGATGTAGGCGTCCTCGAGCTCGGCCACCATCTTGTCGGGGTTGGTCACGAAATAGGGCGACAGATAGCCGCGGTCGAACTGCATCCCCTCGACCACCTCGACCTCGGTCTCCATGCCCTTGTTTTCCTCGACGGTGATGACACCCTCGTTGCCGACCTTCTGCATCGCGTCGGCGATGAAGCGGCCGATCTGGGCCTCGCCGTTGGCCGAGATGGTGCCCACCTGCGCCACCTCGTCGCTGTCGCTGACCGGGCGGGCGGCGGCCTTGATCGCCTCGACCACCTTCGAGGTCGCCAGGTCGATGCCGCGCTTCAGATCCATCGGGTTCATGCCGGCGGCCACCGCCTTCATGCCTTCCTTGACGATCGCCTGGGCCAGAACCGTGGCGGTGGTGGTGCCGTCGCCGGCCTCGTCATTGGTGCGCGAGGCCACTTCGCGCACCATCTGCGCGCCCATGTTCTCGAACTTGTCGGCCAGCTCGATCTCCTTGGCGACCGAAACCCCGTCCTTGGTGATCCGCGGCGCCCCGAAGGACTTGTCGATCACCACGTTGCGGCCCTTCGGCCCCAGCGTCACCTTCACCGCATCCGCAAGAATGTTCACGCCCCGAAGCATCCGGTCGCGCGCATCCGTGTTGAACTTCACTTCTTTCGCAGCCATTTCGGTTCACTCCTCTCTGAGCGGCAGTCGTCGGATCAGGCGGCCTTCGCGACCGCCGGCGTGTCCAGCACGCCCAGGACGTCGCTTTCCTTCATGATCAGCAGATCCTCGCCATCCAGGCGGATCTCGGTGCCGGACCATTTCCCGAACAGGATGCGGTCCCCAACCCCGACCGCGAGCGGGATCAGCTCGCCCTTGTCATCGCGCAGGCCGGTGCCGACGGCCAGGACTTCGCCCTCCTGCGGCTTTTCCTTGGCGGTGTCGGGGATGATCAGCCCGCCTGCGGTCTTTTCCTGGGCATCGATGCGGCGGACCAGAATGCGGTCTTGGAGTGGACGGAACGTCATATCGTTTTCCTCATGGACAAACAGATCGTCGAGCGGTTCCTCCGCGCCGGCCCCTAAGGCCGGGCGGGGTGCGCGACCCGGCTTCGGCATCGCGCGGCCTATGAATTGGCACAACCGCTGCCGATTTCAAGAGGGTCCTTGCAAGATTGTTGGCACTTGCCCAAGGATGCTGCCAAGGCCATGAAAGACCATGCGAAATTTCGTGATTTCACGCCTGGTCCGGCAGCAAGGGGGCTTGACCTGCGGCGGCGCTGCGGCACAATTTTCCTGATCGGACGACCCGTTTCTGTCACCTTGATGTCGAGGACTTCATGATGGACACCTACCTTTCCGCCGCTCGGGATCTTGTGGTCGAAGGGATGCGCGAAAGCCAGGTCGCGCTGTCGGCGGACCTTGAATTTCACCTGGCCTCGACCCTGGCCCGGTACATGCAGCGGCCCCTTGCCCCCGAACGGCTGACGATCCGGCTGATGGATGCCGCGCAACGAGGGGCCAGGACCGGCAGAATCGCGCCGCATCGGCGACGAATGCCTGATATCCTGCGCGTTCTTCGCGGCCCGGCTGACCCGGCAGGGCGGCACGGTGGTTCATTACGCGGCGGTCGGTCAGACCGCCTACGAGATCGCCGGCATGCCCGAGGTGGCAAGCGGCTTTCCCGACATGCTGGACGTCCTGCACGCCAGCCGCCCGGCGGTCGAGGTCCGGCCCCTGCCGCAGCCGGGGGGCGAGGGCGGCGAAAGGGCCGACCGCAGGATCCTCATCATCTCGCCGCGGCTCGGGCATTGAGGCTGCAAATGATGGAAGACAGCGCCCCAAGCGGGCCTTGACGCGGCGCGGCCCGATCCTTAGCTAGCTAAGCACCCAAGGATCCCCCCATGCCCCATTCGCCCCACTTCTTCGACACCCTGATGCACCTGATGCGGCTTTTGCGGCGCGGCTATGACGCCCGCGCCGAGGCGGTGGGGCTGACGCTGTCGCGTGCCCGGGCGCTGACCGCCCTGTCGCGCATGGACGGGGCGACCCAGGCCGAACTGGCCGCCGCCCTCGACATCGAGGCGCCGACGCTGAAGCGCCAGATCGACGCCCTGGAACGCGCCGGCTTCGTCGAGCGCCGCCCGGCGCCGGGCGACGGGCGCAAGAACGCCCTGTTCCTGACCCCCCGCGGTCGCGACAACGAGATCGTCGAGTTCACCCGCCAGATGCGCGCCGACCTGATCGCCGGGATCCCGCCGGGGGATCTGGAAGTTGCGCAAAGCGTGCTGGATCGCATCGCCGCAAACATCGCCAGGCTGGAGCGCCAATGACCGAAGCATCCCCCGCCTCGACCCCGGCCGCGCCCGCGCCGGTGGTCCACCCGCCGCTGCCGCTGCCCCAGGCCCTGGCCTATATGGGCGCGGCCGTGATGCTGGCGCTGTCCCAGGGCCTGGGGCAGGGCTTCGTGTCGGCCAACATCCCGCAGGTCGCCGGCGATCTGGGCATCACCACCACCCAGGCCAGCTGGCTGATGGCGGCCTACATGATCCCCCGCGCCTCGCTGCCGCTGCTGCTGATCAAGGTCCGCACGCAGTTCGGGCTGCGCCGCTTTGCCGAAATCGGCATCATCGCCTATGTGGTGGTGGCGATCGCCTCGGTCTGGATCACCGACTTCAGATCCGCGGTGGTGCTTCAGGCGCTGTCGGGGGCGGCGGCGGCGCCGATGTCCACGCTGGGCTTCATGTACATGCTGGAGCCGCTGTCCCAGCAGTGGAAGATGCGCCTTGGCCTGCCGCTGGCGATGGCGGTGATGATGTCGGGGCCGACCTTGGCGCGCGTCGTCTCGCCCGCGCTGATCGGCGACGGCGGGCTGACGGGCATCCACCTGACCGCGCTTGGCATGGCGATGGTGTCGCTGATGCTGGTCTTTCGGCTGCCGCTGCGCCCGGTGCCGCGCATGAAGGTCATCCAGTCGCTGGACTTCCTCAGCTTCCTGCTGATCGGCTTCGGCTTCGGGGGGCTGACCATCGGCTTCGTGATGGGGCCGATCCACTACTGGACCGACATGCCTTGGATCGGGATCCTGCTGGCGGCCTCGGTCGCGTCGCTGGCGCTTGCGGTGGTGGTGGAGCTGAACCGCCAGGCGCCGATCCTGGACATCCGCTGGCTGGCCAGCCCGGCGATGCTGCATCTGACCGCGACGCTGTTCCTGTTCCGGCTGGTCCTGTCGGAACAGAGCGCGGGCGCCCCGCGGATGTTCCAGACGCTGGGACTTGCGCCCTCGCAGATGACGGGGCTGTTCGCGATCATCGTCGGCGCAAGCCTGCTGGGGGGGCTGGCCTGCATCGCCTGGATGCGGGCCGACCGCGTGCCTGTCCTGCACCTGATCGCGCTGCTGCTGATCGCCACGGGCGCGCTGATGGACGCGCAGTCCACAGTCGCCACCCGCCCCGAGCAGATGATCGTAAGCCAGTCGCTGATCGCCTTCGCGGGGATGCTGTTCCTGCCGCCGGCGATGCTGGCGGGCCTGCTGTCGGCGCTTGCGCGGGGGCCGCAATACCTGCTGTCCTTCGTGATCGTGTTCATCTCGACCCAGTCGCTGGGCGGGGTGCTGGGGTCGGGGCTGTTCACGACCTTCATCAACTACCGCCAGGCGGCCCATTACGCGGCCCTTGTCGAACAGTTCGCGGCCGGCGACGGGCCGACGGCGCAGGCCCTTGCGGAGCGCGCCTCGGCGCTTGCCACGCAGCTTCCCGACGCCGCCTCCCGCACCGCCCAGGCCGCCGCGCAGATCGCGCAGGAAGCCACCGCCCAGGCCAGCGTCATGGCCTATAACGACGCCTATTTTCTGACCGCCCTGATCGCCCTTGCCGCTGCCGTTGCCCTGGTCCTGCACATGCTGCGCGACCGGCTGGCGCAGCGCTTCGCGCCTCAGGCAGAACCGGATGTGAACGCATGAAGAAAGAGAACCTGCTGCCGACCGCAATCGCCGTGGTGATCGGGATCGCGGGCGTGCTGCTGCTGCTGTACGCCTGGCACCTGCCGCCCTTCCAGCCGGCCGAACCCACGACCGAGAACGCCTATGTGCGCGGCAAGGTCACCTCGATCGCGCCCCAGGTCGCGGGCTACGTGGCGGCGGTGGAAGCCACCGACTTCCAGGAGGTCGAGGCCGGCGACGTGATCGCCCGCATCGACGACCGCATCGCGCGCCAGAAGCTGGCCCAGGCCGAGGCGCAACTGGCCGCGGCCCGCGCCGCGATGGAGGTCGCCACCCAGGACGTCGCCTCGGCCGAGGCGGTGCTGCGGGCCGACGAGGCGGGCGTCGAGGCCGCGCGATCGGCTCTGACGACGGCCCGGACCAACTGGAACCGGGCGGAAGAACTGCGCACGCGCGGCGTGGCCTCGCAGTCGGCGGCCGAACAGTCCGAACTGTCGCTGCAACAGGCCGAGGCGGCGGTCACCCAGGCCGAGGCCCAGGTCGATGTGCAGCGGGAATCGGTGAAGTCGGCGCGCGTGGCCCTGCAGTCGCGCCAGGCCGACATTTCCGCCGCCCAGGCTGCGGTCGAACTGGCCCGGATCGAGCTGGACAACACCGTGATCCGGGCGCCGGCCAAGGGGCAGCTGGGGCAGATCGGGGTCCGGGTCGGCCAGTACGTGACGCCGGGAAGCGCGCTCGTCTCGCATGTGGGCACGGACACTTGGGTGATCGCGAACTTCAAGGAAACCAGCCTGACCGGCCTGCGCGAGGGCGAGATCGTGCATTTCACCGTCGATGCCATCCCCGACGTGGACTTCACCGGGCGGGTGGAATCCTTCTCGCCTGCGACGGCGTCGGAATACAGCCTGCTGGCGCCCACCAACGCCACCGGGAACTTCACCAAGATCGCGCAGCGCCTGCCCGTGCGCATCGCCATAGACCGCACCCAGCCCCGGACCGAGGATCTGCGGCCCGGCATGTCGGTGGTGGTCCATGTCGATACCGACAGCGCGCCCGGCTGATGCGCGCCGGCTGCGGCTGGTCCCCTACCAGGGGATCGGCCTGCCGAAGCGGTCCAGGAAGGCCCCGCTGTCCGCGGGATCCAGACGCTCGATGCTGTCCAGAAGGGCGGTCGCGGCCTCGTGCGGGTGCTGGACCTGCAGGCCGGTCTTGGCAAAGCCGTCCGATAGCCGGGTGGCAACGGTCCCCGGATGGAAGGCAGCGCAGATCGCGCGGGGATGGCTGCGGCGCAGTTCCACCGCGGCGGTGCGGATGATCTGGTTCAGCGCCGCCTTCGAGGCGCGATAGGAATACCAGCCGCCCAGCCGGTTGTCGGCGATGCTGCCCACCCTGGCCGACAGCACGGCAAAGACCGCCCTGCGGTCCCTGGGCATCAGCGGCAGGAAATGGCGCAGCACCAGGGCCGGCCCGATCGCGTTGACGGCGAAAGCCACCGCCATGGCGTCGCGGTCCAGGGCCCGGATGGTCTTTTCCGGCTGCAGCCCCGGGCCGTGCAGAAGCCCCGTCGCGACCAGGATCAGCGCAGGCGTGCCCCGCCTTGCCACGTGATTCGCCGCACGCGCGACGCTGGCCGGATCGGTCAGGTCCAGGTCGGCCCGCGTCAGCCCGATGACGCTGGAAAAGCCCCCGCCGGCGCAGTTCGGCGCCTAGCGCCGCGCCGATGCCGCCTTGGGCGCCGATCACCACCGCCGTGTCCCGCTGCTCCATGCCGGTGTCCGCAACCCTGCCTCAGGGCAGCAGCACGACCGACCCCTGGGTGCGGCGGCTTTCCAGGGCGTCATGGGCCTGCGCGGCCTGGGCCAGCGGATAGGTCGCCACCTGCGGCGCGGCCAGCGTGCCGTCCGCGATGGCCGCGAACAGCCGCTGGGCCGCGGCCCGGTATTCGGCCGGGTCTGCGGTATAGTGGGCGATCGAGGGGCGGGTCACGAACAGCGAGCCCTTGGCCCCCAGCGACCCCACCGCCAGCGGCGGCACCGGACCCGAGCTTTCGCCGAAGCTGACCAGGATGCCGCGCGGCGCCAGGCTGTCCAGCGAGGCGGCGAAGGTATCGGCGCCCACGGAATCGAAGGCTGCGCGGACACCCTTGCCGCCGGTGATCTGGCGGACGCGGTCGGCAAGCTCGGCCGCAGGGGCGACGATCACGTGGTCGCAGCCGTTGCGCCGCGCGGTCTCGGCCTTGGCGTCGGAACCCACCGTGCCGATCACCTCGGCGCCGATGGCCTTCAGCCACTGGCAGGCGATCGAGCCCACGCCCCCCGCCGCGGCGTGAAACAGCACCGCATCGCCCGCCTGCACCGGCACGCAGCGGTGAATCAGGTACTCGGCGGTCAGACCCTTGAAGATCATCGCCGCCAAGGTGGTGTCGTCGATGTCCTCGGGCGCCATGACGGCCCGCGCGGCGGGAAGGTTGCGCGCGGTCGCATAGCCGCCCGGCGGGCCGCCGACATAGGCCACGCGGTCGCCGGGCGCAAAGCCCGCCACCCCCTCGCCGACGGCCACCACCTCGCCCACGCCTTCCAGCCCCAGGCCGCTGGGCAGGGGAAGGGGCGCGGCAAAGACGCCCTTGCGGTGGTAGATGTCGATGAAGTTCAGACCGATGGCGCTGTGGCGCAGCTGGATCTCTCCGGGGCCGGGGGGCGGCAGGTCCACGGGCTGCAGCGAAAGAACCTCGGGCCCGCCGAACCGGGAAAGGCGGATGGCTTGGATCTGCGTCGTCATGATCGCTTCCTCTTTTGGCGAACTCTGCCCCGAAACGATGCGGGCGTCGATGCCGCTTTTGCGTCCGCCCCGCGGGGGCGCGGCAGGCCGGCCCGAACGGCGGGCCGGCGGGAACCGGACGCCCCGGCCCGCCGTTCCCGACAGCATCACCGCAGGAGCCGGATCATGGCAGCCAGGGCGAACTGGAAGGGCTTTCTCAGGATCGGAGAGGTCAGTTGCCCGGTCGGGCTCTATACCGCCGCCTCGACCTCCGAGCGGATCGCCTTCCACACGCTGAACCGCAAGACCGGCAACCGGTTGCGCCGCGTCTTCGTGGACAGCGACACCGGCGAGCCGGTCGAGCGCGAGGACCAGGTCAAGGGATACGAGATCGGCGCCGGCGAATACGTCGTGCTGGATCCCGACGAGGTCGCGTCGGCCGTGCCCGACAGCGACAAGACCCTGTCCGTCACGGCCTTCATCGGCTGCAACGACGTGGACGACCTCTATTTCGACAAGCCCTATTACCTGCTGCCCACCGATGCCGCGGCCGAGGAAGCCTTCGTCCTGATCCGCGAGGGGATGCGCGGCAAGAAGGTCGCGGCCCTGGCGCAGACGGTCCTGTTCCGCCGCGTCCGCACCGTGCTGATCCGCGCCCACGACAACGGCCTGATCGCCACCACCCTGAACTACGACTACGAGGTGCGCGACGCCGACGAGGCTTTCGCCGACATTCCCGATCTGGCGATCCAGGGCGAGATGCTGGATCTGGCCCAGCACATCATCAGGACCAAGCGGGGCACCTTCGACCCGCGCGATTTCGACGACCGCTACGAGGCCGCCCTGGCCGAACTGGTCAAGGCCAAGATCGAGGGCCGCAAGATCCAGCCCCGCCCCGAACCCAAGCTCGTGGCCCCCGCCGATCTGCTGGCGGCGCTGCGCGAAAGCGCGGGCATGGGCGGGCGCAAGGCCGACCGGCGCGGCGCGGGCAGCAGCGGCAAGCCGCGCGGCGGCGGCAGGAAGGCGCCGTCCCGGTCGCCTGGCAGCAAGAAGGCCGGCTAGGTCATGGCGGGCACATCGGATGCGGGGCTTCGGACCTATAACCGCAAGCGCGACTTCACGCAGACCGCCGAGCCGCGCGGCCGCAAGGCGGGCAAGGCCGGGCGGTCCTTCGTGATCCAGAAGCACGCCGCGACCCGGCTGCATTACGACCTGCGCCTCGAGATGGACGGGGTGCTGAAAAGCTGGGCGGTGACCCGGGGACCCAGCCTTGTCGCCGGCGAGAAACGCCTGGCCGTCCATGTCGAGGATCACCCGCTGGATTACGCCGGGTTCGAAGGCACCATCCCCAAGGGCAACTACGGCGCGGGCGCGGTGATCGTCTGGGACCGGGGCGAATGGTCGCCGGTCGATGGCGACTATGCCCAGGGCAAGCTGGAGTTCGAGCTGAAGGGGGAAAAGCTGTCGGGCCGCTGGCATCTGGTGCGGATGCGCCCCAGGCGGGGCGAGACGCGCGAGAACTGGCTGCTCATCAAGGCCGAGGATGCCGCGGCCCGGCCGGCGGAGGCCCCCGACATCCTGGCCGAACGCCCCGAATCCGTACAGACCGGCCGCACCGTCGAGGAGGTGGCCGGCGAGGGCGCGGACGCCCCAAGGCCCGCCAAGCCCGAACCCGCCGCGCCCCGCAAGCCGCGCGCCAGGCCCAAGGCGGCTGGCGGCAACGCAGGCCCGGCCGCCATGCCCGATTTCATCGAACCGGCGCTTGCCACGCTGAAGCCCTCGCCGCCCACGGGTCCGCAATGGCTGCACGAGGTCAAGTTCGACGGCTACCGCCTGCAGGCGCGGCTGGAGGGCGGGCAGGTGCGGCTGCTGACCCGCAGCGGGCTGGACTGGACCGACCGCTTCGGCCCCGACATCCCCGCCGCGCTGCGCGCCCTGCCGGCGGACCAGGCGATCATCGACGGCGAACTGGTGGTCGAGATCCGGGGCGGGGGCTTCTGACTTCTCGGCCCTGCAAGCCGATCTCAGCGCCGGGCGCACGGACCGGTATGTTTTCTACGTCTTCGACCTGATGTATCTGAACGGCCAGGATCTGCGCGAGGCGCCGCTGATCGAACGCAAGGCGATGCTGGAGGATCTGGTCGGCCCCGAACCCGCCCGGATCCGCTTCAGCGCGCATTTCGGGGAAACCGGCGCGATGGTGCTGCGCCACGCCTGCCGGCTGAGCCTTGAAGGGATCGTCTCGAAGGAAGCCCAGGCTCCCTATCGGTCCGGCCGGGGCAAGACCTGGATCAAGTCCAAATGTTCGGCCCGGCAGGAATTCGTGGTGGCGGGCTATCTGCCCTCGACCACGTCCGAGAAACTGGTGGGGTCGCTGGTGCTGGGCGTCTTCGAGGACGGCAAGCTGGATTACGTCGGCCGCGTCGGGACCGGGTTTTCGGCCAGCGTGGCCGAGGATCTGAAAAACCGCCTGGAGGCGATGCGCATCGACAAAAGCCCCTTCGCCCGCAGGCTGACCGCCGACGAGGCGCGCGGGGTCCGCTTCGTGCGCCCCGAACTGGTGGCCGAGGTCGAGTTCCGCGCCTGGACCGCCGACGGGGTTCTGCGCCATGCCTCGTTCCGGGGGCTGCGCAAGGACAAGCCGGCGACCGACGTGGTGCGCGAAAGCGGCCCGACCAGGGCGGGGGCCAAGGCGGCGCCACCGCCGCAGAAACGCCGCGTGCCCCTGACCCACCCCGACCGCCTCTACTGGCCCGACGACGGCATCACCAAGGAGGGGCTGGCCGACTACTATGCCCAGGTCTGGCCGCGCATCGCCCCCTTCATCGTCGGCCGGCCGCTGGCGCTGCTGCGCTGTCCGGACGGCATCACCGGGCAGAGGTTCTTCCAGAAGCACGCTTGGCGCGGCATCAGCAGGCACATCGCCCAGGTCCGGGATCCCGTCACCCGGGACGAGGAAGCCATGGTCGCGGTCAACGACCTGGACGGGCTGATGGCCCTGGTGCAGGCGGCGACGCTGGAAATCCACCCCTGGGGTTCCACCGTGGCGGACTGGGACCATCCCGACACCATCACCCTGGATCTGGACCCCGGCGAGGGCGTGGACTGGGGTGCGGTGGTGGCCGCCGCGCAAGAGGTCCGGCAGCGGCTCGAGGGTGCGGGGCTGGCGGCGTTCGTCAAGACCTCGGGCGGCAAGGGCCTGCACGTCGTGGCGCCGCTGACGCCCAAGGCCGACTGGCCTGCCGCCAAGGCCTTCACCAAGAGCCTGGCCGAGGCGATGGCCGCGGATTCCCCGCAGGACTACGTGTCCACGATCACCAAGTCCAAGCGCAAGGGGCGGATCCTGATCGACTATCTGCGCAATCAACGCGGCATGACGGCGGTCGCGGCCTATTCCACCCGCGCCCGGCCCGGCGCTGCCGTGTCGATGCCGGTCGCCTGGGAGGAACTGGACCGGATCGGCCCCGCCGTCTTCACGGTGACGAACACGCCCGCAAGGCTGGAGGCCCAGGCCCGCGATCCCTGGGAGGATTTCCGCGCAGCCGCCCACCCGCTGGACGTCAGGCCCGGGCGCGGCAAGGGCGGGCGCGGCAAGGGCTGATCGCCCGCGCCCCGCGATCGCGCAGACCCCTTACCGGCTGCCGCGCTTGCCTTCGGCCTGCAGGCTTTTCTTCAGCGCGGTCATGATGTCGATGACGTTGTCCCCGGCGTCGTGGGCAGGGGGCTTGGGCTTCGCGGGACGCTTCTTGCCCTTCTTCTTGGCGGCGATGATGTCCAGCAGCCGTTCCTGCACCGGATCGTTGACCATCGCGGGATCCCACTGGGTCGTCTCCTCGTCGATCAGCTTGCGGATCAGGGTCATCAGCTTCGGCTGGGGCCGGACGTGCGAGATGTCGTCGAAATACTCGCTTTCGTCGCGCACCTCGTCGCCATAGCGCAGGGTCCACAGCACCATGCCCTTGCCGCGCGGCTTCAGCATGACCGCGCGTTCCCGCCGATACATCACCAGCCGGGAAATGCCCACGGTGCCGCTGGCGGCCATGGCGTCGCGGATGACGGCAAAGGCTTCCTGCCCGACCTCGTCGCCCGGCATCAGGAAATGCGGACGGTCGTACCAGACCCAGCCGATCGAATGGTCGGGAACGAACATGTCGATGTCGATGGTGCGGGTGCTTTCCAGGGCCACGGCCTCGATCTCGGCGTCCTCGAGCATGACATAGTCATCCTCGCCGCGCTGATAGCCCTTCACCTCGTCGTCGTCGGCCACGGGCTTTCCGGTGACGGAATCGACGTACTGGCTGACGACCCGGTTGCCGGTGCTGGCGTTCAGCGTGTGGAAGCGGACCTTGTCGCTTTCGGTGACGGCGGGCATCAGCGTCACCGGGCAGGTCACCAGGGACAGTTTCAGATAGCCTTTCCAATAGGTCCGCGGCGCCATGACAGATGCTCCTTGCCAGCCCAGCCCAACGGCGACAAGGGGGCTTTGTTCCGCCTTACAGGGTGTCGGGCACGCAGCGGTTCTCGGCCACCCGCAACAGGCTGTGGATCCGGGTGGCGGCGATCTCGCCCTGGGCCATGGCGACGGCGATCTGGTTCAACCCCGTCACCACGTCGCCCGCCGCGAAGACATTGGCCACCGAGGTCTGCTGGTGGGGGTTCGTCAGGATGCGCCCGTCATCGGCCAGATCCAGCCCCAGCCCCGCGGCCAGATCGTTGCGCGGGTCGTTGCCCAGGCCGGAATAGAGCGCCGCGAAGCGAACCTCATGGCCGCCGGCAAAGCGCGCGGCGACGCTGGCCCTGCCGAAGTCCCAGTCCAGGACCGGGTCGCGGACGATCTTCACCCCCGCATCGGCCAGCTTCTGCATGATCCTGTCGGACAACGACAGATCCTCGCCCAGCGTCAGCAGCGTGATGTCGGGGGTGTAGTGGCTGAGAAACAGCGCCTCGCCCGCCGCGCATTCGGCGGTGCCGATCACCGCGACGGGCTGGCCGGTCACCTCGTAGGCGTCGCAGACCGGGCATTGCCGGATCAGCCCTTCGTGAACATGGTCGCGGGCGCCGGCGATCGGCGGCAGCCGGTCCCTTATGCCGGTGGCCAGGATCAGATGCGATGCGGCGATGTCGCGTCCCGCCACCACACGGATCAGGCCGTCGGACCCGATTACGGCCTGCGTCGCGGCTTCCCGCACCACCGCCACGTCATAGTTCAGCAACTGCCGGCGCATCCGCTCCAGCAGGTCGTCGCCGTGGATGCCGTCGGGATAGCCGGGATGGTTGTGCGACCGGGGGATCAGCGAGGCGCGGCTGTCGCCCCCGTCGATCAGCACGACCCGCCGGCGGAAGCGAGCCAGATAGATCGCCGCCGTCAGCCCCGCGGGACCGCCGCCGACGATCGCACAATCCAGGATGGCCGATGTCATGACAGCGGTCCCGTCCCCCGCCGCTTACACGTCGGCGCGCTGATCGCTGGCCGACAGGGCGATGTATTGGCGCACCACCTCGGGCAGGCCTTCCTGGATCTGCGCGGCCATCGCCACTTCCTCGTCCAGGTTCTGCTTCAGCAGCGGAATGGCCTGGGCGGCATCGGCCTGTTCGGCAGCGGTGATGAGCGCGGTATAGGAGGCGATCTCGAAGTTCTCGAAGGCGAAGTTGGCCAGCGAGTTCTTGAGGATCTCGTCCGTGGCCATGCTGTGGGTGATCGCGGCCATCGAGCCGCTGAGCGACAGCATCGTGTCCTTCAGCCCCGAGGCGGATTCGTTCAGGCTTTCGAGGATCTGCTCGAGACGCCGGATCTGGCCTTCGGTCTCGCGGATATGGCGGTCAAGCATCGCGGAAACCTGGGGATAATGCTCCAGCCGGTTGAGCTGCGGCTGCATGATCGACAGCGCCTGGTTTTCCATCGCGTGCGCATTGCGCAACCCGTCGAGGAAGACGTCCTGGGCAGCATTTGTCATGATCCTGGTCCTTTCCGATTGACGGCGCATGGCCGGGTGTTGAACCCAAGCAACCGGCATGCGCGGCATCCGTTCCCTTGTGCGGGCCTCAACAAAGGTTAATCCGCCGCCCCGCGTGGAAACGGAACCGGGGCAAGGGCGTTGATCGGTCGCGAAAAACCGCAGGGAGAAGCCGATGGCAAGCGAAGGCAAGGGTCAGGGCGAAGGCAAGGATCGCGGCCGCGCGCAGGACCGCCGCAAGGTGGCGGGCGGGCAGGAACACGAGGTCCGCTACGAGGCCGAGAAGATGGACGTGTCCCGCCAGGAGGTCCGGCAGGCGGTCAAGTCCGAAGGCAACAGCCGCAGCAAGGTCGAGCGCAAGCTGAAGGAATAGGCCGCGGTCGCGGCCTATTTTTCCCGCGGGATGATGCTGATGTTGCCGCTGACCTCCAGCACCGCGGCGTCGATCTCGGCCAGGGTCTTCAGCCCGTGCTGGGTGCGCGCGGACACCAGCACGTCATCGATGCTGACGCGGGCGCGTTCCATCGCCTCGTGGTCGATCCGGCCGCGGCTCATCAGGACGGTGGGATTGCCATCCAGAAGCCCGGCGACGCGTGGCGACCGGCCTTTCAGCCAGGCAAGCAGAACGTCGGTGGCAAACAGCGTCAGGATCAGCACCACCGCGTTGCTGATCGAGAAATCGTCTCCCAGAAGCGCCTGCTGCGTGGTCTCGGCGATGATGAGCAGCAGCACGACATCGAAGGGCGTCATCTGCGCCATCGTCCGGCGGCCTGAAAGCCGCGTCACGATCAGCAGGACGATGTAGATCGAGACGCCGCGGATGACGGAATCCATGGTCCCCTCCTAGGGCAGGACAAGCGTGTTGATGCGGCGGGTCTCGCCGGCGATGGTCATGTCGAAGCCGGTCCAGCCGAAGTGCAGGGCGCGGATGGCGATGCCGACCCGGTGGGGCGGGGTGTCCCGGGCCGGAAAGCTCAGCGCCTGCGCGCCCGGGTGCAGCTCGCTTCTTTCGGGTTCCGGCTGGATCTGCTCGACCGCGAAGCGGTCGAAGAAGGGCTGGGCGATGACCACCTGATGGCTGCCGGCGGGATCGCGGAAGGTGATCGTCAGGTCGTCCGAGGCTTCCCACCGCGACACCCGGGGGATCTCGACGGTGGCCGCGGCGAAGGTGACGGTCTGCTTGTGGAAGACGCCGCCGCTGCCGGTCAGGCCCAGCACCGCCGCCAGCATCACCGCGCCGAAGCCCCACCAGGCGACGCGCTGCACGCGCCAGTAGCGCCGCTGCTGGTCGCGCGTCTCGGTCAGCTGCAATCCGTCCGGCCGGACCGGAGGCATCTCCGATCTGCTCTCTGCGGTCATCGTCCGTGTCCCCCAACCGGCTGCTTATGCTGGCAGAAGCCCGCCGAAGCGATTTCGGTTCCGGTTGAAGAAGCCTGGCGTCAGGGCCGCTGCGTCTGGTCGATGGCCGGGGGCGCCTCCTCGACCTCGGTCGCGTGCCAGAGGGTGCGCCCGAAGAAGATCACCAGCACCATGACCACCAGGATGGCGACCGCGGCGATGCCCGCGCGTCCCAGCCTGCGCGGCCCCGGCTTGCCCGCCCCGCCCGTCACGACAGCGCCCAGACCGCGCCCAGGATCACCAGCAGGATCATGGCGGCGGGCCAGATCAGCACCTGCCAGGCCAGGCGGTTGCGGACCGGCTGGGTGGCGCGGACGTAGTCGGTGTCCGATGCCTCTCCGGCCGTGCCCGCCGATCGGTCGAGCCGCCCGCCCTCGGTCTTCTTGTCGCCGTCTTCAGTGCTGGACATGATCCTGGTTCCCTGTTGAAGCCTTGGCAGCAGCGCCTTGCAACGACCTCACCCCGCCGCCCCGCCTACCGGACCCTCGGGGCCAGGGGGCATGGTGGCGGTCCGCCCGAAGACTTGGGGCTCTGGTCATGGTCGTTCTCCCGAACGCATGAACGTCCAGGGGAACACGCCGTCCGCGGGTTCCGTTCCCGGCGGGCGGCAAGACGATGGGGTAAGCCTTGGCCCCCGCCGGGCCGGGAACGGATGCGGGATCGCCCGCCGCGGGCGTTGCGCCGCCCGATCCCGGCGGGCCTTCATGACGCGCCCTCAGAGCCCGTATTGTTCGCGCGCGTGATGGCCCAGCCCCACGGCGTCCAGCCGCGCCAGCGGCGCCAGGAAGGTCACCTGGATCACGCCCGGGGCGCGGCCGATCTCGATGGCGCCGTTGATGGTGGCCCGGTTGCGCACTTCGGGGACGGTCATGCCCAGCAGGGCCGCGGCGCGTTCAAGCCCGTTCTCGATGGCGGCGTTCAGGTTCGCGGCGGTGCCGATGACGCTGATCGGGGCCAGCGGCTCGATCTCGGTCACGCCCCATTTCGCGGCCAGGCGCCGGCCCTTGGCAATCTCGGCCGCGGTGAAGGGGCGCGCCAGGGGCGGCAGATCCTCCTCGAGCGGGAACAGCACCGGGCCGTCGATGGGATAGTCCTTCACCACCTCGACCTGCAGGGTCACGCTGCCCGCCACGTCCATCGTGTGCCCGGCGATCTCTCCGTCGCCCTGGCCCGCGTGCATATCGCCCATATAGACGCCCGCGCCGGGCACCTTGACCGGGCAGACGATGATCGCCCCGGCGCGCACCGCGTCGATGTCCATGTGCCCGTCGGTCTTGTGGCGGGCCAGATCCTCGGCGCTGATCGCATAGTCATGGGGCGCGCCGACCAGGAAGGCGCCGAAATCGCCCGCGTTGTGGCTGTCGGGCATCGGCATGGACGGGCAGGTTCCCAACTGCCCCAGGAAGGGCCGCATCCGCACCAGGGTGCCCGGCATGTCCGAGGGCGCATAGGTCAGGACCGAATGCTGGCGGCTGCCGTCGGGCAGGGCCGCGTAGTGGTCGGCGTTGCGCGCGATCGTCTCGGCCGCGGGGGCGGGAAGGGTCAGGCCCACGCTGCGGGTGTCGTCGAAGGTGACGGTATAGCCGTGGACGATGCGGAAGGGCGTGACCGGGTTGCCGCAGCGGTCGCATCTCACCGCGTCCTGGCCGATGCCGTCCACATGGGTTTCGGGCCAGACGGTGTCGCAGACCGGGCAGCGCGCGGCGACATAGGGATCGCCCAGGCAGAACCCCTCGGGCGAGCTGTCGTGCCCCGAGGCGGTGGCGGTCGAGGTCACGGTGATGTCGCGGATGCGGATGGCCACGGCGTCGCCCACCTCGGCGCCCTCGACCCGGACGGGGGTGGTGACCTCGTGGCCGCCGCGCAGGCGGGGGTGATCATCGGCCCCCAGCAGCCCGGCGCGGTGTTGGCGATGATGGTGCCGCCGTTCTCGACCGGGCCAAGCATGGGCGCGGCGGGGTCGAGGACGCTGTTGGTGAACTCGGTCACGACGACGCTGCGGCGCGACGGCGCGATGCTGCCATCCGGCATGGAAACCCCCCAGGTTGCTGTCAGGACAGAACAAACGTTTAGCGGCCCGGGCCGCAGAAGCAAGCGCCCCGAAGGGGCCTTGCGGCGCGCCGGCCCGGGATCGCGCCCCCACGCCACCGCGCGCCTTGCATCCGCCGGCGGTTTGCGGAAACGTTAACCAAGATCAGGACAGGGCGGGGGGACTTCCATGCATCATCGGCTTGCCATGCTTCTGGCCACAGCGGCGCTGATCGCCGCGACGGCCGGTCAGGCGCAGACCTTCGGCGACCATGGCTACTCGACGATCCGGGGTCTGGCCTTCGACTATCCGGGCCGCCATACCGGCAGCACCGTCTTTCCCCGCGCGGCCGACTATATGGAGCAGCGCATGACGTTCGACGGTCTGACGCTGTCGCGCCAGGATCTCTCGACCCCGGCCGGGCCATCGCAGAACGTTCTGGCGACGCTGCCCGGCCGCAGCGGCCGCTTCATCGTGGTGGGCGCGCATTTCGACACGGCCGGCCGCTTCCCGGATCTGCAGGGGGTGGACGACAATGCCTCGGGGGCGGCGCTGCTGACCGAACTGGCAGGCCACATGGCCGGGCTGGAAACCGAAACCGGCATCGTCTTCAACGCCTTCGGCGCCGAGGAAATCGGCCTGGTCGGCAGCCGCCACCATGTCGATACCCTGACGGACCGGCAGCGCCGCGACATTGCCGGGATGATCAACATCGACAGCCTGATCACCGGCGATCACATGTATGCCCATGCCGGGACCAACTACCTTGCCGACCCCGACCTCAAGTCGCTGTGGCGCCAGGCCCATGCCATCGCCGACGAGGCGGGCATCGACCTGCGGTCGAACCCGGGCCTGAACCCGCACTATCCCGTCGATACCGGCTGCTGTTCGGACGCAGAGCCGTTCCAGGCGCTTGCTATTCCCGTCCTGTGGCTGGAGGCGACGAACTGGGAACTGGGCGACCTGGACGGCTACACGCAGACCGCAAATCCGGCGATCCCCGGCGGATCGACCTGGCACGACCCGGCCGAGGACCGATGGGACGTGCTGACCGAAGCCTTCGGAGAGGACCGCATCAGGGACCGGCTGCACGACTATTCGCTGATCGTGACCCGGCTGCTGGTTCAGGCGACGGGGGCGGATCTGGTCGCCTCGGCCCGCAGCGCGGCGGCGACGGGGGCGGCGCTGATCGACCTGGCGGGACGGCAGCAGGACGACCTTGCCGCGCAGGCGGTGGCCTCGGCGCGGGCGCGCCTGGACGCCCCGGGCCAGGTCGGGCGCTTCACCCCCACGGTGTCGGTCCAGGGGCTTGCACGGCCCGGCGACAACGGCGACCTGGGGACCGAGGGCGGCAGCCGCCTGTCCGCCGAGGCGGGCGGCTTCTGGCAGGCCAGCCCCGGGCTGAGCATCGGCGGCCGGCTGGCCTATCAGCATGACGGCGACGATCTGGAGGACGGCGGCGAGGTGACGGCCAGGGGCGCCGCCGCCGGGCTGGACATCGCCTTTCGCCGCGATGCCGCCTGGGCCGTCGCGGGCGTCAGCTATGCCAAGTCCAGCCTGGAGGCCGAGCGGTCCTTCGCCCTGATCTCGGGCCTGGGGGCGGAAATCCTGTCACGCGACTTCGACCTGGACAGCGACGCCTATACGCTGGGCGCCACGGTGATGGGCGGCTATGACTTCGGCCGCGGGGGCCTGCGCTATGGTCCGCTGCTGGGGCTGGATTACGCCCGCACCCGGATCGGCGCGGCGTCCGAGGGGGACGACCGGCTGGCCCTCCGCCACGACGGGCAGGATTTCGAAAGCCTCGAGGTGCAGCTTGGCGGGCAGGTCAGCCAGACGCTGGCGGTGCAGGGCCGGGACGTGACGCTGGCCGGCCACGCCGTCTGGGTGCGCGAACTGGCCGATGGACGGCCCGAGGCGGTGACCGTCACCGACAGCCAGGGAACCGCGCGCCGGATCGGCATCGCCGGCGCGGATGACAGCTTCGGCCGGATCGGCCTGTCGGCGCAGATGCGGCTGTCGCCCGCGGCGACGGGCTGGCTGTCTGTGGACGGGCGCATCGGCCATGACGCGGGCGCGCAGACGGCGCTTGGCGCCGGGGTGGCGATGCGCTTCTAGCGGGCCGCAGGAGGGGGATGGGCCAGGCCAGGGGCTCCGGATCGGCCGGACGGCGGGAACAGGGGCCTTGATGCCGGGGCCTTTGTCTTTCATGATGGCGCACCACCCCAGACCGCTGACGCTGGATCGCAGACATGACCGGCAGAATGGCTGCCGCGCCTGACCCGCAACCCACGAGAAGCCCGATGCTGAAAAGCAAGACCCGCCAGACCAGTTGGCGCCTGGCCAATCCCGCCAAGTATTCCGCCCATCTTGCCGTCCAGCAGGCCGTGTCCGCGGGCAGGCTTGAAAGGCAGGTCTGCGAGGTCTGCGGGTCGGGCAGGGTCGATGCCCATCACGACAGCTATGACGAGCCGCTGAACGTCAGGTGGCTGTGCCGGCGCCACCACATGAAGCTGCACCATGCCGGCGAGGACATGTTCCCGGTGGGCGGCGGCTTGAGGCGCCGCTGAGCGCCAGACCGCCGCGCCCCGGGGGCGTTCAGCCCGGCCGCGCCGCGGGCTCCGCGCGCAGCCACAGGCTGCCATAGCCCGGCAGATCGAGGCTGGCGGTCCCGTCCTTGCCCAGGTCCAGCCGCCCGTCCCCCTGGATGCAGGTCAGGGGGCCCAGATCCCCGGCCCCGTCCAGGCGGCACCGGGACGTGCAGGCCCGCTTGCCCAGGTTGTGCAGAAGCAGAACCGTCCGGTCCCCCCAGTCATAGCGCAGCGCGAAGACCTGGGCATCGGGGAAGGGAATGAAGCTCCACTGGCCGAAGGCGACCTCGGGCATCTCGCGACGGCAGCGGATCAGGCGCTCCAGCCAGTTGAACAGGGACTGCGGGTCGCGTTCCTGCGCGGCGACGTTGACGCCCTTCGGGCCCCACCGGCTGCCGGAAACCACGGGACGGGACAGCCGCTCCTCGGGCGCGGTCGAGAAGCCGCCGTTCGGCCCGTCGGCCCACTGCATCGGGCTGCGCACGCTGAGCCTGCCGGGAATGTCCAGGTTCTCGGCCATGCCGATCTCCTCGCCGTAGAACAGGACGGGCGCGCCGGGCAGGGCGAAGACCAGGGCATAGACCAGCCGGATGCGGTCCTGGTTGCCCTTCAGCATGGTCGGGATGCGCCGGCGCAGCCCGCGGCCGAACAGCTGCATGTCCTTGTCGGGGCCGAAGGCGCGGAACACCTGCAGGCGCTCGGCCTCGGTCAGCTTGTCCAGCGACCATTCGTCGTGGTTGCGCGCGAAATGCGCCCAGCCGTCGTCAGGGTGCAGGTCGGGCATGGCGCGCAGGGAATGGACCAGCGGCCCCGCATCCTCGCGCACCAGGGCCAAGGCGAGGGACTGGTTCATGTTGAAATCGAGGCACATGTTCAGTTCGCCCCCGTCCTCGTCGCCATAGAAGCGCCGCACCTCCTGATAGGCCAGGTTCACCTCGCCCAGCAGAAGCGCGTCGCCGCAGCGGCGCTGCACGAAGCTGGCCAGGTCGCGCAGCCAGTCGTGCAGGTCCAGTTCGGGCGGGTCCGAAAGGCCCTGGGTTTCCAGAAGGAAGGGCACCGCATCGACGCGAAAGCCCGACAGGCCCAGTTGCAGCCAGAAGCCGACGATCTTGCGGATCTCCTCGCGGACGCGGGGGTTGGCGATGTTCAGATCGGGCTGGTGGCGATAGAAGCGGTGCAGGTAATACTGGCCGGTCTGCTCGTGCCATTCCCAGTTGCTGGTCTCCTCGTCGGGAAAGACCAGATCCTTGGGGCCGCCGGGCGGGATCTCGTCGCGCCACACATACCAGTCGCGATAGGGCGAGTTGCGGTCGGACGCGGCCGACAGGAACCACGGATGCCGGTCCGAGGTGTGGTTGACCACCAGGTCGGCTATCACCCGGATGCCCCGGTCCTTGGCGGTGCGCAGGAAGACCGCCAGATCCCCCAGCGTCCCCAGCCGCGGATCGACGCCGTAATAGTCGGTGATGTCGTAGCCGTCGTCCTGGTTCTGCGTGGGATAGAACGGCATCAGCCAGATGCAGGTCACGCCCAGCCGGGCCAGATGGTCGATGCGGCGCGTCAGCCCGGCGAAATCGCCGATGCCGTCGCCGTTGCTGTCCTGGAAGGTCTCGACATCGAGGCAGTAGAAGATCGCGTTCTTCCACCAGACGTCGCCCGTGCGGCTGATGTCCATGCAAGCTCCTGTCCGTGAACGGCGGCCAGGCATCCGGCGCGGCCTGCCGATGGAACGTCGCGCGCTTCGGATCGGTTCATCCCGGGGGCGCGGCCGGCAGCGGGCCGAACCGCGGGCGCGCCCGCGCGTTGGGGGTGCAGGACAAGAAGGAGAAGGCCATGACGGACATCAGCCAGGGGCCGCGCGTGGCGGTCATCACGGGCGCCTCGGCCGGGGTGGGTCGGGCGGTGGCGCAGGAATTCGCGGCGCATGGCTGGCGGCTGGGCCTGGTGGCGCGGGGCCGGGCCGGCCTGGAAGGCGCGCGCGCCGATGTCGAGGCGCGGGGCGGGGCGGCCCTGGTGCTGCCCGCCGACGTGGCCGACGCAGCGGCGCTCGAGGATGCGGCGCAGGCGGTCGTGGACCGCTGGGGCAGGATCGACCTGTGGATCAACGTCGCCATGGCCACCGTGCTGGCACCGGTTTCGGAGGTCACCCCCGACGAGTTCCGCCGCGTGACCGAGGTGACCTATCTGGGCCAGGTCTTCGGCGCCCAGGCCGCCCTGCGCCGGATGCGCGCCCAGGGCCACGGCACCATCGTCAGCATCGGCTCGGCGCTTGCCTATCGCGGCATCCCGCTGCAGGCGCCCTATTGCGCGGCCAAGTTCGCCACCCGGGGCTTCTTCGATTCCCTGCGGACCGAGCTTCTGCACGAGAACAGCCCCATCCGCGTGACCGAGATCCACCTGCCCGCCGTCAACACCCCCCAGTTCGACTGGGCGCGCAACAAGATGCCGCGCAAGGCCCAGCCGGTCCCGCCGATCCACAGCCCCGAGGCCATCGCCCGCCAGGTCTATCGTGCCGCCCTGGCCGCCCCGCGCGAGGTCTGGCTGGCAGGCTCTGCGGTGAAGGCGATCCTGGGCGATGCCGCGGCCCCGGTGGTGGTGGACCGCATCCTGGCGCGGCAGGGCTATTCCGACCAGCAGGCCGACGAAGCCGCAGGCCCGCGGCCCGACAACCTGTTCGCGCCGATGGACGAGAGCCGGGACTATGGCGCCGCGGGCCGGTTCGGCGACCAGGCGCGGCCCCATGTGTCGGCCTATCACCCCGCGCGCCTGCGCGCCGGCGCCGCGGCGATCGCCGGCGCGGTGGCCTTGGGCATCCTGCACCGGCTGCGCGACCGCGGGAAGCGGTCCTGAGGCCGGCCCGGCCGCGCCGGAACCCCCAGGGGCCGATGCCGCGATCATCCCCCACCCGGATCCTGCTGCTGGGGGGCGGACACGCCAATCTTCTGGCGGTCGGCCCGCTGAAGGCCGCGCTGCCGGATGCCGCGATCACGCTGATCGACGCGGCCGCCTTCGCCACCTATTCGGGCATGGTGCCGGGCGTCGTCGCGGGCCATTACGATGCCGCGCAGGCCCGGGTCGATCTGGCCTGGCTGGCGCGGCGCCACGGCATCCGGTTCCGGCAGGCCCGGATCACCGGCCTGGACCCCGTGGCACAGAGCGTCAAGTTGGGCACCGGCGAGGCCCTGGACTATGACCTTGCGGTGCTGGACGTCGGCAGCCACTCGGCCCTGCCCGGGATCGAGGGATTTTCGCGCCATGCGGTGCCGGTCAAGCCGCTGGACGGCTTTCTGGCGCGCCTTGACGGGCTGGCGCCGGGCGGGCCGGTGGCGGTCATCGGCGGCGGCATCGCCGGGACCGAGATCGCCCTGGCGCTGCGCCGGTCCCGGCCCGTCACGCTGATCGAACAGGGTCCCCGGATCGCCGCGACGCTGGGCCGGCGGGCGGCGGCGGGGCTGCGGGCGGCGTTGCAACAGGCGGGCGTGGCGGTTCTGACCGGCGCCCGGGTCGAGGAGGTCACCGCCGAGGCGGCGATCCTGGCCGACGGGCGGCGCGTCGCAAGCGCCCTGACGATCGGCGCCGCCGGACCCCGGGCGCATCCCTGGGCGGGGCGCGATCTGCCGGCGGATGCGGCGGGCTTCGTGCGCGTCGGGCCCTGCCTGCAGGTCGAGGGGCATCCCACCCTGTTGGCCGTCGGGGACTGCGCCACCATGATCCATGCGCCGCGCCCCAAGGCCGGGGTCTTCGCCGTCCGGCAGGCGCCGGTGCTTGTGCGCAACCTGATCGCCCTGCAGCGCGGCCTGCCGCCGGTCCCGGATCATCCGCAGGACGACTATCTGAAGATCGTCTCGCTGGGGGGCAGGACGGCCCTGGCGGAATGGCGCGGGCTGTCGCTTCAGGGCCGCTGGCTGTGGCATCTGAAGGACCGGATCGACCGCCGCTTCATGGCGCGCCTGCAGTCCTGAGCGCCGGTTGCCGGGTCACGGACCCTGCCGCGGGTCGGCGAAGGCGACCCAGCCCGCCCGCCAGCGGAGCAGCGTGGTCAGCGCGCAGGCGGCCGCGAAGACCCAGGCCAGCACCGGGAACCGGCCCGGCAGCAGGCACATCAGCACGAAGACCGTCAGGGTCTCGAACCCCTCGGTCAGGCCGCCGAGGTAGTGGATGCCCTTCCGCGGAAAGGCGGCCGAGGTCATGCCCCGCCGGGCGGCGATGGCGGCGAAGGCCAGGAACGACGACCCGGTGCCCACGAAGGCCGCGATCAGGACCGCCGCCGCAAGGCCGTTCGCCGCCGGGTCATGCAGCGCAAAGCCCAGCGGGATCAGCGCGTAGAACACGAAGTCCAGCGAGATGTCCAGGAAAGCCCCCCGGTCGGTCGGGCGCGTCAGCCGGGCGATCTCTCCGTCCAGGCCGTCCAGCAGGCGGTTCAGGGCGATCAGCGCCAGGGCCGCGCCGAAATGGCCAAGCGCCAGGGCCGGCACCGCCAGCAGGCCCAGCCCGAAGCCCGCGATGCTGACCGCATCGGCGCGGATGCCGCGGCCGGCCAGGATGCGCGCCAGGGGCCGCATCGCGGCGCGCTGCAGGGGCAGGATGCGGGCGTCGATCATCCCCGCCTCCAGGCATGGAAGCGGTCCAGCACCGCCAGGGCGCGGGGGCTGACATGGCCGCGGCGCCAGACGCCCGCCGCAGAGCGCGCGGCCTCGGCCCAGGTGGGATAGACGTGGATCGTGGACAGGATCCTGCCCAGGCCCAGCCCCTGCCGCATCGCCAGCACGAATTCGGCGATGATCTCGGAGGCGTGCTGCCCGACGATGGTCACGCCCAGGATCCGGTCGCGGCCCGGCGGCGTCAGCACCTTGACGAAGCCCTGCGGCGCGCCGTCGGTGATGGCGCGGTCAAGCCCCGCCAGATCGAAGCGCGTCACCTCGACCGCGATGCCCCGGGCGCGGGCCTCGGCCTCGGACAGGCCCAGGCGGGCCACCTCGGGGTCGGTGAAGGTCGCCCAGGGGATGATGCCGTCCTGGGGGCGGAACCGTCTGAGGCTGCCGAACAGGGCATTCACCCCGGCAAGCCAGGCCTGATGCGCGGCGACATGGGTGAACTGGAACGGCCCGGCCACGTCGCCCGCGGCCAGGATGTTGGGAAAGCGGGTCTGCATGAAGGGGTTCACCTCGATGCCGCGGCCGGTGGTGGCGATGCCCAGCCTCTCCAGCCCAAGGCCCTGCAGCCGGGCCTCGCGGCCCGCGGCCACGATGATCCGGTCGAAGCGGATGCGCCGGCGGCCGCCGCGGTGATCGGCCTCGATCCAGGTGCCGGCGTCGTCCCTGCCGCAGGCGATGGCCCGGTGGCCGGTCAGCACCTGCACCCCGTCCGCCCGCAGCGCCGCCGCGACCAGGTCCGAGGCCTCGGGATCCTCGCGTTCCAGCAGCCGCGGGCCGCCCTGGATCAGGGTGACGGCCGATCCCAGCCGCGCGAAGGCCTGGGCCAGTTCGCAGCCGACCGGGCCGCCGCCCAGCACGGCCAGCCGCCGCGGCGGGTGATCCTGCCCGGCCAGCCGCGCCCACAGCGTCTCGGATGTCAGCGGATCGACCAGATCCAGCCCCGGCAGCGGCGGCAGGACCGGCCGCGCGCCGGTGGCCAGGATCACCGCGCGGGTGGTCAGGCGTCGCGTCGCCCCGTCGGGGAAGGTGACCAGAACGGTCCAGGGATCCTCCAGCCGGGCATGGCCGTGCAGCACCTCGACCCCCAGGCCGGCATAGCGTTCGGCCCCGTCATGGGGGGCGATCCGGGCGATGGCGCCCTGCACCCGCGCCATCACCGCGCGAAACGGAATATCGGGCGCGGCGGGGGTCAGACCCCAGCGGTCGGCATGGCGCATCTGATGGGCCAGCGTCGCGCTGCGGATCAGCGTCTTCGACGGCACGCAGCCGGTGTTCAGGCACTCGCCGCCCATGTCGGCCATCTCCACCAGGGTGACGCGGGCCTTCATTGCCGCCCCGGCATAGGCCGCGACAAGCCCCGCCGAGCCGGCGCCGACGACCACCAGGTTGCGGTCGAAACGCCGGGGTCGCGTCCAGCCGCGATAGACGCGGCGGCGCCTGACGACCCCCGCCGCCGCCCGCGCGGCCCAGGGAAAGGCGGCCAGGGCGGCAAGGGACAGCAGCACCGGGCCGCTGACGAAGCCCGACAGGTCGTCGACCTCGCCCAGCTGCGTGCCGGCATTGGCATAGACGGCCGTTCCCGGCAGCATCCCGAGCTGGCTGACCCAGTAGAAGGTCCGGGCGGGGATCGGCGTCAGGGCCATCAGCAGGTTGACCGCGAAGAACGGCACGCCCGGGATCAGGCGCAGCGAGAACAGGTAATAGGCGCCGTCGCGCGCCAGGCCGGCCTCGATCCCGGCGGCCCTGGCACCCAGTTTGGCGCGGACCCAGTCGCGCAGCAGATGGCGCGCGGCCAGAAAGGCCAGCGTCGCCCCTAGGCTGGCCGCAAGCGAGGCCATCAGCAGGCCGGGCCAGAAGCCGAAGAGGCCGCCCCCCAGCAGCGTCAGCAGCGTGGCCACCGGCAGCGACAGGGCCGCCACCGCCAGATAGACCAGGAAATACAGAAACGCCGTGGCGACGGGGTGGGTGTCGATCCTCGCCTGCAGGACCGACAGGATCCCCGCCCCGCGACCTGCGCCCGACAGCAGCAGCGCCGTCAGGACGACCAGGATGGCCAGGGCCGCGAACAGCAGCGGTTTCTTCAACGGGCTTTCCTTGCCTGACGGATGACAGTCCCCGAATCCCGGGCGGGACCCGCGCCGGCCGATGCTACAGCAAACCCGCGCGGCTGGCGCCGTCCTTGGCAGCCGGCGCCGCCTCGTCCCCGCCCCAGTGCCGGACGATCTGGCGGGCCAGAGCCGTCAGGTCGGGCGCCACCAGATCGGGCTGCGGCACCGCCGGATGGGGCAGGGGGGCGTTGACGCCGTGGGTGACCAGGGCGCCCCGGCCGCCAAGCGCCTGCAGCCCCATCGTGTCCCAGACATGGCAGGCCACCAGGCACAGGGCCGAGGGCGCGACGCCAAGGCCATCGGCCACCAGGCGATAGGTCTGCGGCGCGGGCTTGAAGACGCCGGTGGGCAGCACGCTGAACTGCCGCTCGAAATAGCCGCCCAGCCCCGCCCGGTCCAGGGCCGAGGGCGCCGTGCCCGACAGCGGCGAATTGGTCAGCGTGACCATGCGGAACCCCGCCTCGCGCAGCATCCCAAGCGCGTCGGCCGCATCGGCATGGGCGGGCATGGTGCCAAACCGCCCGCGAAGGTCGGCCACGTCCTCCTCGGTCGCCTCGCGCCCCCGGATCGCCGCCATCATCCGCAGGACGGCGGCGCCAAGGCTGGCGAAGTCCCCCCCGGTCCCGCTGAGCGTCATCGCCTGCGAATACAGGACCAACTGCGCGAACCAGTCGCGCATCGCCGCGCGGTCGCCGAACAACCGGTCGAACAGCGGTTCCAGATGGGCCAGGTCAAGCAGGGTCTCGTTGACGTCGAAGACCAGGATGGGGCGGGTCATGGACAGGTTTTCCTTGCGTGCGGGTTTGGGTCGGGGGCGAAGGCCGGCAAGCCCCGGGCAGGCTGGACCCTCCGCCTCGCCCCCTTCCGGATCGCCCAGCCTAGCAGATCGGCAGGCGGCGGGCGAGACGGGCGCGCCGCGCCGGGGGTCCGTCCCAAGCCTTTACCGCAGGGGACGGGATGCTATCGTGGCCTTCTGGTTCACGGTCACAATTTCAAACGGGGGGCGGGAATGGCATCGGCAACGGAAGGTTTCACGGCGTCGATAGAACAGGCCGAGCGGCTGGACAGTCCCGCCTATGCGGTGGCCGATGTCCTGTCCACGACGCTGGAACTGACGGGCACCGCCGCGCAGCCCATCCAGAACGCGCTGCACGGCACCTGGCTGGGGCACCCGCTGCACCCCGCGCTTGCGACGGTGCCGGTCGGCACCTGGACGATGGCCCTGGGGCTGGATCTCTGCGATGCGCTTGGCCTGGCGCCGCGGGGGGCGGCACGGGCGGCGGATCTGGCGCTGAGCGTCGGCGCGGCAGGGGCCGTCGCCGCGGCGGCGGCGGGGGCGGCGGACTGGCGCCAGGTCCACGGCCGCGACCGGCGCACCGGGCTTGCCCATGCGGCGCTGAACTCGACCGCGCTTGGCCTGACCGTCGGCTCGCTGGCGATGCGCCGGCGCGGGCGCCTGGGCGCCGGGCGCGCGCTGAGCGCGGCGGGCTGGCTGACGCTGGCGGCGGGCGCCTATCTGGGCGGGCATCTTGTCTATCGCCGGCGGGTGGGCGTCGATCAGGCGGACCGCTCGCCCGAGCCGCGGGCCTTCCAGCCGGTGCTGCCCCTCGACGCCCTGGCCGAGGATCGGCCGCGCCGCGTCGAAATATGGGACGAGGCCGCGCGCGCCATGATCGGCATCGTGCTGGTGCGCCATCGCGGCCAGGTCCACGCGATGGGGTCGCGCTGTTCGCACATGGGCGGCCCCCTGGACGAGGGCTGGGTCCAGGACGGCGGGCTTGTCTGCCCCTGGCACGGCAGCCGCTTCTGCCTGTCCAGCGGGCGGGTGCTGGACGGCCCCGCGACCAGTCCGCAGCCGCGCTTCGCGCTGCGCATCCGCGAGGGCCATATCGAGGTCCGCCGCATCCCCGAACCCGGCGACGAGGCCCTGACGCCCGAGGAAATCGAGGCCGCCCGCGCCCGGGCTTCGGTCGCGGACGCGGCCGAGATCCCCGCCGGCGCGCGCAAGGCCGACGAGGTCCTGTTCGAGCATCATCAACTGCTGCGCCGGCTGTTCGAGACGGTCGAGGCGATGGACCCCCAGGATCCCGAACGGCGCGACATGATGCGGATGCTGGCATCCGAGCTGGAAATCCACGAGCATGTCGAGGACGAGATCTTCTACCCCGCCGTCCGCCCGGTCAGCGAGGACGTGCCGGTGGCCCATGCCGAACACCAGCAGCTTGCCGACATGCTGGCCGTGGCCCTGCGGCTTGGCCCCTCGACCCCGGCCTTCGAGGAACAGCTTCGCGCCCTGCACGAGGCGGTGGATCACCATGCCTCCTCCGAGGAGCGGTCGATGTTCAAGGAGGCGCAGCGCCTGGGCGATGCGCGGCTGCGCCAGCTTGGCGCGCAGATCGAGGCGATGCTGGACCACGAACGGGACTCTCGCGCCCGCCGCGCCTTCCGCGCGGTGAAGATCCGCCTGCTGGAAGGGGCTAGCCGCTGAAGCCGAAC
Source organism: Paracoccus sp. BR5-17 (assembly GCF_055693925.1). Classification (NCBI taxonomy): domain Bacteria; kingdom Pseudomonadati; phylum Pseudomonadota; class Alphaproteobacteria; order Rhodobacterales; family Paracoccaceae; genus Paracoccus; species Paracoccus sp. BR5-17. Next base: position 40,171 of record NZ_JBVFUV010000002.1, read on the forward strand.
TGCCAGACCGCCACGGGAACCGCCAGCAGCAGCAGCATCGACAGCACCACCAGCCCGCCGTCGCGCGTCAGGACGCCGGCCGCGAACAGCGCGATCACCGCCGAGGCGATGGAGCCCGAGGTGGGGATCACCTCCATGAAGGGCATGAACAGCGTCAGCATCAGCACCAGCATCTGGGGCAGATAAAGCCAGGGCCGGTGCAGCAGCCATGTCAGGCGTTCCTTCAGGAAGCGTTCGACGAACTGCACGGGCTTGCGCAGCCAGCCGATCCCCTTGCACAGCTTGTCGGTCGGCAGTTCGCGGCGCAGGATGAAGTCCGGCAGCCAGGCGCTGTCGCGCCCGGCGATCATCTGCAGCATCAGGACGAACACGATCAGCGCCACGCCCGCCGTCAGCCCCGGGATGGCGCTTGCCGGCGAGGTCGAGATGAGCGTGGCGATCAGGATCAGCGAGGCGAAGGACTTGTCGCCAAGCTTGTCCATCACGTGCCGGACGGTGATGCGATCGCTGTCGGCTGCGGCTTCCAGGTGATCCAGCACCTCGCTGAGCTTGTGGGATTGGTCTTCGGGCATGGCTCACCTGCAGGCTGTTGGACGCGCCCGGCCGCAGGCATCGCGGCGCCAGGCCCAGGGGGAACCAACGGGCCGTTGCCTTGTTCCGATCTGGCCGGCAGCGGCTCTGTCACAGGGACGCCGCAAGGCCGGTTCATGTCCGCGCGGTGCGGAACCTGCGCCCCCGCGCGGTGTTGCCGACAGGACCCCATCTGCGCGGCGCCGCCCCGAGGAGGATCCGATGAGCAAGAACGACCAGGACAGCCCCGAGTCCCTTCGGCAGCGGGAGGACACGCCCTATTACGACCACGCCACCGGCGGCTGGGGATCGCTGAAGGGGGTTGCCCGGATCCTGGCCGACCAGCGGCCCTCGGCGGGGGTGCTGCGGACCCTGATGCGGCAGAACAAGCCGGGCGGCCATATGTGCACCTCCTGCGCCTGGACCAAGCCCAAGCATCCCCATCCCTTCGAGTTCTGCGAGAACGGCGCCAAGGCGACCGCCTGGGATCTGACCCGCGACCGCTGCGGCCCCGACTTCTTCGCCGACCACAGCCTGTCGGACCTGCGCAACCTGTCCGATCACGAGCTGGAAGAGGCCGGCCGCCTGACCCATCCGATGCGCTATGACGCGGCCAGCGACCGCTATGTCGAGACGACCTGGGACGAGGCGTTCCGGGGCATCGCGGCACGGCTTGGGGCGCTCGATCCGAAATCGACCGTCTTCTACACCTCGGGCAAGGCCAGCCTCGAGACCGCCTATCTGTTCGCGCTGTTCGCGCGGCTCTACGGGCACAACAACCTGCCCGACAGTTCCAACATGTGCCATGAGACGACCAGCGTCGCGCTGAAGAAGTTCATCGGCGTGTCGGTGGGAACCTGCATCCTTGACGATTTCGACCACTGCGACATGATCATCTTCATGGGGCAGAACACCGGGTCGAACTCTCCGCGCTTCCTGCACAAGCTCAAGGCCGCGCGCAACCGGGGCTGCAGGATCGTTACCTTCAACCCGATCCGCGAACGCGGCCTGGTCGAGTTCGTCAGCCCGCAGAACCCGGTGCAGATGACGGTGACGCCGCCCACGCAGATTTCCGACCTCTACCTGCAGATCAAGCCGGGCGGCGACATCGCGGCCTTGGCGGGGATCTGCAAGCGGGTGATCGAACAGGACGAACGCAGCGGCGGCGGGATCATCGACCGCGCCTTCATCGACGGCCACACCAGCGGCTATCAGGACTTCGTCGCGCGGATGAAGCAGATCCCCTGGGACCGGATCGAGCGCACCACGGGCTTGCGGCGCGCGGATCTGGAGGCCGTGGGCGACATGTACTGCAAGGCCGAACGGACCATCGGCATCTACGGCATGGGCCTGACGCAGCACGTCAAGGGCTGGCTGAACCTGGGGATGTATGTCAGCCTGCTGCTGCTGCGCGGCAATATCGGCCGCGAGGGCGCGGGCATCTCTCCGGTCAGGGGGCATTCCAACGTGCAGGGGCAGCGCACCGTGGGCATCACCGAAAAGCCGGACCTGGTGCCCAACGACAGGCTGCGGACGCTCTATGGCTTCGAGCCGCCGATGGAGGAGGGCCGCAACACCACCGCCCTGGTCGAGGGGCTGCTGGATGGCTCGGTCCGGGGGCTCATCTCGCTGGGGGGCAACCTGGCCCGCGCGATCCCGGACCGCGAGCGGATCGAACCCCGCTGGGCCGATCTGGACCTGAACGTGCAGATCGCCACCAAGCTGAACCGGTCGCATCTTTACCCGGGCCGCCATACCTGGCTGCTGCCCTGCCTGGTGCGCGCCGAGGAGGATATGCAGGCCGGCGGACGGCAGGCGGTGTCGATGGAGGACAGCCTCAGCATGATCCACGGCTCGCTGGGCAAGCGCAAGCCGGCCTCGCCTCATCTGAAGTCCGAGGTCGCCATCGTCGCCGGCATCGCCAAGGCCACGCTGCCGCCCAATCCGAAGGTCCGCTGGGACGACTGGACGGCCGACTATGCCCTGATCCGCGACATGATCGAGGCGACCTATCCCGAGATGTTCCGCGACTTCAACGACCGGCTGTTCACCCCCGGCGGCTTCTATCGCGGCAACGAGGCCCGCGAGCGGGTCTGGAAGACCGACGACGGCAAGGCCAGGTTCACCGCGCCCGACACCATCAGCGCGCTTGGCGAGGAACCCGAGGGACCCGACGAGATGACCCTCATCACGCTGCGGTCGAACGACCAGTTCAACACCACGATCTACGGCTTCTCGGACCGGCTGCGGGGCCTGACGGGCCGCGACATCATGCTGATCAACCCCGAAGAAATGGCCCGGCTGGGCCTGAGCGAAGGGCAGCCGGTCAGGCTGGAATGCGCGGTCGAGGACGGCCACCGGCGGATCGTCGTGGGCTTGCGCGTCGTGGGCTACGACCTGCCCGATGGCTGCGTCGCCGCCTATTACCCCGAGGTCAACCCGCTGATCCCGGTGCAATACCGCGACGAGCTGTCCCACACCCCCGCCTACAAGGGCGTTCCGGTGCGCGTCCGCCAGGACGGCGCGGCGCTTCAGGGCGCGGCGCGATGATCGCCGGGCTTCTGTCGGACGGGCCGGGCCGCGGGCTGGCGGGCACCTATTGCGGCCCGGCGCCGGCCCCGGACGCACTGTGGGCCAGCTGGAACCTGGATCCGCTGCTGCTGGGGACGCTGGCGGTTCTTGGGCTGGTGCTGGGGCGGTCGCGGCCGGGCGCGGCGGCGGTCGCGGTGCTGGCGGTGGCCTTCGTCTCGCCGCTCTGCGCGCTGTCGGCGGCGCTGTTCTCGGCCCGGGTGGTCCATCACCTGCTGCTGGTGGCCGTGGCGGCGCCGCTGATCGCGCTTGCATGGCCCGCCCGCAGGCCGGCTGCCGCGACGCCGCTGCTGGTCGTGGCAACCGGCATCCTGTGGGCGTGGCACCTGCCCCAGGCCTATGACGCGGCGATGGCGAACAAGGGAATCTACTGGGTGATGCAGGCGTCGCTGCTGGGTTCGGCGACCGCCTTCTGGCGGGCGGTGCTGGCGCCGGCCCAGCCGGCGGGGCAGGCGGGTCTGGCGATCCTGGGCGCCTACATGCAGATGGGGCTTCTGGGCGCGCTGCTGACCTTCGCGCCGGACGCGCTTTACGCGATCCACCAGACGGCGCCGCTGGCCTGGGGCTTCACGTCGCTGAGCGACCAGCAGCTTGGCGGCATCATCATGTGGGTTCCGGCGGGCATCCCCTATGCCGTCCTGGGCGCCCTGGTGGCGCTGCGGGGCTGGCGGCAGCTGCAGGGGCCGCGCCGCATGATCTCGTGGCTGGACCCCGTCATCCCGCATCTGAAGGCGCTGCACGTGATCGCCCTGTCCCTGTGGGTCGGCGGGCTGTTCGGCCTGCCGGTCCTGCTGTCGCGCCACGATCCCGAAATCGGGCAGGCGGACTATACCCGCATCCGCCTGGCCTCACATGTCGGCTATACCTGGATCATCACCCCCGCCGCCCTGACGGCGATCATCGCCGGGACCTGGCTGATCTTCCTGCGCGAGGTCTTCGTGCCCTGGATGTTCGCCAAGCTGGTCTTCGTGGCGCTGCTGATCGGCTTTCACGCCTGGGTCGGCCACCACATCGTCAAGGTGGGCGAGACCGAGGGCCACCACAAGACCCCGCGGCCCCTGGTGCCGCTGCTGGTGCTTCTGCTGCCGGTCCTGGCCATCCTGATCCTGGTCCTGCTGAAGCCCGAGCTTGAGGAAATCCCCGTGCCGGGCTGGCTGACCCAGCCGCAGGGGCGTCAGTTGCCGGTCTCGGAGGTTCCCAGATGGTAGTCGAACACCAGCTTGCCGCCATGCCAGCCGGTCGCGCCCACCATGACGACGCTGAAGGTCGACATCAGGATGCCGTAGGGCAGGATCGCGTCCTCGTAGCCATAGAGCCGATAGCCCCAGTTGGCGCCCAGGATCGACAGCAGGACCACGGCGATCCCCGCATGGGTCCAGGCGGCCGCGCGCGCCCTGATGCCCGACACGAACAGCAGCTCCAGCGTGCCCGTCAGCGCCGCGGCGATGCCGATCAGGAACGCCATTCCGGCCGCCCAGACCGCCGCGCGCGCCCAGAACGTGTCGCCCGTCCACCAGTAGAACAGGTCGGCGCCGAAGTTGCAGAAGGTCAGCGCCACGGGGAAGGCCACGCTCATGGCGTGCAGGGGATGGCCCGCGATCGCGATCATCGACGAGGTCTGGTGGAACCCTGGAAGCTCCTGGACCGGATCTTCCAGCTCGGCTTCCAGATCCTGATCCGGACGCCCGCCGGTGCCGGTCGCGCCTTGCGGATGCCTGCCCGCCTGCATCGTCTCGCCGTCCTGGGCCATCGCCGTTCCCTTTCGCGGATGATCGTGTGGGGGACAACGCCGCTGATGCTGGCTGGTTGCGAGAAGCGGCTTTCGGCCGTCCATCCCGCCGGACCCGCAGCCGATCTGATCGCCACGCTGTGGTGGGTCATGCTGGCGGGCGCGGCGGCGATCTTCCTGCTGGTGTCGGTGCTGCTGGTGCTGGCCTTCCGGCGCGGGGGCGAGGCGGCGGACGGCCCGTCCGAGGCGCGCCGCGAGACGGTCTGGATCAAGGGGCTGGGCCTGGGCTTCACGATGACGGTGCTGGTCGCCCTGACGGCCTGGGGGCTGTGGATCGGCGAAAGGCTGCTGCCGCGCCCCGCGCCCGACGTCGTCACGGTCGAGGCGGTGGGGCGGCAGTGGGAATGGCGCTTCAGCTATCCCGACGCGGCGGGCCGCGTGACGGAAGGCAAGCTGCACATCCCCGCGGGCCGCCCCGTCGACGTGCGCATCACCAGCACCGACGTCATCCACAGCTTCTGGGTGCCGCGCCTGGCGGGCAAGCTGGACGCGATCCCGGGCCATGTGAACGTCCTGCGCATCCAGGCCTGGGAGCCCGGCGAATACGCCGGCCTCAGCGCCGAGTTCAACGGCGCCGGATACCGCCGCCACACCTTCACCGTGGTCGCCCATGACGGGGCGGCCTGGGACGCCTTCCTGGCCGAGGAGACGCCGTGACCGACACCCCCCGCATGACCGCGCTGCGCCTGCACAAGGCCCTGTATCCGATCTGGAAGAACGATCCCGGCTGGAAGGGGATCCTGACCACCGTCAACAACAACACCATCGGCGGCATGTTCATCATCGGCGCGGCGGGCATGTTCCTGGTGGGGGGCGTTCTGGCCATGCTGATCCGGGCGCAGCTCGCCTCGCCCAGTTCGGCCTTCATGGGTCCCGAGATCTACAACCAGATCTTCACGATGCACGGGACCATCATGATGTTCCTGTTCGCGATCCCCTTCTTCGAGGCGCTGACCATCATCCTGCTGCCGGGGATGCTGGGCACGCGCGATCTGGCCTTCCCCCGGCTGGGCGCCTTCGCCTTCTGGTGCTACATGATCGGCAGCACCAGCATGATCGTGGCGCTGCTGGCGGGGGTGGCGCCCGACGGCGGCTGGTTCATGTACCCGCCGCTGTCCTCGGCCGTCTATTCCCCCGGCATCAACACCGACATCTGGCTGCTGGGCATCAGCTTCATCGAGATTTCCGCAATCAGCGCCGCGGTCGAGATCGTCGTCAGCGTGCTGCGCTATCGCGCCGCGGGCATGTCGCTGGACAAGCTGCCGATCTTCGCCTGGTACATGCTGGTCGTGGCGGTGATGATCCTGACGGCCTTTCCGCCGATGATCCTGGGCTCGCTGATCCTGGAACTGGAACGGGCCTTCGACATGCCCTTCTTCCAGGCCGAGAACGGCGGCGACAGCCTGTTGTGGCAGCACCTGTTCTGGCTGTTCGGCCATCCCGAGGTCTATATCATCTTCCTGCCCGCGGCGGGGGTCATCTCGATGATCCTGCCGGTGATGGCCCGCACCACGCTGCTGGGCTATGGCTGGGTGGTGGCGGCGGCGATCTCGCTGGCGGTGCTGAGCTTCGGGCTGTGGGTCCATCACATGTTCACCACCGGCATCCCGCATATGGGGCTGGCCTTCTTCTCGGCGGTCTCGACGCTGGTGGCGGTGCCCACGGGCGTGCAGATCTTCGCCTGGATCGGCACGCTGTGGAAGGGCCGGCCGGAACTGCACCTGCCGATGCTGTGGATCCTCGGCTTCTTCGTGACCTTCGTGATGGGCGGGCTGACCGGGGTCATGGTGGCGATGGTGCCTTTCGACTGGCAGGCGCACGACACCTATTTCGTGGTCGCGCACCTGCATTACGTGCTGATCGGCGGCTATGTCTTTCCGATGATCGCCGCCGTCTATTACTGGCTGCCGGTGCTGTCGGGGCGCAAGCGGTTCTTCAGGACCGGCGAGACCGCCTTCTGGCTGGTCATGGTGGGCTTCCACGGCACCTTCCTGCTGCTGCACTGGGCGGGGCTTCTGGGGATGCGGCGCCGGGTCGACACGATCGAAGCGGGGTCGGGGTGGGAGTTCATCAACCTGCTGGCCTCGATCAGCGGCTTCATCATGGCGATCGGCTTCGCCCTGATCGTCCTGGACGTGGCCGTGAACACCCTGGTGGCGGTGCGCGGGCGGCGCAATCCGTGGAAGGCCGGGACGCTGGAATGGGCCACGCCGATCCCCGGCCCGGCCTACAACTTCGCCTCGATCCCGACGGTCGGCAGCCGCTATCCCCTCTATGACAACCCCGACCTGCCGGTTCAGGTCGCCCGGGGCGAGGGGTTCCTGGGCCATCCCGTCCGCAAGCGCCGCGAGACGCTGGGCGTCAGCGTCTCGGGCGCGCGGCCGGAATTCATCACCGTCATGCCGCAGAACTCGATCATCCCCTTCGCGATGGCGGTCGTCACCAGCGTTGTCTTCCTGGCGCCGGTTTTCAAGTGGTGGTGGCTGATGTTCGCCGCCGCCCTGGTGGTGACGGTGCTGGCCCTGATCTGGGTCTGGCGGGGCGGATCGCGCCGGGACGAGGGGCTGCTGGACGCTGGCCGCGGCCTGTCGCTGCCCACCCATGCCGAGATTTCCCACCCGCCCGGCTGGTGGGGGTCGCTGTTCCTGCTGCTGGCCAATTCCGTCCTGTTCGGGTCCTTGCTGTTCGGCTATGCCTTCCTGTGGACGGTGGCGCCGAACTGGCCGCCGCCGGCCATCCTGCAGCCGGGCGTGCTGGGGCCGGCGCTTGCGGCGGGCGGCGCGGTGGTCGCCGCCCTGGCCATCCGCCTGGCGGTGCGCGCCGTGGTTGCCGGCCGGGCACCCTGGATCTGGCTGGCGGGCAGCGTGGCGGGCATGATCGCCCTGACCTGCGGAGCCTGGACGATCTTCACGGGCAGCACCTACAACGCCCATGCCTATGACGCGACGCTGTGGGTGATCGCCGGCTACAGCGTCTTTCACAGCGGCATCGCCGCGCTGATGGTCCTGTTCCTGATCGCCCGGGTCCGGGCGGGGTTCATCTCGGCCCGGCGCAGCGGCGATCTGCGGGTGGTGCAGCTGTGGATCGACTATGCCGTGCTGGTCGCCGCCCTGGGGCTTGGCGCGGCCTGGCTGCCGGGGGTGCTGGCATGACCGACATCCTGCGCCTTTCGCTGCCGCTGTCGGTCTGGATCGCCGCCTTCAGCGCGGTCTATGGCCTGGAGGGCATCGTCTGTTCCGGCAACCTGGCGGCGGCCGGGCTTGACCCCGACCGGGGCCGGGCCTTCCTGCTGGCCGCCTGGGCCGCGGCCATTGCCGTGCAGGTGGTGCTGATCGTCTGGCTGCGGATGCCGCGCTTCGCCTCGGCCCTGCCCTGGGTGCAGCGCGTCAGCGTGATCCTGTCCTGGGTGGCCCTGGTGGCGACCGTCTGGGGCCTGATGCCGGTCGCCACGACCTCGCTGTGTCTTTAGCGCCCGGACCGCGCCCCTGCCCACGGCGGCGCGGCCCGGGTCGAAACCGGATCCGGCCCGCCGGAAACCAGCCTGAAGGAAGCATCATGGAAAGCACGTCACCCCCGTCGATCTGCCCGACGATCTGCGCCGCGGCCTCGAGGTTGCCGCGGCCGAGGCGGGCAGGACCCCCTCGGAGATCATCGTCGAGGCCCTGGAGCGGTTCGGCGTCCAGCGGCTGAGCGAGGATCAGTTCCAGAAGCGCCTGACCGGATCGCAGTGACCCACACCCTTGCCGGAAGGTGCGGGCGGGATCACCAGAACTCCAGCCGGGAGGGCAGCAGCTCGGCCAGCGTCGCGCTGTCTTGTCCCAGGAAGATGACGCCATAGCCGTTCCCCAGGTCAAGGAACGCCGCATCCCCCAGATCCTGGAGGCTGTCGCCCAGCGACTGCGGGTCGATCGGCTGCCCGTTGATGTTCTGCGTGACGATCAGGCGATCCTCGGCGGTGAAGTCGGCGATGATGTCCACACCGTGGGCGCTGCGGAACTGGAACTGGTCCGCGCCCGTCCCGCCGATCAGGAAGTCGTCGCCCGCGCCGCCGTTCAGGGCGTCGTCGCCCTCGCCCCCGTCGATCAGGTCGTTGCCCCGGCCGCCATGCAGGGTGTCGCTGCCGGCGCGCCCGAAGATCGAATCGTCCCCCCGGCCCAGATCCTCGGTCGCGGCGACGAAATCGTTGCCCTCGCCCAGGTCGATGCTGTCGTCCCCGCCGCCCGCATCCACCCAGTCGCCGCCCGCGCCGCCGCGGATGCTGTCGTCGCCGAAGCCGCCGCGGATCGTGTCGTTGCCCGCGTCGCCCTCCAGCAGATCATGGCCGTTGTCGCCCGACATCCGGTCGCTGCCCTCGCCGCCCTGCAGAAGGTCGTCGCTCAGGCCGCCGGTCATCGTGTCGCGCCCGGCGCCGCCCAGAAGGATGTCCCGCCCGGCGTCGCCTTCGAGGATGTCGTTGCCGTCGGCGCCGATCAGCAGGTCGTCGCCGTCCTGCCCGCTGAGGCTGTCGTTGCCGCTGCCCCCGTGCAGCAGATCCGACCCGAACGAGCCGAACAGCCCATCATCGCCCAGCCCCCCGAACAGCCAGTCCGAGGCGCCCCGCTTGGCCGAGGACCAATCGTCATGGGACATGCCGCCGCGCGCCGGATCGGTCAGCCAGCGGACATCCAGGACATCGTCGCCCGACCCGCCCAGCAGCAGGTTCCATCCCGCCCCGCCATGCAGCAGGTCGTCTGCACCATATCCCGGCAGCACCTGGTCGCCCAGCCCGCCGCGGATCGTGTCGCTGCCGGCCCCACCGGCCAGCACGCCGCCGGCGAGGGCATCCAGAAACCGCGCCAGGGCGGTGTCCAGCAGCGCCTGCCGTTCGGCCAGGGCGGCCGCCAGTTCCGGGCCGTTCGCCCAGGGCCCGGCTAAGGCGCCGGGGATGATCCCCGATGCCGGGATCGCAGTGTTCGTCATGATGAATGTCCAGCGTGAAGGTGTGAGGACGCTTCTGCCCGAAACCGGACCCCGACCGGGGCCGCTCGCCTCAAACCTATCGCCGCACCTGCACGGCGCGATCAGGAAAATGAACGACATTTTAAGCAATTAACGCTCGTCGCCGCGCCGCCGTCTCTCATAGCCTGTGCCTTGCAAGGACATCAGCAAGGAAGGGTTCATCAATGGCCACGATACCAGGAGGCGCGTTCAGCGACTTCTTGTTCGGGACGTCGTTCTCGGATTTCATGGCGGCCGGGGCGGGGCATGACACGGTCATGTCCGGCTCGGGCAACGACCTCGTCTTCGGGGGGACGGGGAACGACCTGCTCAACGGCGGATCGGACGACGACCGGCTTCTGGGGGAGGACGGGCAGGACCAGCTTCTGGGCGGATCGGGCGATGATTCGCTTGACGGCGGCGCGGGGCTGGACACGCTGTCGGGGGGTGCGGGCGACGACCTGCTGGAGGGCGGCGCCGCCAACGACCTTCTGGCGGGCGGCGCGGGCGAGGACCGGCTGGACGGCGGATCGGGCAACGACGCGCTGAGCGGGGACGCCGGAAACGACCTGCTGTCGGGCGGAGAGGGCGACGACATCCTTGCGGGCGGGTCGGGCGACGACGTCCTGGTGGGCGGCGCGGGCGACGACTGGCTTCTGGGCGATTCCGGGGACGATCTTCTGCTGGGTGAGCAGGGCGACGATCTTCTGGTCGGAGGGACCGGGCGCGACACGCTGGATGGCGGCGCCGGGGACGACAACCTTTACGGCGGCACGGGCGACGACCTGTTCGTGTTTTCCGGCGGCGGGGACGTGGTGATGGATTTCACCGACGGCGACATCCTTCAGATTTCCTCGCGGCTGGAAGGGGTCACGGTCGAATCGGCGGATCAGGTGGCCGAATTCGCCGTCGATCTGGGGGATGCGGGAACCCTGATCGACTTCGGGCAGGGCGACAGCGTGCTGCTGCACGGCGTGGCCTATGACGAGGTGACGGCGGATCCGGGGCGCTTCTTCACGGTGGTCTGAAACACGGATTCTTAACCCCGCCCTGCTAGGCAGGGCTCCGGGCACCCCGCGGTGCCCGGCCACCGTCGATCTTGTTCGGGCACTTCAGGAATGAACATTCCCTTCGGCAGATCCTTGCACCGTCCTGCCTCTGCCCCCGTGGGCGAGGCGACGGTGGTTCCCTTCGGGGCTTGCGGCAGCGCGGTGTTCATCGACCGGCCCGCCGGCGACGGCGGACGGCTCTGGGCGGAACAGGACGGCAAGGCGCTGCCGCGCCCGTTCATGGGGGCGGCGCTGCCCCTTCGGTCCGGCGGGGTCCGTCAGGTCCTGGTCGTGCCGCAGGGGGCGCAGGCGCTGCTGGCGCGCCATCTGATGCTGCGGGTCGGGGAGATGGCGGTGGCCGAAGTCGATCCGGCGTGGCTGCAACTGCCTCTGGCCGAACTTCCGGCGCTGACGGACGGGCTGTCGGCGGAAGGAACGGCGCGGCTGCTGCGGATGATGCTGACGGCGGGCGCCTCGCTTTTCGGCGCCAGCCCCCAGGTGGAACTGACCGACGCGCTGTGCCGGCTGATGGATCTGTGCGCCATCCCGGCGATCCCGCCGCTGGCCAGAACCGAGATCGGCGGGCGGATCCTGGCCAGCTATGGCGTTTTGCCCGGCGCGGCGCGCCCTGTCGATGCGACGGCGATCCTGAACGGGCGCTTGGTCCGCCTGCCCGCGGCGCGGATCTTCGCTGAAAACGATCAACTGCATGTCCTGCTGCATCCCGCGCAGGCGCAGGCGCAGATCGTGGTGCCGGGGCCGGCCCCTCTGCGGCTGGCCGCGGCCGGCGCGGCCCCGTCGCGGCAGCCGCTTCCGGTCTGGCTTCAATCCCGGGGCAAGCCCTGCCGAGACTGGCTGTTCGCGGGCCTTGACGCCGAAACCGCCGCTGCCCTGCAGCGCGAGCTTTCGGGTGACGCCGTCGATCCGACCCTAACCGTCGGCCATCTGTCGCGGCTTCCCGGGGCAATGCTGTACCTGCTTCACCTGCACGATCCATCGCGGCTGGTCAGGACGGTCGTTCTGGATGGCGCGGGACAGCGGGTCGAACTGACACCGGCGGTCGGGGCTGACGGAACCGCGCTGCTGGTCGGCCTGGCCGATCTGGCAGGTAGGGCCTGCCATCCGGATCCCTGCCGGATCGAGGGCATCTGCCATTCCGGCAGGACCAGGGTGCTGGCGCAGGTGCCGGTCAAAGCCTTTGACGGCACTGTTCCCACCGGTTTTGCCGAGGCTTGGCAAACCGGGGCCGGGGTCCTTGCGCCTCTTGCCAAGGCGCGCGCCCTTCTTCGACGGGACATGGCCCCGGTTGCGGTTCAGCGGTTCGGCGCGATCGGCAAATGCGACTTGCGCATCGTCACGGCGATCGGTGGTTCGCCCGACCTGGTCCGGGCGCGGGCCGCCCTGATCCTGGCCGAAGCACGCGACGCCCCGGTCGAGGTCGTCTGCACGCTGGCCGAGGGTCCGCTGGCGGCGCCTGCCCGGCAGATCCTGGACCAGACGGCGGCGATCTATGGCATCGCGCACCGGCTAATGCTGTTGCCCCCTGCCGCAACGGCAGGATTACACCTTCACGCCGCCCTGGCCGAGGCACGGGACACGCCCGTGCTGATCCTTGGCGCCGATGTCCTGCCGGCCCATGCGGGATGGCTGGCCTTCTGGCGGCGGCGGCTGCGCCGGCAGACGGCCATCGCCCCGGTTCTGCTGGCGGCCGACGGCTCGATCGCCGCCACCTGCGAGGGCAGCGATCCCTTCCGCGGCCTGACCGTGGGGCATCTGCCTTCGCCGGGCCGCAGGATCGGCAGACCCTTGCCCGACTGCCTTGCCTTGGCTCCGGCGGGACTGGCACGGTTGCTTGATGCCCCGGCGCATCCCGATCCGGCCGTATGGATCGCCGGATGCCTTGCCGGGGATACCCGCTCCGAACACCGCTTTCCGTTTCGCCGCTTCGCCCCGGCAGCCGACCGGGACGCCCTTTCTGCTGCCCTGGCCGAGGCAGAGTTCGCCCTGATTGGGAGGGGCAGCCCGTGACCCTCCGGATCCTCCAGATCGCCCACGACCATCCCGCCCATACCAGCGGCGGAACGGAACACCTGGCCCATGACCTGACGCGGGCGCTGAACGACGCCCCCGGGGTCCGCGCCCGGTTCCTGGCCGCCACGACCGCCTTGCAGCGCCCCGACGACGCCCCCGGGACGCTGGGACTGGCGGGGGACGACCATCTTCTTCGCACCGGGCGCTATGACCGCTTTTCCATGCTGCGCCAGGACGGCACCGCGTGGGTGGGTTCGCTGGACCGGCTTCTGCGGGCGCTTCGCCCGGACGTGGTGCATCTGCACGGCCTGGACCGCATCGGCGCCGAGGTTCTGGCGGTGATCCGCCGCCTAGCCCCGAAGGCGCGCATCGTGCTGACCCTGCACGACTACCAGATCCTGTGTCCCAACGACGGGCTGATGCTGACCGTCCCGGACGGGGTCCGCTGCCGCCAGCCCCGGCCCGAATCCTGCCGGACGTGCTATCCCGCCTTGCCCTCCGCCGCGCATCTGCTGCGCAAGGTGCATCTGCTGGCCTTGCTGTCGCTGGCCGACCGGTTCATCGCCCCCTCGCGCTTCCTGGCGGAGCGCCTTGCGGACTGGGGGCTTGAGGAAAACCGGATCGTCGTCCTTCCCAACCAGGTGCGGCCGATGGTCTGGGCCGATCCCGGCTCCCGGCCTCGCCCCGACCGGTTCGCCTATTTCGGCAATATCTCGGCCCACAAGGGCATCCTGACGCTGCTGAACGCGGCGCGGCTTGCCGGCGACGCGGTGACGCTGGATCTGCACGGCGGCCTTGGTCATGCCGAGGAGGGCTTCCGCCGCGCCTTCGCCGATGCCCTGGCGGCGACGCCGAACGCCAGCCATCACGGACCCTATCTCCGCGATGATCTGCCCGGCCTGATGCGCCGCGCGGACTGGGTGGTGCTGCCATCGGTCTGGTGGGAAAACGCGCCGCTTGTGCTGCTCGAGGCGCGGGCGGCGGGGCTGCCGGTGATCTGCTCGGGGATCGGCGGCATGGCCGAGATGGTGGACCACGAGGTGACCGGCCTGCACGTGCCCCCGGGCGACCCGCGCAGCCTGGCGCAAGTGATGCGCGCCGCCGCGGCCGACCGCAAGGGTCATGCGCGACTGGCCGCGGCGCAGCGGGCCCGACGTGACGGCAACGCCTATCGCGGCTTCGTCGCGGCCCATCTGGACCTTTATCGCAGCCTGACCCACGGGATCCCCGCATGAGCCCTGCTGACGGTTCCTTCCCCGACGCCCTGGCGGCACCCGCCGTGCTGGTCCCGGATCTGTCGGTGATCCTGCCTGGCGGACGGACGCTTCTGGCCCTGTCCCGGCTGGACGATCCGCTGCCCGAACGGGGCTGCTGCGGGAATGCCCTGTGGCAGTCGGTCTGCTGGCCGGGACCGCAGGGTCATGTCGCCCTGGCCCTGGTCGAGGCGCCGCTTCTGGGCTCGGGCCAGGTACAAGGCGCCTGCGGCCGGGACTGCGACATTGCGCCCCCTCGGGCGGTCGATGCCTCACCCGCCTCGCTGGCCGAGTTCGTCCGGCGCAACGGCCTGAACATGCGCGAGGTCTTCAACTTCCTGACCGGCTCTGCGGGCGCTGATCTCCACCCCGACACCCGCGATTTCGCCACCCGGTTCCTGTCCCTGGCGACCGAACTGGGGGGGGTCGTCGAAATCCTGGCCAGCCCCGACTCGGGCGGGTTGTTCGCGCAGGGCTGGGCGATGTCGCTGGTCCCCGGCAGACAGACGCTGGCGCGGCTGGACGGCACGCTGAGGACATGCGACGCCGATATCGCCATCTTCCTGCGCGACGACATTCCGGCCCCCGGCGGCGGGTTCTGCCTGTTCACGCTGGACTGGCGCGGGATCGACCTGGATCGCCTCGACAGCCTGTTCTACGAACAGGACGGCGCCCTGCGGCGGCTGGAGATCCTGCGCGACCGGGTGGTCAAGCTGCACGGCGAAGCGGCCGCAGACCACGTGCGGCAGATGCTGCCCCGGCTGGCCGGCGACGGCAAGGCGGTCAGCACCCATCGCCGCATCTGCCGTCCCCGCTATCCGGGGATCGACACGCTCGCAGCGACCGCGCTGCCCGTCGCCGCCGCCCTGGATGCGGTGTTCCAGGCTCCGTCCGGCGCCCTGTTGGCGGCGGGCTGGCTGCTGGATCCCGCGCAGCGGGTGGAACGGGTCATCATCAAAAGCACGGCGGGCCTCTATGCCCCGGTCCACGACCGGTGGAGCCGGTTTCCGCGGGCTGATCTGCAGGTGGGATTTTCAGGCGATCCCCGCTTCGCCGGCCTGCTGGACGACAGCGACAACGCGCATGGCTTCGTGGCCCATGCCGCCGGCGAGACCCCGGCAGGAGGGCGAGGACCTTTATCTGGAACTGGTCCTGGACGACGCCAGCTGCCTGTTCCGCCCCCTGACCATCACCCCACTTGCCGGGCGGGAAGGGCTGCCCCGGGTCCTTGCCGCGCTTCCGCTGCACGATCCCGCCAGCGATCCGATGGTCGATGGCGCGCTTGCCCCCTTCTTGCGGGATCTGGCTGCCGGCAGGCGGAAGTCCCCCGCCACGCCATCCCCCCTTCCCCTGTCGCCCGCGCGCGGAGAGATCACGGCGGTGATCCCGCTGGACCGGCTCGACCACCTCCAGCCGATCATGGCCCTGCTGTCCGGGACGCCCGAGGCGGCGCGCCTTGATCTGGTGATCGTGATGCGGCGGTCGGGGATTGCGGGCCTGACCCTGCGCCTCAGGGATCTGTTCACCTTCTACGGCCTGCGTGGCTGCCTGCTGCCGGTTTCCGACAAGGCCGACCTCTGCGCCCGGATCGAGGCCGGGCTGGATCTTGCCGCCGGCCCCCGCGTCCTGATCTGGCAGCCTTCGGCGCTTCCCTCGGCGCCGGGCTGGCTGAGAACGCTCGAGACAGAGCTTTCGGCGCAGGCGGTGCCCGGCCTGATCTCGCCCATCCTGGTCTATGAGGACGGGTCGATCTTCTATGGCGGCGAGGGTGGCAGCGCCATGCTGGGCTATCCGCGCGGTTGGCTGACGGCCGGGGCGGCACAGCCCAAGTCCGCAGGCGCGGCGCAGATCGCGCTGATCGACCGCGACGCCCTGACGGCCGCGGGCGGGTTCGGGGGCCGCCTGTATTCGGACGCGCTTCTGCATCAGGATCTGGCGGACCGCCTGCACGAGGGCGGCTTCGGCACCTGGTCCTCGGGCCGGGTCGATTTCTGGATGCTGGACGATCTGCCTGCGGCGGACGGGCTGGCGCCTCTGCTGGAAAGGATTGATTCAGCCTTGCTGGCTAAGACTGGTCCGACCGATGCAAAGGACCGATTCGCATGAAGGCCCTTGTCCTGAGCCATGCCCATCCCGCCTTTTCCATCGGCGGCGCGCAGGTCGCCTCCTACAATCTCTTCCAGGGGCTCAAGCAGCAGCCGGGCTGGAACGCCCATTACATGGCCGGCATCGGCGCGCCCGTCGCCCGCCATGCTGCCACACCGCTGATGTCGCTGGGCCAGGCCGCCGACGAGACGCTGTTCTGGTCCAACGACTACGACTGGTTCCACCTTGGCCTCAACGACACGGGCGCGATCATCCAGCACTTCGAGCGGTTCCTGTCCGACCTGCGACCCGATGTCGTGAACTTTCACCACGTCATGGGCTTCGGGATCCAGGCGATCCGCGCCGCGCGCCGCGCCCTGGGCAACGTCCCGATCATCTATACCCTGCACGAATACCTGCCGATCTGCGCCCATCACGGGCAGATGATCAAGGCCCGGTCAGGGGCGCTCTGCCTGAAGGCCTCGGCCTCCGACTGCGGGATGTGCTTTCCGGAACGGGGTGCGGCGAACATGCTGCGGCGCGAGCTGTTCATCAAGTCCTTCTTCGACCAGGTCGATGCCTTCGTCTCGCCCTCGCACTTCCTGCTGCGGCGGTTCCAGGACTGGGGGCTTCCCCGCGCGAAGCTGGTCATGATCGAGAACGGCATGGACGGCGGCCCGGTGGCGCCGCCCCGCGCCCTGCCGGCGGGCGGACGCCGCAACCGCTTCGCCTATTTCGGCCAGCTCAACCCCTTCAAGGGCATCAAGGTCCTAGTCGAGGCCGTCACCCGCATCCCCGAAAAGGTCTGGGGCGACGGGATCCTGTACGTTTTCGGCGGCAACCTCGAACACCAGCCCGAGGATTTCCAGGCCCAGATCAAGGAGCTGTTCCGCCTTTCGGGCCGCCGCCTGCGGTTCATGGGATCCTACAAAAGCGCCGACCTGCCGCACCTGATGCGCGAGGTGGACTGGACCATCGTGCCTTCGACCTGGTGGGAAAACGCGCCCGTGGTCATCCAGGAGGCATTCCACCACCGCCGTCCGATCATCGCCTCGGACATAGGCGGCATGGCGGAAAAGGTGCGCGACGGGATCGACGGGCTGCACTTCCGCGTCTCGAACCCGGAAAGCCTGGCCGAGGCGATGATGCGGGCGATGGAGCCCCCGCTCTGGGACCGCCTGCGGTCCGGCATCCGGCCGCCCACCACCGCCGCCGGGTCGGCCCGCCAGCACGCCGACCTGTTCGACAGGCTGCTGGACCGGAGGGCCGAACCGGCCCACGAGGCCGAGCATGTCTGAAAGGCGGTTGCCCGGCATCTGGCGGACGGCCCTGATCGATCTGGCCAAGGGTGTCGCCGCTGCCGCCTTCATCGGCTTTTTCGTCAATCTTCTTTACCTGTCGCTGCCGCTTTATCAGGCGCAGATCTTCGACCGGGTGATCTCGTCGGCGAACCTCGACACGCTGATGGCGCTGACGATGATCGTGGGCTTCCTGTTCGTCTTCCAGTCGATGCTGGACTTCCTGCGGTCGCGATTGCTGATCGTCGTCGCCGCGCGGCTGTCGGCCACCCTGGGCCGCCCGGTCTTTCAGGCCGCGGTCGAGAATGCCCTGAGGGCGGGGGCGGCGGACTCTGCCACGGCGATGCGCGATCTGGCCGGCCTGCGCGGCTTCGTCGCCGGTGGCGCGATCACCCTGCCCATCGACATAGGCTTCACCCCTATCCTGCTGATGGTGCTGGCGATGCTGCACCCGCTTTACGGCGTGGTCGGGCTGTGCGGGGCGGGTCTGCTGACGCTGATCGCCCTGGGCGTCGAGGGCCTGTCGCGGCGGCCGGCCGCGGAAGCTATCCGGCAGAACGGCCTGCTCCAGGCGGAAACCGCCAACGCCATCCGTAATTGCGAGGTCATCACCGCGATGGGAATGCTGCCCGACCTGTCCCGGCGGTGGCGGCGGGGGCAGAGCCTGTCGCTCGACAGCATCGAGAGCGGCGGGACGACGGCGAAGTTCCTGGCCGCCTTCGCGCGCGGATCCCGGGTGGGTCTGCAGATCGCCGTGATCTGCACCGGCGCCGCCCTGGTCATCCGCCAAGAGGCAAGCCCCGGCACCATCCTTGCCGCGGCCGTCATCACCTCGCGGATGCTGGCGCCCTTCGAGCATCTGATCGACGGGTGGCGCCAATGGGTCAATGCCTTCGGCATCGCCAGGCGCCTGCGCAGGCTGCTTCGCGAGGGCGGGCGGAAACGCTCGGATGTCGAGGTTCCGGTCGGCCGTGCCGACCTGGTGGTGGACCGGCTGGGCTATGTCCCCCCGGGACAGGAGGCGCCGCTGCTGCGCAACATCAGCTTTGCCATCGCGCCCGGGGAAATGGTGGGGGTGATCGGCCCGTCGGGGGCGGGCAAGTCCACCCTGGCGCGGCTGGTGGTCGGGCTCTGGGCGCCGACGACGGGGGGCATCTTCCTGGACGGGCAATCGACGTTCCTGCACGAACGGGCCAGCTTCGGTCAGGCGGTGGGCTATCTGCCGCAGGAACCGCTGCTTCTGGACGGCACCGTGCGCGAGAACATCGCCCGCTTCCGCGAAGCCCCGATTGAGGACGTCGTGGCCGCCGCGCGCCTGGCCGGGATCCACGAGATGATCGGCCGCCTGCCACGGGGCTATGAGACACCGCTTGCGGATGGCGGGGCGCGGCTGTCGGGCGGGCAGCGGCAAAGACTGGCCCTGGCACGGGCCGTCTTCGGAAAGCCCCTGCTGCTGGTGCTGGACGAACCGAACTCGTCCCTGGATGCCGATGGCGAGGCCGCCCTGGTCGAGGCGGTCGAGCGGGCGCGTGCCTGGGGTGCGGCCGTGCTGGTGGTGGCCCAGCGGATGTCCATCCTCAACAAGGCCGATCGGCTGCTTCTGCTGCGCGACGGCGCCGTGGCCCACTACGGCGACAAGGCCGAGGTGCTGGGGCTGCTGGGCCCCCGCCGGCGCGATGCCGCAACCGCCGCAGAGGCCCGCCTGTCATGACGACGATGATCGACCCCGACAGCCTGCCGGGCTACCGGCCGGTGCTGCTGACCGCGCTTGCAACGATCCTGTTTCTGGTCCTGACCCTGGGGGGCTGGGGGATCTATGCCCGCCTGGACAGCGCCGTGGTGACGCAGGGAGTGGTTCTTGCCGAGAGCCGGCGCAAGACCGTCGAAAGCCTGGAAGGAGGCATCCTGTCGCAATTGCTGGTGGCACCGGGCGATCGGGTCCGGGCCGGACAGCCGGTGGCCCTGCTGGACGGCACCCAGGACCGGGAACGCCTGGCGCAGATGGAGGCCGAACGGCTTGGGCTGGTCTTCGACATCTGGCGGCTCGAGGCCGAGATCCGGGGCGTGACCCCCGACGCGGCCGACGCCCCCGAAGCCGATCCCGCCCGGACCGAGGCGCAGCTTGCCCTGCACCGGGCGCGCCTTGCGCTGCACGAACGGCAGATCGCCTCGCTGATGCGGCAGGCGGACCACCTGGAAGCGCAGGCCCAGGCCAGCCATGCGCGCACCCTGGCGTCGCAGCGTCAGATCGCCAGCTGGACCCAAGATCGGGACAACACCCGGGCCCTTGTCGATCGCGGGGCCGCGCCTCCTCAGAAGCTGCGGGAAATCGACCGCAACCTCTCGGTCCTGGAGGGAGAGCGCGACGAATATGCCGGCCTTGCACGGGCCGCGGAACGCGACAGGGCGCGCGTCATGGCCGACATTGCCACGCTGCGCCAGCAACGCATCGCCGAGGCGACGGGTCTTCTGGCAGAAGCGCGCCGCAAGCTTCCCGCGCTCGAGGCGCAGATGCGCGGGGTCGAGGACATCCTTCGCCGCCGTACCCTTCGCGCGCCCCAGGACGGGCTGGTGGTGGACATCCCCGTGGTCACGCCCGGGGCGGTGATCGGGTCGGGCGCCATCCTGATGGAGATCCTGCCCGAGGCCGATGCCCTGGTCGTCCAGGCGAGGCTGCCGCCCGAGGCCATCGACACGGTCCATCCCGGCCGGGGCGCGCGGGTCAGGCTGACCGCCTATCGTCGTGCGGTCGCCCCCACCATCACCGGCACGGTCGTCTATGTCTCTGCCGACCTGCTCGAGGAGCCGCGCGACGGCACCCGCTACTTCGAGGCCCGGGTGGGGCTGGACGCAGCCTCTCTCGCGCGCCACCCGGACGTGGCGCTGAGTGCCGGGATGCCGGTCGAGGTGGCGATCCAGACCGGCGAACGACGCGCGGGCGACTATCTGCTGGAGCCGCTCTTCCGGCATATGCGCAGGGCAATGCGGGATGAGTGAGTTTCTTAACCTTTCGGCGCAATGATGACCGGAAGAAGGGGGTATGACATGAACGAAGGCGCCTTTTCCCTTAAACATGCCGATCTTCCGGCCCTTGACCGCGCGGGCCTGCGGATCCCGGGCCTGCTCCAGACGGGCAGGCTGGCCGCCGGATCGCGGATCGAGGGCCCGACCTCGATCATCGCCGCCGTCACGCCGGGCGCCTTCGTGGACATCGGGGCCTTCTGCAATCTCAGCGGCGGGACGATCAACAATGTCCGGTTCGGGCGCTACTGCTCGATCGCCGCGGGGGTGGTCATCGGCATGCACGAACATCCCACCGACTGGCTGACCACCTCGCGGACGGCCTATTACCCGCAGGTGAACGGCTGGCGGGAACTGGTTGCCCCCACCCGCCGCGAGGAAATCCGCCGCGGCCTGCGGCCCTTCAGGGACAGCTGCCCCATCACCGAGATCGGTCACGATGTCTGGATCGGTCAGGGCGCCTTCATCAAGTCCGGCGTGACCATCGGCACGGGCTCGATCATCGGCGCGCGCGCCATCGTGCTGCGCGACGTCCCGCCCTATTCGATCGTCGTAGGCACGCCCGGACGGGTCGTGCGGTCGCGCTTTGCCGAGGATGTGGTGCAACGGCTGCTGGCTTCGGCGTGGTGGCGCTACTCGATCTATGACCTCTTCTCGGCGCCGCTGGACGATATCGCCGCGGTTCTCGACCGGATCGACGAACTGGCCGCAACCGGGGAGATCCATCCCTACGAAGGGCCGGTCGTGACCCCGGACGATCTGCGGGAACCGCAGAACCTGGCGTCACGTCTTGCCGCGCGCTTTGCCGGGCCGGTGGCGCAGGCGGTGTGAGGGAAGCGATGGCAGATCGTGCTTTCCCGCGCCGCGGCAACCTGTTTTCCGGTACCGCGATGCGCGGCACCGCCGGACGGCGCGTCGACATGGCGCATCAAGACCGCGATGCAGCAGGATCGCCGGTGGTGTGCCATAAGCCGGTGGGGGCTGACGCGCGGATCACGGTCCGCGCCGGAACGACGGATCGTTGGGGCCGCGCAGCAGGGCGCCGAGGGGATACGGGGACAGGGCCTGCCCCGGCCGGCTTTTCCCCATCAGGACAAAGGATGCAGGGATGACGGATCAGACGCCCTTTCCGCAGGTCCTGAAGGAACCTCGGCTCCATGGGGTGGTCGATGTCCTGCGGCCGGATCGCGTCGCCGGCTGGGTCATCGACCGCACCGATCCCGCACGCTGCGCCACCGTCGACATCCGGCGCGAGGGCCGGCCGGTGGGTAGCGTCAGCGCCGACCGGCACCGCAAGGACCTGGAGCGTCAGGCGGTAGGAACCGGGTCCTACGGCTTCGCCTTCACTCTGGATCCGCCGCTGGAGGAGGGGATGGAGTTCACGGTGGCCGTCACCGCCAGGTCCCACGACGGCATCGAAATGACCCTGCCCCTGGCCGCCGGGGCGGCGCGGGCCGTCTCTCCTGACCAGAAGGCGCTCGGCCGCATCTTGTGCGAACTGGCCGAGTTGCGGGCAGACGTCGCCGGCCTTCGCCAGGAGGCGAGAGCGGACCTCGAGGCACGGACCCGGTTCCAGGAGCGTCTGGAACTGGTTCAACTCCGTCTCGAGACAAGCGCATCGAGCATCGCCATGCCGGTGCGCGGCACGAACGGTTGGCTTGCCGCCGTTGCCGGAGCCGGCGCCGCGGTGGCGATCGGCTCGGTTGCGGTGGGGCTTCTGTCGCTGTGGTGAGGGGGTTGGCGGCATTCTTTTGCGGCAGCCGGGCCCGGTTGCGCCCGGGCGCAACGGCCGGTGCGGACGTTGCCCGGGGCTTGGGCGCGGGCCTCGGCGGCCGTTTGGCCGCATGATGAAACGCCGCGGCCCCGGCTCTGGCACGAGATCATCGGCCCGTTGATCCCGAAGCCGGCAAGTCAGGGCAGCCGCGACGGCCGCTGCCCATGTCCGGGCGGCCTTCGGGCACTGCGTCCCCTGCGCCGAGATCGCGCCAGAGGGATAAGCGCAGGCTCCGCGACGTTCGGCGGGGGCATCGTCATACGGCGTGGCGCCGAACCGGATCCGGATCGTGGTGTGGTTCAGGGCCATGAGAGAGGTTCCCAAGAGCGCCGGTGCGGCAGGATCAGCCCTTGCGTCGGGCCGTGGGCAATGGCGAACTGCGGCCCGATGGCCGGAAGTATCCGCCTGTCGGCTCCGCCTGCATCGCGGAGTCGCGTCCGGTTCTTCCGGCCAGAAGATGCAATGGCTGGAGGTTCGGCAAGGCCTTCTTGAGGGCAGTGCGGAGGGTTCCGGGCCAACCCGGCCAACCGCCCCTGCGCCTCGGGCCCGGGTCGCGCAATCCACCAGCACCAACCGAAAAGTCTCGCCGGTCCACGGGAAGGCGGCGCGCCTCTTGCTCTGGCCGGCCCGGGTGCGGGCGGGCCTGCCGGGTCGCGAACCCCAAGGCCTGATGCCGCACCTCCGCGCGGATCTGTCCGGGCCGCTGGGTGCGGTCTGCGCTTCGCCCTGCAGATGGCCCTCCATCAGGATGGCCGCCCCCGGACGGCGCGATGGTCCTGTTCCGGCCGCTTTGCCCGGCAGGCTCCGGCAACACCCGCTTTCCCGCTGCTCGCAGCGCCCGAACTGCCAGGATCCTGCCGCCGCCTGCAACCCGGAGGGGTGGGATCCGCGCGCCACTTCCAGCGGCATCGGCCCCGTTGGCGGTCCGGTTGCCGGCGGGTCGTGCGTGAAGTAGGGTCCAGCCGGGGAGGCGATCCCCGCAACACCCCCGGTGATGGCATCGAAAGGAACGGAAATGCCCAGGTCTGGCAAGGTTTGTGTCGACAGGGACGGCTTCGGGCGCAGGACCACCCTTGCCCTGCTTGTCGGCGCCGCATCCGCCCTCGCGGTTCTGGCGGCAGGCGCGCCAATGGCAGGCGCACAGGAGGGTCCGACGCTGTATTTCTCGGCCATTCCGGACGATGACGAGACGCGGCTGATGCAGCGCTTTGCCGCGGTGGCCGACTATCTTGAGGCCGAGCTGGGCGTGCCGGTGGAATATGTCCCGGTCAAGGATTACGCCGCCTCCGTGGTGGCGTTTCGCAACGACCAGATCCAGCTTGGCTGGTTCGGCGGGCTGTCCGGCGTGCAGGCCCGTCTGGCGGTTCCCGGGTCGCGCGCCCTGGCCCAGGGGGACGAGGACATGAGCTTCGTGTCCTATTTCATCGCCCATGAGGACACGGGGCTGACCCCCGGCCCGGAATTCCCGCTCGAGGCCGAGGGGATGAGCTTTACCTTCGGGGCGCAGACATCGACCTCGGGGCGGCTGTTCCCCGAGTTCTACATCCGGCAGGAAACCGGCATGGCGCCGGAAGATTTCTTCTCGCGGGTGGGATTTTCGGGCGACCACAACCAGACGCTGCGGCTGGTGTCCACCGGCGCCTATCAGCTGGGCGCGCTGAACTACACGGTCTATGAGACGGCCGTGGCCGAAAACGCGCCCGAGGCGGCCACGACGCGGGTGATCTGGAAAACCCCGCCCTATCCCGATTACAACTGGACGATCCGGGGCGACGTGGACGACCGCTTCGGGGCGGGCTTTGCCGACCGGGTTCAGGCGGCCCTGATCGGGATGGACGACCCCGATCTGCTGGCGTCCTTCCCGCGCAAGTCCTTCGTTCCCGCCGCGAACGAGGATTACGAGCCGATCCTGCAGACCGGCCGCGCCCTGGGCCTGCTTGACTGAGGATGCTGCATTTCCAGGGCGAGCGGCTTGCCTATGGGGATCACGTCGTCCTGCCGGATGTGCAGTTTTGCCTGCATCCGGCAGACCGCGTGGTGATCCTGGGGCGCAGCGGCAGCGGCAAGACCACGCTTCTGAACGCGATCCATGCCCGGCTGGCGGCGCAGGGGCGGCGCGACCTGGCGCTTGTTCCGCAGGAACACGGTCTGGTGCCGCAGCTGTCGGTCTTCCACAACGTCTATATGGGCCGGCTGGACCGACACCGGCCCCTCTACAACCTGCTGAACCTGGTCTGGCCCCTGCCGGCCGAGCGCCGCGGGGTCGAGGCCGCCCTGACCCATGTCGGTCTGGGCGGGCTTGGCCGCAAGCCGGTGGCGGCGCTGTCGGGGGGCCAGAAGCAGCGCACCGCCCTGGCCCGCGCGCTTCATCGCGGCGGATCGGTGCTGATCGGCGATGAGCCGGTTTCGGCGGTGGACGAACGCCACGCGGCGGAACTGGTCGCGACATTGGGACGGCAGTTCCCGACCTTGGTGCTGGCGCTGCATGACGTGGCCTTGGCGCGGCTGATCGCCACCCGCATCGTCGGCATCAGCGACGGGCGGCTGGTGATCGACCGGCCCGCCGGACAGGTCAGCGCGGACGAGATCGATGCGCTCTATCGTCGGTGACCGGGGCCGGCGGTGGCCGGGGGGCGCCTGGCCGCCTCGCTGGGCTTTCTGGCCGTTGCGGTGGCGCTGCTGCCGCTGGGCGATCTGCGCATCGCCAGCCACGACCCCTGGAGCGAACTGGGCCGGATGGTCCGGGGCCTGCTGTCGCCGGATTTCGGCGCCCTTCCCGGGCTGTCGCGCGCTGCCGCGCTGACGCTGGCCTTCGGCATCTGCGGGGTGGCGGCGGGTGGGCTGGCGGGGTTCCTGCTAGCGCCGCTGTATCGCCATGCCCCGGTCCGCTTCCTGTGCATCGCCGCCCGGTCGATCCACGAACTGTTCTGGGCCATCCTGCTGATGCACGTCACGGGACTGTCGGCCACGACCGGGATCCTGGCCCTGGCGATCCCCTATGCCGGGATCTTCGCCAAGGTCTTCTCCGAATACCTGGACGAGGCCGATCCGCGCCCGCTTCGCGCCCTTCCGGCCGGCGCGGATCTTCTGTCGGCCTTCTTCTATGCCCGGTTCCCGCTGGCCATGCGGGAATTCGGGACCTACACGCTCTACCGGCTGGAATGCGGGCTGCGCGCAAGCGCGGTGCTGGGCTTCGTCGGCCTGCCGACCCTGGGGTTCGAACTGGACAGCTTCTTCAAGCAGGGCCTTTATGGCGCGGTCGCGGCCGTGCTGATCCTGTATTTCGCGATGATCGCGACGATCCGGCTGTGGATGCGGTGGCCCTTGGCGCCGGTCTATGTGCTGGTTTCCGCCTGGGTGCTGTCGCGGTTGCAGACGCCGCCCGTGGCCCCCGGCGCGCTGATGCGGTTCCTGGGCCAGGACATCGTGCCGGCGCCCCTGCGCAACGGGGACTGGGGGGACGGCGCGACCTGGGACCGGCTGGCGGAGTGGGCGGGCAGGCTGTTCTTCGACCAGGCCCTGCCGGGGCTGGGGGCCACCCTGATCGTGGCGCAACTGGCCCTGGTCCTGGCCGGGCTGGTGGCGCTGATCGGCTTCCCGCTGATCCTGCGTCCCCTGGTCGGGCGCCACGGCGCCTGGCTGGGGCATCTGGGGCTGGTGATCGGGCGGTCCACCCCCGAATACATGCTGGCCTACATCATGCTGCAACTGCTGGGCCCGTCGATGCTGCCCGCGGTGATCGCCCTGGGCCTGCACAACGGCGCGATCATCGCCCATCTTCTGGGCCGCCAGTCCGAGGGCGTCCATGCCGGCCTGCGGCCCGATGCGCCGCGCGGTCTGGATCTCTATGCCTGGGAGATCCTGCCGCGGATCCACGGCAATTTCCTGGCCCTGTGCTTCTATCGGTGGGAGATCATCGTCCGCAGAATCGGCGATCGTGGGCCTGCTGGGCATGGGCACGCTGGGCTTCTATGTCGGCGCCGCGATCCAGGAAATCCGGCTGGACCGGGCGGTGTTCCTGCTGCTGGTGACGATGCTGGCGACGGTGGCCATCGACATGATCTCGCGCCGCAGCCGCGCCGCCCTAGGGCTGGACGGGCTGCGGATCCGGTCGGGCACGCAAGGCCGCCCCGACAGCCCGGCTTACGGCGCCGTGTAGCCGCCGTCCACCAAGTGATAGCTGCCGGTGATGAAGCTGGCGCGGTCCGACAGCAGGAAGCAGGTCAGGGCCGAGACCTCGGGCGGCCTGCCGATGCGGCCCAGCGGGTGCAGGGCTGCAAGGCTGTCCAGGACCTCGGGCGACAGGTTGGCCGACAGCAAGGGCGTGTCGATGAAGGCCGGCCCAATGGCGTTCACGCGGATGCCCTGCCGCGCGTATTCCAGGGCGGCGGTCCGGGTCAGCCCCAGAAGCCCATGCTTGGCCGCGACATAGGGGGCGGCATTGGCAAAGCCCACCGATCCTAGGATCGAGGACATGTTGACGATGGACCCGCCCCCGGCGCGCAGCATGGCGGGGATCTGCCACCGCATCCCGTAGAAGACCCCGTTCAGGTTGATGTCGATCACCCGGCGCCAGTCCTCGGGGCGATAATCGCCGGTCGGGACCGAGGGGCCGGCGATGCCGGCGTTGTTCACCGCCATGTGCAGCCCGCCGCAGTCGCGTTCGGCGAAGGTGGCGATCTCGCGCATGGCGTCCTCGTCGGTGACGTCGGCGGCGAAGGTCCGGGCCTGTCCTCCGGCCGAGGCGATCTCGTCCGCCACGGCGCGGCAGCCCTCGTCCTTGAGGTCGCTGACGACCACGAGCGCGCCCGAGGCCGCAAGCTCCAGGGCGATCTCGCGCCCCAGCCCCGAGGCGGCCCCCGTCACGATCGCGGTGCGGCCCGAGAAGTCGAGAGCGGATGTCGGTCATGGCACGGTCCTTTCGGTTTGGGTCGGATGATCGTCACCTAATCCCCAAGGGGCACCCCTTGCCTTGACCCATGTCAAGCCGGCGTCCAGTCTGGGCCGGTCCGGGTCGCAATCGGGCGGGTCTTGACCTGGATCAAGGGCCGCGGGGCCGGCGCCGTTACGATCCACCGGAATGCCCGGAACGCCGCAAGGAACCACGATAACCGATGACCGATCCAAGCGCGCTTGCCGAGGCCCATGCCCGCCCTGTCTCCGAAGTCCTGGCCGCCCTGGACGCCACTGCCACCGGCCTGAGCGCCGCGGAAGCCGCCGCACGGCTGGCCCGGCACGGCCCCAACCGGCTTCCCGGAGCAAAGCCGCGCCCGGCGATCCTGCGCTTTCTGGACCAGTTCAACAACGCGCTGATCTATTTCCTGCTGGCCGGGGCGGCGGCTGCGGCGGCCTTAGGGCACCTTGTCGATACCGGGGTGATCCTGGCGGTGGTGATCGTCAACGCCGTCGTGGGCTTCCTGCAGGAGGGCAGGGCCGAGAACGCGTTGAACGCCATCCAGGCCATGATCGCGCCCCGGGCCAGCGTCTTGCGCGACGGGCGGCGCATCAGCATCGACATGGCCGATCTGGTGCCCGGCGACGTGGTCCTGATCGAGGCCGGCGACCGTGTGCCCGCCGACCTGCGCCTGATCGGCGCGCGCAACCTGCTGATCGACGAGGCGATCCTGACGGGAGAATCCGTGGCGGCCTCGAAGGGGGCCGATCCCGTCGTGGCCGGGGCGCCGCTGGGCGACCGGCGGTCGATGGCCTTTTCG
Source organism: Paracoccus sp. BR5-17 (assembly GCF_055693925.1). Taxonomy (NCBI): domain Bacteria; kingdom Pseudomonadati; phylum Pseudomonadota; class Alphaproteobacteria; order Rhodobacterales; family Paracoccaceae; genus Paracoccus; species Paracoccus sp. BR5-17. The sequence continues at coordinate 68,321 of NZ_JBVFUV010000002.1, forward strand.
GGCACGCTTGTCGCGGCGGGCCAGGGCAGCGGCGTCGTCACCGCCACCGGCACCGCCACCCAAATCGGCCGCATCAGCACCCTGCTGCGCGAGGTCGAGCCCCTGGCCACGCCGCTCTTGCGCCAGATCAACGGCTTTGCGCGCCGGTTCACGATGCTGGCCTTCCTGGGGGCGGCGCTGATCTTCGTCTTCGCCGTCACCCTGCGCGGCTTTGGCTGGGACGAGGCGTTGATGGCGGTGGTGGCCCTGGCGGTGGGCCTGATCCCCGAAGGCCTGCCCGCCGTCATCACCATCACCCTGGCCATCGGCGTGCAGCGCATGGCCGCCCGCCGCGCGGTGATCCGCCGCCTGCCGGCGGTGGAAACCCTGGGCGCGACCTCGATCATCTGTTCGGACAAGACCGGCACCCTGACCCGGAACGAGATGACCGTGGGCCGGGTGGTGACCGCCGACGGTGTGACGGTGGTCCGGGGCGCGGGCTATGACCCGACCGGCCATGACTTCACCCCCGAACCCGCCGCGCGCGACCTGCTGCGGGCGGGCTTGCTGTGCAACGACGCCGAACTGCGTCCCGGCACCTGGAAGGTCGAGGGCGACCCGATGGAGGGCGCGCTGATCACCGCGGCGATGAAGGCGGGCCTCGACCCGGCCGCCGAACGCGCGGCTGGGCGGCTGGACGCCATTCCGTTCGACGCCCAGCACCGCTTCATGGCGACGCTGCACGACGTGCCGGGGCAGGGGCGGGTGATGCTGGTCAAGGGCGCGCCCGAACGGATCCTGGCGATGTGCGCGGACCAGGCCTCGGCCGCCGGCGCGCAGGCGCTGGATCATGGCCACTGGTCCGGCCGCATCGCCGAGGCCGCGCGCGAGGGCGAGCGGGTTCTGGCCTATGCGATGAAGCCCATGCCCCCGGGCACCGCCCGCATCGATTTCCCCGATGTCGCGGGCGGGCTGACCTTCCTGGGCATCACCGGCTTCATCGACCCGCCCCGCCCCGAGGCCGTCGCGGCCATCGCGGAATGCCGCCGCGCGGGCATCGAGGTGCGGATGATCACCGGCGACCACGGCGAAACCGCCGCCGCCATCGCCCGCCAGCTGGGCCTTGCGCCCGACCCGCAGGTGCTGACGGGCAGGGATCTGGACGCGATCCCCGACAGCGGTTTTGCCGATGCCGTCGGCCGCACCCAGGTCTTCGCCCGCACCAGCCCCGAACACAAGCTGCGCATCGTCCGCGCCTTGCAATCGCAGGGCCGCGTGGTCGCGATGACCGGCGACGGGGTGAACGACGCGCCCTCGCTGAAACAGGCCGATGTCGGCATCGCCATGGGCATCAAGGGCACCGAGGCCGCCAAGGAAGCGGCCGAAATCGTGCTGATGGACGACAACTTCGCGTCCATCGTGGCGGCGGTCCACGAAGGCCGCACGGTCCACGACAACATCCGCAAGGTCATCGCCTGGACCCTGCCCACCAATGCCGGCGAGGCGCTGATGGTGGTGCTGGCGATCCTGATCGGCTTCGCCCTGCCGATGACGCCGGTGCAGATCCTGTGGGTGAACCTGATCCTCGAGGGCACGCTGGGCCTGGTGCTGGCCTTCGAGCCCTCCGAGCCCGGCGTGATGTCCCGCCCGCCGCGCCGGCCGGAGGCCGGGCTTCTGACCCCGTTCCTGGTCTGGCGCATCGTCCTGGTCTCGGCGATGGTCACGTCGATCTCGCTGGCCGTGTTCTTCTGGACCTTGGACCAGGGCCGCGACATGGCAGTGGCGCGCACCAGGGTCGTCAACACGGTGGTGGTGCTGGAGATCTTCTATCTGTTCAACATCCGCTACCTGCACACGACCTCGTTCACGCTGACGGGCATGAAGGGCACCGGCCCGGTCCTGGCCGCCATCGCCGTGGTGGTGGCGGGCCAGCTGGCCTTCACCTATCTGCCGGTGATGAACCGCCTGTTCGATTCCCGCCCCCTGACCCTGCAGGACGGCGTCCTCATCATCGCCATCGGCCTGCTGTCGCTGGCCGTGCTGGAGATCGACAAGCACCTTCTGCGCAACAGGTTCCCGGACGGATAGGGCCAAGGCCGCCGCACCGGGCTGCCGGACATCGCCGCCTTGACAAAGCGGGGCGCCGCCCCTGTGTTGCGGGCCTCACCAAGGAGACGGACCGACATGGACAATCTGGAAACCTTCCTGGGAACCCTGGGCGGCATCGTGTGGGGGCCGTTCATGCTGATCCCGCTGCTGCTGGGAACGGGCATCTACCTGACCTTCCGGCTGGGCGGGATCCAGTTCCTGCGCCTGGGCGCGGCCCTGCGGCTGGGCCTCATCCGGCGCCAGGACGACGAGGCCGAGGGCGACATCTCGCAGTTCCAGGCGCTGACCACCGCGATGGCCGCCACGGTCGGCACCGGCAACATCGTCGGCGTGGCGACCGCCATCGGCATCGGTGGGCCGGGGGCGTTGTTCTGGATGTGGGTGACCGCGCTTCTGGGCATGGCCTCGAAATATTCCGAGGCCTTCCTGGGAGTGCGCTTCCGCACCACCGATGCCGCGGGCGAGAAGTCGGGCGGGCCGCAATACTACCTGGAACGCGGCATCCCCGGCCGCTTCGGCCGCGTCCTGGCGCTTGCTTTCGCGATCTTCGCGGTCTGCGCGTCCTTCGGCATCGGCAACATGACCCAGGGCAATTCCATCGCTTCGAACCTCGAGCGCAGCTTCGCGGTGCCCAGTTGGGCCACCGGCGCGGTGCTGGCGGCGATGACGCTGCTGGTGCTGGTGGGCGGCATCAGGTCCATCGGCCGCGTCACGGCGGGCTTCGTGCCGGCGATGATCCTGTTCTACGTGCTGGGGGCGCTGTATATCCTGGGCGCCAACATCGGCGCGGTCCCCGGCGCCATCGCCACCGTCTTCGGCGACGCCTTCACCGGCACCTCGGCGGCGGGCGGCTTCGTGGGATCGACCATCATGATCGCCGTGCAATATGGCGTGGCCCGGGGGATCTTTTCCAACGAATCCGGCATGGGGTCGGCGGCGATCGCGGCGGCCTCGGCCCAGACCACGCATCCGGTGCGGCAGGGGCTGGTGTCGATGACGCAGACCTTCATCGACACGATCATCGTGGTCACCTGCACCGGCCTTGTCATCATCACCACCGGCGTCTGGACGCAGACCGACCCCGCGACCGGCCAGCAGATTTCCGCGGCGATCATGACGGGCGAGGCCTTCACCCACGGACTGCCCGGCCAGTGGGGCCACGGGATCGTGACGGTCGGGCTGGTGCTGTTCGCCTATTCGACCATCCTCGGCTGGGCCTATTACGGGGAACGCAACGTTGAACGGCTGGTCGGCCGGGGCGGGGTGATGCCCTTCCGGGTGCTGTTCTCGGCGGTGGTGTTTGTCGGCTGCACGGTGCAGCTGGGCGTGGTGTGGAACTTCTCGGACGTGATGAACGGGCTGATGGCGATCCCGAACCTGATCGGGCTTCTGATCCTGTCGGGCCTGATCGCCCGCGAGACGCGCCATTACCTGCGCCACGACCCCCGGCTCGAGGCGTCGCGGGCCGAGATCGAGGCCTTCATGCAGGGCCAGCCGGGATGGCAGGACTGGAAGGCATCGGAACGCTCCGTCCACCGCTGATGGCGGCTTGGAAAAAGGGGCCGCGGATGCGGCCCCTTTCCGGTGCAGGCAGTTGCAAGGCTTCTCAGGAACCCGCCGCCTGGCCGCGATGGGGCATCTTCTCGGCGGCGCCCGGCAGCCCGCCCAGAACCTCGTCGGCGGTGGTCTGGCGGTTCTTGACCGAGCTGGTCCACTGGCCCCAGACGGTCGGATCGATCGCGTCGCCGTTCGATCCCAGGTTGCCCAGCCGGCGCTGATCCTCGTCGGTCAGGACCTGCCCGGGCAGCGGCTCGAGGTGCTTCACATCGGCCGCGCCGATGCCCAGCATCTCGCCCACGCGGGTGCCGTAGTCGTCGTGGACCATCAGCAGATGCCAGACCATGCGTTCCTGCACGTCGCGTTCGCACTGGCCCAGCATGGTGCCCATGTTCAGCACCAGATCGTCGCGTTCCCAATCCATCATGGTGCAATAGCGCGCCCGCGCCTGGACATAGTCGTTGCGCCGTTCCAGTACGCTGCGCGTCAGCCGGCCGCGGATCTCGGGCGGGTTGTTGGGGGCGTCGCGCTGCGCCTCTTGCAGCCCGCCGTGGAGCGAGGGCTCATAGTTCACGTGCGGGTTCTGCCCGGGGGCGATGTCGCGGCCATAGGACATCTGGCCGCCGTCGTAGTTGGTGGCCACCCGCGCGCCCTTCGCCCGGTTCACCGGCAATTGCAGGTAGTTGGTGCCGATCCGGTAGCGCTGCGTGTCGGAATACGAGAACGTCCGGCCGACCAGCATCTTGTCGTCGGAAAAGTCCAGCCCGTCCACCAGCACGCCGGTGCCCATGGCGATCTGCTCGTTCTCGTCGAAGAAGTTCTCGACGTTGCGGTTCAGGGTCATCACGCCGACATGGCGCAGCGGGAAATCCTTTTCCGGCCAGATCTTCGTGTCGTCCAGCGGATCCCAGTCCAGTTCGGGATGGTCGTGATCCTCCATCACCTGCACATACATGTCCCACTGCGGATAGTCTCCGCGCTCGATGGCGGTGAACAGATCCTTCGAGGCCGAACCGAAGTCCTTGCCCTGCACCTTCTCGGCCTCGGCGGCGGTCAGGCAGGCCACGCCCTGGCGCGGGTGGAAGTGGTACTTGACCAGCACCGTGTCGCCCGCCGCGTTCACCATCTTGTAGGTGTTCACGCCGAAGCCTTCCATGTGGCGATAGCTGGCCGGGATGCCGCGCGGGCTGAACAGGTGCGTCAGCATGTGCATCGACTCGGGCGTCTGGCTCATGAAGTCGAAGATGCGGTTGGGTTCCTGGCGGAAGGTCACCGGGTCGGGCTTGAGCGAGTGGATCACGTCGGGAAACTTGATCGCGTCGCGGATGAAGAAGACGGCCAGGTTGTTGCCGACCAGATCCCAGTTGCCGTCCTCGGTATAGAACTTGACGGCGAAGCCGCGGGGGTCGCGGGCCACCTCGGAACTGTCGCGGCCGCCGATCACGGTGGAAAAGCGGATCGCCAGCGGCGTCTTCTTGCCCTTCTGCTGGAACAGCTTGGCCCGGGTGTATGTCGAGGCGGGCTCGTCGCCGATCATGCCCGTGGCCTCGAATTCGCCATAGCAGACGAAACCGCGCGCATGAACCACCCGTTCGGGGATGCGCTCGCGGTCGAAGTGGGTGATCTTTTCCAGGAAGTGATAGTTTTCCAGCGTCGCCGGGCCGCGCGGGCCGATCGTGCGCTGCGACTGGTTGTTGGTGATCTCGTGGCCCTGGCGGTTCGTCAGGGTCTTGTTGCCGTGCGGGGCTTGGTCTTCCATAGCTGTTCTCCGTACTGCGGACGCAGAGGGTAGGTGATTTGACGGGGCGCGCAACCGATCTCGCGTCCGGCCAAGGTCGAACGACCGCCTTGGTTGACGCACCCCCTGGGACCGCGGCGGCAGCCGGTTCCCTGCCGGATCCAGCACGGCGTCAGGACGGCTGTGCGGCCCGCATCCGCCAGCGGCGAACGTCTTTCCCTGGCCGGATCGGCGACGATCCGCGATTGCTGCTGCGATCCGGTGGGGGACAAGCCCTTGGCGGCTGCCGACCGAACGCCGCGGCAGGGGCCGGGTTCCGTCGCGGCATCGCCATTCCTGGCCCGTGCGGCCGCCGCTAGGTCATGTTGACAAATGGCGGAGCCAGAGCTTGATGCATGCGATGTCGATGAAGCCGCGGAAGCTTTCTGCGGTTTTGTCGTAGCGGGTTGCCAGCCGACGGCTGTTTTTCAGCTTGTTGAAGCAGCGCTCGACCATGTTGCGCAGGGTGTAGATGGTCATGTCGACAGCCTTGCGCACCCTTCGGTTCTTTCGCATCGGTATCATGGGGAGGGCGTTGCGGCTCTCGATGTCTTCCCGAATTTTATCAGAGTCATAGCCCCTGTCTGCGACCAGGACGGCTGGCTGCGGCAGGTTGTCGGCCATCACCAGATCATAGCCGGTGTAGTCGGAATCCTGCCCCGGCGTGATCTCGGTCCTCATCGGGAGGCCAGCGCCGTTGACGCGGAGATGGATCTTGGTCGAGAAGCCACCTCTCGAACGGCCAAGAGCCTCTTTCGGGTCCCCCTTTTGCGCCCGCCGCATGATGATGGGCGCGGATCACGGTGCTGTCGATCATCTGCAGCTTGTCCGGCGCGATCCCAGCGTGGTTCAGCGCGTCCAGGATATCCTCCCACAGCCCGGCAAGGGTCCAACGGCGGAACTGCCGGTAGACCGAGGACCACTTGCCGAACTCTTCGGGCAGGTCGCGCCACGGCGCACCAGTCCTTGCGATCCAGAAAATGCCATCCAGAACAAGACGATGGTCCGCAGGCTTGCGCCCGTTCGGATGCCGGACGGCTCGGATGAAGCCCTCAAAGAATCCCCATTCGTCGTCGGACATCAGGTTGCGTGCCAAGCTCATCTCCTACGTAGAGAGCAGCTTGAATCACAGCGCGAACGCCGGTGGAACCCCTTCTGTCAACATCACCTAGGCCGGCGGCGGCCCGCCCAGGGCATCCCAGTCCGCCCGCAGCTCGAAATGGATGCCGCCCGGGCGGTATTCCACGGCGGCGGTGCCGTTGACGGTGGCCGACAGCGCCTTTTCGATCATCCGGCTGCCGAAGCCGGTATGGGCCGGGGCCTTGACCGTGGGTCCGCCGGATTCGTCCCAGGTCAGGATGAACTGGCTGCCCTCGGCCCGCCATTCGATGCGCACCTGCCCGCTGTCGCCGGACAGCGCGCCGTATTTCACGGCGTTCGTCGCAAGCTCGTGCAGGGCCAGCGTCAGGGCGCTGCTGACCTTGTGGCTGATCTCGACATCGGGGCCGTGGAAGTGGATGCGCCCGTCGGCGTTGAAGGGCCGCAGCGCGCGGTCCACCGTCTGGCGCAGCCCCGCCACGTCCCAGTCCTTGCCGGCAAGGATGTCGTGGGCGCCGCCAAGCGCCTCGATCCGCCGGGCGATCACCTGCCGCATCTGGTTGGTCGGCAGTTCGGCACGCAGCGACTGGCTGACGATGGCCTGGACGGTCGCCAGGGTGTTCTTGATCCGGTGGCTCATCTCCTGCGTGACCAGGCTGCGGAAGGCCTCGGCTTCCTTGCGGTCGGTGATGTCCACCGAGATGCCGCTCATCGTCAGGGGGCGGCGGTCGGCGTCGAAGCGCGTCTCGGCGCGGATTTCAACCCACCGCATCTCGCCGTCGGGCCGCATGACGCGGTATTCGATGCGGAACTGACCGTCGCCCGAAAGCGCCGCGTCCAGCGTCTGCCTCCAGCGGTCCAGATCGCCGGGATGGATCGAGGCCTGAAGATCCTGGTAGCTGAAGTCGTCCCCCGGCCCGCGGCCGAAGGTGGCCTTGCACAGGGCCGAGGCCACCAGCCGCCGGTTGGGAACGTCCAGCGTCCAGGTGCCAAGGCCGCCGGCCTCCAGCGTGAACTGCAGCCGCTCCTCGGCCGCCGTCAGGTCGGCGATGCGGCGCTGCATTTCGGTGTTCCTGCCGGCGACAAGGGCGGTTTCGCCCAGCTTGTCGCCCGTCACGTCCAACTGCGACGCGAAGAAATAGGTCACCTCGCCCTCGTCGAAGACCGGCGACACCAGCACGCGGTTCCAGAAGATGCTGCCGTCCTTCTTGTAGTTCAGCAACTCGATCTCGATGGGAACAAGGTCCGCGATGGCCTGGCGAAGCCGGCCCACATCCTCGGCGTTGGTGCCCGGCCCCTGCAGGAACCGGCAATTGCGCCCCAGCGTCTCGTCGCGGGTATAGCCCGTCAGCCGGGCGAAGGCGTCGTTGACGAAGACGATGGGGTTGTCGGGCAGACGGGGATCGGTGATGAGCATGGGCATCCGTGTCGCCCGCATCGCCGCCGAAAAAGGATCCGAGCCCGACTTCGACCGATGGATCTCGGTGTCGATGCGGCGCTCTTCTGACAGCTTGCTCATTCGTTCCCTGAAGCGACCGGTGCCTGGTTGCCCGCACGTTATTCGGAAGCGAAATCTTTGTCACGACCCAGAAAGAAGCGGCGTCCGGGGGGCGGATCAGCCCTGCGGCGTCATGGCCTTGCGCTGCCGGTTGCGTTCCAGGCCCAGCCGGCGTTCGCGCCAGATGATCGCGATGCCCGCGCCGATCACCAGGGCCGCCCCCGCCAGCACCACCGCGGTGGGGGCCTCGGCGAAGACATACCAGCCGATGGCGATGGCCAGCAGCATCGAGACGTATTCGAAGGGCGCCACCAGCGAGGCGTCGGCAAAGCGATAGGCCGAGGTCAGCAGGATCTGCGCCAGCCCGCCCAGAAGCCCGCTGCCCACCAGCAGCGCCGCCGTCCCCGCATCGGGCATGACCCAGCCGAAGGGCAGCGTCAGCAGCCCCAGCACCGTCGAGGTGAACGAGAACCAGAACACGATGGCCGAGGTGCTTTCCTGCTGGACCAGCTTGCGGATGAACAGCTGCGCCAGGGCCGCCATGACCGCGCCCCCCAGGGCCACCACCGCGCCCAGCAGCCGATAGGGATCCGCCCCTTCGCCCGGCCGCAGTTGCGGCGACAGCACGATCAGCACCCCCGCCAGCCCCAGCCCCACCATGGACAGGCGGAACAGGCGCACGTCCTCGCCCAGAAACATCGCCGCGAAAACCACCACCAGCAGGGGCGAGGCATAGCCGATGGCGGTCACCTCGGGGAAGGGCAGCAGTGCAAGGGCCCAGAAGTTCAGCCCCATGGCGGCGGTCCCGACAAGGCCGCGATAGACATGGCCCAGGGGGCGGACGGTGCGGAAGCCCACCGCCAGTTCCCCGCGCAGGGCCAGCCAGCCCACGATCACCGGGATCGCGAACAGCGACCGGAAGAACACCTGCTGTCCGGGCGGCACGCTGGCGGTTTCCGCCGTGGCCTTCAGCATCGCGGCCATCACCGTGAACACCGCCACGCTGGCGCATTTCAGCACGATGCCCCGCATGGGGTTCTGAGAAGTCATGGCGTGACCGTCCATCCGACAGGCCATGCTTAGGCGCCGCCACAGCCCGCCGCAAGGGGATCTGCAGAACGTGCAAATCTCCCTGCTTGGGTCGCAGGCGGCCGTGCGGAAGGGGCGCAGGCGGCGCCGGGCTCAACCCGGAAGGGGCGAGACGCGGCCGATCCGCATGGCCAGCGACCAGATCACCCGCCGCCGCGCCAGGGGCGGGCCCCACAGCCGGGACAGATCCTGCGCGAAGTCGTCCAGGACGGCGTCCCGGCCTGCCTCGCGGGCGCGGCGGACGGCGGACCAGGTGCCGACATAGCCCAGAAAGCTGGCCAGATCCCAGTCGCGCCGGATCGACAGGGCAGGGGCCGGCAGTTCCGCGAAGGGAAAGTCCAGATCCGCATAGCCGCTGTCCACCAGCCGGCGTTCCGGCGGCCAGAAGGGTCCGATCCCGTCGCGGTAGAAGCGGGCGAAGCGGTCGTTCAGGGCCTCGTCCTCCAGCCGCAGCAGCCCATAGCTGACAAGGGCCAGGACGGCCCCGGGGGCGGCGATGCGGCGCGTCTCGGCGTGGAAGGCGGGCTGGTCGAACCAGTGCGCGGCCTGCGCCGCCGCGATCAGGTCGGCAGCGCCGTCCGGCAGGCCCGTGGCCTCGGCCGCGGCGCGGCGATAGCGGACGCGCGGATGGGGCAGGGCGTGGTCCACCTGGTCCCGGCTGGGATCAAGGCCGATGACCCGGTCGAAATGCGCCGCAAGCCGGGTCGTCAGCTGCCCGTTGCCGCAGCCCAGGTCCACCGCGCAGCCCTGCCGCGGCGCCAGCCGGGCCAGATGCACCGCCAGTTCGGGGGGATAGTCGGGGCGGAACCGCGCATAGCCCTGCCCGCCCTGGTCGAACCAGTTCCGGGGTGTCGCTGTCATGGCGGAAGGATAGCCGGGCCCGCCGGCCGGGACAACCGGGCAGCGCTACAGCCCCGCCGCGATCTCTTGCTGCGCCTGGGCCAGCAGCAGGCGGACATGCGGGGCGAAGCTGCGCCAGACGTCCATGCGGAAATCGGCCGGGCCGTCGCGCCACAGGATCACGGTGGCGCTGTCGAAGACCGTCCGGGCGGCGCTGCCCGCCGGCATGGCCGCAAGATTGCGCGGGCAGCAGGTCGCCAGCAGGTCCAGCACCGCGGGGCCGGACAGGCGCAGCGTGATCTCTCGGTCGCTGATGTCCACCAGGCTGTGCGGCGCGGACCCGCGCAGGGCGCGGGCCGGCGCCGCCAGGTCGCTGCCCGCGGGGGCGGTCAGCAGCCATTCGTCGGGACCCAGGCACAGCGCCTCGGCCCCGGCCGAGCGGGCGCGCGCGCCGATGCGGGCGGGCAGGTCCAGCCCAAGCGCCTGCGCCAGGCCGTCCCTGTACGCGGGCTTTACGCGCAGGGACAGGCGCAGGACCGGGGCCAGTTCCTCGACCACCACGGCCGAGGCGGCGAAGCCGTGCTTCTGGTTGGTCATGCGTCTCTCCTCAGGCCTTCAGCCGGCTGTTGTCGGGGTCATAGAACACCGTCGAGGTGACGCGCGCCTTGCGCACCCCGTCGGGCATGGGGATGAACACCGTCTCGCCCATCTTGTCGAAGCCCCCCTCGATCACCGCCAGGGCGATCGGATGACCCAACGTCGAATGATAGGACGAGGTGACGTGCCCGACCATGCGCATCGGCGTCGGCTGGTCGGGGTCCAGCACGATCTGGGCGCCTTCCTCCAGCAGGCTGCCGTCGTCGGTCAGCAGGCCCACAAGCTGCCTGCGGCCCCTGGCGACAAGGTCGGGGCGCGACAGCGACCGCTTGCCCACGAAGTCCTTCTTGGCCTTGCCCACGGCCCAGTCCAAGCCCGCGTCCGCCGGCGTCACCGTGCCGTCGGTGTCCTGGCCGACGATGATGTAGCCCTTTTCGGCGCGCAGCACGTGCATGGCCTCGGTGCCATAGGGGCAGATGTCATGGGGCCTGCCCGCCTCGATCAGCGCGGTCCAGAGGGTCAGGCCGTGGCGGGAGGGCACGTTCACCTCGAAGCCCGCCTCTCCGGTGAAGGACAGCCGGAACAGGCGGGCGGGCAGGCCCGCCACGGTGCATTCGGCGCAGGACATGTGCGGGAAGTCGGCCCAGTCCACGCCCTCCACCAGCGGCTTCAGCACCGCCAGGGCGTTCGGCCCGTTCAGCGCGACCGTGGCCCATTGCTCCGTGGTCGAGGTCAGCCAGACATCCAGTTCCGGCCATTCCGTCTGGAGGTAGTCCTCCATCATGGTCAGCACGCGCGCCGCGCCGCCGGTGGTGGTGGTGACGTGGAACAGGTCGTCGGCCAGCCGCCCGATCACGCCGTCGTCGCGGATGAAGCCGTCCTCGCCCAGCAGCAGGCCATAGCGGCAGCGGCCGGGTTGAAGCCTGGTCCAGGGGTTCGTGTACATGCGGTTCATGAACTCGACCGCATCCGGCCCCGCGACCTCGATCTTGCCCAGGGTCGAGGCGTCGAAGATGCCCAGCGAGGCCCGCGTGGCCTTGCATTCGCGCATCACGGCGGCGTGCATGTCCTCGCCCGGGCGGGGGAAATAGCGGGCGCGGCGCCACTGGGAGACGGGTTCGAAGACCGCGCCGTTCGCCTCGGCCCAAGGGTCGATGGGGGTCTTGCGGGTCGGCTGGAAGGTCTGGCCGCGCAGATAGCCGCAGAAGGCCCCGAAGCTGGTGGGGGTATAAGGCGGGCGGAAGGTGGTCAGGCCCACCTGCGGGGGCTCCTTGCCAAGCGCGTCGGCCGCGACCATCAGCCCGTTGATGTTGGACATCTTGCCCTGGTCGGTGGCCATGCCGTTGGTGGTGTAGCGCTTGACGTGTTCGATGGACCGCATCCCCTCGCGCACGGCCAGGCGGATGTCCTTGGCGGTCACGTCGTTCTGGAAGTCGATGAAGGCCCTGGCCCTGCCCGCATCGCCGTCGGTCGGCAGTTCGGTGTGGCTGATCCCGCTGCCGGGGCGGTCGTTCGCGACCGCGAAGGCGGCCGGATGGCCCGCACGGCCCAGCCCCTCGAGCGCGCGCAGCCCCGCCGCCGCGCCATCCGCCAGCACCGGGGCGTAACCCCAGAGGCCCCGGCCCGCGCCCGCGATCTCGCAGTCCTCGGTCTTGCGGTCGGGCAGGAAGGTCTGGCCGTCCCAGGCCAGCGACCCCTTGGTATGCGAGAACAGGTGCAGCGAGGGCGTCCAGCCGCCGCACATCAGCAGGCAGTCGCAGGCGATGTCGCGGCCCGTGCCGACGTGTTGGCCGCGAACGGGGGCGGCGCGGACGGATTTCACCCGCAAGCGGCCCCGGGTGGTGGTGACGGTGTGGCCTGCCAGCACCTCGATCCCGCGCCTGCGGGCGCCGTCCAGCAGGTCGGGGCGCAGGCTGTCGCGGGTGTCGATGATCGCCGCCACGCGCGCGCCGCTGTCGGCCAGGTCGAAGGCTGCGTACCAGGCGCTGTCATGGCTGGTGATGACCGCCGGCGCATCGCCCACGCGGACGCCGTATTTGTGCAGATAGGTCTGCGCGGCACCGGCCAGCATCACGCCGGGGCGGTCGTTGCCGTCGAAGACCAGCGGCTTTTCCAGGGCCCCCTGCGCCAGCACCACCTGGCCCGCGCGGACCCGCCACAGGCGTTCGCGCGGGGCATCGGCGGGCGGGTTGTCCAGGTGATCGGTCAGCCGCTGGCAGAGGCCCACCATGTTCTGGTGGTAGTAGCCGATGGCCGTGGTCCGCGTCATCAGCCGCACCCCGGCGGCGCGCAGGCGGGTCAGCTGCGCCTCCAGCCAGTCCCAGGCGGGCCGGCCGTCGATCTGCACCGCCGGGTCCGACAGCAGCGATCCGCCCATTTCCGGGTTCTCATCGACCAGCGTCACGTCGGCGCCCGATTGCGCCGCCGACAGCGCCGCGGCGATCCCCGCGGGGCCTGCGCCGACGATCAGCACGTCGGTGTGCAGGTAGCGCGAGGCATAGCGGTCGGGGTCGGGTTCCGCGGGCGACCGGCCCAGCCCCGCCGCGCCGCGGATCACGGGTTCATAGACCTTGTCCCAGAAGGATTTCGGCCACATGAAGGTCTTGTAATAGAACCCGGCCGAGAACAGCATGTAGGCCCGGTCGTTCACCGCCCCCAGGTCGAAGGACAGCTTCGGCCAGCTGTTCTGGCTTTCCGTGACCAGGCCGCCGCGCAGTTCCTGGACGGTGGCGCGGGTGTTGGGTTCGAACCGGCCTGCGCCGCGCGAGGTGCCGATCAGGGCGTTCGGCTCCTCAGACCCCGCGGTGACGGCGCCGCGCGGGCGGTGATACTTGAAGGACCGGCCCATCAGATGCACGCCGTTGGCCAGCAGCGCCGAGGCCACGGTATCGCCGCGCAGGCCTCCGTAGGTCTTGCCGTCGAAGGTGAAGGATACCGGCGCGGAATGATCGACGCGGCCCTTGCCGGGGATGCGATAGCGGCTCATCGGGCGGTCTCCGGGGGCAGGGGGGACGGGGCAGGCCCGCCTTGTAGGTCATCAGGAAACGGTCTGTGACGGTGTCGCGCAGGGCGTTGAAGAAGCGCCCGCAACCGACATGCCGCCAGCGTTCGTAATGCGGGCCGCGCGCGTTGGTGCGGATGAACAGGAAGTCGCGCCATTCCTCGTCCGACAGGGCGGCGGGGTCGATGGGGCGGGCGATATGCGCCTCGCCCGCATAGGTGAACTCCAGCTCGGGCAGGCTGTCGTCGCAATAGGGGCAGTGGATCAGCAGCATGGCGGGATCCTTAGTGCGCGACGGCGGCGGCGGCCGCTTCGTCGATCAGCCGGCCGGTGGTGAAGCGTTCCAGCGTGAAGGGCGCGTTCAGCGGGTGCGGCTCGTCCCTGGCGACAGTCCAGGCCAGCAGATGCGCCGCGCCCGGCGTGGCCTTGAAGCCGCCGGTGCCCCAGCCGCAGTTGACATACAGGCCCTTGATCGGGGTCTTTCCGAGGATGGCCGAACGGTCGGGCGTCACGTCCACGATGCCGCCCCATTTGCGCAGCATCCGCATCCGCGTGAAGATCGGGAAGATCTCGCAGATCGCCGCCAGGGTGTGTTCGATCAGCGGCAGCCCGCCCCGCTGGCTGTAGCTGGTGTACTGGTCGGTGCCCGATCCGATCACCAGTTCGCCCTTGTCGGACTGGCTGATATAGGCGTGGACGCTGTTGGACATGACCACGCAGGGAAAGACCGGCTTCACCGGCTCGCTGACCAGGGCCTGCAGGGGGAAGCTTTCCAGCGGCATCCGCAGGCCGGCGCTGTCCATCACCACGCTGGTGTTGCCCGCGGCCGAGACGGCGACCTTCTTCGCGCGGATGAAGCCCCTGGCGGTATCGACGCCGATCACCGCCCCGTCCGGGCCGCGCCGGATCGCGGTCACAGCGCAGTTCTGGATGATGTCCACGCCGCGGGCCGCGGCGGCGCGGGCATAGCCCCAGGCCACGGCGTCGTGGCGCGCCGTGCCCGCGCGCCGCTGCAAGGCGCCGCCCATCACCGGGAAGCGGGCGTCCGGGCTGATGCTCAGCGGTGGGCAGAAGGCCTTGCATTCCGCGGCCGTCAGCCAGCGGTTGTCCACGCCGTTCAGCCGGTTCGCGTGGACGTGACGCTGGAAGGACTGCACGTCATGGACGTTGTGCGCCAGCATCAGCACGCCGCGCTTGGAATACATGACGTTGTAGTTCAGCTCCTGGGACAGGCCGTCCCACAGGTCAAGCGCGTGGTCGTAAAGCCTGGCGCTTTCGTCATAGAGATAGTTCGACCGGATGATGGTGGTGTTGCGGCCCGTGTTGCCGCCGCCCAGCCAGCCCTTGTCGATCACCGCCACATTGGTGATGCCGTGTTCCTTGGCCAGGTAATAGGCCGCGCCCAGGCCGTGTCCGCCCGCGCCGACGATGACCACGTCGTATTCCGCCTTGGGCTGGCTGTCCGGCCATTGTTCGCGCCAGCCCTTGTGGCCGTTGAGCGCCTGCTTCAGCAGGGTGAAGGCGGAAAAACGGGTCATGGCGGGGACCTTGCGGGCAATTGCGGTGTCACCCGCCATTCTGACCGAAAGCCTCGGGCGCGGACTGGATCCCTGCGCCAGTGCGGTGTTATCTTTGCGTCATGCGCGAAACCCCGGGCCCCGGCGATCCCCTGCGGCTGCGCGTCGGCTTCGTGCTGGCGCGGCGCTTCACCCTGTCGGCCTTCGCCAATTTCGTTGACATGCTGCGGCTGGCCGCCGACGAGGGCGACCGGTCCCGCCCGATCCGCTGTTCCTGGCGGGTTCTGGCGACCTCGTCGCAGCCGGTGCAGTCAAGCTGCGGCATCGCGGTCACCCCGGACGACAGGCTGGGCGATCCCGCGCGCTTCGACTACATCGTCGTCGTCGGCGGGTTGATCGACGAGATCGAGCGGCTGGAGCCCGAATACACCGCCTTCCTGCACCGCGCGGCGCGCGCGGGCGTGCCGCTGGTGGGCGTCTGCACCGGCGCCTTCATCCTGCACCGGGCCGGGCTGATGGACGGATACCGCTGCTGCGTCAGCTGGTTCCACCACGAGGATTTCCTGGAACAGTTCGACGGGCTGCGCCCCGTCTCGGACCGCATCTTCGTGGTGGATCGCGACCGGCTGACCTGTTCGGGCGGGGCCAGTTCGGCGCATCTGGCGGCCTTCCTGATCGACCGCCACATCGGCCGCGCGGCGGCGCGGAAAAGCCTGCACATCATGATCATCGACGAGGCGATGGCCGCGGACGACCCCCAGCCCGGCCTGCCGCTGGATCTGGCGGCCGACGATCCGCTGGTGCGCCGCGCCCTGCTGATGCTGCAGCAGAACCTGGACACGCCGCCCGCGGTGGCCGATGTGGCGGCCCATCTCCAGGTCAGCCGCCGCAAGCTCGAGCGCCATTTCGCGGCCTCGCTGTCCATGTCGCCGGCCGAAGCCTTCATGCGCGTGCGCCTGTCGCAGGTGCGGATGCTGCTGGGCCGCCCGGACCGCACCATCAGCCAGATCGCCGCCGAGACCGGATTTTGCGACGCCTCGCACCTGATCCGGGTGTTCCGCGAGGCGACCGGGATGACGCCCGAACTCTGGCGCCGCCAAGGCCGCGACCCTGCGGCCCCGTTGCAGGGCCCCGCCTGACGATCCGTGCAGACGGGCATCGCCATTGGGGTCGAACCGGTGTAGGATGCCCGCAGCCCGGACCCTTCCCCAAGCGGTGCCAGAAAAAGAAATTGCACTTTATTATGATGAAGTGCATCTTCTTCGTGATCGCAAACATGCGACTTCAGGGAGGATAAGCATGACTTTCTTTCATTCCCGCCTGGCCGCAGCCTGGCTGGTCGCCGCAGGCGCGGCCCTGTCCGGATCCGCGGCCGCGGCGCAGGATCTGGAACTGACCATCATGGCCCCGGCGGGTGCCGGCGGCGGCTGGGATGCCGCAGCGCGGTCCCTGCAAGAGGTGATGATGGCCACCGGCAACGCCCGCAGCGTGCAGGTCGTCAACGTCCCGGGTGCGGGCGGCACGGTGGGCCTGGCGCAGTTCGTCCAGGGCGCGGCGGGAAGCCCCGACCAGCTGATGGTCGGCGGCATCACCATGGTCGGCGCCATCATCACCAACAAGGCGCCCTATGACCTGACCGCCGTCACGCCCATCGCGCGGCTGACCGGCGATCCGCTGGTGGTGGTGGTCCCGGCCTCGTCCCCCTATCAGACGATGGCCGACCTGATGGAGGGCATCAAGAGCGACGTCGAACGCACCATCTGGGCGGGCGGGTCGGCGGGCGGCGCCGATCACATGCTGTCGGCGCTGATCACCCAGGCGGCGGGCGAGGATCCGGCCAAGGTGAACTACGTCGCCTATTCCGGCGGCGGCGAGGCCCTGGCGGCGATGCTGGGCGGGCAGGTGACTGCGGGCATCTCGGGCTATGGGGAATGGCAGGGCCAGATCGAATCGGGCGACCTGCGGGCGCTTGCGATCTCCTACCCCGAGCCGATCGAGGGCATCGAGGCGCAGCCGCTGAAGGCGCAGGGCATCGACATCGAGCTGGTCAACTGGCGCGGCATCTTCGCCGGCCCCGACCTGGCCGAGGCCGACAAGGCCGCCCTGGAACAGGCCGTCGCCCAGACCGTGCAGACGCCCGAATGGCAGGAAATGCTGAAGGCCCGCGGCTGGTCCGATTATTACGCCCCCTCAGAGGAATTCGCGGCCTTTCTGGAAGCGGAAACCGAACGGGTGAAATCCATCCTGACCTCGATCGGCCTGGCCGAATAAGCGCCCGAGCAAGCGCCCAGCGACCCCCGGCGGGGGCCTTCCGGTCCCCGCTTCCGTCCCGACCCCTGGGGAGCCCGTCCCGTGTCCACACCGACCGCCCGGGGCCTGCACCGGCCCACGCTTGTCATCGGCATCGTCCTGTTCGCGATGGCGTTCATCACCTGGCGCGACGCCAGTGCCATGCAGATCCGCGCCACCTACGGGATGGGCGCTGATGCGGCGTCCTACTTCGTGGCGCTGTTCCTCGCGGTCATGGGGGCGGGCCACCTGTTCGCGGCCTTCCGCTGGCAGGACGATCCCGGCCCCACCGACTGGCGGGCCGTGGGCTGGGTCGCCCTGGGGCTGGCCAGCCTGATCGCGGCGATCTGGTCCGGCGCGGGCTTCATCATCGGATCGACCCTGCTATTCGTCCTGACCGCCCGCGCCTTCGGGCGCCGCGCCTGGATCGCCGATCTGATCCTGGGCCTGGTCCTGGCCACCGGCATCTTCCTGCTGTTCAACAAGCTGCTGACGCTGGCCCTGCCAATGGGCCCGGTCGAACGGCTGTTCTGAGGGGGCGGGGATGGAATCGCTTGCCTTCCTGATGCAGGGCTTCGCCACCGCGCTTGAACCGATGAACCTGGCCTTCGCGGCCATCGGCGTGCTGCTGGGCACGGCGGTGGGGGTGCTGCCGGGCATCGGGCCGGCGCTGACGGTGGCCCTGCTGCTGCCCATCACCTTCAAGCTGGATCCCGGCGGATCGCTGATCATGTTCGCGGGCATCTATTACGGCGGCATGTATGGCGGCTCGACCACGGCGATCCTGCTGAACACGCCGGGCGAAAGCGCTTCGGTCGTCACCGCCCTCGAAGGCAACCAGATGGCCCGGCGCGGGCGCGGCGGCCCGGCGCTTGCCACCGCCGCCATCGGATCCTTCGTCGCCACGCTGATCGCCACCGCCGGGCTGGCCTTCTTCGCGCCGATCCTGGTCCAGATCGCCATCCGGTTCGGGCCTTGGGACTATTTCGGGCTGATGCTGATTGCCTTCGTCACCGTGTCGGCCACCTTCGGATCCTCGCCGCTGCGGGGGCTGACCAGCCTTGGCATCGGCCTGTGGCTGGGCCTGATCGGCATCGACCAGCTGACCGGGCAGGCGCGGCTGGCCTTTGGCGTGCCGAACCTGTTGGACGGGGTCGAGGTGACCACCCTGGCCGTGGGCCTGTTCGCCCTGGGCGAGGCGCTGCACGTCGCCTCGTGCCACCTGTTCAGCGACCAGAGGCCGCTGGCCATCCAGGGATCCGTCTGGATGTCGCGGCAGGACTGGAAACGGTCCTGGAAACCCTGGCTGCGCGGCACCGCCCTGGGCTTTCCCATCGGCGCGCTGCCCGCCGGCGGGGCCGAGATCCCCACCTTCCTGTCCTATACCACCGAACGCCGCCTGGCCGAACGCCCCGAGGAGTTCGGGCAGGGCGCCATCGAAGGCGTGGCGGGCCCCGAGGCCGCCAACAATGCCTCCGCCGCGGGCAGCCTGGTGCCGCTGCTGACGCTGGGGCTGCCCACCTCGGCCACGGCGGCGGTGATGCTGGCGGGCTTCCAGCAATACAACCTGCAACCCGGCCCGCTGCTGTTCGTGCAGCATCCCGACCTGGTCTGGGGGCTGGTCGCGTCGCTGTTCATCGCCAACATCATGCTGCTGGTGCTGAACCTGCCGCTGGTCGGGCTGTGGGTGCGGCTGCTGAAGATCCCGCTGCCCTGGCTTTACGCGGGCATCCTGGTCTTCGCCTGCATGGGCACGATCGCGGCCAATCCCTCGGTGGTGGAACTGACGATGCTGGTGGCCTTCGGCGTTCTGGGCTTCGTCATGCGCCGCTATGACTATCCCATCGCGCCGGTGGTGGTCGGGCTGATCCTGGGGCCGATGGCCGACAGCGCCCTGCGCCGGTCGCTGCAGATGAGCCTGGGCGACCCGATGATCCTGCTGCAGCATCCGGGATCGGCGGTGATGATCGCCATCGCCGCCATCGCCCTGGTCGCGCCCTTCCTGTTCAAGGGCCTGTCCCGGTTCCGCCACGACGAGGACTGACCTGCAGGGCGGCGCGTCCAGGCGGCGCCGCCCCTTCGACGGAGTGACCCATGGCCCGCGCCAGCCTATCGCCCCAGATCATGGCCCGGATCGTCGAACACGCCCGGCACGCCGACATGAAGGCCGGCCAGCACCTGCCCGCGCAGGTCCTGGCCGACAGCTTCAAGGTGTCGCGCCAGCCCATCGTCAGCGCGCTGAAGAAGCTGCAGCAGATGGGCCTGGTCCGGTCCGCGCCCAATCGCGGCTATTTCCTGGCCTGCAACGCGCACGAGATCCCCGACCTGGACGCCGAGGCTGCGGGCGACGATGTCCTCTATGACCGCATCGCCGCCGACCTGCTGGCCCACCGCCTGCCCGCCCGGCAGAGCGAGAACGAGCTGATGCGCCTTTACGGCGTCACCCGCGGGCGGCTGCTGCGGGTGCTGCGCCGGATCGCCGACGAGGGCTGGATCGAGCGGCTGCCCGGCAACGGCTGGCAGTTCCGCGAGATCCTGACCTCGCCCAAGGCCTATGCCGACGCCTACCAGTTCCGCGCCGCGATCGAGATGCAGGCCCTGCTGCTGCCCGGCTTCCGCATCGACGAGGCAGCCTTCGCCGCCGCCCGGCGCCACCAGCAGGCGCTTCTGGAAAGCTATGGCCGCGACAGCCGCGAGAAGGTCTTCGGCACCAACATCGAGTTCCACGAGATGCTGATGACCTGCGCGGGCAACGACTTCTTCCTGGACGCGGTGCGCCGCGTGAACCGGGTGCGGCGGCTGATGGAATACAGCATCGCCCACGACCGCAAAAGAATGCCGCAGCAGTGCCGGGAACACCTGCAGATCCTGGACCTGATCGAATCGCGCGACATGCGCGCGGCCGCCGATTTCCTGTACCGCCACATCCGGCAGGCCGCGGACATCAAGGCAGAGCTTCTGAGCGGATTGCATTTCATATCCAAATAATGCTATCCAGCCGCGTCTGCGGAGGGATGGACATGCAGCATCTGGCGCGTTGCGGCGACTACAGGATCATCGACCTGCCGGCCGCCGCCGGTCCGGCGCTGCGCCGCCTGCCGCATGTCCACCGGCTGCTGCTGGAAAACGTGCTGCGCCAGCCCGACGGCGCCGAACGGGGGCGCGAGGCGATCCTGGGCTGGCTCGAGCGCGGCCACAGCACCGCCGAGATTCCCTTCCGGCCGGGGCGGGTGCTGATGCACGACACCACCTGCGGCCCGGCGCTTGTGGACATTGCCGCCATGCGGTCGGCCCTGGCCGAGGCCGGGCAGGACCCGCGGCTGCTGAACCCGGTGCTGCCGGTCGATGTCTCGACCGATCATTCGCTGGCGGTCGATGCCTATGCCCGCCCCGATGCGATGGCGCGCAACCTCGAGAACGAATACCGCCGCAATGCCGAACGCTACCGCTTCATGAAATGGGCGACGGCCGCGCTGTCGGGCTTTCGCGTCCATCCGCCCGGCACCGGCATCATGCACACGCTGAACCTCGAGCGGCTGGCCACGGTCGTGACGACGCGCGACGGCTGGATGATGCCCGACACGCTCATCGGCACCGACAGCCACACGCCGATGGTCAACGGCATCGGCGTCCTAGGCTGGGGCGTCGGCGGGATCGAGGCCGAGAGCGTGTTCTTCGGGATGCCGGTCATGCTGCGGGTGCCCGACGTGGTCGGCGTCCGGCTGACCGGCCGCCTGCCCGAGGGGGTGACGGCCACCGACCTGGCGCTGACCTTGACCGAGCGGCTGCGCCGGACCAACCTGGCCGACCGCTTCGTGGAGTTCTTCGGGCCGGGGGTGTCGTCGCTCTCCGCGGGCGAACGCGCGGTCGTCGCCAACATGGCGCCCGAATTCGGGGGCAATTCGGGCTTCTTCCCGGTCGATGCGGCGACCATCGCCTATCTGCGCCAGACCGGACGGGCGCCCGGCCATTGCGCGATGGTCGAGGCCTATTGCCGCCGCCAGCGGCTGTGGTTCGACCCGGCCGAAAGCCCCGTCTTCACCGAAACGCTGACGCTGGACCTGTCGGGGGTACGGGTCAGCCTGGCCGGGCCGCGCCGGCCCCAGGACCGCATCGCGGCCTCGGAAACCGCGCGGGCGACGGCGGCGCTGCGCGGCGCGCCGCTTGCCGCCCCGGCAGGCGGATCGCCCGATGGCGCCGTCGCCATCGCCGCCATCACCAGCTGCACCAACACCACCGACCCGCGCCTGCTGGTCGCCGCGGGCCTTGTCGCGCGCAAGGCCCGAGCGCTTGGCCTGCGCCCGCCCGCGCATGTCAAGACCTCGCTGGCGCCGGGATCGCCGGCCGCGGAACGCTATCTGCGCCGCGCCGGGCTTCTGGGGGATCTCGAGGCCCTGGGCTTCGGCATCGTCGGCTATGGCTGCACCACCTGCATCGGCAATTCCGGCCCGCTGCCCGAGGCGGCCATCCAGGCCCAGGCCGAGGGGCGGCTGCAGGTCGCGGTCCTGTCCGGCAACCGCAACTTCCCGGGCCGCGTGCATCCGCAGCTCGAGGCAGGGTTCCTCGCCTCGCCGCCTCTGGTGGTGGCTTTCGCGCTTGCCGGCGACGTCGAACGCGACATCCTGGCCGACGAGATCGCGCCGGGCGTCCGCCTGGCCGATCTGTGGCCCGAGGGGGCGGACATCGACGCGGCCCTGGCGCAGGCCCAGGACAGCGCCGATTACGGGGCCGCCTATGACCAGGCCGAGGCAAGCGCCCTGTGGCGCGACCTCGACGCGCCCGCGACGCCGCTGTTTCCCTGGGATCCGGCGTCCACCTATATCCGCCGCCCGCCCTTCGCGGACTTTGCGGCGTCCCGCGACAGCCGGATCAGCGCGGCGCCGATCCTGGTCCTGGGCGACGACATCACCACCGACCACATCTCGCCCGCCGGGGCGATCCCCAGGCAGGGCGAGGCGGGCCGCCACCTGATCGAGAACGGCGAGCCGCCGGACGACCTGAACGTGTTCTCGTCCCGGCGCGGGAACTGGCAGGTCATGCTGCGCGGGCTGTTCACCAACAGGTCGGTGCGGAACCTGCTGGGCGACGCGATCCCCCCCGGCAGCACCGTCCTGCCCGACGGCACCATCCTGCCGCTGTGGCAGGCCGCCGAGCGTTATCGCGCCGCGGGCACGCCGGTGGTGATCGTCGCCGGGGAACGCTATGGCATGGGATCGTCGCGCGACTGGGCGGCGAAGGGCCCGGCGCTGCTGGGCACGCGGGCGGTTCTGGCGGTCAGCTTCGAGCGGATCCACCGCGCCAACCTGATCGGCATGGGCATCGCGCCCCTGCGCCTGCCCGCGGGCCTCAGCCCGCAGGACATGGCCCTGACGGCAGCCGACCGGATCGAGATCGACCTGGACCCCGCGCGCCTTGCGCCGCGCGCGCCGGTCGCGGTGACGCTGCGCCGGTCCGGGGGCGCGGTGGAACGCTTCGAGGCCACCGCAGCCATCGAAACCCACCTCGAGGTCGAGACGCTGGCCTGCGGCGGGCTGATACCGCTGATCCTGGGGCGGGCGATGCAGGCGCAGGCGAAACCGGACCCCGAGGATTCCGGCCTTGCCTGACGACCACGCTGCCCGCCTGTTCCGGGTCGCGTCCTGCCGGAATGAGGCTGCTGCGGGACAGGCCTGCCGTTCTTTGGGCCATGCTGGACGACGCGCGCCTGGCCGTCCGCCTGCGCGAGAGGATTGCCGGGGCGGAAGAACTGCTCATCGGCGCCGCGACGGCATGGGGGGTGTCCATCAAGCGGGCCTCGGGCAGGCTGGATCTGCCGCGTGACCTCTTCGACCGCTTGCGGCGGGTGGTTTTCACCGACCGGCAATTCGGTGCCGATGACGTGGCGTTGCGGCACGGCCGGGCCCGGCTGTCCAAACTGTGATCCCCGCCCGACGCGGCCGGCGCTAGGATCCCGCCACACGCCAACAGGGAGCTTTCCATGACTCGACTGACTGCAAGGGACTTCCCGCCCGAACTGCTGGAACTTTATGACGGCTATGCCCACGGCCGCATCACCAAACGCGAGTTTCTGGACCGCGCCGCCAAATATGCCGCGGGGGGCATGACCGCGCTTGCGCTGCTGAACACGCTCAGCCCGAACTATGCGCTTGCCCAGCAGGTCGCCTTCACCGATCCGGGCATCCTGGCCGAATACATCACCTATCCCTCGCCGCAGGGCCACGGAGAGGTGCGCGCCTATCTGGTCCGTCCCGCCGTCGAGGGCGTGGTGATGGACAGCCCCGCGCCGGGCGTGGTCGTCGTCCACGAGAACCGCGGCCTGAACCCCTATATCGAGGACGTGGCCCGCCGCGTCGCCAAGGCGGGCTTCGTGGCGCTTGCACCCGACGGGCTGACCTCGCAGGGGGGCTATCCGGGCAATGACGAACAGGGCCGCGAATTGCAGCGGCAGGTCGATCCCGAAAAGCTGATGAACGACTTCTTCGCCGCCGTCGAGTTCCTGATGGCCAGCGACATGACGACCGACAAGGTGGGCATCACCGGCTTCTGCTATGGCGGGGGCGTGTCCAACGCGGCGTCGGTGGCCTTCCCCGAACTGGCCGCCGCGGTGCCCTTCTACGGCCGCCAGGCCCCGGTCGAGGAGGTGCCGAAGATCCAGGCGCCGCTGCTGTTCCACTTCGCCGAAACCGACGAGACCGTGAACGCCACCTGGCCCGCCTACGAGGCCGCGCTGAAGCAGCACGGCAAGCGCTACGAAGCGCATGTCTATCCCGGCACGAACCACGGCTTCCACAACGATTCCACCCCGCGCTATGACGAGGCCGCGGCAAGGCTGGCCTGGGACCGGACGGTAGAGTGGTTCAGGACCCATCTGGCCTGACGCGACCGCCCGCCCGGTCGGCGGACCGGGCGGGCGCGCCGTGGGCGGGGACATCGTGGCGGGCCGGACGGGGCAGGGGCGCGAACCGCAGGCGGCGGCCCCTTGGATTGCCCGCGCGCAGCGGCTAGAAGCACGCGGAACGCTTCATCCGAGGATATCCCATGTCCCTGCGCAGGGCCGAGGCCGTGCTGGCCCGCTTCGGCTTCGACCGATACATGCTTCTGCTGATCCTGACGGTGGTGCTGGCCAGCGTCGTGCCGGCGCGAGGGGCTGCTGCGGCGGCGCTGTCCCAGGTCACCTACTGGGTCATCGCGCTGCTGTTCTTCCTGTATGGCGCGAAGCTGACGACGGCGACGATCGTGGCGGGGCTGGCGAACTGGCGGCTGCAGCTGTCGGTGCTGGCGCTGACCTTCCTGCTGTTCCCGGTCCTGGCCCTGGGCCTGAAGCCCCTGTCGATGATCTGGCTGCCTACGGCGATCGGCGTGGGGTTCCTGTATATCGGCTGCATGCCCTCGACCGTGCAGAGCTCAATCGCCTTCACGGCGGTGTCGCAGGGCAATGTCGCGGGGGCGGTCTGCGCGGCCTCGATCTCGAACCTGCTGGGGGTGGTGCTGTCGCCCCTGCTGTTCGCGGTCCTGATCCCGCAGGGCACCGGCTATGGCATCCAGCCGGCAGCCATCTGGAAGATCGTCCAGCAGATCCTGCTGCCCTTCGCCCTGGGCCAGTTGTGCCGCCCGGTGCTTGCGGATCTGCTGGCGCGATACCGGACCCCGACGCTGATCGTGGACCGCGGCTCGATCCTGCTGATCGTCTATGCGGCCTTCTCGGCGGGGGTCATCAACGGCATCTGGCAGGTGATCTCGGCCGGGTCGCTGGCCATCCTGGTGGGGCTCTGCGCGGTCCTGCTGGCGGCGGTGATGGGCGCCGCCCTGCTGATCGCCCGCGCCGCCCGCATGGACCACGCGGACCTGATGGCGATCCTCTACTGCGGATCGACGAAAAGCCTGGCGACCGGCCTGCCGATGGCGGGGATCCTGTTCGCGGGCCAGGACATCTCGCTGGTCATCCTGCCGCTGATGGTCTTTCACCTGCTGCAACTGGGCGTCTGCGCGATCATTTCGCAGCGCATGGCCGCGCGGGGACACGCGCCCCTTGCCCGCCCGGCGCCGTGAGGCCACGGGCGGTTGACAAGCCAGGCCCCCGCGGCTGATCTGCCCGGGAACCACGCGGGGAATGTCCATGGCCGCAGCGCAATCCGATCCGCCGCTGGTCGCGGTCATTGCCACGGGCGGCACCATCGCCAGCCGGCAGGGCGCCGACGGATCCAGCAGCCCGACCCTTGCCGGCCCGGCGCTGCTGGCCCGTCTGGGGGATCTGCCGCCGGTCCGGCTGAAGCCTGTCGATCTGTTTGCCCGCGATTCCTCGACGCTGACGCTGGCCGACATGCAGGCCATCAGCGACCGCGTGGGGGCGGAACTTGCCGCGGGCGCCGCGGGGGTCGTCGTCCTGCACGGCACCGACGCGATGGAGGAAACCGCGCTGCTGCTGTCCCTTCAGCATCCGGGCGCCCCGGTGGTCCTGACGGGGGCGCAGTTCACCGACGACCACCCGCAGGCCGACGGCCCGGCGAACATGACGGCGGCGGTCCGCGCGGCCCTTCAGGGCAGCGGCGTGCGGCTGGCCTTCGGCGGACGGCTGCTGCCGGCCTGGGGGCTGGTCAAGATCGCCACCGACAGCGCCGACGCCTTCCGGCTGGCCACCGACGCGCCCGCACCCGCCATCGCCCTGGCCGCGCCGGTGTCCGGGCTGCGGGTCGATGTGGTGGCGGTCCATCCCGGCATGGACGCCACGCATCTGGATGCCAGCCTTGCCGCCGGGGCGCAGGGGATCGTGCTGGCGGCGCTCGGCTCGGGCAATGCCTCGGTCGCGGTGGCCCAGGGGGTGGCGCGCGCCCGGGCTGCGGGCGTGCCGGTGGTGCTGTCCAGCCGCGTGCCCCGCGGGCGGCTGGCCGCCAGCTATGGCGGCGGCGGCGGCGGGCACGACCTGGTGCGCGCGGGCGCGGTGCTGTCGCCGGTGCTGCGGCCGGGTCAGGCGCGCATCCTGCTGGCGGCGCTGATCGCGGCCGGGCATCTGGACCGGGCGCAGGCGGTCTTCGGCTAATACCTAGCCCGGGTCGCGGGGCTGATCCGGCGAGCCACCGCGCGCATCCGTTCCATAATTCTGCTTATACCGGACGCCGCCGATGGGGGGCACATTCCATTCTGAAATGCATCACTCGATAGTTTCCGGAATATATTCAGGAGGATGTGATGCGGCGCCCTCGGTGGCCGAACTGTTCCGCCACCGAAGCTGGCGGAACTGGCTGATCCGCTGATGGTGTTCCGCGAAACCGAGACTCTCTTGTCGCAGGAGGGGATGCGCGCCGCGATAGGCGACCGCCTCAAGCCCGTCCTCGATGGTCTGAACGAACAAGCCGAAGCGCTGCACGATACCGGCAGCGCGGAGTGGGCCGCCCCCGCAGTGATCGATGACCTCCTTGGCGCACGGTCCCGCACATGGCTGGAGTCTCCCCTAGGCATGCGCGCCCTGGCGAGCGAGGACGCTTATCAGGATCATGTCCGTGAGTTCGCGGCCGCGGTGACGACGCGTGACGTTGGCGCTTTGCCCGCTGATATTTCGGAACTGCTTGTCGACGTGGCGTTGGGGAGTCCGGCGGTCTGCGCGCTTCGCGCCCTCAAGCGGATCGCCTCCGAACTGGCTTGGGACGATCCATGCCTACTCAGCGCTGCCGCTGAAGTCGCGTGATCATTCCGGACGTTGTTCAATCAGCATGACGCGGTCGCTTTGCTTCGACGGGATACAGACGACCACTACTGGCGGCGCGTTCTGGTCTATGGAGCCCAGCACAATCTTCAGGCCGTCCTCGACGAATACGCCCACTACCTCGTCGACGCAGAAGGCCTCGGGACCAGTCCAGCCAAAGAACGAGCAACCGGGGTCGCTCATGCGATGGCCCATGCCCTTGCCATTCGCCCTTCGCAGATCGACGTCGATGATGTGCATGTCGACGGTGAGGCCCTCGCCATCAGCAAGTTCCAGATGCGCGGACGCTTTGCGATGCGGCTCGCCGACTACAAAGATGAGGATGGCGCCGTTGCACGACTCGGAGGCGTTCGCGAAGCGTTCAACTCACCGTTTCGGCCGTTTGTTCTCGCCACGACCTCGGTCGGACAGGAGGGGCTGGATTTTCATCCCTATTGCTATCGCGTCTACCATTGGAACTTGCCGAGCAACCCGGTTGACCTCGAACAGCGTGAAGGCCGCGTTCACCGATTCAAGAGCCACGCAGTGCGCCTCAATCTTGCCGAACGGCAGGCCGACGCCATCAGGGGCGGCGGGCGGTCCCCTGACGATCCGTGGAAACTGATGTTCGAACGCGCCCGATCCGAGGCGCCAGTAGACACCGATCTCATCCCCTATTGGATCTATGAGGGCTCAGTGAGGGTCGAACGGCGCGTGCCGATGTTGCCGTTCAGCCGGGAGGTAACCCGCTTGGCTTGGCTCAAGCGCAGCCTGACCGTGTATCGCCTGGCCTTCGGCCAGCCCCGTCAGGATGATCTTCTGGAGTATCTGCAGCATATCATAGGTGCTGGTATGGATGGCTCGATGCTCGGCGACCTGCAAATTCGCCTCGAGCCGAGACCAGCCATTATGTCGGATTCATAGAATACGCAGCGATATGAAGGACTTCGGCCCCTCTTGCTTCCACAGTGCTTCCACGAGCGTTGGAACGCAAACGCCGCCCCGGAGGGCGGCGCTTAAGCGTTTTATAACGCGAATATTCTGGTTGCGGGGGCAGGATTTGAACCTGCGGCCTTCAGGTTATGAGGGCTACCCCGGCGTCCGGAATGTCTTTGTGATTTCCAAAGGTTAGCCGATTTTCGGGCGCCAAACGTCGGCGTCGTGTTGCACGGAGCAGCCGCAAACCGTTGGGAGAAAACGGGAATCCGATCACGCGTCGGCATAGTCGGCTTCCGGTACCGCCTTCCGCAGCATGATGCCAATGGTCATGCGCTGCTGGCCGGGGTTGAGATGATCGTATCTCTTCTCGATCCCATACTGCCGGGCCACTGCGTACAGCTGGTCAAGGTCGAGGCTGCCTCCGGGCTGCTTGACCTTCCGATCCAGCCACCGATTGAACGGACTAGACGCGGTTTTCTCTTTCCATGCTTCGCGCTGCTCTCGCGTGATTTTCATCGATCGGTCGCGATCCTCTCCGGGCTTTCGGTAGCGAGCGGCGCTGGAGAACAAGCTTTCGCGCGTGATCCGCAACCCCGGACGTTCAATCTCGTAGCCAATCGCTTCCATGATCTGGCGGGCCATGTGGCCGATCATCTGCTTGATCCGGTCCTCACCGACATCTGGCCCGAACTCCGTGAGGAGGCCCGGCGCCAGCGGTTCCACCGCCGCGCGCTCCAGGAACGTTGCTGTCTCCATCCTCACGACGTTCTCCGGTCGTTTCATGAAGCTCCAGATCTCCTGCCCGAGCTCGGTCTCGTACAGGTCACGGAAGTTCTGCGGCTGGTACTCCAGCCCCTTCAGATCAGGAACGCCGCGTAGCTGCATTATACCCTCCACATGCGACATGTGTCATGTGTATCATGCCAAAATGACACCTGTCAATAGTGCGCTTGTCATTCAGTTGGATCTCCTAGGAACCGATCTCAGCCGATTCCGTGCGGGAAACGGTCCGTGACACGGAGGTGTCCATACCAGCGTCGTGCAAGGCAGCTATGTATTCAGAAACAAGGAACTGAACCAACGCTGTGAACATCCGCCGATCCGTTCGCGCTGATATTATTGGATTTTTGCCAATACTTGTCGGACCGCTCATCGTGAATGTCCGAATGCCGCCCCGCCCTCGACCTTGTATCTGTATGCCCCGAGGCCACGGCGGCGGAGTATTGTCAGGCAAGTCGTTTCGATAGTGAGTTATCCGGTTTCTTGACCAATTCAAAACTTGGTATAGCGTTGGGTCGTCTAGCCTTTTCTCAATCCCATCGGGCTTAAGAAACGAGAACTCAATAAAGAATCGATTCTGAAGGTCGGCATTCAAACGAGTTGTATCTAGCCTTGACCTAAGGGAGGGAGGGTTTCTCTCAAGATACCGATATTTGATCACGTTGAGAATAAAGTTCGCTACCGCAAGGCAGTTGGACAGCTTGAAATCACGATCTGGATTATCAAGATCATTTAATTGAGCAGATAGTCTCTGTATCGCTCCAACTTCCAAATAGAAATCTGCCTTTTGTTCCATCTCCGGCACCTCCACTATCCCTCAGGACCTGTTTTGGATTAGCCTAACAGCTTCGCCTCGACCATCGCCATGGCCTTCTGGTGGTCGGGTGACGGGAACAGGTGTCCGTAGCGCTCCATGGTCATCTGGATGGAGGAGTGTCCTGCGAAGGTCATGATCTCCTTGATCGAGAACCCCTGCTCGATCCAGAGCGACACGGCGAAGTGGCGCAGGTCGTGCCAGCGCATCGTCACCTCGACCTTTTCCTGCAGCTTGCGGAAGCGCGCCTGCGTGTTGGTGTGCTGGAGGATGCCGCCGCGCGGGGCGGGGAACACCAGCCCGAGGTCGCTTTTCGGGCAGCGCAGCTTCCAACGGCGCAGGGCGTTGAGGACCATGGGCCCGGCCGGAATGTCGCGATAGCCCGCGCGCGATTTCGGTTCGCCCATCTGGTTGTAGGCGTCCGCGCGCTGGCGGATGTGGATGAAGCCCTTGTCGAAATCCACGTCCTGCCAGCGCAGTCCCCGCAGTTCCGATGCGCGCAAGCCACCGAGGGCCGAAACGATCAGATGCGGCTTGAAGTCCTCGTCGGCCGCCTCGATCAGCGCGCGGATCGCCTCCTTCGACGGGACTGGCGCCTTGTGGTCGATCCGGCTGGACTTGATGATCCGGACGCCGTGGGCGGCGTTGGTGAACAGCTGGCCGTTGTCGATGGCGTGGTCGAGGATCAGCTTCAGCACCGAGATGGCGCGGCGGGTCAAATGCTCGGACCGTCCGTTCAGCAGCATCCGGTCGCGGAACTCGTTCACATGGCGGCGGGTCAGCTGGGCGATCAGCTTGTCCCCAATGCCGATTTCGGGCGCGGTGATGTGCAGGCGCACATAGTCGCTGTAGCCGCGCAGCGTCGAGCGCTCCATCCGCCGCCCCGTCTTGCACCGCACCTCGCAGTGGTCGAGCCAGCTTTTGGCGGCCTCGGCCACCGTGATGCTCTCGCTGTCGGCCAGATAGGTGTGGTTGGCGACCAGCGAGCGGACCTTCACCAGATAGACGTCGGCATCCTTCCGGCGCGGGAACAGCTTCGAGCGGCGCTTGCCGGCCTGGTCGGTGAAATCCACCTGCCAGCGCACCAGGCCCGAGGGCAGCGTTCTCTTCCGGATCGTGGCCATGCGCGTCCTCCAACGCTTCATCACGCTCAGCTTCGCGGGTCAGGCAAGGCCCGAATTTCCGAGGCGAACGAATGCCATTGACAGTGTGTCTGAGGTTATCTATCCATAGCCCAGACGCACTGTCAAAGGTAATCGCCATGAACCAGGAATTCACCATCCAGCAGCTCGCGGATGCGGCGCAGCTGACCCGCTATCAGGTCGAGGCGTGGATCTCCCGCGGCCACTTCAAGCCGGAAAACCCGGTCGAGACCGGCAAGGCACGGAAGTTCACCTACGGGGATGCCATCGTTCTCGGCGCGGTTGCCGAGTTCAGCCGCCTCGGGCTCTCGCCTGCGGTCGTCTCGATGCACACGGCGCAGCTGCGGTTCCGCGATGGGCGTGGGGCGCTGTTCGTGATCAGCACGGTCTTCCGGCAGGTCAGCGCCACCGAGGCCAACCCCGACATCGAGGGCGAGATCGACATCACCTCGGGCAGCATCGTCCCGACCGCCGAGATTGCCAGCATCGTCGCCGATCCGAAGGTTCGCGCCTTCGCGGTGGTGAACCTCGAGCAACTCGAACACCGGGTGCAGGCCTCCCTCGGCATCGCCTGACCCCCACCAGAAACTTCGGAGGACATCATGCAGGAGCAATTGCGGGCCGGACCCGCCACGGGAGAGGTTTGCCCGACGCTGGCCGACGATCTGCTGCGCGGCGCGGACGCCATCGCGATCTTCGTCTTCGGCGACGCGAAGGCGCGCCGGAAGGTCTACTACTATGCGGGCGAGGCCAAGGTGCGGATGCCCACCTTCCGGATGGGCAACGTGATCTGCGCACGCAAATCGCGGCTTCTCGACTGGATCGAGCAGCAGGAGGCCGCGCGATGATGGATCCGCTGTACCGGTTCCTGCCCTGGGATCACGTCTCGCTTGGCCAGCGCTTACGCCAGGCACGCGAGGCCACGATGGGCCTTCTGCTGGTTGCCCCGCCCGACAGCGAGGTCAGCCGCATTGCGCGAAAGACCGTCGCCGCGATGGACCGCCTCCGCTCCGAGATGGATTGCCATCTGCAAGTGACGAGGCCCTTGCGGCGCGATCCGAGGCGCATGACGCGGCACATCTATGGCGGGCTGACGCACATCTCCGGCTGCCTCACCAACGAAGAGGAACGGGAGAAGGACGATTTTGCAGGATGGGAGCTCGAGGAGTGACCATGGACGAGCCCATCCCCCTGACCATCGACACGAATTGCGCCGATACTGCGGATGCGACGTCAAGCGCCCCGGCCATGCCCGAGGATCCGACCGAACTGCGCCTGCGGCTGCATCGCAACGGCTATCGCCCGATCCCGGTTCTGGGTGCGCATGTCGCGATGAAGGGCGCGGGCAAGCGGCCGATGATGAAGGGCTGGGAGACGGTCTGCGCCAGCGCCGACGAAGCCGAGATCGCGCGCTGGACGAAGGCGCAGCGCAACTGCACCAATACCGGCCTGCTCTGCGGCGAGCTCGTCGGCGTCGACATCGACGTGCTGAACAGCGACCATGCCCACCGGCTGACGGGCATCGCGGCCGAGATGCTCGGCATGTCGTCTGCCTCCCGGATCGGGCGCGCGCCGAAGATCCTGCTCGCCTTCCGCACCGATGCGCCGTTCGACAAGGTGCAGACCAGCGAGTTCCACATGCTCGACGGCACGGTGGCGCGGGTCGAGGTGCTGGCGACCGGGCAGCAGTTCGTGGCTTTCGGCATCCACCCCGACACGAAGGCGCCCTATCACTGGCCCGAATGCTCGCCGCTCGACGTGCCGCTGCACGAGTTGCCGGTCGTCAGCCGGGACCGCTGCGCGGCCTTCATCGCCGCGGCCGAGGAGTACCTGCGCAAGGTGGGCGGCCAGACCACCGCCGACCGGCGCGAGATCGACCGCGATGGGCGCAAGGCCGCCGGGCTCAAGCAGAAGGAAGCCCCGTCGCGCGCGCTGATCGAGGAAGCAGTCGCCCACATCCGCAACGACGAGCTGCCCTACGACGACTGGATCAAGGTCGGGCTCGCGCTCTACGCGGCGCTCGGGCCCGATGGCCGCGGCCTGTGGGAGACCTGGTCGGCTGAGGCGTCGAAGAACGATCCCGCCTACACCGCCGAGAAATGGGACAGCTTCGCCAGCGTGCGCAGCGTGACCGTGGGCACGCTGTTCTGGCTCGCACGGCAGAACGGCTGGCGCGCGGAACGGGTGGAGCGGGTGCGAACCTCGCGCGCTCGTATTCCAGACGGCCAGGATGCCGACGATGACGACGGAGACGGCCGCCCGGTGATCCGCATCTTCGCGGGCTTCCTGCACCGGGCCGTCGACAAGGCCGAGGGCGCGCTGATGCAGGCGGGGCTCGGCTACTATCAGCGAGGCAGCATGGTGGTGCGCCCGGCGATGGTGCCGGTGGCGGTCTCGGATGGGCGCACTGTCGACGCGCCCCGGCTGGTGGACGTGAAGGCGCACCACATGGCCGAGGCCTTCACCCGCGCCGCCAACTGGAAGCGGTTCGACAAGCGCGAGGGCGAGTGGCTCAGCACCGACTGCCCGCACAGGATCGCGGAAACCTTCCTGGCGCGCGAGGGCCAGTGGCGCCTGCCGGTGCTGACCGGGATCATCAACTGCCCGACCCTGCGGCCTGAGGGCTCGATCCTAGATCTGCCCGGCTATGACGCGCAGACCGGGCTGCTGTTCGACCCGCAGGACGTGCGCTTCCCCGCCCTGCCGCGCGATCCCGACCAGGCCACGGCCCTTCGCGCGCTCGCCTTCCTCAAGGATCTGATCTCGACCTTCCCGTTCGTCACGGACGCGGACCGCTCGGTCGCGCTCTCCGGGATCCTCACCGCGCTGATCCGCCGGTCTTTGCCGACCGCGCCGCTGCATGGTTTCAACGCGCCGACGGCCGGGACGGGCAAATCCATGCTGGTCGACCTGGCAAGCCAGATCGCCACCGCCCGTCCCGCGCCGGTCATCGCACAAGGCAAGTCCGAGGAGGAGATGGAGAAGCGACTGGGCGCGGCGCTCATCGCGGGCGACGTACTGATCGCCATCGACAATTGCGAGGAACCGCTGGGCGGCGAGCTCCTGTGCCAGACCCTCACCCAGACCAGCCTCAAGGTCCGCATCCTCGGCAAGTCTGTCAACGCCGAGGTGCCGAGCAACGCCGCCGTCTTCGCCACCGGCAACAACCTGACCCTCGAGGGCGACATGACCCGCCGCGCCATCCGGGCCACGCTGGATGCCGGGGTGGAACGGCCCGAGTTGCGCGCCTTCGACCTTGATCCCCTCGCCCTCGTGGCGGCGCAGCGCGGCGACTATGTCACAGCGGGTCTTACCATCCTGCGCGCCTTCCACATCGCGGGCCGCCCATCGCAGACCGTGCCGCTCGGCTCCTTCACCGCCTGGTCGGGATGGGTGCGCGACGCGCTGATCTGGCTGGGCGAGGCCGACCCCTGCGAGACGATGGAGGATATGCGCGGCGCTGACCCGAAGCTGGAGGCGCTGACGGCGGCACTGGAGGAATGGCGATCGGTGATCGGCACCGACCGCGTCACCGTCCGCGAGATCATCGAGCGGGCCGCCGCCCAGCAGACCCAGATGTTCGGCAAGGCCGAGTTCGTGAACCCCGAGTTCCGCGAGGCCCTGCTGCGCGTCGCGGGCGAAGGCGGCGCGATCAACGGCACGCGGCTGGGCAAATGGCTATCGCA
This sequence comes from Paracoccus sp. BR5-17, assembly GCF_055693925.1. Taxonomy (NCBI): domain Bacteria; kingdom Pseudomonadati; phylum Pseudomonadota; class Alphaproteobacteria; order Rhodobacterales; family Paracoccaceae; genus Paracoccus; species Paracoccus sp. BR5-17. Next base: position 102,712 of record NZ_JBVFUV010000002.1, read on the forward strand.
GCATCAGAACCGCATCGTCGCGGGCCACCGCATCATCGCGGCGGGCACCACCGGCAACCGGGCGCGCTGGCAGTTGGACATCGTGACCGGCGACGCCACCCCGATCCCCGATGGTTCTGATCCGTTCCGGAGGGCTGCCAATGCGTAACGATCCGTCCCGGATTGCCCGGTTAGGTTGGGTGGGTTGGGTTAGGTGCTTCCAGCCGGGAACAATGTTTGTCACCGAAACTGTCGGTGACGTGGCACAGCCACCGTGCCGACATGACGCCACGAACCACGCGTGTGACGTGACACCTACGGGGATGGGCCGGGATCACCTCACCCAACCCACCCAACCTAACCAGATGGATCGGGAACGGGCGGCAGGGCGCGGGACGGGGCGTGGAAACATCCGAACCGTTGGGAAGGCCGGGCGGTTCCTCCTGCGCCGATCCGTATGTGGGGACGCGCAGCGCATTGGCCCGCCAGCGTCGGGGGGCGGAAATGACTAAACTCGACAGCGCCGAAACCAAGACCACCTTCGCCGCCCGCGTCGGGCTGACCAAGGGCCGCATCTCGCAACTGGTCGCCGAGGGGCTGCCGGTGCGCGCGGACGGGCGGATCGACGTGGCGATTGGGCTCGCCTGGATCGAGGACAACCTCGACCCGGCGCGGCGAAACAAGGGCGGCGCCGCCAGCCCGACCCGCGCGGCGACGACGCTGGCCGAGGCCAAGCGGCTGCATGAGATCGTGAAGGTCCAGCGCGCCAAGCTCGCGTTCGAGCGCGAACAGGGCCAGCTGGTCGAGACCGCCGCCGCCACCCGCACGGTCTTCGCGCGCGCCCGTGCCGAACGCGACGCGCATCTCGCATGGGTCCAGCGCAGCGCGCCGCTGCTGGCGGCCGAGCTCAGCGCCGATCCCCGCGCCACCTTCGCCGCCCTCGACCGGATGATGCGGGAACATCTCGAACACCTGGCCGACCTGCCGCTCGGGAGTTTTGGCGATGGTGCCTGACATCGACCTCGCCTGGCGGCGCGGCATCCGCCCCGAACCGCCGATCCCGGTCTCCGACTGGGCCGACCGGCATCGCATTCTGCCGCCGACCTCGGCCGAGCCGGGGCGCTGGCGCACAGATCGCACGCCCTATCTGCGCGAGGTGATGGACGCGCTCTCGACCGCCAGCCCCTACGAGCGCGTCGTGCTGATGAAGGGCGCGCAGACAGGTGGCTCTGAGGTCGGGCTCAATTGGCTCGGCTACATCATCCAGAACGCGCCCGGCATTGCCATGCTGGTCATGCCCTCGCTCGACATGGTGCGCCGGAACACGACCGTCCGCATCGATCCGCTGATCGAGGCAACGCCTGCTCTGCGCGATCTGGTATCGGCCCCGAGGTCCCGCGACGCCGGGAACAGCCTGTTCCGAAAATCCTTCCCCGGCGGTCAGCTCGTAATGACGGGTGCAAACAGCGCCGTTGGCCTGCGGTCCACGCCCGTCCGCTACCTGTTCCTGGACGAGGTCGACGGCTATCCCGGCGATGCCGATGGCGAAGGCGATCCCGTCGATCTGGCGATCCAGCGCACCACCACCTTTCGGGGACGACGCAAGATCTACATGGTCTCGACCCCCACGCTGAAGGGCCATTCCCGCATCGAGGCCGCCTTCGAGCACAGCGACCGGCGCTTCTATCGCGTCCCCTGCCTGCATTGCGGCGACATGGCCCCGATCACTTGGGCGCGCATCCGCTGGCCTGAGGGGCGCCGCGACGCGGCCTACCTGGTCTGCGAGGCCTGCGGCGGCATCCACCACGATCACGAGAAGCCTCGCCTGCTGGCCGCGGGCGAGTGGCGCGCGACGGCCCAAGGCGACGGCCGCACTGCGGGCTTCCATCTCTCCGCGCTCTATTCCCCGTGGGAGACATGGGCCGAGATCGCCGCCGAGCATGGCCGCGTTCGCAAGGATCCGCCCCGGCTGCAGGTCTGGGTCAACACCAAGCTGGGCGAATCCTGGGAGGACCAGGCAGGCGACACCGTTCCCGCCGATCCGCTGATGGCCCGGCGCGAGGACTGGGGCGAGGCGCTGCCCGCCTCCGTCGCCGCGCTCACCGCGGGCGTCGACGTGCAGGGCGACCGGATCGAGGTGCAGATCCTCGGCTGGGGCCGAGACGAGGAGGCGTGGGTGATCGACTACCGCGTGCTCTGGGGCGACCCGTCCGGGCCGCGCCTCTGGTCCGATTTGGACATGGTGCTGCAGGCGACCTTCCCGCATCCCGCGGGGCTCGACCTGCCCGTGCGCGCGGCCGCCATCGACACCGGCGGCCACCACACCAAGATGGCCTACGAGTTCTGCCGCACCCGCCTCGCCCGTCGCATCTGGGCGATCAAGGGCCGCGGCGGGCCCGGCATCCCGGTCTGGCCGCGACGCCCGACCCGCACGAACAAGGGCAAGATCCCGCTCTTCATCGTCGGCGTGGACGCGGTGAAGGACGCCGTCTATGCCCGCCTGCGGCTGACCGAGCCCGGCCCCGGCGCGATCCACTTCCCCCGCCGCCTCGATGCCGACTACTTCCGCCAGCTGACCGCCGAACGGATCGTCACCCGCTTCGAGCGCGGACGCCCCATTCGCTCCTGGCAGCCCAAGCGCGACGGCGAGCGCAACGAGGCCCTCGACACCTTCGTCTACGCCCACGCCGCCCTGCACGGCCTGATCAGCATGGGGCTCAGGCTGAACGAGGAGGTGGAGGGGGTCGCCACAGCAAGCGAAGTCACTTCTACAGTGAGACCGGCCCCGATACGTTCACGGTGGCTGTACGGCACCTAGTGGGCCACACAACTCGCGCTGTGGGGTAGTGACGCTGAACCCCGTTGCCGATACCCTGCCCTCGAGAAACATGAGCAGTGTGGAATCGGCGTGTATCCAGACCTACCCGAAGTTGAGAAGCACTTTGAAGCCATGGGCGCAGCCTTACGGGCTGCAGGGCTACATTCAAAAACGGTATCGTCCATCAAGACTAAAGCCCTACGCACCGGCCGGAAAGTCACTGGCGAGTACGCAACCAATCGCGATTCTCGCTGGTCCCTGGATCCGGGACATCCTCAATACGGAACTGAAACTGACTGCAAAATAATCTTTGTAAAGCTCGCTGCTCAGATATTCTGCTTCGACAATGCCCCCGAGATGCCAACGGTGCTGACCCGGGTCTCCCAAGAAATCAAGGACCTTGGCCCTGACCTCAAGCATATCTGCGAAGAGCACTATCTTGGTCACCAGATCCAGTCTGGGACGTTCCGCGACAGTCTGCTACTCGAACGGTTCGACTTCAATGACCTCGTGGCGGAAGGCCTAAACCCAGTCCATGGGCACTCGAGCTTCCACATCGGACACGAAGACCCAACGTTGAAGCCGAAGCATCGCCCTGACAATGTTGGGTGGAGGACCTACCGAAGCAATCTCATCCAAGGCAACATGACGCTTCGACAATCGCGCATTTACTTTGTCAAACTTATTGGGCGCTATTTCGAACTCGGCGAGATTCATATCACTGGTGAGGCGAGCAGCGCAGCTTCCGATGTCGTGGATCCTGAAGTCTGAACGGAAAGCGTAGGATCGACAACCATCATCTTGGCCCTACGGGACAGCTCACGAGCCTCGACCCGGTCAATGATGACCCGCTCCACCATTTTTACGATCTCCCGCTGCAATTCCTGACTCTTGGGGATCGGAAGAAATATTTCTCCGAGCCGATTGCCCAGCGAGATCAATGATATCCTGGGTGAACGTCTTCGCACGAATTTGCTTTTGAACAGGATCAGATGAAAGCAACGCCAAAAGCAGGAACGGTGAAAGCCGATCATGGTCCAGAGACCTAATCTTAAGTATATGACTCTGATAAACGATCTTTTCGTCGTAAGACGTTACAATAGCACTACTGCCGATCAAATAAGTTCCGTCCCTGACCATCAAAATGTCCCCGCGCCGAACATCCTGTTGAACGCGAAGTGAATTGTAGGTCTCTTCTGAGACACAATGCTTGGGATCGATCTTGATCTCCCAATTGGACATATCAGAAGTTCGTACGAATGGAATACTGCCCGTCCCGTACGCCAACTTACCAACTTCGTTACCCGTTCGGACCTCAAGTACTCCATCTTCGATGAGATCACTGATAAGGACGAAGTCGTGCGTTTCGCCAAGCTCCGACTTGAAAACTTCTGCCGTTGGCTCGTGGTATCGAGGCGAGAGGATATTCTTCGAGATTTCCTTGGCCGGCAATCGATACGACATCTCAAGCTCTGCGCGCGCTCCCGCACGGTAGTCCTCCAAAATGCGCGGCAGATCGTCTTTCGGAATAGGGCGCCCGCGGGAATCATGGCCGCACCATTTCGCTTCAGCCATGAAAACGTGTGTCTGCTTCTTGCCCTTCTCAAAAATAAGCAAAGAAGTCTTCGTGTGCGTGCCACCCTTACCTGAGGACTTGAACAAGGCCTCGGGCATCCCCACGACAGCCTTAATGCGCGAATGCTCTCTTAGGTATTGCACAACATGGCCATAGGAGCGGCTCGCGAGCATACTCTCTGGGACGACGATACCAGCACGACCGCCGTCCTTCAGAACCGAAACGATCCTCTCAATAAATAGAACTTGGGGCGGGACCTTTGGTGCCAATTGAGACGTGCGTATGAAGTCCTGCCCTTGCTTACGCCATTTATAACCAAGCTCAAACTTGCGCTGTATTTCCTCTGAAACACTGCGGATATTCTTGCCGAAAGGGGGATTTGCCAATACAACGTCGAATTCTCCAATGATTTCCCGTTCAAGCTTGCTCTCGGGTGAACCGTTTTCAAACGACAGACTGTTTGCGCAATGGATTTCTGCCTGCGCGCCAATGATTGATGTGCGCGCGCGGGCTAGCGCAGCGAGATAATCGTCCTTTTCGACCCCCACAAGGCTCAGACCGGAAGCATGCTGCGCGGCCCAAACAAGGAAGCCACCAGCACCGCAAGCGGGGTCGATGACACGCTCTCCCGAAGAGGGGTCGAGCGCTTCAACCAGCCATCTGCCTGCGTTCTGTGGAGTGAAGAATTGCCCTTCCTGCCCCCTCACAGCTGCTCCCATGAATGTCTCATAGAGATCTCCGACTGGGTCACGATCTGATGCGAAAAGGTCAATCCGAGCTATTCGGTCATCAACAAATCGCAGTGCGACAGGGTCGAGCAGTATTTGGTCGTCGCGCTCGAAGATGCCCGGGACGCCGATGAAGTTCGATCGATAGAGCTTGGCAAGCGCGAGGTCGTCGAGTTTGGACGACCCCGTCTCTAGGCCATCGAGAAGCATCCTCTTTCGCGTGAAAAGGCACTTCATGACCTCTTCAAGCAGCGTTTGATCTCGCGTAGCTCCAAGCATGCGTCCCGCAAGAAAGTTGCGGATTTCTTGGAAGAGCCGCTTTTGATCAGCTTCCGCTGCCTGGTTCGCCATGTTTCATACCCAGTCTAGATTTCATGTTCTGTTTTTCACCATAGAGGATTCATGAACTGATTCAAGGCGTGGTTGGGCTCGAGGATATCAGGTCGAAGACAGCTATTCCCAAACATTCCCAATAGCTTGAGGGTCCGTTTTCGGGTGATTCTGTCGCCCATGCGGACCTTTCTCCATCGTCTTATCGGCCGCGCGCGCGCTCGCGGCTTCGATGCTGCGGGTGGCGGGCGGCGTTGGGAAGGCGCCCGAACGGTCGACGGGCTGAACGGGGCGATCCTCGCAGGCGCGACCACGGCAGCGCGCCGGGCTGGGTGGTATGCACGGAACAATCCGTGGGTCGCCGCGGCCGTCGACAGTCTGGTCGGCAACGTCGTCGGCGCCGGGATCAAGCCGCAGTCCACCCATCCCGACCCGGTTGTGCGCGAACGGCTGCAGGCGCTATGGCTGCGCTGGACCGGCCACGCCGCCCCGGACGGACTGGCGGATTTCTACGGGTTGCAGGCGATGGCCGTGCGCGCGATGGTCGAGAGCGGCGAGAGCTTCGCCCGCCTCCGCGTCGCCAGCGACGTCGCTGCTCTTCCCCTCCAAATCGAGCTTCTGGATCGCGAGCAGGTTCCGATGGACCTGCACCGCGAGATCGGCGGCGGGGCGCGGATCCGCGCTGGCATCGAGTTCGACTCTGCCGGTCGCCGGGTCGCCTACCGGATCTTGTCCTCCCGTTCGGGCGATCCTCTCGGGTCTCTCCGCATGGACCCGATCCGCGTCCCCGCCGCCGATTGCCTGCACCTGTTCAAGCCGCTCGCGGCGGGCCAGCTGCGCGGGATCACCTGGCTTGCGCCGGTGCTGTTGCGGCTGCACGAACTCGATCAGTTCGAGGACGCCGCGCTGGTCAAGGCTAAGGTGGCGGCGTTGTTCACCGGCTTCATTACCGATCCCGACGGCACGGCGGGCGGGCTTTCGGGCACCAACACCGGCGGCGCTCTCACCGTCGGCATGGAACCCGGCAGCCTGGTCCCGCTGCCGCCCGGCACCGACATCCGCTTCTCCAACCCTACCGAGCACGACGCCTATGCGCCCTTCGTGAAGAACCACCTGCGCGCCGTCGCCGCCGGACTCGGCCTGCCCTACGAGCTGGTCTCGGGCGACCTCGAGGGCGTCACCTATTCCTCGATCCGCGCCGGCCTGATCGAGTTCCGCCGCCGTGTCGAGCAGCTTCAGCACAACGTGGTTGTGCACCTGTTCTGCCGCCCAGTGTGGGAGCGGTTTGTGCGGCTGGCGGTGCTGACCGGCGATCTTCCGGCACGCGCCTTCGACCGGAACCCGGAGGCGTATCTCGGTTGCGAATGGCTGCCGCCAAAGTTCGACTACGTGGATCCCAAGAAGGACGTGGAGGCCGAGATCCTTGCGATCGGCGCGGGCCTCAAGAGCCGGTCCCAGGCGATCTCCGAGCGGGGCTACGACGCCGAGCAGGTGGATGCCGAGATTGCGGCCGATCAGGCGCGCGCAGATGGACTGGGGCTGATTTTCGGCCAGACCGGCGCGCCCCAGCAGAAGGAGGCTGCTGATGGCTGAGACGATGGAGCTGCTGACCCGACGCGCGACGCTCGCGCCCGCCACCGCCAATGCGGAGGCCCGCACTGTCGAGGTGGTCTGGTCCACCGGCGCGCCCGTGCGCCGCCGTGACATGGCGGGCCAGTATGTCGAGCGGCTGAGCCTCGCGCCCGAGGCGGTCGACCTGTCCCGCCTCGAAGGCGCCAGCGTTCTGGACGCGCATCGCCAGACCGCCGTCCGCGACGTGCTCGGCTCCGTCCGCAGCGCCGCTGTCGACAGCAAGTGCGGCACGGCGCTGATCCAGTTCTCGGCCCGGCCCGAGGTGGAGCCGGTCTGGCAGGACGTGCTGGCGGGGATCCTGCGGCACGTCTCGGTCGGCTACTCGGTCGAGGAGTGGGCTGAGACAACCGAGAACGGCGCGCGCGTGCTGACCGCGGTGCGCTGGACGCCCCACGAGATTTCCCTGGTGCCGACGCCCGCCGACCCCGGCGCCCATATCCGCATGGAGACTGAGATGACCGACACGACCACCACCCCGGCCCCGCCCGAGGCACGGCAGAAAGAAAGCCGCGCCGAGGCGAACGCCGAGATCCGCTCAATCGCCCGCATCGCCGGGCTGGACCAGTCATGGATCGACGGCCAGATCGACCGAGGCGCCGATCCCGACACCGCCCGCCGCGCCGCCTTCGAGGCGCTGGCGAGTCGCAGCGCGCCCGCGATCCGCACCGAACAGGTCCGCGTCGAGATGGGCGAAGCCCATGACGACCCCGCCCTGCGCGCCCGCCAGATGGGCGAGGCGCTCTATGCCCGGATCAATCCGCGCCACGAGCTTTCCGAGCCCGCCCGGCGCTACGCCTACTCGACCCCGGTCGACATGGCGAAGGAACTGCTGACGCTCCGCGGCGAGTCCACCATGGCGCTCTCGCCCGCGAGCCTCGTCACCCGCGCGCTGCACACCACCTCGGACTTCCCGATCATCCTCGGGGACACGGTGGGCCGCGTGCTGCGCGACGCCTACCAGGCCGCGCCCTCGGGCATCCGCCGCCTCGGCCGCCAGACCACGGCGCGGGACTTCCGCGCGGTGAACAAGATCATGCTGGGCGAGGCGCCGCTTCTGGAGAAGCTCAACGAGCACGGCGAGATCAAGGCCGGCACGATGGCTGAGGCACGGGAGGCCTACAAGGTCGAGACCTGGGCGCGGAAGATCGGCATCACCCGTCAGGTGCTGGTGAACGACGACCTCGGCGCGTTCTCGGACCTCGCTCGCCGCATGGGCCAGGCCGCAGCCGAGACCGAGGCGCGGATTCTCGTTACGCTCCTCGAGGCGGCCAGCGGCAACGGCCCCACCATGTCGGACGGCAAGACCCTGTTCCATGCCGACCATGGCAACAAGGCCGGCACTGGTGCGACGATCTCGGATGCGACGCTGTCGGCGGCCCGGCTGGCGCTGCGCACCCAGAAGGGCATCGAGGATCGCACCATCCGCGTGACGCCCCGCAACCTGCTGGTCCCGCCCGCGCTTGAGACCACGGCCGAGAAGTGGCTGGCGAGCATTGCGCCCGCGACAGCGGCCGACGTGAACCCGTTCTCGGGCTCGCTGTCTCTGGTGGTCGAACCGCGCCTCAGCTCGGCCACGCGCTGGTACGTCACCGCTGACCCCGGCGAGATCGACGGGCTGGAGTTCGCCTATCTCTCGGGCGCCGAGGGTCCGCAGGTCGAGAGCCGTTCGGGCTGGGACGTCGACGGCGTGGAGATCCGGGTGATCCTCGATTTCGGCGCGGGCTTCATCGACCATCGCGGCTGGTTCATGAACGCCGGGGCGTGAGCATGGCCGACCTCGCCCAGCTCACCGCCTGGCGGGACGCCCTGATGGCCGCGCGCTACCAGGAGTCCGGACTGTCGAATACGACGGCAAGCGCGTCACCTACGCGAGCGACGGCGAGATGGCCGCCGCGCTCGCGGACCTCAACCGGCAGATCGCAGGGGCGACCGACCGCGTCTCGGTCGTCCGGATCCAATCCTCGAAAGGGCTCTGAGATGAAGAACTACCTTCAGAACGGCCACATCGTCCGCGTCACGACGCCCGCAGGCGGCATCGCCTCGGGCGACGCGCTGATCGTCGGCAGCATCTTCGGCATCGCTGCCTATTCCTCGGCCGAGGGCGACCCGGTCGAGCTCTCGACCACCGGCGTGTTCCAGCTGCCGAAGGCCAGCGCCGCGGCCCCTAGCCGTCGGCGCCGCGTGGCGTGGGACAACACGGCGAAGGAAGTGACCACCCCGACGGCGGGGCGTTTCCCCATCGGCGTTGCCGTGGAGGCGGCGGGGAATGGCGTCACCAGCGTCGCCATGCCGCTGGATGGGGTGGCGACGGCGGCGGCGTGACGGAAGGATTGACAAGCGCTCCGTGAACAACGTACACACTTCCTGTTTACGTTGCTCACAGGATCACCCAAAGTGTCTGAGGATGAGGACTTCGTCGGCATCAACGAGATTGCCGACATGGCCAAGGTGACGCGGCAAGCGGTAGCCAATTGGCGAAGCCGCATGTCCGACTTCCCAAAGCCAGTCGTCGAACTCGCGTCCGGTCCTGTGTTCAAGCGCTCGCACGTCAGTGCTTGGCTCAGGAGAAGGAGGATACCAATGGCCCACGTGTTTTCAACCATCAACTTGAAAGGCGGCGTCGGAAAGACCACCACGACGGTAGCGCTTGCCGAAACGCTTTCTGGCGAACTCGGCAAAAAGGTTCTCGTCATCGACCTGGACCCTCAGACCAACGCGACCACCATGCTGATTGGTGAGGAGCGCTGGCGGGAACTGAACGACGCAGGTCACACGCTCGCTCAGCTATTCAAGGATGCGCTGGACCCCTCGAGCAAGAAGTTCGACCTCGAGAAGACTCTGCAGAAGCGCGTCTCGGATGTTTCTGCTGCGCGATCTATCGACCTGCTTCCTTCAAGCCTGGACCTGATCGACGTGCAGGATGAGTTGGTGAACACGCCGGTCGGCAAGTACGGCGCGATCAGGCCCTTCGATATCCTGTGGCGTGCCGTGAAGGACATCGTGGAGCAGTATGACGTCGTCATTGTCGACTGCCCACCGAACCTCGGCAAGATCACGCAGAACGGCCTGCGGATGTCACAGGGTTTCATCATCCCCACGATCCCAGACATCCTATCTACGTACGGCATCCCACAGATCGTCAAACGCGTGCGTGAATTTGCCGAGGAGATCGCCGAGCCAATCGAGCCCCTCGGCATCGTTATCCAGAAGTACCAAGCCAATTCGAACGTGCATGGCAACATGATCAAGCAGCTCAAGCAGAACCACAATGCCGAGCCGAGGAACTGGCCGCCCGTATTCGAGACGCGGATCCCACAAGCGAACCAGATCGCAGCCGCTGGGGAACATGCGAACTACGCCACACTCAAACAGAAGTGGGGATATCAGGGGCTACACGAGAGCTTCTCGAATTTGACCAAAGAGATATTGGCCAAGTTGGGTGCGTAAAGATGAAGCTCAAGAAGACACTCCAAGACTTGATGAAGGTGGTCATCGAGGAGGCCAACCGGAACCCGGAATTCGCCAAGGAGCTTGAAACTGCCCTCGGCCTAGAACCGAAGCCGGAGAAGGAGGAAAAGGGCCGATCCGCTCACCGGCGCGCGGCTGCCATTCTCGACCCAATTTCGCTGGCCCGAGAGGGTGAGGACGCGCTCCGGACGAAGCTTGAGCCGCTGACGCTCGACCAGCTACGGGACATTGTAGCCGAGTATGGCATGGATCCGGGCAAGCTCGTCATGAAGTGGAAAACTCCGGACCGAGTCATCGACCGGATCGTCGAATACTCCATAGCGCGGGCCAAGAAAGGCGAGGCTTTCCTTCGTTAGACGGAACGTGCAGTCAACACCTTGCTCATCCCGTGTCGCATCCGTGTCGCACGGACAAATCTGGAATCCCCGTAAGCCTTTGAAATCCCGCGGGTACATGTTGCGTTCTTTTGCAACACGGGCCCAAAAAGCAAAAAGGCGCTAAGTCTTTGACTTAGCGCCCTAAATTTGGTTGCGGGGACAGGATTTGAACCTGTGACCTTCAGGTTATGAGCCTGACGAGCTACCGGGCTGCTCTACCCCGCGGCAGGGATGTTTGGCGGGCTCGTTTCAGAGAGGGTTGCGTGTCTTTCCAGGTCTGGCGGTGACCTACTCTCCCACGTCTTGAGACGCAGTACCATCGGCGCCGCGGCACTTAACGGCCGAGTTCGGGATGGGATCGGGTGTTTTGCTCGCGGCTGTAGCCACCAGACCGGGAAAGACACGCTCAGCGTTGTCCCGCGCGCCCTTTTGGGGGTGTGCGGGATGGTGTTGTCCAAGGATGCGGGGAGGAAGGGTCTGCCTTCTTCCGGATCAAATCAAGCCTATCGAGCCATTAGTACCGGTCAGCTGAACGTGTTGCCACGCTTACACCTCCGGCCTATCGACGTGGTGGTCTTCCACGGCTCTCAAGGGAGACCTTGTTTCGAGGGGGGCTTCACGCTTAGATGCCTTCAGCGTTTATCCTGTCCGTTCATAGCTACCCTGCACTGCCGTTGGCACGACAACAGGTCCACCAGTGGAACGTTCACCCCGGTCCTCTCGTACTAGGGGCAACTCCTCTCAAGTCTCCAACACCCACGGCAGATAGGGACCGAACTGTCTCACGACGTTCTAAACCCAGCTCACGTACCTCTTTAAATGGCGAACAGCCATACCCTTGGGACCTGCTCCAGCCCCAGGATGAGATGAGCCGACATCGAGGTGCCAAACGATGCCGTCGATATGGACTCTTGGGCATCATCAGCCTGTTATCCCCAGCGTACCTTTTATCCGTTGAGCGATGGCCCTTCCACTCGGGACCACCGGATCACTATGGCCGTCTTTCGACTCTGCTCGACGTGTCAGTCTTGCAGTCAGGCTGGCTTCTGCCATTGCACTCAACGAGCGATTTCCGACCGCTCTGAGCCAACCTTCGCGCGCCTCCGTTACTGTTTGGGAGGCGACCGCCCCAGTCAAACTCCCCACCACGCAGGGTCCCGGACCCGGATGACGGGCCGCGGTTAGACATCAGAACAGCGAAGGGCGGTATCTCAAGGGCGGCTCCACGGGAACTGGCGTCCCCGCTTCAAAGCCTACCGCCTATCCTGCACATCGCAATCCTGATGCCAGTGCGAAGTTGGAGTAAAGGTGCATGGGGTCTTTCCGTCTAACCGCGGGAAGTCTGCATCTTCACAGACAGTTCAATTTCGCTGAGTCCACA
>NZ_JBVFUV010000002.1:120000-198862 GCF_055693925.1 Paracoccus sp. BR5-17
CCAGAAGCGCATCGCCCCGCGGGTCGTGGACCACCCCCAGCACCGGCGGGGCATAGCGGCCGGTGGCGATCAGCTGGGGCACGACGCGGTTCACGCTGTCCACCGGGACGGCGAAGCCGATCCCCGCGCTTGACCCCGAGGGGCTGTAGATCGCCGTGTTCACGCCGATCAGCCGGCCGGCGCTGTCCAGAAGCGGGCCGCCGGAATTGCCGGGGTTGATCGCCGCGTCGGTCTGGATCAGCCCGCGGATCGCGGTGCCGGGGCCGGTCGGCAGTTCTCGGTCCAGGGCCGAGACGATGCCGGTGGTCAGCGTCCAGTCCAGGCCGAAGGGGTTGCCGATGGCGAAGACGCTCTGTCCGACCTTCAGATCCTCGCTGATGCCGACGGCCAGCGGCAGGGGCCGCTCGGCGCCGGGGTCGATGCGCAGCACCGCCAGGTCGTGGTCGGGCGCGGTGCCCACCAGCCGCGCCGGATGGGCGCTGCCGTCGGCCAGCCGCACGGTGGCGGCGGTCGCCCCGGCGATGACGTGGTTGTTGGTCACCACATGGCCGCGGTCGTCCCAGATGAAGCCCGACCCGCTTCCCCGGGGCACGTCATGGGCGCTGCGGGTCCAGAAGTCCACGACGCGGCTGGCGGTGGTGATCGACACCACGCTGTCGCGCGCCGCCTCGAAGATGGCGATGGTGGTCTGTTCCTGCGCCGCCAGATCGCCGCGCGGCAGCACCACCCGCGGCGCCGGGGCCGGCCCGCGCAGCAGCGCCTCGACCAGGGGAAGGCCGCGCCAGACCAGGACCACCAGCAGCGCCGCCAGCGTCGCAAGCGCCAGTCTGGCCACGAAGCCGTCGCGTCTCATCTGCCCGTCCCCCCTGCGGCCCGGTCCGGCCGCGGATGCCCCTTTCGCCCAGGCATAGCCAGAACCCCGCCGCCAGGTCCAGCGGGAAAGATCCGCCCCCCGCGTCCTTGAAAGTCTTGGGGCCGCAGATGACGGTTGCGGCGCGGGCCGCGGCGGCTAGGAAGGCAGTCGGGCCTTCGCCGCCGCGCGGGCCCGCCCGCGCAACACAGCCAACGGAGCCCTCCATGTCCCTCATCGGCTATGCCCGCGTCTCGACCGGCGAACAGACGCTGGAGCCGCAGCGGATCGAACTGCGCGCGGCGGGCTGCGCCGTGATCCACGAGGAACACGCCTCGGGGGCCGACCGCACCCGCCCTGCCCTCGCGCGGCTGCTGGCCACCATCCGCCCCGGCGAGACGCTGGTGGTGGTGCGCCTCGACCGGCTGGCCCGGTCGCTGAGCCACCTGCTGCAGGTGATCGAGACGCTGGAGGCCAGGGGCGCGCATTTCCGGTCGCTGGGCGATCCGATCGACACCACCACGGCGCAGGGCAAGTTTTCCCTGCAGGTGATGGGGGCGGTGGCGGAACTGGAACGGGCGCTGATCCGGGAACGGACCAAGGCGGGGTTGCGCGCGGCCCGCGCCCAGGGGCGGGTCGGCGGCAACCCGGCGCTGAAGGCCGGCGACCGCGAGGCGATCCGCAAGCTGCGCGCGGCGCGCGACGAGACCTATTTCAACAAGCTCGAATCCACCGCCGACGCCTGGCTGCCGCTGGTGCGCCGCCACCGCCCGCAGATGGCCTGGGACGACCTGACCCGGCTTCTGGCCGCGCGCACCGCCCAGCCCTGGACGGTCGAGCGGCTGAAGCGCGCCGCCCGCCGCTATGTCCGCGACGGGCTGCTGCCCGCGGCGGTGCTGGACCGCGCGCCCCGGCGCAGCGCCGACGACCGGCTGCTGGCCATCATCGCCGGGATGCGCCACGCCGACCCCGACCTGACCCTGGCGGGCATCGCCAAGCGGCTCGAGGACATGCGCGAACGCACCCCGCGCGGCAGCCCGAAATGGTATCCCTCGTCGGTGCGGGCACTGCTGCTGCGCGCCGAACGGGCGGGGCTGATCGCCGCGTCGGCCCCCCAGCCGCCTGCCCCGTCCCCTGCCCTGCCCCGGCCGCCCCGGGCCTTGCGGGATCCGGACGGATGATATACATTGGACATTGTAGATCAACGGCCGGGGGTTCGGATCATGCAGGTTGCCCGATGGGGAAATTCGCTGGCGGTGCGCCTGCCCGCCGATCTGGTCCGCCGGCTGGACCTGCGCGAGGGCGACCAGATCGACCTGCGCCCCGGGGCCGAGGGGCTCGCCGTGGTCCGCCAGCCCCGCCCCGAGGAGATCCTGGCCGGTCTGCGCCGGTTCCGCGGCCGGCTTGCCCCGCAGGACCGGCTTGACCGGGACGAGGCCAACCGGCGCTGATGGCCGGCGCCTTCTTCGATACCAACGTCATCCTCTATCTGCTGGACGACGGTCCCAAAAGCGACCGCGCCGAAGCGCTGCTGGCGCAGGGCGGCACCATCAGCGTCCAGGTCCTGAACGAGACGCTGGTCAACTGCCTGCGCAAGGCGCGCATGACCCCCGACGAGGCCGCCGATTTCCTGCACGCCGTCCGCCAGCTTTGCGCGGTCCGCGACCTGGACCTGCGCAGCCACGACATCGGCCGGGCGCTGAACGCGCGCCACGGCTTTTCCGTCTATGATTCGATGATCGTGGCGGCGGCGCTGCTGGCGGGATGCGACACCCTGTGGTCCGAGGACATGCAGGACGGCATGATGGTCGAGGGCCAGTTGCGGATCCGCAATCCCTTCACCTGACCGCCCGCCCATCCGCAGCCCTGACCGCCCGCCCGCCTGCCTGCCCCAGCTATTCCGCGGCGCGGGCGCCGCGCGGATACAGCAGTTCGCCCAGGATCCGGCGCAGCGAGGATGGCGGGAAAGGCTTCTGGATCAGCGGCGCCTCGTCGAAGCCCTGGGGCAGATGCTCGCGGCCATAGCCGGACACGAAGCAGAACGGCACCGCCGCCCCGCGCAGGCGCGCGGCGACGCTATCCACCGGCTCGCCCTTCAGGTTGCCGTCCAGCAGCGCCAGGTCGAAGTCTTGCTCGTCCAGGGCGGCCAGGGCGGCGTCCACGCTGCGGGCGATGCGGACCTGGCCCGCGCCCGCCAGTTCCAGTTCCTCCTGGATGTCCAGGGCCACCAGGGGCTCGTCCTCGACCAGCAGCACCGCCGACCCGCGCAGCACGCCGGCCTGGCCCTCGGCCGCCTCGGCTGCGGGCGTGGGCGGCGCCGGCCGCCCGGCCAGGGGCCTCGCGCCCTCGGACAGGCGGATGGTCCAGGCCACCCCCTCGGGGCGCCAGTCCGCCGACACGGCCCCGGCCTCGCCGCCGGCGACGGCGGCGATCAGGTCAGACCCGAAGCCGCCGTGATCGGGCGCCACCACCGCCGGGCCGCCGGTCTCGCGCCAGGTCAGGACCAGCCCGCCATCCTCGTCAAGCCGCCAGTCCAGATGCACCATGCCGCCCTGCGGCACCGACAGCGCGCCGTATTTGGCGGCGTTGGTGGCCAGTTCGTGCAGCGTCAGCGCCATGCGCAGCATGGTGTCGGGGGTCAGTTCGACCGCCGGGCCGCTGCGGCGCAGCCGCTCGGCGTCCAGCGTGCCCACGCGGATCTGGTCGTCGATCAGCTGGTCCAGCGGCGCACTGGCCCAGGTCGAATCCGACAGGATCGAATGGGCGCGCGACAGCGCCTGCAGGCGGCCCACGAAGCTCTGCTCGAAGTCCCGCAGATCCTGGGCGCGGCGCAGGCCCTGCCGGGCGATGGCCTGGACATTGGCCAGGGTGTTCTTGATGCGGTGGTTCAGCTCGCCCACCAGCAGCGACCGCACCTCCTCGGCGCGGCGGCGTTCGGTGATGTCGAGGATCTGCAGCGACAGCGTCCGCTGCCGGCTGCCCGACAGGATCGAGCCGTGGACCTCGCAGGGGATCGCGCCGCGGTCGGCATGGCCCAGCGACAGTTCGGTGGAATGGCGCGGCGCCGCATCGCCCGGCGCCAGCCAGCCCGCCAGCACCGCCAGGCCCTGCTCGTCCAGCCAGCCGGTCCGGGCGGCGGGCTGGCCCAGCAGATCGGCGGCCAGCCGGCCGAACATCCGTTCCGCCCCCTTCGACCAGGCGCGGATCACCAGATCCTGGTCCAGCGTCACGAAGGCCAGCGGCGAATTGTCGGTATGGGCGCGCAGCAGGCTGGCGGCGCGGTCGCGGTCATGGGCGATGCGCTGCATCTCGTCGTGCTGGCGCTGCAGGTCGCGCGCCTGCCGGCCGATGCGGAAGAACACCTCGGCCTTGGATTTCAGCACCACCGGATCGACCGGCTTGAAGATGTAATCGACCGCCCCCGCCTCATAGCCGCGAAAGCGCCGCGTCTCGTCGCGCTCGGCGGCGGTGACGAAGATGATGGGCACGCCCCGGGTGCGCTCGGTCGAGCGCATCAGCTCGGCCAGCTCGTAGCCGTCGGTGCCGGGCATGTGCACGTCCAGCAGCGCCAGGGCATAGTCGTGGACCAGCATCAGTTCCAGGGCCTCGGTCGCGGACCGGGCGTGATCGACCACCAGCCCGTCGCGGCGCAGCAGCGCGTCAAGCGCCAGGATGTTCTCGGCGACGTCGTCCACGATCAGGAAGCGGATGGGCCTGTCAGGCATGGGCGTCATCGCCGCCGGCGGTGCGGCGCCAGATCCGGTGGGGTTCCGCGAAGGCCGCGAAGTGGCGCGCCTGCGGCGAGAAGCGCAGCGTCTCGTGCGCGCCCAAGGCCAGGAAGCCGCCCCGCGTCAGCGCCTCGGCGAACAGGCCAAGCGCGCGGTCCTGAAGCGGGCTGTCGAAATAGATCAGGACGTTGCGGCACGACACCAGATGCACCTCGGAAAAGACCTGGTCGGTGGCCAGGTTGTGTTCGGTAAAGACCGTGCGCTCGCGCAGGCGCCGGTCGAAGGCCACCCGTCCATAGGCCGCCGTATAGTGATCCGCAAGCGTTCCCGTCCCCCCCGCCTTCTGGTAGTTCTGCGAGAAGGCCGGCAGCCGGTCGATCGCATAGACCCCCGCCTCGGCCCGGGCCAGGGCGCGGCGGTTCAGGTCGGTGGCGTAGAACAGCGTCCGCTCCAGCAGGCCCTCCTCGCGCAGCAGGATCGCCAGCGAGTACAGTTCCTCGCCGTCCGCGCAGCCCGCCACCCAGACCTTCAGCGACGGAAAGGTGCGCAGATGCGGCACCACCTCGCGGCGCAGGGCCAGGTAGAAGGCCGGGTCGCGGAACAGTTCGCTGACCTGCACGGTCATGGCGTCGATCACGTCGGGCAGAAGCGATCCGTCGCGCAGAAGCCGGCCCTGCAGTTCCGACAGCGTGGCGCAGCCCAGCCTCTCGCGCGCCAGTTCCGCCCGCCGGACCAGCGAGGCGCGCGAATAGGACCGGAAGTCATAGTGCCAGCGGCGGTGCAGCGCCTCCAGCAGCAGATCCAGCTCGACCTCGTCGGCGGGATCGGCGGGGACCGGCGCCAGGCTCATCGCGGCATCCAGACCCGGGTCAGCGACAGCAGCTTGTCCACGTCCAGGGGCTTGGACAGATAGTCGTTGGCGCCGGCCTCGATGCAGCGGTTCTGGTCCTCGGCCATGGCCTTGGCGGTCAGCATGATGATCGGCAGCGTCTTCCAGCGGTCGATCTTGCGGATCTCACGGGTGGCGGTCAGCCCGTCCATCTCGGGCATCATCACGTCCATCAGCACCAGATCCACCTTGGGCGCCGCGCCGTCGTCGATCCGCCCCAGGGCCTCGAGCGCCTCGCGCCCGTTGCGGGCGATCTGCACGGTGGCGCCGTGCGGCTCGAAGACGCCGGTCAGGGCATAGACGTTGCGGATGTCGTCCTCGACCACCAGGATGCGGCGGCCCTCCAGCTGCGAGATCGCGGTTCAGCGACGCCGCCAGCATCTCGCGCTGCTTCTGGGGCAGTTCCGACACCACCTGGTGCAGGAACAGCGTCACCTCGTTGACCAGCCGCTCGGGCGACTTGGCGCCCTTGATGATGATCGACTTGGAATAGCGCCGCAGCCGCTGTTCCTCGGCCTCGGACAGGGCGCGGGCGGTATAGACGATCACCGGCGGGAACGAGGCGGTGCCGTCCTCGTCCAGCCGCTCCAGCAGGTCGAACCCCGAGGCGTCGGGCAGCGTCATGTCCAGAACGATGCAGTCCACCGTCTGGCTGCGGCAGATCGCCAGGGCCTCGGCGGCGGTGCCGGCGCCCACGGTCTCGACCTCGTCGCTGGCCAGAAGGGCGCGCAGCCCCTCCATCTGCGCGGGGTCGTCCTCGACGATCAGCACCCGGCGCAGGCGGCCCTGCAGGCGCTGCTCCAGGTTGCGGATCGCGCCTTCCAGCTGGTCGCGCGCCACCGGCTTCAGCATGTAGCTGATCGCCCCCTGCGCCATCGCCTCGCGGGTGTAGTCCTCGGCCGAGATGACGTGGACGGGGATGTGGCGCGTCGCCGTGTCGCGCTTGAGCCGGTCGAGCGCCGAGAGCCCCGAATGGTCGGGCAGGCGGATGTCCAGCACGATCGCCTGCGGCATGAAGCGCCGGGCCGCGCGCACCGCGTCGTCGGCCCGGTCCACGCAGACGCAGCGAAAGCCCAGTTCGCGCGCCAGGTCGCGCAGCACGGCGGCGAAGGCCGGATCGTCCTCGACCACCAGCATCACCCGGTCGCCGGGGCCGATCGCGTCGCGGTCGTCGGTCACGCCTTCGGGCCGGGCCAGCGGCAGGTCGTCCCCCTGCCCCGCCCCCTGCCCCGCCGCCGCCACCGGCGCCAGATCCGGCGCGGGCGAACTCGCGGGCGCCGCCGCGGCGACGGCCGCCGCCTGCTCGTGGCCGGGCGCGTCGGGAAGGATCAGCGTGAAGGTGCTGCCCTGGCCGCGCAGGCTCTCCAGCGTGATCCGCCCACCCAGCAGCCCCGCCAGCTCGCGCGAGATCGACAGGCCCAGCCCGGTGCCGCCGAAGCGGCGCGAGATGGTGCCGTCGGCCTGGCGGAAGGCCTCGAACACCGCCTGCTGCTGGTCGGGGTCGATGCCGATGCCGGTGTCGCTGACCGAAAACGCGGTGCCGCCGCCCGCCGCCGGGCCGATGCGCAGCGTCACCCGGCCGCGCTCGGTGAACTTCAGGGCGTTGGACAGCAGGTTGCGCAGGATCTGGTCCAGCCGGGTCGGGTCGGTCTGGACCGGCTTCAGGCCGGGCGCCAGCTCGAAGCCCAGCTCCAGCCCCTTGGACCGGGCCTGCTCCTCGAAGGCGCGCACCATCTTGCGCGCCACGCCGCCGGGATCGACGGCCTCGCGCGTCACGTCCATCTTGCCGGCCTCGATCTTGGACAGATCCAGGATGTCGTTGATCAGCACCAGCAGATCCTTGCCCGAGCTTTCGATGGTCTCGGCCCAGCGGACCTGTTCCTGGGTCAGGGTCCCGCCGCGGTTCTCGGCCAGAAGCCGCGCCATGATCAGCAGCGCGTTCAGCGGCGTGCGCAACTCGTGGGACATGTTGGCGACGAATTCGGACTTGTAGCGGCTTTCGCGCGCCAGCTCGATGGTCTTGGCCTCAAGCTGGCGGCGGGACTGGGCCAGGGCGTCGCGCTGATCCTCCAGTTCCTGGGTCTGGCCTTCAAGCCGGCTGTTCTGCTGCTCCAGTTCGGCCTGCTGCTCCTCCAGGCGCCGCTGGCTGTCCTGCAGGGCGCGGCTCTGCTCCTCAAGCTCCTCGTTGCTGGCGGCCAGCTCCTCGGCGTGGCTGCGAAGCTCCTCGGCCTGGCGGCGGGTCTCCTCCAGCAGTTCCTGCAGCCGCGCCCGATAGGCGACCGCGCGCAGCGCCAGGGCGATGCGTTCGCCCACCCGCTCCAGCAGGTCGGCCACGCGGGCGCGCGGGGCGCGTCGAAGCCGAATTCCAGAACCCCGTCGATCCGCCCGCCCGCGCCCACCGGCACGATCAGCGCATGGGCCGCGCGCCCCCGCGCCAGGCCCGAGCCCCAGCCGATCGCCTGCTCGGGGGCCAGTTCCAGATGCACCGGCCCGCCCTCGGCCAGCACCCGGCCCAGATGGCCACGGGCGCCAGCTTCGGGCGCGTCGGAACCCGTCTCGTCCAGGCCCCAGGCCGCCAGCCGCTGAAGCCCGCCGTCCTCGGCCCGGTAGGCCAGGGCCGCCCGCGCCCCCAGGCGCGGCGCCAGGGCCGACAGCACCCGCTCGCCCAGTTGGCGGGCGGTGGGATCGCCCTGCAGGGCCCCGGACAGGTCCACCTCGCCGTCGCGGATCCAGGCGTCGCGGTCGCGGGCGGTGCGGTTGCGCAGCAGCCGCCGGCCGATCAGCCCCAACCCCAGGTAGAGGATACCGGCCAGGCTGCGGTTGACCACGGCCACCGCCGGGTCAAGGCCGGTATGGTCGTCCAGCACGAAGCCGCCGGCCATGCCCAGGCAGGCCAGCACCGCCACTGCCAGCGGCGCCCAGGTCAGGCCGGTGATGAAGCTCAGGCCCAGGGGGACGATGTAGATCAGCCAGACGGCCGTGCCCAGGCGCACATACAGATCCAGGACGAACACGGCACAGATCAGCACGGCGATCAGCGACAGGATCGCCAGGTCCTTGGTCCTTGACACGTCGTCTCCTACCATCGCGGCCCCGCCGCGGGGCCCGCCGAACATCGCGGAAACGCCCGCCGGCGGGCCGGGTTCCGGTCTTGCGCCCTTGTGTTGCAAACCTGCGGGCGCCTGACAAGGCGTCCAAGGCGCCTCATCCCAAGGTCTGGGGCCGCCGTTCCCCCGCAAGTCCGAAAGTTGACGCTGCGTCAACTTCGAGGGTTTCGCCGCGAAACCTAGCGTTCCAAAAGGGCGCGGATTTCCGCGATCAGGCTGTCCATCAGATCGCTGTCCAGGGCCGCCCCTTCCAGGCGCAGAACATGGGCCTTGCCGTCGCGGGCATGGCGGATGGTGATGCCGCTGGTGGTGCGCAGCGTGCGGTCGTCGATCCAGCCGTAATCGGTCCGCGGCGCCGCGCGCGGCCTTCCGCCGCGGGCGGATTCGCGGGGCGCGCCTTCGGACTGTGCCACCACCGGCTCGATCAGCGCCCATTCCTCCTCGGCGTCCTCGGGGGTGCGCGCCGACAGCGCCTGCCGCAGCCGCCCCTCGGCGCCGCCGCGCAGCGCCGCCGACAGCCGCAGGCCGCGCTTTTCGGTCAGCGCCTCGGGAAAGTGCAGCATGTCGCCCAGTTCCTCGAAGATCAGCGCGAAGGACCGCACCTTGGACCGCTTGGCCTTCGACCCGGTGGCGAACAGCCGGTTGACCGCATCCTCGACATTGGCGAAGGCGCCCTGGTTGGCGGCGATGACCGCGATCCGGCCGCGCTCGAAATGGCTCAGCTCCTCGCGGACCTCGTTCTCCTCGACCATGGCGACGAAGGCGGCGTCGGCCTGGGTGCGCGGCCGGATCAGGGCGCGGATCCGGGCATGGGCGTCCGAGCCGGTCAGGTCGCGCAGCGCCCGCATGGCGTGAAGGCGGCGATAGCCCGACAGCAGCCCATAACGCGGCCCCTGCCCGGCCGGCTTCTCCAGCTCGAAGACCTCGATCGGCAGCCGCAGCCCGTTGGCGGCGATGGACAGGCGCAGCTCGGTCATCTCGGCCTCGTCCATCACCATCCGGTCGCGGATCATCGCCCCCTCGTCGATCTGCTCCAGCGGCAGCTCGACGATCAGCAGCCCCTGCCCTTCGGCCTGGCGCAGCCGTTCCGCGTCGGTCTGGTCGCGCGCCCGCGCGGCCCGCGCATCGGCGCCTTCGGGCGCGCCGCGGGCCGCGGTCTCGGCCGCGACCTGGGCGATCGGGGCGATGCCCGGGCCGACCGAGGGCCGCCCCGAGGTTTCGCGGCGAAACTCGGCCTCGATGCGCGACAGATCGTCGGTGCTGGGGGTTTCCAGGCGCCTGCGCTTAACCATGTGCCTTCTCCTGCTGCGGTCCCTGTTCGGCCTGCTCCATCTGAAGATCCCGCCACCACGCCCCCAGGATCAGCTCCTTCACCTCGGCCCAGGTGCGGTCGAAGGTTTCGCGGCCGCGCACATAGGTGTCGCGGTTGAACTCGCGGTAGTCGGCCTCGTAGATGCCGTTCACCTGCTCGCCCGCCTGGCCGATCATGGCGGTGACCTCTTGGCGGAAGGTGGTCATGAAGTCGCCGAAATAGGCCTGGATCACGTTGGCCAGATCGGTCTGCTGGGCGGCGTCGAAGCGGGTGATGATGGCCCGCACCGCGTCCCATTCGAAGCGGATCTCGGGCAGCCCCTCGCGGCGACGGGCCGCGTTCTCACCGTCCTCGACGCTGGCGAAGGTCGAATAGAGCATGTCGAAGAAGCGCCCGGTCGAATCGAATTCCAGGAACGACGCGCCCAGCGGCACCAGCAGGATGTCGGCCGCGGCCAGGGCGTTGATCGTCAGATAGCCCAGGGCCGGGGGGGTATCCAGGATGATGATGTCATAGTCGTTCACGATGCCGTCCTGCGACAGCGCGTTGCCAAGGGCGTCCCACAGCGGCCAGCCGCGCAGACCCATCCGCCAGACCGGCACCTGGAACTCGGCCCAGTAGAGGTTGAGTTGCGCCCCCAGCAGGTCGATGTTGGGCCAGTGGGTGGTCTGGATCAGGTCGCGGGCCGAGATGGTCAGCGCCTCGGTCAAGGTCTCGTCGAAGGGCAGGGGCTGGCCCGCGGCCTCGCGGACGCGGTTCTCGTCCTGCAGGGCCAGAGCATAGTCCTTGGCCAGCAGCGGGAAGGCCGTGGACCATTCGTCGGCCACCCGTCCCCCCATGATCGAGGTCATGCTGCCCTGGCTATCCAGGTCGATGACCAGCACCTTGTAGCCATCGAGCGCGGCCGACATGGCCAGGTGCGCGGCTGTCGAGGTCTTGCCGACGCCGCCCTTGAAGTTCGCCACCGCGATGGTCTTGGCGGGCAGCCCCTCGGGGCGCCAGGGGCGGTATTCGCGCCCCGCCGCGCCCTCGGCCGCGAAGTGGTCGCGCAGGCGCAGGACGTCCTCGAGGCTGAACCACTTGGAGTTGCCCTCGCCGGTGCCCTGGGGCAGGTCGGGGAACTTGCGCAGGACGCGCCGGAAATGCGCGGGCGCCACCGGGATCAGGTAGCGGCAGACCTCCCAGGTCGAGAAGCGGCGCAGGCGCTTCTGGCCATCCGGCGCGTAGCCCCGTTCGGCCAGGTCCTGCCGGCCCCGGGTGGCGAAGGCGGCGGCCTTGGCGAATCGGGCGGTGTCGATCGGCTCGGACAGCCGCCGCGCCGCCTTGGCGGGGTCGATGTTGAAATAGGGGGGCAGGGGATCTTTGCCTGAGGACATGTTGCAGTTCCAGCGATGTGCGGCTTTCACAGTCTTTTTCCGAAACTGCGGCACATGCAAAGGGAAATCGTCGCCCGCCGCCGCGGTTTCGCGGCGAAACCCCCTAAATCCGCCTGAAAGTCCTCTCATTCGATTCAAGAAGCTATGAATCCTTTAGAGTCTTTGTCCTGCAATATTCACTATAAAACAGCAACTTATCTGCACTAAGGAACCCGTCTTCGGGATCACTGGTACCCGATTCCGGGGCGGGGGGCACCCGATTCCGGGAGCAGGGGCGCCGATTCGCGGGAACGGCATGAATGAGCGCTTTTCCGCGGTCTAAAGACCCGGATCCCGCCAGGCAGCGGCGCGATCATCCCGTAAACGGGAACCCTGGAGGAGGAGAGATCACCCCAAGGAACCCGTTTCCGGGATGGCGTCCGCGCCGCGCGTTTCCCCAAAAGGGTGCCTGCCGCGACATTGCCATCGGGCACCTTTCGGGCGATGATACGGCGACGCCACCGGACGGGACCCCCATGCAAGAGATTCCGCGCGACCAGCTGACGGGCGCCCTGCGCCGGGGGGCGGTCAAGAAGCACGTCGCGGCGATCCATGTCTCGGGCAAGCTGACGCTGCTGCAGCGCAAGCTGTCCAACGTGCTGCTGCTCAACGCCTATGACACGCTGATCAGCAGCACCCGCCACCAGATCGACGCGCGCACGCTGTGCCTGATGATCGGCTACAATTCCAACGACTTCGACACGCTGAAGCAGTCGCTGCGCGGCCTGGCCGAGACGGTCGCCGAATGGGACATGCTGGACGAGAAGGGCCAGCAGGAATGGGGGGTGTCCAGCCTGCTGTCCTTCGCGCGGCTGAAGGCCGGGGTCTGCGAATACGCCTATTCCCCCGCCCTGGCCGAGAAGCTGCACGATCCCAAGGTCTTCGCGCTGATCAACCTGAACATCCAGCGGCGCTTCACCAGCGGCCATGCGCTTGCGCTCTACGAGAACTGCTACCGCTTCGTCAGGACCGGATCGACCGGCTGGTGGCCGATCGAGTTGTTCCGGCGGCTGATGGGGGTGGACGGGTCGGCCTATTACGAGACCTTCAAGCACCTGAACGCCAAGATCATCAAGCCCGCCGTGGCCGAGGTGAACCGGACCAGCAACATCGTCCTGACCGCCGAGACGAAGAAGACCGGCCGCGCGGTCACCGACATCCGCTTCCTGATCGCCGAGAACCCGCAACTGGCGATCCTGGACATGGACGACGGCGAGGGCGCGCGCCACGGCCCGGTCTATGCGCGGCTGCGCGCGCTTGGCGTCAGCGACCGGCTGGCCCGGCAATGGCTGTCCGCGCATGGCGAGGAACAGGTCCTGGCCAAGCTGGCCTATGTCGAGGGGCGCGACGGCGTGCGCAGCAAGATCGGCTACCTGACCGCCGCGCTTGACGGAAAAGAGCCGGGGGAATCGGCGCGCGCCGGAACGGAAGGGCAGGGGGCGGGGGCGGGACCGGCGGCGCAGACCGCGGCCCGGGCCGAGCGGCTGCGGAGGATCCTGGCGGCGGTGAAGGCGCGCACGCCCACGCAGCGCGACGCCGACAGGCGGCTGTTCATGAGCCAGCTTGCCGATGCCCGCCTGCGCGACGACTTCGAGCGCCACGGCTGGATGTCGCCGCTGAACGCGGCCCGCATCCTGGCCTTCTGGCAGGACCTGTCCCCGGATCTGATGGCCGGGGACGGGGGCGCCTAGCAGGGCCGGGGGGATGGGCGGGCGGGTCAGCCCCCGCCCGCCGCTGCCGTCAGCCCTGCGGCAGCAGCACGGCGTCGATGACGTGGATCACGCCGTTCGACTGGTCCAGATCGGCCGCGGTCACGGTGGCGACGGTGCCGTTCTCGTCGGTCAGGGTGATGGTGCCGTCCGCGGCCTGTGCGGTCAGCCGGCAGCCGCCCAGGGTCTCGATGACGTGGCTTCCGCCGTCGTCGGCGATCATCTGCGCCAGGGCGTCGGACATCACCTCGGCGCCGACCGCGTGGCAGGTCAGGATGGTGGCAAGCTGCTCGCGGTTCTCGGGCTGCAGCAGGCTGTCGACGGTGCCCGCGGGCAGCGCCTCGAAGGCGGCGTTGACGGGGGCGAAGACGGTCAGCGGGCCTTCGCCGCCCAGCGTCTCGGCGAGGCCCGCGGCCTCGACGGCGGCGACCAGCGTGCTGTGGTCGGGCGAGGCGGCGGCGGCCTCGACGATGGTGGTTTCCTGCGCGCGGGCGGCGGTGCCGGCGGCCAGGGCCAGAGCGGCGGCGGCGAACAGGGTCGTGGTGGTCGTCCTCATGGCATCTTCTCCTTGGTGCTGCCCCCATTTCCGCGGGGGTCGCAACAGCCACGAGGCGGGCCACGCCAAAGTTTCAGGCCCGGCAATTTTTTTCGGCCCGCGAGGGGGCGGGGGTCAGATGGCGCGCAGATCGCCCGCCGCCACCACCGCGCCGGTGGGCTGTCCGCTGTCCGACCCGCCCTCGGGTTCCAGCGTGATGGCCAGCCGGGCGCCGGCCTCGACCAGGGCGCGGGTGCGGCCGTCAAGGCTCAGGTGCGCGGCGGGTGCGCCTGCGGGGATCACCCCCAGCGAGACCGGCGGCTGCTGCGGATCCTCGATGACCCACAGTTCGAAGTCCTGGCCTTCGGCCGGGCTGCCCGACAGATGCGACAGGCCCACCGCGCCGTCGTCGCTGTCATAGACGGCCATGTAGTGGACGTTGCTGCCTTCGTGCGCCAGCAGCGCGACCAGCCGGATTTCCGGCGGCGGCGGCGACAGCACCGGCAGGGCCAGTGCCAGCAGCAGCCCGGCGGTGGCGGCGGCGGTCAGCCCGCGCCACAGCGCCAGGCTGCGCCAGAGGCCGGGCCGGGCCGGGGCGCCGAACAGGTGCCGGTCGAGCGCCTGCTTGACCGCGGGGGACGGGGCGGCGGGCGCGAAGCCGTCCGCCAGGGGCAGCAGGCGGTCCTGCCAGCCGGCCACGAGGCGGGCGAAGGCGGGGTCGGTCCTGACCCGGCGCGCCAGGTTGGCGTGGTCGTCCGGGGGCAGCACGCCCAGGGCGAACTCGGCCGCCAGGATGTCGTCGCCGTCCTCGGGCGGGATGTCGCCGGGGCGTTCGCTGTCCAGGCCGCTCATGGTTCCAGACACTCCTTCAGGCGCATCAGGCTGCGGCGCAGCCAGGTGCGCATGGTGTTCAGGGGCACGCCGTGGCGCTGCGCCAGGTCGGCGTAGCTGTGGCCGTCCAGATAGGCGCCGCGCACCGCCGCCGCGCGGTCGCCGTCAAGCTGCGACAGGCAGCCGTCCAGGCGGCTGCGTTCGGCCTGCGCCAGCACCCGCGCCTCGGGGGTGGGGCCGGGGTCGCGGACCGCGAAGGCGGCATCGTCAAGCGCGCCGGTCACGGCGGCCGAGGCGCCGCGGCGCGCGCGCAGCCGGTCGATGGCGTGGTTGCGGGCGATGGCGATCAGCCAGGACATCGGGCTTTGGCCGGTGACCGAAAAGCGCCCCGCCTTCAGCCAGATGCGCACGAACACCTCCTGCACGGCCTCCTCGGCCTCGGCGCGGTCGCGCAGGATTCGCAGGCAGGTGCCGAACAGCTTGGGGGCGGTGGCGTGGTAGAGCCTGTCGAAGGCGCGCCGGTCGCGCAGCGAGACCCGCTGGATCAGGCCCGAAATCTCGTCCCCGTGATGGTCTTCGGGCATCGCCATATCCTGCCTGGGCCTTGCCGCCAGAATGCACGCCGGCGGGCGCCGCGCAAGGACCCGATGGCCCCGCCGCCGCCGCGTCGCGCGGATCAGCCCCCGGGACGGGGACGGGCCAGGGCGCGGGCCAGCCGGGTGGCCAGATCGCGCAGGCGGGGCGGCAGCGCCTGGTCGGGCGTGCCTGGGCCGCGATCGGCCGGCGCGGGATCGCCTTGGGACGGGGCCGGAGGGATGTCGTCGTCGGTCGGCATGGGCAGGTTTCTAAACCGCCACCCGGGCTTTCGCCAAGGTTGCCGTTACGGCAAGCGGCTCAGTTCAGAAGCCGCCGGCCGCGTTCGCGGTATTCGCGTTCCAGCAGCCGCGACAGCCAGCCGCGCAGGTCGCGGGGGGCCGAGCCCTCGCCCTGTTCGCGGATGGCGCGGAGCAGCGCGGCCTCGACCAGGCGTTCGGCCGAGGCGGGGTCGGGCATCCAGCCGCGGGCGGCGTGGATCATGTCCAGCACGACCCGCTCCATGCTGTCGCGGTCGGGTTCGGCGGTGCGCGCATGTTCGCGGTGGAGGTTGTTCAGCAGCGCCGCCGCGGGGGCCGGCTTGGAAAAGACCGGGCGCGCCGAGAAGCGTTGCGGGATGTGCCAGCGGTCCTGGCCGGTCAGGAAGACGAAGGGCACGCCGCCGCGGCTGAGCGAGATCGGCCACGGTGAACGAGGTGCCGTCCTGCGCCCTGACGTTGAGGATCGCGGCCTGCGCCAGCCCGACGCCGTGGATGGCGTCATGCACGTCAGTGAAGGGACCCACGACATGATCGCCATTGGCGCGAATGTCGTTCGTCAGCCGGCGCGCCGAGAGGAAATCCTCCTCGACGACCAATATCCGCAACGATGTCTTTGTCATTTAGCGCACCGCTTCAAGACGATTTTGTTGACGACCAACGTTTGAAAACGCAGGAACCCGATACTCATGGGATTATAGATAGACAATTTCGCGGCCCCGACCAGATCCATCCCCTGCCACAGGCCGGTGACTGGGCGC
This sequence comes from Paracoccus sp. BR5-17, assembly GCF_055693925.1. Classification (NCBI taxonomy): domain Bacteria; kingdom Pseudomonadati; phylum Pseudomonadota; class Alphaproteobacteria; order Rhodobacterales; family Paracoccaceae; genus Paracoccus; species Paracoccus sp. BR5-17. The sequence goes on from NZ_JBVFUV010000002.1 coordinate 135,989, forward strand.
GATTCCGCCGATCTTCGGGTTCTGGAACAGCATTTTATGGCGACAATCGCGGGCCGTTTGGGACCGATGCCATTTCAATTCCACAAAAATCAATTCGGGCCTATCCGCTGTCCGAGCCGTCGCACCGGGGAACCGCCGGCCGCGTTTTCCGGTTCCATCACATTATTCAAATGCGAGGCGAAAATGCAGGAAAGTCGCGAGGATCGGATAAGGCACCGCGCCCACCAGCTGTGGGAGGAGCAGGGCCGGCCCGAGGGGATGCACGACCAGCACTGGCAACAGGCGCGCGCCCAGATCGACGAGGACGACGCAACCCCGACGGTGCGGCTGGAGCAGGACCCGCCGGAGGGGAACCGCAACACCATCGAATCCGAACTGGGCCGCCGCCAATACGACGAACTGGAGCGCAAGGACGTGACCAGCTGACACGGCCATGGGGCGGGGCCGGCCGCGGGGCCGGCCCCGCCCCTGAAGGCGCGGCCGTGCCGCCAGAGGCCGGACAGGCCGCGCGGTCAGCCCGGCAGGACGGCGTCGGCCAGGTGCGCCTTTTGCGGGACGGCGGCGGGCTGCACCGTCGCGGCGAACCAGGCGATGGTCTGCGGCAGGCCCTGCGCCAGCGTCACCCGGGGCTGCCAGCCCAGCAGTTCGCGCGCCCGGGCGATGTCGGGCCGCCGCCGGCGGGGATCGTCCTGGGGCAGGGGCAAGTGGACGATGCGCGAACGGGTGGGGATCAGGTCGCGCACCAGCCGGGCCAGTTCGCGGATCTGGAATTCCTCGGGGTTGCCCAGGTTGACGGGCGTGGCGGGGGCGGTGCGGGCCTCCATCAGCGCGATCAGGCCGGCGACCAGGTCCGAGACATAGCAGAAGCTGCGCGTCTGGCTGCCGTCGCCATAGACCGTCATCGGCGCGCCGGTCAGCGCCTGCACGATCATGTTCGACACGATCCGCCCGTCATCGGCGCGCATCCTGGGACCGTAGGTGTTGAAGATCCGCGCCACCCGCACATCCGCGCGGCCCGCGCGCAGGAAGTCGTGGCACAGCGCCTCGGCCGCGCGCTTGCCTTCGTCGTAGCAGGCGCGGGGGCCGGTGCAGTTCACGTGGCCCACGTAATCCTCGGGCTGGGGATGGATCTCGGGGTCGCCATAGACCTCGCTGGTCGAGGCCTGCAGGAACCGCGCGCCGTGGGCCTCTGCCAGCGTCAGCAGGTGCAGCGTCCCCGCGACGTTGGTCATCATGGTATGGATCGGATCGGCCTGGTAGTGCGGCGGCGAGGCCGGGCTGGCGAGGTTGTAGACCCGGTCCAGAGGTTCGGCGATCCTGACCGGCTGGGACACGTCGTGGCGGATCAGCCGGAAGCCGTCATGGGCGCAGAGCGGCAGGATGTTGTCCTCGCGCCCGGTCAGGAAGCTGTCGAGGCAGATCACCCGGTGCCCCTGCCGCAGCAGCGCGTCGCAGAGGTGATGACCGACAAAGCCCGCGCCGCCTGCCACAAGGATCGTCATCTGGTTCGGTGTCGTCATGTCATCCTCCGGTTGCGTTCAGGGTTCGACGGGGGCGGCCTCGATGGCCCGGATCATCTCGCGCGCGCGGGCGCGGCCGGTATGGCCGGCCAGCACCACCTGCCGCGCGGCCTGTCCCAGCCGGCGCGACCGGTCGGGGTCGGTGGCGGTCAGGGCGCGCACCACGTCGTCGGTGCCCCGCGCGATGGCGATGGCCTGGCCGTCGGCGAACAGATCCCCCAGGCCCGGCCAGTCGTCGCTGATGACCGGCACGCCGCAGGCCCCGGCCTCGAACAGGCGGACGCTGGGCGACCAGCCCATGCGCCGCATCGCCGCCCGCGTGACGTTCAGCGTGAAGCGCTGCGCGTTGTAGAAGGCGGGGTGGTCGGCGGGGGGCAGATGGTCGATCCGATCGACATTGGCGGGCCAGTCGATGCCGGCGGGATATTGCGGGCCGGCCACCACGAAGCGCCGGTCGGGCAGGCGCCGCGCCGGTTCCAGCAGCAGCGCTTCCAGCGTCGGCTGGCGGTCGGGCGAATAGGTGCCCAGATAGCCCAGATCCCAGCGTTTCGGCAGGTCCAGCACGGGATAGAGCGTCTCGTCCACCGAACAGAACAGCGCCTCGGCCCGGCGGGCGCCGCGCCGGTCGCGCAGATGGTCCAGCACCGCCCCGCCCGAGAAGCTGAAATAGATGTCGAACAGCGGGATCTGCCGGGGCGCCAGATAGGCGCAGCTGCCGTCGTCCAGGGCCTGCATCGTCACCGGCGTGTCGATGTCGTAGAAGGTCAGCTGCCGCAGCCCCATGCCGGCCAGCCGGTCGATCAGCGCGATGCCGTCGGGGACGTAGGATCCGACCATCACGCTGTCGGCGCCCCGCAGCCGGTCGCCGTATCGCGCCAGCATCGCCGCCATGTCGTCATAGAGGACAAGCTCGCAGAAGTCCGGGTCGGGCAGGTCGCGATGGGGCGCATACCAGGGGGTGTCGCGTTCCAGAAACAGCACCCGGTGGCCCAGGGCGGCCAGGCCCTTGATGAGCGCGCGGAAGGTCGTCGCATGGCCGTTTCCCCAGGACGAGGACAGCGACAGGCCCAGGATCACGATGTCGCGGGGGCGGCCGGGGCTTGCGACGTTCATTCCGCGGCCTCCATGCGCCCGGCGCGGGCGCGAAACAGCGCGTCGGCCTGTTCGGCGCGGTTGGCATAGGTGTGGTCGGCCAGCACCCGGGCCAGGGCGGCGCGGCCGATCCGGGCGGCCCGGTCGGCGTCGGTGGCCGCCAGCAGGTCGGCCACGTCCTGCCCGTCTCGGGCCACCAGAACCTCCTCGTCCGGGGTCAGGAACAGCTCGATCCCCTCCCACTGGTCGGTGATGAGGCAGGCGCCCGCGCCGGCGGCCTCGAACACGCGGGTGGCGGGAGAAAAGCCGTTGGCGGCCATGCTGTCGCGGGCGACGTTCAGCACCATGCGCGGCGTGCAGTTCAGCGCGTTGTGGTCGGCGGTGCCGACATGGCCCAGCTTGCGGATGTTGGGCGGCATCGCCACGTCGCCCCAGCCCGAGCCGCCGATCAGGAAGGACCGGTCGGGCGACAGCGTGGCGGGCTTCAGGAAGAACTCGGCCACGCGGGCGTCGCGGTCGGGCAGGCGGTTGCCCAGGAAGGCCAGGTCGCAGGCAAAGCGCGGGTCGGGGGCCACCGGGAAATGCGTGTCGGGGTCGAGCGCGTTGTAGACCGGCACGCAGTCCCGCGCGCCCAAGCCGCGATAGGCCGCCACCACCGGATCGCCGCCGCCATAGGTCAGCACCAGATCCAGGTCGGGCAGCATCCGCCGCAGCGGGTGGTCGGGCGCGGCGCGCAGTTCGGCCAGCGTGGCGGGCGCGTCCACGTCCCAGAAGACGCGCAGCGCGCCCGGCCGCGCCGCCGCCATCACCCGGGTCAGCAGCAGGTCGTCCTGGAAGCCCACGCCCGAGGCCTTGACGACGATCCGGTAATCGGCGGCCTGGGCGGCCACCTGTTCAAGCGCCTCGACGGTGCCCTCGTAGACCACCACCCGGCACCAGTCGGGCGGGTCGATGTCGCGGTTGGCCTGGCGGTCATAGACGTCGGGCTCGAAGAAGGTGATGTCATAGCCGCGCGCGGCAAGCGCCCTGAGCATCCCGCGGTAATAGGTCGCCGCGCCGTTCCAGTAGGCCGAGAGCAGGCTGGATCCGTAGAAGGCGATCTTCATGCGCTTTTCCTTTCGCGGGCGGTCAGGGTGTCCAGGATGGCCAGCAGTTCGGCGGCGCGGTGGGCGCAGCTGTGGCGGGCGCGGATGGTTTCCAGCCCCCGCGCGGCCTGTTCGGCGCGCGCGGCGGGGTCGTTGACCAGCTCGCGCAGATGCGCGCGCATCTGATGGCCGTCGCGCGCCCAGCGGAAATCGCCCTCGCGGAACAGCCCCTCGGCGTCGCTCCAGGGGGCCGAGACCAGGGGAATGGCGCAGGCCAGGGCCTCGAAGGGGCGGATGGTGGGGATGCCGGGCAGTTCGCGCACGTAAGGGCCGCGCGGCACATGGACCGTGACGCGGTGGCGGGCGAAGGCTTCCGGGGCGCGGGCATTGGCGATCCAGCCGCCATAGGCGATGCCCGCATCCGCCAGTTGCCGCAGCGCGTGGTCGGGATAGCGCACGCCGCGCACGCTGGCGCGCAGCTTCAGGTCGCGGACCGGGCGGATCAGGAACTCGGCCAGTTCGGCGCTGCGTTCGTCGTCGCCCCAGTTGCCGATCCAGATCAGGTCGCCCTCGTCGGGGGCCTCGATCGGGCGGAACAGGGCGGTGTCGGCGGCCTCGTGCCAGGCGAAGACCTGCCGCCCCCAGCCCGCCTTCAGATAGCGCTCGCGCAGCGTCTCGCCGAAGGCCAGGATGCCGTCATAGCCGGACAGGTCGAGGCCGGCGATCTCGCCCTCGCGGCTGACGGCGCGGTGGTGGGTGTCGTGGAACAGCGCGGTGAAGCGCCCGCCGTCGCGGCGCAGGGCGCCGATGCGGCTGACCAGGGCCGGGTCGGACCATTCGTGGACCACCACCACGTCGGCCCCGTCCACCGCCGCCGCATGGTCGAAGTCCGGGCCGTAGATCCGGGTCCGCAGCATCGGGAAGGTGGCGTGGAAATCCTCGACCGCGCGGGGGCCGCCGTCTGCCAGCAGGTTCTGGCGGCTCCAGCTGTCCTCGGGCTCGAGGGCCAAGGCCTCGTGGCCCAGGGCCAGCAGCTCGCGCATCACGCCGCGCAGGAAATGCGCGTTGCCGTGGTTCCAGTCCGAGATCAGCGAGTGGGTGTAGAACAGGAAGCGCATGTCACCTCGTGGCGGCGCGGGGTTGGGGTTGGGTCAGCCGGGCATACAGATCCAGCATCGCCCGGCCCTGCGCGGCGGGCGCGAAGCGGCGCGACCGCAGCAGCGCGGCCTGCCCCAGGCGGGCGCGGTCGTCGGCGTCGCGGGCCATGGCGTTGGCGGCCTGCGCCAGGGCGCCGGGATCGGCCGGGTCGAAGAACCGCGCCGCACCGTCCCACAACTCGCGGAAGGTCGGGATGTCGGCCAGCAGCAGCGGGACCGAGGCCCCCGCCGCCTCGGCCACGGCCAGCCCGAAGGGCTCGTAGAGCGAGGGCGAGACGAACAGGCCCGCATCCCGCGTCACCGCCAGGGCCCGGTCGTGGGGCAGGGTGCCGGGCGCGGCCGCGTGGCGCGGCGCGAACCGCTGGCCGGTGGGGCCGTCCAGCGGACCCAGCATCGTCACCGGCCAGTCCATGTGCCGGGCGGCGGCGTCCAGGACCGCGCCGTTCTTGCCGTCGTCCCACCAGCGGCCCGAGGCGACCGCCATCGGCAGGCCGGCGCCGCGGCGCGGCGCGGAGGCCACGCCGTTGGGAACCACCGCCGCCGCGACGCCATAGACCCGCCGCAGCAGGTCGGCATGGGCCCGCGAGGGCGCGACCACGGCATCGGCGCGGGCCAGCCCGCGGGCGTTCAGGTCGCGCTGCCAGTCCCAGCCCCGGGGCAGGCCGCCGTTCCTGACGGCCAGGAACCAGGTGGCGACGCAGGAATGGCTGACCGCCAGGACCGGCAGGGGGCTGCGCAGGCCCGCGGCCTGGCTGGGCAGGTTCAGGTGGATCAGGTCGGCGCCGTGGCGGGCGGCGGCCTCGGCCACGGCCTGCGGCACATCGGCCAGGGCGGCGGCATCGGCCACCATCCAGTCCAGCGGCAGGCCGGTCCAGTCGAGGACGCCCAAGGCCTCGGCCTCGGTCCGCAGGTCGGGGCCGGGCGGGGGGCCGAAGCCCAGGAACACCGCCTGCGCGCCGCCCTGCGCCTGCAGGGCGCGGGCCAGATCCATCGCGTATCGCCAGATCCCGCCCGCCGCGTCCAGCGTCATCAGGACGCGGAGGCTCATGCGCGGACCCTGAGCGCCTGGGGTTCGGGAAAGCGGCGGTTGGCGCGCAGCCAGGCGGCCAGATCGGCCAGCCCCTCGCGCCAGCCGACGCGGGCCTGCCAGCCGGTCTCGGCGCCAAGCCGGGCGGTGTCGGCGACGAAATAGAACTGATCGCCCTGCCGCCAGTCCGAAAAGGTCAGGGGCACCGGATGGTTCACCAAGCGCTCGATCTCGTGCAGGACCAGCCTGAGGCTGACGGCATTGCGCGCGCCCCCGCCCAGGTTGAAGGCCCGGCCCGTCAGCCCTCCGATCCGGTCCAGCACCAGCCGGTAGGCCGCCACCGCGTCCGAGACGTGCAGGATGTCGCGCACCTGCTTGCCGTTGCCATAGACCGAGATCGGCTCGCCCATCAGGGCGCGGATCAGGAAATGCGCGACCCAGCCCTGATCCTCGGTCCCGAACTGGCGCGGGCCATAGATGCAGGACATCCGCAGCACCGCCGAGGGGATGGCGTAGCTTTTGGCATAGTCCAGCACATACTGGTCGGCCACGCCCTTGGAGCAGCCGTAGGGCGTGCAGAAGTCCAGCGGGCGGGTCTCGTCGATGCCGTTCTCGCGGATGCGGGGGTCGGCGGGAACGTAGCGGTCGTCGGTCTCCAGCATCCGCAGATCGTCGAGCGCGCCATAGACCTTGTTGGTCGAGGCGAACAGGATCGGCACCGGGCGGCCGGTGGCGCGGATCGCCTCGAGCACGTTGAGGGTGCCGCGGGCGTTCACCTCGAAGTCGTCCATCGGCGCGGTCAGGCTGGTGGTGACGGCGGTCTGCGCGGCCAAGTGGATCACCGCCTGCGCGTCGCGCATGGCGTCGCGCATCGCCGTCTCGTCGCGCAGGTCGGCGGGCATGGGATGGACGCGGTCGCCATGCCGCTCGGTCAGCCAGCGGAGGTTCTGGTCCACGCCGGGGCGCGACAGGTTGTCCACCACCACCACGTCGTGGCCGTCCGACAGGAAGCTGTCGGCCAGGTTCGAGCCGATGAAGCCGCTGCCGCCGGTGATGACCACCGGGCGCACCGCGCGCCCGATCGAGGGGGCGGCCAGATGCGTCACCTCGCGCAGGCGGGCCGGGCCGCCATCCATCAGCAGCCGGGCCAGCAGCTTGGGCTGGCCCTCGGCATCGACGGCGCCCATGTGGTAATGGCGCGGGTCGAACCACAGCCCTTCCTGCACCGCCACGTCGCGGGCCAGATCCTGCCAGCCATACCAGTAAAGCCGGTCGGCCGGCGCCTCGAGCGCGCGGGCGAAGCGGCGGGCCTGTTCCATCTGGTCGCCCCGCCAGGTCGAATAGCCGGTCTCGGTGATCCAGATTTCCGGCGCCCCATGGCGGGCCAGCACGGCCCGCATCTCGCCCAGGTGCATGTCCCAGCCCTGCCAGGCGCCTTCCTCGCTGTCCCAGGTGCCCGGGAACCCGTGAAAGCCCACGGCGTCGCACTGGGCCAGCACGCCCCGCTGGCCCATCAGGTCCAGCCACAGCGGATCGAAGGGGCAGGGGCCGCCCAGGACGGCCTTCCAGCCGCGCTGCCGGACCCAGTAGGCCGCCCCGCCGACCATCTCGCAGAACAGCTGGTATTCGTGATCCTCGCGCCAGTCCCAGTCCAGCAGGTTGTTGGGCTCGTTCCACAGCTCGATATGGCTGAAGTGGCGGCCGTAGCGGGTCAGAACGTGGTCGATGAAGTCGGCATAGTCCTTGAGCACGACGGGCGCGCCGGTGCTGCGGCCGTTGCGGGACTTCGAGGGCGGGGTGTAGTGGACGCAGGGCAGCAGGTCGATCTGCCGGCCCAGGGTGGGGATCAGCCAGTCGAACCACTCCTCGCCGCCCGGCGACAGGTATTCCGCCCAGCTGAGATGCGTGCGCAGGTGGCTGGCCCCCGACGCCAGAAGCGCGGGCAGCGCCTGTTCGACGCGGTCATGTTCGCCGGGGCGGAACCATTCGACGAAACCATAACCCTTCATGAAACGAGCCTCCGCTCCTCCAGTTGCCGGCGCATCTCGGCGCCGCGGTCCACCACGGCCTCGCCGCGCACCCAGGTCACGAACTCGTCCAGCGAATCCTCGAGCCGTTCCTGCGGCTCGAAGCCCAGGATCCGGCGCGCCTTGGCGATGTCGGCGAAGCAGTTGCGGATGTCGCCGGCGCGGTACTTGCCGGTGATCTCCGGCGTCAGGTCGGGCAGGCCCATCGCCTGCGCCAGCAGGGTGGCCACCTGCGTGACGGTATAGGCGTTGCCCGAACCGATGTTGAACAGTTCGCCCGCCGCCGCCGGGGTCTCGTAGGCCAGGCGGAAGGCGCGGGCCACGTCGCGGACATGGACGAAGTCGCGCCGCTGCTGGCCGTCCTCGAAGATCGTGGGCCGTTCGCCCGAGGCCAGCCGCGAGGCGAAGTTGGCCAGCACCCCGGTATAGGGGTTGGACAGCGCCTGTCCGGCGCCGAAGACGTTGAACAGCCGCAGCGCCACCGCCTCGACCTGATAGGCCTCGCCGAAGATCATCACCGCGCGTTCCTGGGCGTATTTCGTCAGCGCATAGATCGAGGCCAGATCCGGGCGCTTGTCCTCGCTGGTGGGGTGGGGGGTCAGCGCCGCGCCGTCGGGGGCCAGCGGATCCCAGTGGCCGGCGCGCACCTCGGAGGGCTTGCGGCGCACGGTTTCCAGCAGGCTGCCGTCCGGGCGCGCGTAATAGCCCTCGCCATAGACGCTCATGGAGCTGGCGACGACGATGCGCTTGACGGGATGGGCCAGCATCGCCTCGAGCAGGACGGCGGTGCCCAGGTCGTTGGCGGCGGTATAGCGGGCGATCTCGTACATGGACTGGCCGACGCCGACCTCGGCCGCCAGGTGGATCACGCCGTCGCAGCCTTCAAGCGCGCGGCGCAGGCGGTCGGGGTCCTGCACGTCGCCGCGCACCAGTTCCGCCCCCTCGGGCAGGCGGGGCTGCTGGCCGCCATGCACCTGGTCGATCAGCGCGTCGTAAAGGCAGACCTGATGGCCGCGGGCCAGCATCTCCTCGGCCACGTGGCGTCCAATGAAGCCGCAACCCCCGGTAATCAGCACCTTCGTCATTGATCGGTCCCTCTGCGTTCAACTGAACGTGAAGCCCAAGACCGCCCCTCGGGTTCCCGCAAAAAAGGCAAGACCGCTCCGGGGTTTAGGGGGCAGGCATCATGTTCATCATCAATGATGACTTCTTCTTCAACCTTTTCAGGCACTTCGCAGAAGGGGAAAGACAGGGGGAACATGGGCCATTTTCTGCCGTTTCTGCAAGGCGGAAGCGCGGCCCGGCCCGCGCCGGCGCCAGAGAGGTGAGGATGAACCAGTCAGCCAGAGATTTCACGACCCAAGCGGGGCAGATGCGCGCGGTCCGCCTGACCGCCCCCGGCCGGACCCAGGTCGAGCAGCTTCCCCTGCCCGAACCCGCCGCCGGGCAGGTCCGCATCCGGCTGGAGGGCTGCGGGGTCTGCGCGTCGAACCTGGAACCCTGGGCGGGCCCGGACTGGATGTCATTCCCGACCGAGCCGGGCGGGATGGGCCACGAGGGCTGGGGGCGCATCGAGGCGCTTGGGGCCGGGGTGGCGGACCTGCGCGAAGGGCAGCGCGTGGCCTTCCTGGGCCAGCGGGGATACGCCACCCACGAGGTGGTCGATGCGGCGATGGCGGTGCCGCTGCCCGACAGCATCGCCGGGCCGTTCCCGGGCGAGCCCTTCGCCTGCGCCATGAACATCTTCCGCCGGTCCGGCATCGGCCAGGGCGACCGGGTGGCGATCATCGGCATCGGCTTTCTGGGCGCGGCGCTGACGCGGCTGGCCGCCGATGCGGGGGCCGAGGTCATCGCCATCTCGCGCCGGGCCTCGTCGCTGGCGCTTGCCCGGCAGATGGGCGCCGCCCGCGCCATCCCGATGGAGGATCACCACGCCATCATCGCCCAGGTGTCCGACCTGACCGACGGCCGCTTCTGCGACGTGGTGATCGAGGCCGTGGGCAAGCAGTGGCCGCTGGATCTGGCCGGAGAGATCGTGGCCGAGGGCGGGCGGCTGGTCATCGCCGGCTATCATCAGGACGGGCCGCGGCAGGTGAACATGCAGAACTGGAACTGGCGCGGCATCGACGTGGTCAACGCCCACGAACGCCGCCCCGAGGTCTATCTGCAGGGCCTGCGCGAGGCCATCGCCGCCATCGAGGCCGGGCGGCTGGATCCGGCACCGCTGCTGACCCACGCCTTCCCGCTGGAGGCCCTGGACCGGGCGCTCGACGCCACCCGCGACAAGCCCGAGGGGCTGGTCAAGGCCTATGTGACATGCGCCTGAGCGCCGCCGCCGCCGCCGCCGCCGCCCCGCAGGCCCGGACCGCGCCGCGCATCGCCTTCCTGGGCCTGGGCTGGATCGGCCGGCACCGGATGCAGGCCATCTGCGAGGGCGCCGAGGTCGAGGTGGTGGGCCTGGCCGATCCCTCGGACGACTGCCTGGCGCAGGCCGCGGCCCTTGCCCCCGGCGCGGCCCTGGGGCGGACGCTGGACGACCTGCTGGCGGCGCGGCCCGACGGGGTGGTGATCGCCACGCCCTCGGCCCTGCACGCCGAGCAGACGATCCGCGCGCTTGACGCCGGCTGCGCGGTGTTCTGCCAGAAGCCCCTGGGCCGGACCGAGGCCGAGGCGCGCGCCGCCGTCGCGGCCGCGCGCCGCGCCGACCGGCTGCTGGCGGTGGATCTGTCCTATCGCGGGACGCGCGCCCTGCAGGCGCTGCGCGAGCAGGTGCGCAGCGGCGAACTGGGCCGGATCTTCGCGATGGATCTGGTGTTCCACAACGCCTATGGCCCCGACAAGCCGTGGTTCTACGACAAGGCGCTGTCGGGCGGCGGGCCGCTGATGGATCTGGGCGTGCATCTGATCGACAGCGCGCTGTGGTGCCTGGACTTCCCCGCCCTCGACCGGATCGCCGGCCGCATCTGCCGCGAGGGCAGCCCCGCCGTCCCCGAGGATCAGGTCGAGGATTACGCGACCGCCACCCTGACCACCGACAGCGGCGTGGCCATCGCCATCGCCTGTTCCTGGAAGCTGCACGCCGGGACCGAGGCGCGCATCGAGATGCATGTCCACGGCACCCGCGGCGGCCTGTCGCTGACCAACCCGGGCGGCGGCTTCTACGACTTCGCCGCGCATCGCCACGACGGCACCGCCACGCGCGAACTGGTGGGCCCGCCCGACGACTGGGGCGGGCGCATGGCCCGGGACTGGGCGCGCCGGCTGGCCGCCGATCCCCGCTTCGACCCCGAAGCCGAGCGGCTGGTGGATCTGTCGCGGGCGATCGACGCGATCTACGCCTCGGCCCGCGCCGGCTGAGGCGGGCGCGGGGCGCGGAACATCGGCGTCCGGCCGGCGTTGGGGGGGCAGGAGGACATTCCATGACCCGCGAGACCCCCAAGAACCCGAACCCCGCCACCGACCCGCCCCGCCAGCACGGCCAGGGCGACCACGAGGGCGTTCCCCATTCGCCCGAGGAGTTCGACGTGATGAACCCCGCCAAGACCGACAAGACCCCCGGGGCGCCGCAGGAAAACCAGTAGGCCCGGGCGGCCGCGCCCGGCAGGGTCCGGGCGCCTTCATCCCTTCCCGAAAAAAGCGGTTTCAGGCAGGCGGGGGCGGAACAATCGCCGCCGCCTGCCGGTTTTGACGGGCGGCCCGCAGGGCACCTGCACAAGGGGGACGTGATGGACGACATCGGCGCAAGGGCCAGCGACCTGGGCATCCAGCCCGAATACGAGGACATGGACGGCACCACGCACCGCGTCCCCGACAGCACCCTGGAAAAGCTGGTCGCGGCCTTCGGATCCGGCGCCGCGATGCGCCCGCAGCGGCTTGAGGCGCCCGCGGACGCGCGCTGCCATCTGCCCGACGGGCCGCGGTCCTGGGGCGTGGCGGTGCAGCTCTACCAGCTTCGCTCGGACCGCGACTGGGGCATCGGCGATCTTGCCGATCTTCAGGACCTGGCGGGCATCCTGGGGCGCATGGGGGCGGACTTCATCGGCCTCAACCCGCTGCACGCGATGTTTCTGGCCGATCCGGCGCGGTGCAGCCCGTTCTCGCCCTCGAACCGGCGCTTCCTGAACCCGCTCTATCTGGCGGTGGACCGCATCGAGGGCTTCGATCCCGGGCTGGCCGATCCCGAGGAGATCGCGCGCCTGCGCGACACCGACCTGGTGGATTACGAGGCGGTCGCGGCGCTGAAGCTGCGGGCGCTTCGGGCGCTGTGGGACAAGGCGGGGCGCCCCGACGCCTCGGACGCGTTCCGGCGCCGGGGCGGCGCGGATCTGGACCGGCACGCGCTGTTCGACGCGCTGTCGGCGCATATGGCCTCGTCCGGGCACGGCGCGGGCTGGGCGGCCTGGCCCGAAGCCTGGCGCGATCCCCGCGGCCCCGAGGTCGCCGCCTTCGCGCGCGACCATGCCGCGGACATCGCCTTCTATCGCTGGCTGCAGGACCAGACCGACCGGCAACTGGACCAGGTCCGCGACGCCTGCAAGGCCGCGGGCATGGCGATCGGGCTGTATCTGGACGTGGCGGTGGGCGAGGCCGGCGACGGGTCGGGAAGCTGGGGCCACCCGGACGTGCTGGCGGATGTGCGCATCGGCGCGCCGCCCGACTATTTCAACGAACAGGGCCAGGACTGGGGGCTGGCGCCGCTGTCGCCCGCGGCGATGGCGGCCTCGCGGGCGGCGCCCTTCGGCACGCTGATGGCCGGGGTGATGGCGCGGGCCGGGGCAGTGCGGATCGACCACGCCCTGGGCCTGTGGCAACTGTTCCTGATCCCCGAGGGCGCGACGGCCGACCAGGGCACCTATGCCCGCTATCCGCTGGACGACATGCTGCGCGCCCTGGCCCGCGCCTCGCAAGAAAACGGCGCCATCGTCATCGGCGAGGATCTGGGCAACGTCCCGCCCGGCTTCCGCGAGATGATGGAGGCCGCGAACATCCTGTCCTACCGCATCCTGTTCTTCGAGCGCGACGAGGACGGCGGCTTCCTGCCGCCCGGGGATTACCCCGAAAAGGCCCTGGCCTGCCTGTCCACCCACGACCTGCCGACCTTCCTGGGATGGTGGGCGGGCGACGACATCGCCCTGCGCGAGAAGTTCGGGCTGATCGGCGCCGACACCGCGCGCGAACAGGCCGAGGCCCGGCCCGGGGAACGCCGCGCCCTGGTCCGCGCCCTGGCCGATGCCGGCCTGCTGGACGACGACAGCCTGGCCGACAGCCCGCAGGCGCCGCTGGATCTGGTGGTGGCGGCCCACCGCTTCGTCGCCCGCACCCCGGCGCGGCTGATGGCCGTGCGGCTGGAGGATCTGGCCGGCGACCACCGGCCCGTGAACCTGCCCAGCACCGCCGACAAATATCCCAACTGGCGGCCCCGCCTGCCCGACAGGCTGGACCGCATCACCGGCAGCGAGGGCTTCGGCGCGATCATCGCCGGGATCGCCGCCGAACGCCCGGGGCGCGCGCCCGAGGCTTAACAAATCCGGCGCATCCGGGGGATGTCCCGGACATGCAGCAGATGCACCCCGGTCTTGCGCGACAGGGCCTTGGCGCTTTCGGTGTAGTGGCCCGTGGTGATGACCACCGCCGCATCGACGCGGTGATAGGCGCGGCCCGAGAAGGCCTCTTGCACGGCCTTGTTGCCGACCGCGCCATCGTAGCGCTTGCACTGGATGCCGATCTTGCGGCCGTCGCGCCGGGCGATGATGTCAAGCCCCTGGTCGCCCGATCCGGCCGTGACCACCGCCCGCCAGCCGTGCAGTTCCAGCCGCTGGGCGACCCATTGCTCGAAGTCGTGCCCGTTCCGGGGCAGCGACCCCAGGGCGGGCGCGGCGCGGCCCCGGCCTTGGCGCGCCTGTCGCGCGGGGGCCGCGGGGCGGGGGGCGGCGCGCGCGCGCCGCTTGACCCGGCGCCGCCTTGTGGCGGTGGCAAGGCGGCGGGGCAAAAACAGCCAGGGCAGCAGCAGCGCCGCCAGCACCATTCCGGCCTGCGCGGACGGACCCTTTAGCCGCACGCCGGCCGCGCCGCCCGCGAAGGTCGCCATCAGGAACCCGCCGATCACGATCAGCGTGGCCGACAGGACCGCGTAGCGGAACAGATAGAAGGCGGTTGCGAACAGGCGGCGCATCGATTCGGGAAGGTGACGGGCCCGGCGCGACTGTCACCCGGGAAGCACAGCCTAGAAGAAAGCCGACGCTGCGGCAATTCCCCTTGAAAAGCCCGGCGAAACCGGGGGCTTGGCGCGACTGTCCGGGTCAGGGACGGGGTTCGCCGCGGAAGATGGTGTTGTTCAGCAGATAGCGGTAGCCGCGCGACCAGCTTTCGTCGGTGTTGCCGCGGACCTCGACCGCGCCGTGGCGCAGGTTGGTGCGGGCCTCGGCGTCGCGCAGGAACAGGTTCATCGACAGGATCAGCTCGGAGGTCTTCTGCACCTCGCCGGTCACCGCGTAGTCGGCGCCCAGTTCCTGCGCCAGCGTCATGTCGCAGCCGTTGCACGAGGCGATGTTCTTGACCTGCGCCAGCCGGTCGGCCACCGGCGCGGTATCGACCAGCGTGAAGCCGCGGGCGGCAAGGTCGCGGGCGATCTCGTCCTCGACCAGGGCGATGCGGGCGCGTTCGTCGCTGTCGTCGGGATCGCCGGCGTTGTTCATCAGATAGATGCCGAAGAAGGCCACCGTCCCGCGCGGCACCGCCTGCTGCGCCCAGGCGGGCACCGCGGCCAGCGTCGCGGCCAGGACCAGGACAAGACGTATGCGCATGGCGGTTCCCCTTCGCCTCAGGGCCCCGACTCTAGCCGCGCCCGCCGCCGGGTCTATCCGACAAAGGGCGGAGCCCGCGGCCGGCAGGTCCCGGGGCCATGCGCGGCGGAACAAAGGCCGCCCCCCGCCGGTTTCACCGCCAGGTCAGGAGAGAGATCATGGCGCAGGAACCCGACGGGCTGGAACGCTTCGTGGACGCGCAGGAGGGCGTGCATGACCGGGCGCTTTCCGAACTGCGGCGCGGGCGCAAGGAAAGCCACTGGATGTGGTTCATCTTCCCGCAGCTGCGCGGGCTGGGCCGGTCGCAGATGTCGCACCATTACGGCATCGTCGATGCGGACGAGGCGCGGCGCTATCTGGCCCATCCCGTGCTGGGCCCGCGGCTGATCCGCTGCGCCGAGGCGGTGCTGGCGCATCAGGACCGCCCGGCGGTGGAGATCTTCGGGCCGGTCGATGCGGACAAGCTGCGATCCTCGGCCACGCTGTTCGCGCAGGTCGAGGGGGCGCCGGATGTCTTTCACCGGATCCTTGGCGCGTTCTTCGAGGGCAGGCCCTGCCGCCGGACGCTGGAGCGGCTGGGCTGAGGCCTAGCGCAGCCCGTCCAGCCAGGCATCCACCGCCGGACCCATCGCCTCGACGATGGCCTGCACGCCCGCCGCGTTCGGGTGCAGGCCGTCGTCCTGCATCAGGTCGGCGTAATCCTGGCCCGCCGCATACCGCCGGGTGATCGGCGCCAGCAGGTCGGGATACAGCGCGGCGCCGTGCTTCTGCGCCACTTCGGGGAACATCGCCTGGAAATCCCGCTGGAACTCGGGGCCGAAATTGCCCGGGGCGGGAAGGCCCACCAGCATCGTCGGCACGCCCTCGGCCTGAAGGCGGGTCAGGATCGCGTCCAGGTTGGCGCGGCTTGCCGCGGGGTCGATCCCGCGCAGCAGGTCGTTGCCGCCCAGGGCCACGATCATCGCGTCGGGCCGCTCGGCCAGGGTCCAGTCCAGCCGCGACAGCCCGCCCGCCGTGGTGTCCCCGCTGACGCCCGCGTTGATCACGATCACGTCATGGCCGGCCCCTTGCAGCCAGTCCTGCAGCCGCGGGACAAGCCCCTGTTCGGCGGGCAGGCCATAGCCCTGCGTCAGCGAATCCCCCAGGGCCACCAGCCGGAACGGATCCTGCGCCAGGGCGGCGGCGGGGGTTGCGGCCAGCAGGACCGCCGTCACAATGGCCCGCAGCCGGGGCTTGCCTGACCGGCGGCCAGGAATAGATGCCAGGGAACGCAGGAAAAGGGGAAGGATGGTCATGGCCGATCCGGTTCTGTCGCTGAGGGATGTCCACCTGACGCTGCAAGGCAACGCCGGGCCGGTGGCGATCTTGCGGGGCATCTCGCTGGATGTCCAGCCGGCCGAGACGCTGGGGCTGATCGGGCCGTCGGGGTCGGGCAAGTCGTCGCTGCTGATGCTGATGGGCGGGCTGGAACGCGCGACCGGCGGGCTGGTCCAGGCCCTGGGCCACGACCTGACCGCCCTTGACGAGGACGGCCTGGCGCGCTTTCGCCGCGGCCGGATGGGCGTGGTCTTCCAGTCCTTCCACCTGATCCCCACCATGACCGCCCTGGAAAACGTGGCGACGCCGCTGGAACTGGCGGGCCAGCCGGACCCCTTCGGCCGGGCGGCCGAGGAATTGCAGGCGGTGGGCCTGGGGGCGCGGATGGATCACTATCCCGCGCAGATGTCGGGGGGCGAACAGCAGCGCGTGGCCTTCGCCCGCGCCGTGGCGCCGCGCCCGGCGATCCTGCTGGCCGACGAGCCGACCGGCAACCTGGACGGCGCCAACGGCCAGGCGATCATGGATCTGCTGTTCGGGCTGCGCGACCGGCACGGCACCACCCTGGTCTTGGTGACTCACGCCCCCGAACTGGCCGCCCGCTGCGACCGGGTCCTGCGCCTGCGCGACGGCCGGATCGAATCCGGGGACCGCCGCCGCCGGGCCGCATCATGAGCGCCGCCTGGCGCATCGCCCGGCGCGAACTGCGCGGCGGGCTGGCGGGCTTCTGGATCTTCCTGGCCTGCCTAGTGCTGGGCGTGGGCGCCATCGCCGCCGTGGGTTCGGTGCGCGCCGCCATCGAAGCGGGCCTGTCGCGGCAGGGGGCGGTGCTGCTGGGCGGCGACGCGGTGCTGCGGCTGACCTATCGCTTCGCCACGCCCGCCGAACGCACCTGGATCGAGGATCGCGCCGCGCGCGTCTCGGAGGTGGTCGATTTCCGGTCGCTGGCGGTCGCCGGCGAGGACCGCGCGCTGACCCAGGTCAAGGGCGTTGACGGCAACTGGCCCCTGCGCGGAGAGGCGCGCTTCGATCCCCCCTGACCGTCGCGCAGGTTCTGGCGGGGCGGGGCGGCCTGCCTGGGGCGGCGATGGATCCGCTGCTGATCGAGCGGCTGGGCCTGTCGGTCGGCGACCGCTTCCGGCTGGGGGTGCAGGACTTCGTGCTGATGGCGGCGCTGACGCGCGAACCCGACGCGCTTGGCGGCAGCTTCGGGCTGGGGCCGCGCACGCTGGTCGCGACCGCGGGACTGGCCGGTTCCGGCCTGCTGTCGCCCGGCACGCTTTACGAGACGGGCTACCGGATGCTGCTGCGGCCCGGCGACAGCCTGGACGCGCTGCGCGCCGACGCCCTGGCCCAGTTCGAGGGCGCCGGGATGCGGTGGCGCGACAGCCGCCGCGGCGCGCCGGGGGTCGAGATCTTCGTGGACCGGCTGGGATCGTTTCTGGTGCTGGTCGGGCTGGCGGGGCTGGCCACGGGCGGCATCGGCGTGTCCTCGGCGGTGCGCAGCTATCTGGAGGCCCGGACCCCGGTGATCGCCACGCTGAAGACCCTGGGGGCCGAGGGGCGGACGATCTTCGCCGTCTATTTCGTCCAGATCGGCGTTCTCACCCTGCTGGGCGTGGCGGCGGGGCTGGCGCTTGGCGGGCTGTTGCCGCTGGCGGCGGCGCCGCTGTTGCAGGCCCGGCTGCCGATCCCGGTCCAGTTCACGCTCTATCCCTCGGCCCTGGCCGAGGCCGCGGTCTATGGCGTCCTGACCGCGCTGATCTTCACCCTGCTGCCCCTGGCGCGGGTCGAACAGGTGCGCGCCGCCGCCCTGTTCCGCGGCATCGGCGCCGAGGCCCATGGCCGCCCGCGCGGGCGCTATCTGGCGGCGCTGCTGCTGGCGGTGGCGGGGCTGGTGGGGACGGCGGCGCTGATGGCCTCGGTCCCGGCCCTGGCGCTGTCGGTGGCCGGGGGTGGCGGCGGCGCTTGGCCTGCTGTGGCTGGCGGCGCGGGGCCTGCGCGCCGCGGCGCGGCGGCTGTCGCGCCACCCCGCCCTGCGCGGGCGCAGCGCGCTGCGGCTGGCGGTGGGCGCGGTCGGCAATCCGCGCGAAGGCGTGGTGGCGGTGGTGCTGTCGCTGGGCCTTGGGCTGACGGTGCTGGCGGCGGTGGGCCAGATCGACGCCAACCTGCGCCGCGCCATCGCCGCCGAACTGCCGCGGCAGGCGCCCTCGTTCTTCCTCATCGACATCCAGACCGACCAGCTGCCCGGCCTGCTGGACCGGCTGGCCGGCGATCCCGGCGTCAGCCAGGTCGAGACCGCCCCCTCGCTGCGCGGCATCGTCACGGCGATCAACGACATCCCGGCCCGCGACTGGGGCGACCACTGGGTGCTGCGCGGCGACCGCGGCATCAGCCACGCCGCCGCCCCGCCGCCGGGCACGGTGCTGACGGCGGGCGACTGGTGGCCCGCCGATTACGCGGGCCCGCCGCTCATCAGCTTCGGCGCCGACGAGGCGGCCGAACTGGGCCTGTCGCTGGGCGACCGGATCACCGTCAACATCCTGGGCCGCGACATCACCGGAACCATCGCCAATTTCCGGCAGCTGGATTTCCGCAGCGGCGGCATCGGCTTCGTGATGATCTTCGACCGGGCGGCGCTGCAGGCCGCCCCGCAGACCCATATCGCCACCATCCAGACCGACCCGGCGGCCGAAGCCGGGCTTCTGCGCGACATCTCGGACCGCTATCCCAACGTCACCCCGATCCGCGTGCGCGAGGTGGCCGAGCGCGTGGCCGAGGCGATGGGCACGCTTGCCTCGGCCACGTCGCTGGCGGCGCTTGCGGTGCTGGCCACCGGCTTCGTGGTGCTGATCGGGGCCGCCGCCTCGGGCGAGGGGGCGCGCGTCTTCGAGGCGGCGGTGCTGAAGACGCTGGGCGCCTCGCGCGCGACGGTGCTGGCCAGCTTCGCGCTGCGCTCGGTGCTGATGGGCGCCGCGGCGGGGCTGGTCGCGGTCGCCGTCGCGGCCCTGGCAAGCTGGGCGATCCTGACGCAGGTGATGGAGGCCAGCTATCGCTTCGCGCCCGGATCGGCGCTTGCCGTGATCGCGGGCGGGGTGCTGGCCACCACGGCGACGGGCCTGCTGTTCGCGCTGCGCCCGCTGTCGGCGCGGCCCGCCCGCGTGCTGCGGGCGCAGGAATAGGCCGGCGCCGCCCGGTTCTGGGAACCCCCGTGGCTTCGGCGGTTGCATGACAGGTCGACAAGGAGGAACTGCCGTGCTTGCAGCCGATTACAGGGGGCCGCGCCGGATGCGCGTGGCCTCGAAGGCCGATCCGGTCATCCAGCATCCCCGCGACGCCATCGTGCGCGTCACCCGGTCCTGCATCTGCGGGTCCGACCTGCATCTCTACAACGGCCTGGTCCCCGACACCCGCATCGGCACCACCTTTGGGCACGAGTTCTGCGGCATCGTCGAGGAGGTCGGCCCCGAGGTCCAGACCCTGAAGCCCGGCGATCACGTGCTGGTGCCCTTCAACATCGCCTGCGGCCAGTGCCATTTCTGCAAGCAGGGGCTGTTCGGCAACTGCCACGAGGCCAACCCCCAGTCCACCGCGGTCGGCGGCATCTTCGGCTATTCGCACACCGCCGGGGGCTATGACGGCGGGCAGGCGGAATACGTCCGGGTCCCCTATGCCGACGTCGGGCCGATGCCGATCCCCGACTGGATGGATCCCGACGACGCGGTGCTGCTGACCGACGTGGTGCCGACCGGATACCAGGCCGCCGAGATGGGCGGCATCCAGATGGGCGATACGGTGGTCGTCTTCGGCGCCGGTCCCGTGGGCATCATGGCCGCGCGCTGCGCCTGGCTGTTCGGCGCCGGCCGGGTCATCGTCATCGACGAGCTGGACTACCGGCTGGAATTCGCCCGCCAGTACTGCCCGGCCGAGGTCTACAACTTCCGGTCCATCGACGACATGGCCGTGTTCATCAAGAAGCTGACCGACGGGCTGGGCGCGGATGTCTGCATCGACGCCGTGGGCGGCGACGCCTCGGGCAGCGCCCTGCGCACCGTGCTGGGCAAGAAGCTGAAGCTCGAGGCGGGCAGCGCGATCGTGCTGCACTGGGCCATCAATTCGGTCAAGAAGGGCGGGGTGGTGTCGATCGTCGGCGTCTATGGCCCGACCGGAAACATCGTGCCGATGGGCAACGTGCTGAACAAGGGGCTGACGATCCGCGCCAACCAGGCCTCGGTCAAGCGCCTGCTGCCGCGCCTGGTCGAGCATGTGAAGGAGGGGCGTCTGGATCCCAAGGCGCTGATCACCCATCGCGTCCCGCTGGAGGATCTGCCCGACGCCTATCACCTGTTCTCCGCCAAGCTGGACGACTGCATCAAGCCGGTGCTGTATCCCAACAACGGCCGCTAGGAGGCGACGATGGCACGCGAAAGCAATTCCCAGACAATCGACCCGCAGGATGTCAACGGCTGGGGCGTGGACGCCGATCCGCGCAACGACCCGACCTATCCGATGCGCGACAGATCAGGGGAACCGGGGTCGCACTGGACCCACCCCAAGGCGCAGCGCACCGACATCGAGGTGCTGCAGTCGGTGGAATACGACCGCCGCCCGGCGGTGTTCGGAACCTCGGTCGGGCCGTCCGGGCTCAGCGGGATGGTCCGCCGCGCCGCCTTCGGATACAGCGAATCCGACTGGCGGCACTGGCTGATGCTGCTGGGCGCCGACCGCATCAACATGGTCGAGGGCATCGTCGACGATCTGACCCACGGCCGTCTGCCGAACCTGCCCGCCGAGATGGGCGCGCGCGCCGAGATGCGTCACAACCGCCAGGGAATGGTCAAGAAGGTGGCGATCGGCGCGGGCATCGCCGTGGTCGCGGTGGCGATCCTGGGCCGCAACCGGGCACCGCGCCACCGCTCGCTGCGCTGAGCGCGCCCCTGCGGACGGGGCTGGCGGGCCCTGTCCGTGGCGGTCTGGGCGCGCGCGGTTGATCTGGCGCGCGCGCCGTGTATGTGATCTGTCGACAGCCCCTGCCGGAGACCGGATCATGACCGACAGCGCAAGGCCTTCCGAACGCAAGCGGGGTTCGGGCGTCAGGGTGGTCTATGACCGGCTCCGCGACGAGATCCTGGATCTGGCGCTGCCCCCCGGCAGCCCCATCGACGAGGTGCAGCTTGCCGAACGCTTCGGCATGTCGCGCACCCCGATCCGCGAGGCCCTGGTCAGGCTGGCCGGCGAGGGCCTGGTCGAGACGCTGCCCAACCGGTCCACGATGGTGTCCAACATCGACTTCCTGAACCTGCACACCTTCTTCGACGCCCTGACCCTGATGTACCGCGTGACGACCCGGCTGGCGGCAAGCTGCCACCGGCCGGCGGATCTCAAGACGATCCGCAGGCACCAGGCCCGCTTCGCCCAGGCGGTCGCCGCGCAGGACGCCCTGGCGATGATCGCCTCGAACCGCGACTTCCACGCGGCCATCGCCGAGGCCGGGCGCAACCCCTATTACACCGGCCTGTTCCTGCGCATCCTGGACGAGGGGCGGCGGCTGCTGCGGCTGTATTACCAGTCCTTCGACGACCGCCTGCCGCAGGAATTCGTGCAGGAACACGAGGACATCATCGCCGCGATCACCGCCCGCGACGTCGACCTGTGCGACCGGCTGGCCAAGGCCCATGCCGATCAGATCGTCCGGCAGATCCAGCAGTTCCTGACGCGCGACGAACGGCAGGCCCTGACGCTCTAGCCCAATCCTGTCGACAAGCAAAATGCAGATGATAGGCTCCGGGTCGGCCGAATCGCGCGCCGTCCACGCCCCCGCCTGTCGAAAGGATCCCCGATGAACACCCAGATCTTCAGAGGCGTGGTTCCCGCGCTGATGACGCCCTGCACGCCCGACCGCAGCCCAGATCACGCGGCCCTGGTGCGCAAGGCGCAGGCGCTGATCGCCGCGGGGATGTCGGCGGTGGTCTATTGCGGGTCGATGGGCGACTGGCCGCTGCTGACGGACGAGCAGCGGATGGAGGGGGTCGAGCGCCTGGTCGCGGCGGGCCTGCCGGTGATCGTCGGCACCGGCGCGGTCAACACCCGCCTGGCCGTGGCCCATGCGGCCCATGCCCAGAAGGTGGGGGCGGCGGGGCTGATGGTCATTCCCCGGGTGCTGTCGCGTGGCCAGTCGCCGGTGGCGCAGCGCAACCACTTCAAGGCGGTGCTGGCCGCCGCCCCCGGCCTGCCCGCGGTGATCTACAACAGCCCGCATTACGGCTTCGAGACCCGGGCCGACCTGTTCTTCGCGCTGCGGGCCGAACATCCGAACCTTGTCGGCTTCAAGGAGTTCGGCGGCGCCGCGGCCATGACCTATGCCGCCGAACACATCACCGGCGCCGATGACGGCGTGATCCTGATGGCGGGCGTCGATACCGGCGTCTATCACGGCTATGTCAAATGCGGCGCCACCGGCACCATCACCGGCATCGGCAACGTGCTGCCGCGCGAGATCCTGCATTTCGTGGCCCTGGCCCGGGCTGCCGCGGCAGGCGATCCGGACGCCCGCCTGCGCGCCCGGGAACTGGGCGAGGCTCTCGAGGTGCTGTCCTCGTGGGACGAGGGGACCGACCTGGTGCTGTACTACAAGCACATGATGGTGCTGCAGGGCGACGCCGAATACGGCCTGCACTTCAACGAAACGGACGAGCTGACGCCCAGCCAGAAGGGCTGGGCCGAACGGCAGATGAGGCAGTTCCAGGCCTGGTACGGGGAATGGAGCAGGCTTCCCGGCGCGGTCCAGGCCTGCAAGCCCTGATCGTCGGGCCTTGGCAGCCGGACAGGGCGCTTCAGGCGACGGCGTCCAGACCCAGCGACGCGAAGCGGTCCAGCTGGGCCAGTTCGGCCCCGGTCAGGGTCACGCCTTCGGCTTCGGACCGGGCGCGGGCGGCGAAGCGGCGCTGCGAGGGCAGGCGGGCGCCCTGCGCCGCGATGGCCTCGAACAGGTGTTCGGCCCGCGCGAAGGGATCGCCCGGACGGCCGGCGCCGAAGCGGTCGGGCGACAGCGCCAGGACCAATTCGCCGTGAACCGGCGCCAGCGTGGTGCTGCCCAGGAAATCCAGCACCTCGGGGCTGGTCAGGTCGCCGATCATCACCCCGGCCAGCAGCTCGATCATGGTGGCGATGGCCGATCCCTTGTGGCCGCCGAAGGGCAGCATGGCGCCCGCCAGGGCCGCGTCGGGGTCGGTGGTGGGCCGGCCGTCGGGGTCGATGGCCCAGCCGGGGGGCAGGGGCCGGCCGGCGCGGCGGTGCAGTTCGATCTCGCCGCGCGCGGCGACCGAGGTGGCGAAGTCGAAGACATAGGGCTGCCGGCCGGGCCGGGGCCAGCCGAAGGCGAAGGGGTTGGTGCCCAGAAGCGGCTTGGTGCCGCCCGCGGGCGCGACCGTGGCATAGCTGGGGCACATCACCAGGGCGGCCAAGCCCTGGGCCGCCACCGCCTCGACCTCGGGCCAGAGCGCCGAGAAATGTGCGCAGTCGTTGACCACCAGGGCGGCCAGCCCCAGGTCGCGGGCGCGTTCGGCCAGCACCGGCAGGCCCAGGTCGAAGGCGGCACTGGAAAAGCCGCCGCCCGCGTTCACGCGCACGATCGCCCCGCCCGCCGCGTCCTCCAGGACCGGGCGCGCGGTGCCGGACACCTTGCCCGCCTTCAGCGTCCGCAGCACCCCCTCGATCCGGTAGATGCCGTGCGACTTGCAGCCGTCGCGTTCTCCCGCCGCGATGACCCCCGCCAGGGGCGCCGCCTGTCCGGCCGCCATGCCCGCGCGCAGGAAGATCCCCTCGACCCGCCGGCGCAGGTCCTCAACCGAAAGCGTCTCGTCCATCCGATCCCCCAGGCGGCTTTCCGGCCTGCATACAGGGTGCCCGCGGCAAGGCCAACGGGCAAGGTGCGCGCGACCCGAAGCTGTATATTCATTGTATTTGCAATTTGCTTTGCCGTCGCGCCTGGCCGATAGTGGGGGCAGGAATCGGCTGGAAAAAGCCGCCTTGCACCGACAGGAGAGAACCATGAACAAGACCACGCTGGCCCTGGGCGTGATGGCCGCGACAGCCCTTGCCGCGCCGTCCCATGCCGACAAGCTGGACGACATCATCGCCTCGGGGACGTTGCGCTGCGCGGTGGTGCTGGACTTTCCGCCGATGGGGATGCGCGACGAGAACAACACCCCGATCGGGTTCGACGTCGATTACTGCAACGATCTGGCCGCCGCCCTGGGCGTCACCGCCGAGATCGTCGAGACGCCCTTCCCCGAGCGGATCCCGGCGCTGATGTCGGGGCGCGTGGACGTGGGGGTGGCCTCGACCTCGGACACGCTGGAACGCGCCAAGACCGTCGGCATGTCGATCCCCTACTACGCCTTCGAGAACGCGGTCGTCGCCAACGAGGGCGTCGAGATGACCACCTGGGAGGACATGAGGGGCAAGACCGTCGGCGCGACCGCCGGCACCTACGAGGCGATCTGGCTGGAAAAGCAGATCAACGACTGGGGCGAGGGCACCTTCCGCCCCTATCAGACCCAGGCTGACGTGTTCCTTGCGCTGAGCCAGGGCCAGCTTGACGCCACCGTGTCCACGGTCGAGGTCGCCAATGCCAACGTGGAATCGGGCAACTTCCCCGGCATCAAGATCGTCGACAAGGCGCCGATGGTGCCGGACTACGTGTCGCTGTTCACGCTGCGCGAGGAATACGGGCTGATCAACTATCTCAACCTGTTCGTGAACCAGCAGGTCCGCACCGGCCGCTATGCCGAACTGTACGAGAAGTGGATCGGCGAGGGCGAGCCCGCCGACCTGATCGTTCCCGGCGTCTATCGCTGATCCGCGCCGGGGCGGCGCCTGGCCGCCCCGACGCCTTCCGCCAGCCGCGGGACGGCCATGTTCAACTATACCTTCCAATGGAAGCAGGCCCTGGCGCGGCTGCCGCAGATGCTGGACGGCGCGCTTGTGACCATGCAGATCGCGGTGCTGTCGATGGTCATCGGCATCGGCCTGGCGATCCTGCTGACCATGTTCCGGCTGTCGGGCATCCGCGCGCTGTCGGCGGTCGCGGCGACCTGGGTCGAGATCGCCCGCAACACGCCCGCGCTGTTCCAGATCTACATGGCCCATTTCGGGCTGGGCAGCTTCGGCATCCACCTGTCGCCCTTCGCCTCGATCCTGCTGGGGATCACCTTCAACAACGCCGGCTACCTGACCGAGAACTTCCGCGGCGCCCTGAAGGCCATCCCCGACACCCAGGCCCGCGCCGCCCGGTCGCTGGGCTTCGGCCCCGGCGGCGCCTTCCGCTATGTGGTGCTGCCGCAGATGCTGCGCATCGCCTTCCTGCCGATGACGAACCAGATGGTCTGGGCGATCCTGATGACCTCGCTGGGGGTCACGGTGGGGATGAACACCGACCTCTACGGCGTCACGCAGGCGCTGAACGCGCTGACCTTCCGCACCTTCGAGCTGTTCGCCCTTGCCGCGGTGATCTTCTACGCGATCACCAAGACCATCACCCTGGCCGCGCGGCTGATCGCCGCCCGCCTGTTCCGGTACTGAAGGGGGCGCCGATGTTCGACACAGCGCTGACCGCCGCCGACTTCGCCTTCCTGGCGCGCGGCGCCGGCATGACCATCCTGGTCACGCTCATCGCGGTGGTGGCGGGCACGGTCTTGGGCATCGTCTTCGGGGTCTTCCGCTATCAGGTGGGCCCCGTCTGGGCCGCGCCGCTGACCTTCGTGCTGGACCTGTTCCGGTCGATCCCGCTCTTGATCCAGCTGGTGCTGGCCAATGCCTTCCTGGGCACGATCCTGCGGCTGAACCTGTCGGGCTTCACGGTGGCCTGCATCATCCTGTCGCTGTACACCGCCGCCTTCTGCGCCGAGATCGTGCGCGGCGGCATCGAGGCCGTGCCGCTGGCCACCCGCCGCGCGGCGCGGTCGCTGGGCATGACCTGGGGGCAGGACATGCGGTCCATCGTGATGCCCCTGGCCACGCGCGTGGCCCTGCCGTCGTGGATCGGGCTGGCGCTTGGGGTGATGAAGGACTCGGCGCTCGTCTATATCGTGCAGGTGACCGAACTGCTCAGATCGACGCAGATCCTCATCACCCGGCTTCAGGAACCGCTGCTTCTGCTGATGATCTGCGGCGCCTTCTACTTTGTCATCTCGTTCCCGCTGGCCCGGTTCGGCGGCTATCTGGAAAGACGGTGGTCCCATGATTGAGATCGAGAAGGTCCGCAAGTCCTTCGGCTCGCTGGAGGTGCTGAAGGGCATCGACCTGACCGTGCAGAAGGGCGAGGTGGTCACGATCATCGGCGGGTCGGGATCGGGCAAGTCCACGCTGCTCACCTGCATCAACGGGCTGGAGCCGATCGACAGCGGCCGGATCGTCGTGGACGGGACCGAGGTCCATGCAAGGTCCACCGACCTGAACAGGCTGCGCCGCAGGATCGGCATCGTCTTCCAGCAGTTCAACGCCTTCCCGCACCTGACCGTGCTGGAGAACGTCATGCTGGCGCAGGTGAAGGTCCTCAGGCGCCCCAGGGCCGAGGCCGAGGCCGAGGCGGTCCGGCAACTGGAGCATGTGGGCCTGGCCGACAAGCTCAAGGTCTATCCCTCGCGCCTGTCGGGGGGCCAGCAGCAGCGCATGGCGATCGCCCGGGCGCTTGCCATGTCGCCCGACTACATGCTGTTCGACGAGGTGACCTCGGCCCTGGACCCGCAGCTTGTGGGCGAGGTGCTGGACACGCTGCGGATGCTGGCGCGCGAGGGGATGACGATGATCTGCGTCACCCACGAGATGAAGTTCGCGCGCGAGGTGTCCGACCGGGTGGCCTTCTTCCACCGCGGCGTCATGGCCGAGATCGCGCCCCCCGACCAGCTGTTCGGCGCGCCGCAGGACCCGGAACTGCAGAAGTTCCTGTCCGCCACGCACTGACCATGACCCGGGACACCATCGTGATCGGGGCCGGGGTCATCGGCCTTTCGGCGGCCCTGGCGCTGCAGGCGCGCGGCGTCCCGGTGACGGTGATCGACCGGGAAGGGCCTGCCGCCGGGGCCTCGGCCGGCAATGCGGGGGCCTTCGCCTTCACCGACATCCTGCCGCTGGCCTCGCCCGGGATCATGCGCAAGGCGCCCGGCTGGCTTCTGGATCCGCTGGGGCCGCTGTCGGTGCCGCCCGCCCATGCGCTGAAGATCGCGCCCTGGATGTGGCGCTTCTGGCGGGCCTGTTCGCCCGCCCGCGTCGCGGCCTCGACCCGCGCGCAGACGGCGCTGATGGACCTGTCCCGCGCCGAGCTGGAGCCGTTCCTGGCCGCCACCGGAACGCTGCCGATGCTGCGCAGGGACGGCAACCTGCAGGTCTATGAATCGCAGGCCGAATTCGACGCCTCGCTGCCGGGCTGGCGGGCGCGGGCCGACCACGGCATCGACTTCAGCCACCTGACGCCCGACGAGATGGCCGCGATCCAGCCGGGCCTGTCGCCGCGCTTCACGCATGGCACCTTCACGCCGGGCTGGTATTCCATCGCCGATCCGCGCGACTACGTGCTGGCCCTGGCCCGGCGTTTCCGCGCGAATGGCGGCAGGCTGACGATGGCCGAGGCGACCGGGCTGACCTCCGACGGGCTGGCGACCGCCGCCGGGCCGATGCGCGGCCGGGTGGTGCTGGCGGCGGGGGCGTTCTCGCACCGGCTGGCACGGACACTGGGCGTCCGCATCCCGCTGGAGACCGAGCGCGGCTACAACACCACGCTGCCGCCCGGCGCCTTCGACCTGCGCACCCAGGTCACGTTCGGCGGCCACGGCTTCGTGGCCACCAAGCTTTCCTCGGGGATCCGGATCGGCGGCGCGGTGGAACTGGGCGGGCTGGATCGGCCCCCCGACTTCCGCCGCGCGCAGGCCATGCTGGACAAGGCCGCGCGGTTCCTGCCCGGGCTGCGGACCAGCGGCGGCACGCAATGGATGGGCTTTCGCCCCTCGCTGCCCGACAGCCTGCCCGCCATCGGCCCGCTGCCCGGCCATCCCCACGTCACCTGCGCCTTCGGGCACGGCCATCTGGGCCTGACCCAGTCGGCGGGCACCGCGCGGATCGTGGCCGACCTGCTGACCGGGGCCAGGCCGCCCATCGACCTTGCGCCCTTTTCGCCTGCGCGTTTCGGAAAACGGACATGACCCAATACATCTTTCCCTGCCTCGACGGCCACACCTGCGGCAATCCCGTCCGCCTTGTCGTGGGCGGTGCCCCGCGGCTTGAGGGGGCCGACATGCTGGAACGGCGCGCCCATTTCCTGCGCGACTTCGACTGGATCCGCACCGGCCTGATGTTCGAGCCGCGCGGCCACGACATGATGTCGGGGGCGATCCTCTATCCGCCGACGCGCGCCGACTGCGACATCGCGGTGCTGTATATCGAGACCTCGGGCTGCCTGCCGATGTGCGGCCACGGCACCATCGGCACCATCACCATGGGCATCGAGAACGGCCTGATCCTGCCGCGCAGCCCCGGCCGCCTGTCGATCGACACCCCCGCCGGCAAGGTGGACATCGAATACCGCCAGGAAGGCCGCCACGTCGAGGAAGTGCGCCTGACCAACGTCCCGGCCTTCCTTCACGCCGAGGGGCTGACCGCCGAGGTCGAGGGCCTGGGCGAGATCGTCGTGGACGTGGCTTATGGCGGCAACTTCTACGCCATCGTCGAGCCGCAGAAGAACTTTCGCGACATGGCCGACCATACGGCGGGCGAACTGATCGCCTGGTCGCCCTGGCTGCGCGCGGCCCTGAACGCGAAATACGACTTCGTCCACCCCGAGCATCCGGCGATCCGCGGGCTGTCGCACATCCTCTGGACCGGGCAGCCGACCCGGCCCGGCGCCCATGCCCGCAACGCCGTCTTCTATGGCGACAAGGCGATCGACCGCAGCCCCTGCGGCACCGGCACCTCGGCGCGGATGGCGCAGCTTGCGGCGCGGGGCAGGCTGGCGGTGGGCGACGACTTCCACCACGAATCCATCATCGGCAGTATCTTCAAGGGCCGGGTCGAGGCCGCGGCCAGCGTGGCGGGCCGGGACGCGATCATCCCCTCGGTCGCCGGATGGGCGCGGCAGACCGGCCTGAACACCATCTATATCGACGCCGAGCGCGACCCGTTCGCCCACGGCTTCGTGGTGAAGTGACGGGCCAGGCCCGGAAAGGAACCCCATGCGCACCAGTCTCTCCATCTCGGTCGTCGGCTGCCATGCCGAGGGCGAGATCGGCGATGTGATCGTCGGCGGCGTGCTGCCCCCGGAAGGCGCCACGATGATGGAACGGATGATCGCGATGGAACGCGACCACGACCACATCCGCCGCCTGCTGATCTGCGAGCCGCGCGGATCGGTCGCGCGCCACGTCAACCTGATCGTGCCGCCGATCACCCCGGGCTGCGCGGCGGGCGCCATCGTCATGGAGCCCACCGAATACGTCCCCATGTCGGGGTCGAACACCATCTGCATCGCGACCGTCCTGCTGGAAACCGGCATGGTGCCGATGGTCGAACCCGTCACCCGCTTCAAGCTGGACATGCCCGGCGGCGTGATCGAGGTCACCGCCGACTGCCAGGGCGGCAAGTGCCGGTCGGTCACCTTCCGCAACGCCCCGGCCTTTGCCGCCGTGCTGGACGGCGCGCTCGAGGTCGAGGGCCACGGGACCATCCCGCTGGACATCGCCTATGGCGGCATGTTCTTCGGCATCGTCGATGCCCAGGCCCTGGGCTTCGGGATCCGCCCCGACGAGGCCCGCGACCTGGCCATCCTGGGCGAGCGGATCCGCAAGGCCGCGCGCGAACAGTTCGACGTGGTCCATCCCGACTTTCCGAACGTGCGGGGCGTGTCCATCGTGCAGTTCGCGATGCCCTTCGGGGGCAGCGGCCAGGTCGCGCGCAACACCTGCATCGTGGCGCCCGGGCGGTCGGACCGCTCGCCCACCGGGACCGGCACCTCGGCGCGGATGGCGGTGCTGCAGGACCGCGGGCTGATGGGGCAGGGGGACGTGCTGATCCACGAATCCATCATCGGCTCGCGCTTCACCGGCAGGATCCTGGAGGTCCGGCAGGACGGCGGGCGGACCAGCATCATCCCGCAGATCACCGGCCGGGCCTGGATCACCGGCCAGCACAGCTATTATCTGGACCCCGAGGATCCCTGGCAGGCAGGATATGTGCTGTCCGACACCTGGGGGGTCACGCCGACGTTGAAGCAATGAGCGCGCTGTCGATCCTGCCGGGCACCGCCCAGGGTCCGGTGATCGCCAGCCACGAGCCGCTGAGCTTCTGGGGCGGCGTCGATCCGGGCACGGGCCGGGTCATCGACGTGCATCATCCGCTGCACGGGCAAGCCATTACCGGCGCGGTGCTGATGATGCCGTCCACGCGCGGATCCTGCACCGGATCGGGGGTGCTGCTGGATCTGGTCCTGTCGGGACGCGGCCCGGCGGCGCTGATCTTTTCGGAACCCGAGGATGTCGTGACCCTGGGCGCGCTGACCGCCTCCGAGATGTTCGGCCACGCCCTGCCGGTCCTGCGCCTGTCCCCCGGCGACTTCACCTCCCTGGCGCGCCAGCCCCATGCCGTCATCGGCGCCGATGCCATCACCGCGGGCGGGCTGCGCCTGGCCGTCGCCCCGCCCGCCACCGCGTCGCTGGCCCTGTCCGGGGACGACCGCGCCATGCTGGCGGGCCGCGACGGCGATGCCGCGACCCTGGCCATGCGCATCGTCTGCGCGATGGCGGCCCAGCAGGGGGCGGCGCGGCTGATCGACGTGACGCAGGCGCATATCGACGGCTGCATCTATGCCAGCCCCGCCAACCTGACCTTCGCGCGCAAGATGCAGTCGCTGGGGGCAAGGGTGCGGGTTCCCACGACGATGAACGCGATCTCGGTCGATCACCGGAACTGGCGCGCGCAGGGCGTGCCGCCCGACTTCGGCGGCCCCGCCCAGCGGCTGGCCGATGCCTATGTCGCGATGGGCTGCCGGGCGACCTTCACCTGTTCGCCCTATCTGCTGGACAGCGCCCCCCGCCTGGGCGAGGCGGTGGCCTGGGCGGAATCGAACGCGGTCATCTTCGCCAACAGCGTGCTGGGCGCGCGGACGGCCAAGCACCCGGATTTCCTGGATCTCTGCATCGCGGTGACCGGTCGGGCCCCGCTGTCGGGCGTCTATCTGGACGACGGGCGCGCGGCGCGGCGCGTCATCGACATCGACCTGCCGGCCGCGCCCGACGATGCCTTCTGGCCGCTGATCGGCTGGCTGGCGGGCCGGCTGTCGCCCGACCGCGTCCCGCTGCTGCGCGGCCTGGCGCCGGCCCGGCCGGACGCCGACGCGCTGAAGGCGCTGTGCGCGGCCTTCGGCACGACCTCGGCCGCGCCGATGCTGCATGTCGAAGGCGTGACGCCCGAGGCCCACCGGCTGGCCGCCGACGCCGACCCGCGCCGGATCGCGCCTGCCGACATGGCCGAAGGCTGGCGGCTTCTGAACGAGGGCCCCGAGGCCATCGACCTGGTCGCCTTGGGCAGTCCCCACGCCTCGGCTTCGGAATGTCGCGCCCTGGCGCGGCGGCTGGCGGGTCGCCGGGTGCGGGTCCCTACCATCGTCACGGCGGGGCGCGACATCATCGACCGGGTGCGGGCCGAAGGCGTGCTGGAGCTGCTGGAGCAGGCGGGGGTTCAGGTGCTGCCCGATCTCTGCTGGTGTTCGATCTCGCGGCCGGTCTTTCCCGAAGGCGCCCGGACGCTGATGACCAATTCGGGGAAATACGCCCATTACGGACCGGGCCTGTCGGGTTGCGCGGTCCGCTTCGGCAGCCTGGACCGCTGCATCGACGCGGCGCTGAGCGGGCGGGCCCCGAAGGACCTGCCCGGCTGGATGGCCTGCTAGGCGCGGTCGGACCGGCCGCGCCCCACGCCCACCCGGGCCAGCAGGATCACCGGCAGGATGCCCACCGCCACGATCGCAAGCGCGGCAATTGCGGCTTCCTCGTAGGTGCCGCGGGCGGCCTCGCCGAACAGGTGCGTGGCCAGGGTTTCGAAGTTCAGCGGCCGCAGCAGCAGCGTGGCCGACAGCTCCTTCATGCAATCGACGAAGACCAGCAGGCCCCCGGCGGCCAGGGCGGCGCGCGTCAGGGGCAGGTGGACGTTGCGCAGCGTGCTGCCGATGCCGTGGCCCAGCGTCCGCGCCGACTGGTCGTAGCTGCGGGGGATGCGCGTCAGCCCGGCCTCGACCGAGCCGATGGATATGGCCAGGAACCGCGCCAGATAGGCATAGCCCAGGGCCAGGCCCGACCCGATCAGCACCAGCCCCGGATCCACGTCCAGCCATTCCCTGGCGGTGCGCCCGATCCAGCGGTCCGCGGCGCCTGCGGCGATCAGGATGCCAAGCGCCAGGATCGTGCCCGGCATCGCATAGCCCAGCGAGGCCGTGCGGTGGATCACCGCCATGCCGCGCTGCGGAAAGACCCGCGCCGCATAGGCGACGGTCAGCCCGCAGGCCACCACCGCGACGCTGGCCGCCGCCGACAGGGCAAAGGTGTTCCAGGCCTCGGCCAGCAGGCGCGACGACACGCCCGCGAACTGGAAGCGCTTCCAGGCCTGCACCGACAGGTAGAGCGCCGGCAGCACGAAGCCCAGCAGCACCGGCAGCAGGCAGACGGCAAGCGCCGCCCAGCGGGCGGGGCCGGCCAGCGGCTGGCGGGCCATCGGCCGGGCGCGCTGCGCGTTGACCGAATAGCGCTGCCTGCGCCGCGCCCAGCGTTCCAGCGAGATCAGCGCCACCACCAGCACCAGCATCGCCAGGGCGATCTGCGCCGCCCCGGCCAGATCCGACCGCGTCACCCAGGTGGTATAGACCGAGATCGTCAGCGACCGCACGCCCAGGAACTCGGACGCGCCGATGTCGTTCAGCGTCTCCATCAGCGCCAGGCTGACGCCGACGGCGATGGCGGGGCGGGCCAGCGGCAGGGCGACGCGGTGGAAGATGCGGCGCCGGGGCGTGCCCAGCGTCTGCGCGACCTCGACCAGGTTGGCGGCCTGGGTCATGAACATCGCCCTGACCGGCAGATAGACATAGGGGTAAAGGACCAGCCCCATCAGCAGGATCGCCCCGGTCATCGACCGGATGTCGGGCAGGCGGAAATCGCGCGGGCTGTCATAGCCCAGGATCGCGCGCAGCGCCGACTGGACCGGGCCCAGCGGATGAAGCATGTCCAGATAGGCATAGGCGACGATGTAGGTGGGTACCGCCAGGGGCAGCAGCAGCGCCCATTCCAGCATCCGCCGGCCGGGAAAGTCGTGCGCCGTCACCAGCCAGGCGACCGAGGTGCCGATCCCCGCCGTCAGCAGCCCCACCCCGGCCATCAGGATCGCCGTCTGCGACAGCGCATGGGGCAGGACATGGCGGCCCAGATGCGTCCACAGCCCCTCGGACCCCTGCGCCGCCTGCCAGGCAAGCGCCAGGACGGGGACCAGGACCAGGACGGCGATCAGCAGGCTTGCGACGACCCAAAGCCCCCCGCGCAGGCGGAGGGCCGGGGCCACGGCCGGGACCGGCGCGTGGCGGCGCGAGGCGCCCTGGTCAGTTGTCGAAGCCAACGCGGTCGACCAGTTCGCTCGCCTCCTGCCGGTTCTTGACGATCTCGGTCAGGGGGACGGGATCCACGGTCAGTTCCCCGAAGGACTCCACGATCGGATCCAGGGCCGCGCCCGGCTTGACCGGGTATTCGTAGTTGGCCTCGGCATAGATCTTCTGCGCCTCGTCGGACACCAGGAACTCCAGCAGTTGCACGGCCTCGTCGCGGTTGGGGGCGTGGCGGGCCACGGCGGCGCCGCTGATGTTCACATGCGTGCCGCCGTCCTCGAAGGTGGGCAGGATCACCTTGATCGCCTCGCCCCATTCCTTCTGCTCGTCACCGCCCCTGCCCGAGCGCATCAGCCCGACGTAGTACGAGTTCGCCACGGCGATGTCGCAGATGCCGCCCAGGATGTCCTTGGCGCCGTCGCGGTCGCCGCCGCCGGCCTGGCGGGCCAGGTTGGCCTTCAGGCCGGTCAGCCATTCCTCGGTCTCGGCCGCGCCGTGATGAGCCATGAAGGCCGAGAAGAGGCCGGTGTTGTAGGGGTGCTGGCCCGAGCGGATGCAGATGCGGCCCTGCCATTCCGGGTCCGCCAGCTCCTCGTAGGTGATGGCGTCCAGATCCAGATCCTTGGCCGCATAGACGACGCGGGCACGCATCGACAGGGCGAACCACTGGTTGCCGGGATCGCGCAGGTTCTCGGGGATCGAGGACGACAGCACCTCGGATTCAACGGGCTGGGTCAGACCCTTGTCCACCAGGTCGGTCAGGTTGCCCACATCCACCGCCATCAGCACGTCGGCGGGCGAGCTTTCCCCCTCGGAGGCGACGCGCTCGGCCAGGCCGTCCTCGAGGAACACCGTGTTCACGGTGATCCCCGTGGCATCGGTGAAGGCCTTCAGCAGCGGCTCGACCAGGCCGGGTTCGCGCGAGGTATAGAGGTTCACCTCCTGGGTCTGGTCCTGGGCCTGGGCCGCGCCTGCCCCGAAGGCGGCAAGAAGGATGGCGGGTGCAAGTTTCATGATGGTCCCTTCCGCATCAGATCGTTCGCGCAAGGGTGTTACACAGCCCGCCGCCGTAGTCTAGTATTTTTCTCAACTATCCGACGACGGCGGTTCCGGCTGCTCGGGGAAGACGTGGATCTGGGCGCCGTTCAGTTGCAGGCTGACCTTTTCGCCGATGGCCATGGGGATGCGGAAATGCGAATGCATCCGCAGCGTCTGGGCCAGGGGATGGACCATGATGTCGATCTGTTCGCTTTCCCCGGTGAAGGTCTTGGCCACCACCCGGGCCGAGATTCCCTGCCCGTCCGGCCCGATCGACAGCGCCTGGGGGCGGATGCAGGCCAGAGCCAGCGATCCGTCGGGCAGGTCGAGGTCGGCGGGGAAGGTGCCGATGGGGGTTTCGATCCGGCCGTGCGACCAGATGCCCGACAGGCGGTTGCAGGGGCCCATGAATTCCGCCGCATAGGGGGAATGGGGGCGGTCATAGATCTCGAACGGGGTGCCGGCCTGCTCGATCCGGCCGTCGCGCATCAGCACGATCAGGTCACCCACCGCAAGCGCCTCCTGGGGGTCGTGGGTGACGATGATCGCGGTGGTGCCGATGCGGCGCAGCGTTTCCACCGTCTCACGGCGGACACGCTCGCGCAGGCCCTGGTCCAGGTTCGAGAACGGCTCGTCCATCAGCAGGATCGCCGGTTCGGGGGCAAGCGCGCGGGCCAGGGCCACGCGCTGCTGTTCGCCCCCCGACAGGGAATTCGGATAGCGGTCCAGCAGATGGGCGATGCCGATGCGGTCGGCCACCCGCGCCACGCGGCCGCGGCGTTCGTCCCGCGGCAGGGCGCGCAGCCCGAAGGCCAGGTTGTCGGCCACGCTCAGATGCGGGAACAGGGCATAGTCCTGGAACATGAAGCCGATCTTGCGGTTCTCGGGCTCGACGAAGACCCCCGGTCCCGTCACCTCGGTCCCGCCGACGCGGATGCGGCCCCCGGGGTCGGGCCG
The DNA here is from genome assembly GCF_055693925.1 of Paracoccus sp. BR5-17. Classification (NCBI taxonomy): domain Bacteria; kingdom Pseudomonadati; phylum Pseudomonadota; class Alphaproteobacteria; order Rhodobacterales; family Paracoccaceae; genus Paracoccus; species Paracoccus sp. BR5-17. Next base: position 171,641 of record NZ_JBVFUV010000002.1, read on the forward strand.
GTCCACCCCCGAGATGATCCGCAGAAGCGTCGATTTGCCGCAGCCCGACTGCCCCAGCAGGCAGGTGATCCGGCCCGGCGGGATCGACAGCGAGATGTCGGACAGCACCGCACGTCCCTCGAAGTGGCGCGAGATGTTCTCAAGCTCGAGCGAGGATGCGGGATTGACGGACATGGCAGGCCTTTCGGTTCCGCCCCCGGCGCCGGCGGCGCGGAACCGGGGGTGGATTGCTGCTTAGCCGGTTGCGGGGCCGGGCTCCAGTCGCCGGGCCATCAGATTTTCCGGCGCGGGCGCGCGTCGGGGACGGCCGGCCGCCGGGCAGCGGGCGGGCCGCCGCCCTCACGGGATCAGCCCCACCCGCCGGCGGACGGCCTCGTCGCGCAGCGAGACCTCGTCGCCCAGGAATTCGTTCCCCTCGGGGCCGCAGAGCCAGACGAGCGCCCGGGCGGGCCATTCGGGCGGGATATGGGCGGACCAGTCCAGCCGGCTGACCGGGTTGACGCCGCTGCGCCGGATGGCCTGCTGCATGTCGGTGGCCACCGTTCCGGGCGACAGGCTGATGGCCCGGATGCCCTGGCCGCGGGATTCGTGGTCCAGGGCGCGGGTCAGCATCCAGGCGCCCGCCTTGCTGGCGCAATAGGCGCTCCAGCCCTCCTGCGGGTTGTGGGCGGCGCCCGATCCCACCGTCAGGATCGTGCCGCCGCCCTGCGCGCGCATCACCGGAAGCGCCGCGCGCATTCCGTGGAAGACGCCCTTCAGGTTCACGTCGATCGCCTGGCCCCAGGCGTCGGGATCGGCCTCGGCGATGGCCGCGATGGGGCCGATCAGGCCGGCGTTGTTCACCAGCACGTCCAGCCGCCCCGCCTGCCCGGCCAGCGTTGCGACCGCGCGTTCCATGTCGCCGGCCCGCGCCACGTCGCCGGGCAGCGCAAGGCCGCCGATCTCGGCGGCAAGCGCCTGGGCCGCGGCGGCGTCGCGGGCCATCACGCCCACGCGGGCGCCGGCCCCGGCAAAGGCGCGCGCCGCCGCCGCGCCGATGCCCCGGCTGGCGCCGGTGACCAGAACCACCTTGCCGTGAAGGTCGATCATCCCATCCTCCTTGCGAATGAGCGGCGGGCCGGGGCCGCGCCGCAGGGCTGGGGATGTTAGATCAGCTTGACCGCACCGATGTCCAGCGGCGGCGGGCGGTCAGGTCAGGTCCGGTCGCGCGGTCCGGCGGGGGGCCACATGCGCCACCAGACGCCGTCGCGGCGGATCAGCGCGTGCTGGACCGCCGCAGCGACATGGACGGCCAGCACCGCGATCAGGGTGAAGGCGCCGATGGCGTGGACGGTCTGCGCGGCCTCGGCCACGCGGTCGGATCGGGCAAGCCAGGGCCCCGCGCCCAGGCGGTCCAGAAGCTCGACCGGGAAGCCGCCGGCGCGGACCCGCACGAAGCCGCTGAGCGGCATCACCACCAGCAGCGCGTAAAGCAGCCCGTGCGACAGCCGCGCCGCGGCGCGCTGCCAGGCGGGGACCACGCGCGGCAGCGGCGGGGGCCGGTGCGTCAGGCGATAGAGGATCCGCGCGACGATCACCGGCACCAGCAGCACCCCGGTGTTCTTGTGGAACAGGAACAGCGCGTCCTGCAGCGACCGGGGGATCCCCTCGCGCACCATGACAAGGCCCGCCGGGATCATCAGCAGCACCGCCGCCGCCACGATCCAGTGCAGCCATCGGGCGGGCGGGCGATAGCCGGGCAGGGGGTCGGGCATGGCGCGGCTCCTTCGTGGGGCGAAGGCTAGCAGAAAAGGCCCGCGCCGCGAAGCCTTCCGGCAACGAGGCGCTTGACGGATCGCGCCCCCGGCCTAGGCTTCCGGGATGCGCGACGCGGAACCCTTGGGGCTGACAGGACGGTGGCGGCAGGGCGCCGGGGCGATCCGGGCGCAGGTGGCCGGCGCCGCCCTGGGGATCGTCGCCATCATCGCCGCGCTGACGGCGTTCCTGCCGGCGACGCCGCAGGGTCTTCTGGTCGCGGTGTCGGCCTTCCTGCTGGTCGGCGCGGCCGTCGCGGGCCTGATGCGGCGGACCTATCCGCACGACCGCATCGGCGGCTGCAACGCCGTGACGCTGCTGCGGGCTGGGCTTGTCTGCGCGCTGCTGATGCCGCTTGCGGCGGGCCAGCCCGCGGGCTGGGCGGTGGCCGTCGTGGCGGGCCTGGGGCTTTCGCTGGACGGGCTGGACGGGTTTCTGGCCCGGCGCAGCGGCCTGGTGTCGCGCTTCGGCGCGCGCTTCGACATGGAGGTGGACGCGGCCCAGGCGCTGATCCTGGCGCTGCACGTCATCGCCCGATCCCCGGTCGGCCCCGAGGTCCTGGTGCTGGGCCTGGCGCGCTATGGCTTCGTGCTGGCCGGGCTGGTCCTGCCCTGGCTGACGGCCGGGCTGCCGGAACGGCGGTGGCGGAAGGCCGTCTGCGTGATCCAGATCGCCACGCTGATCGTGGTGCAGACGCCGCTGCTTTCCCCCGGCCAGGCGATCGTGCTGACCCGGATCGCCGCCCTGCTGCTGATCGCCTCCTTCGCGGTCGACATCCGCTGGCTGTGGAGCCGCCGGTGACCGCCCTGCGCCTGCTGGGCGCCGCCCTGGTGATCCACCTGCTGCTGGTCCTGCCGCCCGCGCCCATGCCCGCGCCCCAGGCGCTGCTTCGCCTTGCCCCGGAACTGCCGCTGATCCTTCTGGCCCTGGCCTTGCTGGGCCGCAGGGCGCGCGGCGCGGCGATGCTGGTCCTGGTGCTGCTGGGGGTGCAGAAGATCGCCGATCTGGCCATGACCTCGGCCCTGGGGCGGCCGTTCAACCCGCTGACGGACATGACCCTGATCGGGTCGGGCCTCGAGATCCTGGCCCAGGCGGCCGGCGGCTGGCGGCTTCTGGGCCTGTCGCTGGCCGCGGCGGCGGGCGCCCTGGCGGTGGGCGCGGCGCTGTGGTGGGCGACGGGCGTCTGGGCCGGGCAGGGCCGCAGCCCGCGTCTGCGGCTGGTCCTGGCTGTGGCGGCGCTGCTGGTGCCGGCCGCAGTCTGGCTGGGGCAGGGGGGACCCGATCGGGCGTGGCCCGGGCAGGCGTGGGTGTCGCGGGCATGGACGGGCAACGGCCCCTATGCCGTCGCCCGGCTGCGGATGATGGCCCGGACCGCGCAGGATCTGCGGCGGATCGGCCAGCTTGCGGCCCGGGATCCGCTGGCGGATGCCCCGGGGCTGCTGTCCCGGATCGACCGCGACGTTCTGGTGATCTTCGTCGAAAGCTACGGCCGGGCCAGCTTCGACGCGCCCTTTCACGCGCAACGGCATCTGCCGACCCTGCGCCGCGCCGAATCGCGGCTGGCGGGGGCGGGTCTGGCGATGCGGTCGGGCTTTCTGACCGCGCCGACTCAGGGTGGGCAAAGCTGGCTGTCCCATGCGACCTTCGCCAACGGCCTGTGGGTGGCCGACCAGACCAGCCACGCCGCCGTCATCGCCAGCGGGCGCCAGGGGCTGTTCCATCACGCCCGGCGGCTGGGCTTTCGCACCGCGGCCGTCATGCCCGCCATCACCCGCCCCTGGCCCGAGGCCGCGCGCATGGGCTTCGACCGGGTTCTGGCAGCGGCCGACCTGGGCTATCGCGGGCGGCCCTTCAACTGGGTGACGATGCCCGACCAGTTCACGCTGGCCGCCCTGGACCGGTTGCTTCGGGACGGCGCGGGATCCGCGCCCTTGTTCGCGCAGGTGGCGCTGATCTCGTCGCACGCGCCCTGGGTGCCGGTGCCGCGCCTGCTGGCCTGGGACCGGCTGGGCGATGGCCGGGTCTTCGACGCGATGGCCGCGGCGGGCGATCCGCCCGAGGTCGTCTGGCGCGACCGCGACCGGGTCCGCGCCGCCTACCGCGAGGCGGTGGACTACAGCCTGGCGACGGTCGTGGATTACGCCCTTCTGCACGCCGCCGACCCGCCGCTGATGATCGTGCTGGGCGATCACCAGCCCGCGCCCTGGGTGGCGGGAACGGGCGGCGCCGACGTGCCCATCCACCTGATCGGCCCGCCGCATCTGGTGGACCGCGCCGCCGCCTGGGGCTTCGCCCCCGGCTTGGTGCCGCCCCGGGCGCCGCCGCGCTGCCGATGGACAGGATGCGCGACCTGATCCTGCGCGGCTTCGGCGGCGGTCCGCCGCAGGCATGAGGGCCTTGCCTGCCCCCGCCCCCGCGTCCCATGATGGTCCTGTCTTTCATCGGAGAAGTGCCATGACCCCCTTTCCTCTGACGCGGCGCGGCCTGATCGGGGCAGGGGGCGCGGCCCTGGCCCTGGGGGGGCTGGCGCGGCCCGCGGCGGCACAGGCGACGCCGGTGAGCCTGCAGCTGTCCTGGCTGCATTCGGTGCAGTTCGCGGGCAGCTATATCGCCCAGCGGAACGGCTGGTGGCGCGAGGCGGGGCTGGCGGTGACGTTGCTGCAGGGCGGCCCCAACGCGCCGGTCGAGCCTCCGGTCGTGGCGGGGACGGCGCTGATCGGGATCTCGGCCGCGGATTATGCGGCGGCGGCGGTGGCCCAGGGCGCGCCCTTCAGGATCATCGGCGTGGCGATGCAGAAGAACCCCTTCGTCATCGCCTCGCTGCCCGAAAACCCGGTGCGCTCGCCCGCCGATCTGGCGGGCCGGCGGATCGGCATGGCCGTTGCCAACACGCCGGTGCTGCAGGCGCTCTGCACGCTGAACGACGTGGACATCGCGGCGGTGCGGATCGTGCCCACCCAGTATTCCGCCCAGCCGTTGCTGGCCGGCGAGGTCGATTGCCTGCTGTGCTGGGAAACCGATCTGCCCGTGGCGATGCAGATGCAGGGGGTGCAGGCCGAAACCATGCTGCTGGCCGATCACGGCTATGTCCTTCATTCCCAGACCTACATCGCCACCACCGACAGCCTGGCCAGCCGCCGGGCCGAACTGCGCGCCCTGCTGGCGGGCGAGGTGCGCGGCTGGGAGGCCTACCGCGCCGACACCGACGCCGCCGCCCGCCTGACGGTCGAGATGTTCCCCGACGCGGGACTGGATCTGGAAACCCAGCGGCTTCAGGCCCGCCGGCAGGTGCCGCTGATGTTCTCGGATCTGACCGAGGCCAACGGCTTCGGCTGGTGGACCGAGGAATCGGTGGCGCGCAACATCGAGACGCTGGCGCTTCTGGGCAGGACCGTCACCCCGGATCTGTGGGATCGTTCGGTCCTTGAAGACATTCATGGCTGAGATCGTCTGCAACGGCCTTACCAAGCTGTTCGCGGGCGGCCTGAGCGCCCTGGACCGCATCGACCTGAGGCTGGCCGCCGGCCGCACCACCGCGCTGCTGGGGCCTTCGGGCTGCGGCAAGTCCACCCTTCTGCGCCTGATCGCCGGGCTGGAGGAGCCGACGACCGGCGCGGTCCTGATCGACGGCCGCCCGCCCGAGGCCCTGTGCCGGCAGGGCGGGCTGTCCATCGCCTTCCAGGATCCCTGCCTGCTGCCCTGGCTGACCGTCAGGCGCAACGTGGCCCTGGGCCGCAGGCTGGCGCGGCAGGCGCCCGATGCGCAGGCGGTGGACCGGATGATCCACCTCGTGGGCCTGGGCGGGTTCCAGAACGCCCGCCCCGCCGCCCTGTCGGGCGGGATGCGGCAGCGCGCCGCCATCGCCCGCGCCCTGGTCACCGCCCCCCGCGTGCTGCTGCTGGACGAACCCTTCGGCGCGCTTGACGCCCTGACCCGGCGCCAGCTGGCCCAGGACCTGCCGCCCCTGTGGCGGCGGCAGCGCGCCACGACGCTGCTGGTCACCCATTCCGTGGACGAGGCCGTGATGCTGGCCGACCGCATCCTGGTCCTGTCGCCCCGCCCGGCGCGCGTCGTCGCCGACCTGGAAGTGGCGCTGCCCGCCTCGTCCGATCCCGCGTCGCGCGATCCCGAATCCCCGCCTTCCGTGGCCTGGCGGCCAGGGTCCTGGCCCTGCTGATGCGCAGTGGCGAACAGGCGCAAGCCGTGGCGGCGCAATGACCGCCCGCGCCCGCTGGACCGGGCTGGCGGTGTTTCTGGCGCTGTGGCAGGGGCTGGCGCTGTCGGCGGGGGGCTGGCTGCTGGCCGGGCCGGCCGAGGTCGCGGCCTGGCTTGCCGCCCATCCCGGCCTGACCGCGCGGGCGACCGGGGTGACGCTGGCCAATGCCGCCTGGGGCTTCGCGCTTGGCAACCTGGCCGCGATCCTGCTGGCGGCGGTCCCGGCGCTGTGGCCCCGGACGCTGACCCTGGTGGCGGGCCTTGCGCTTGTGGTGTTCTGCCTGCCGCTGATCGCCACGGGGCCGATCCTGCGGGTGCTGATGGGGCCGGGAAACGGCCCGCAGATCGTGCTGGCGGCGCTTGCCGTCTATTACACCACGCTGATCCCGCTGCTGGCGGGGCTGCGGGCGATGCCTTCGGCCTGGCTGGATCTGGTCCGCAGCTATGGCCGCGGGCGGTGGGCCGAGCTGGTGCATCTGCGCGCGCGGGCGTCGCTGCCCTATCTGCTGGCGGGGCTGCGGATCGCCGCGCCCGCTGCCGTCCTGGGCGCCATGGTGGGCGAGTTCACCGGGGCCGAGCGCGGCCTGGGCGTGCTGACGATCCGCTTCACCCGCGATCTTGACGTGCCGGCGCTGTGGTCGGTGGCGGCGGTGGCGGCGGGGCTGGCGATCGCGGTCCATGCGGCGGTGGGCTGGCTGGGCCGGCGCCTGCTGCCCGACGCGCCGCCGGTCATCCTGGCGCCGCCGCGCCTGCTGCGCGGATCGCCCGCCCGCCGGATCGCCGCGGCGCTGCTGCTGGTCGCGGCGGTGCTGGCGCTGTGGTGGGCGGCGGTGGCCGGGCTGGGGCTGAACCCCTTCTTCGCCAAGCGCCCCGCCGATGTCGCCGCGGCGCTGATCTGGGCCCCGGATGCCGCCCTGACGCGGTCGCGGCTGCTGGCGGCGATGGGTCAGACCCTGGCGCTTGCGGTGCCGGGATACCTGGCCGGGCTGGCGCTTGGGGCGGGGCTGGCGATCCTGCTGGCGCTGCGGCCGGGCCTGTCGGCGCTGATGACGCCCCTGGCAGTGTCGCTGCGGTCGATCCCCATCGTGACCACGGCGCCGCTGATCGTGCTGCTGCTGGGCCGCGGCGCGGCGGGGACCGTCACGCTGGTCGCGCTGATGGTGTTCTTCCCGACCTTCGCCGCCTGCCAGCAGGGGCTGCGGCAGGCGCCCGGGCCGATCCTCGATCTGTTTCGCAGCTATCGCGCCGGGCGGCTGCGCCAGGCCTGGCATGTTCGCATCCCGGCGATGCTGCCGGCGCTGTTCGCCTCGGCCCGGATGGGGGTGCCCGCGGCGATCCTGGCCGCCACCGTGGTCGAATGGCTGGCGACCGGGCGGGGCCTGGGCAACCTGATGGCGCTGTCCGCCTCGGTATCGGATTATGCGATGCTGTGGCTGACGATGGTGGCGGTCACCGGGATGTCGGCGCTGCTCTATGGCGCGGTGGCGGGGGCCGAGACGCGGGTGCTGGCGGTGATGGCGCCCGAACAGGTGCGCGCGTGAAGCCGCCGCTGGCCTTCGCCATCCCCGGGGACATCGCCACGCTGACCGGCGGCTATGTCTATGAACGCCGCCTGCTGGAGGGGCTGCGCAAGGCCGGTCACGCGGTGCAGCACCTGCAGCTTCCGGCCGGCTTTCCCGACCCCTCGCCCGCCGAGATGGCCGAGGCCGTCGCCGCCCTGGCCGCGGTCGCGCCGGACCGGCCGCTGATCCTGGACGGGCTGGTGTTCGGGTCCATCGACACGGCCGGCCTGGCGCGGGTCCGCGCGCCGCTGGTGGGGATGATCCATCACCCCCTGGCCTTGGAAACCGGCCTGTCCCCGGACCGCCAGGACCACCTGCTGCGCACCGAACGCGACAACCTGCGCCTGGCCCGGCATGTGCTGGTGCCCAGCCCGCACACCCGCCGCATCCTGGTGGACCGCTATGGCGCCCACCCCGGCGCCATCACGGTCCTGCGCCCGGGCGTGGACCGGCCGCGCCTGGCGCCGGCGCCCGATGCGGTGCCGCTGATCCTGTCGGTGGGCATCCTGCACCCGCGCAAGGGCCACGACATCCTGCTGCGGGCGCTGTCGCGGCTGGCGGATCTGGACTGGCGGGCGGTGATCGTCGGCAACCCCTGGGACGCGGCCCATGCGGCGTCGCTGGCGCGCGACTGCGCGGCAAGCCCGGTGTCGGACCGGATCAGGCTGGCGGGCCGGGTCCCGGCCGCAGAACTCGAGGCGCTGTATGCCCGCGCCTCGGTCTTTGCGCTTGCGACCTGGTACGAGGGGCACGGGATCGTCTTCGACGAGGCCCTGGTACGCGGCCTGCCCATCGTCAGCTGCGACGCGGGCGCGGTGCCCGACACCGTGCCGCAGGACGCGGGGCTGCTGGTGCCCCCGGGCGATCCGGCGGCCTTCGCCGATGCGCTGCGGCGGCTGCTGGTCGATCCGGCGCAGCGGCAGGCCCTGGCGCGGGCCGCGCGGGCGGCGGGCGAACGGTTGCCCGCCTGGCAGGACATGGCCCGTCGCGCCAGCCTGGTCCTGTCGCGCCTTGCACCCTAGCGCCGCAGCCGCCGCCAGGCCCAGAGCCCGCCGCCCAGAACCGCCGCCCCCGTCACCAGGTGGCGGGAGGTGATGCCGGTGCGGGCCTGGGCGCTGCGGCGATAGCGGGGATCGAAGAACCGCGTGTTGGCCAGCAGGCTGCCCAGCCAGTTCTCGCGCCGCAGGGGCAGGGGGCGCAGGCTGCGCCCGTCCGCACCGCCCAGCTCGTCAAGCGCGGCGATCAGGCTGCCGCGACGGGTCACAACCTCGGTGACGCGGGACGGCTCCAGCCCCAGATGCTCGGCCAGCAGTTCGTCGCGAAAGCCGCGGATCAGGTCGCGCGTCGCGGCGTCGGCGGCCTTGATGGCCACGTCGCATTCGGTGTCGAAGCCCATCGAGCGGCGGTCGATGTTGCTGGAGCCGATGCGCAGGAACAGGTCGTCCACGATCATGATCTTGGCATGGACATAGATCGGCTGGCCGCTTTCGGTGACCGGATACAGGATGCGGAACCGGCCATGGGGATCGTGTTCGCGCAGATGGCGGACCATCCGGCTGCGGGTGACGTGCATGGCCTGATCCTCGAGAGCGCCCTGCGCGGCGAAGGGGTTGATGACCACAACCTCGGGGCCGTCGGGTTCCGAAAGCCTGCGGCGGATGGCGCGGGTGATGCTGCCCGCGCAGAAATACTGCGATCTCGATATAGATGCAGTCGCGCGCCGCGCGGATCGCGTCCAGATACAGATTCTCGATCTCGTGGATGCCGCGCCGTCCGGCGGCGGGCGGAACCGTGCGGGCGATGGCCACCTCGACATCGCGGAAGGCGGGCTCGATGCTGTCGGGCCAGAAGTCGCCGCCGGGCCGGAAGTCCTCCTCCACCTCGGCGTCGTGGGCGCGGGCCCAGCGGGCGCGGGCCAGTTCCGACAGCGCCGCCGCCGCCGCCCCCGACATGACGGTGGAGGCGTCGTGCCAGGGCTGCGCCTCGGCGCCGTTCTTGAGATGGCGCAGCGGGTTGTCGTCCAGGTGGTGGCGGTCGTCCCAGCGGCCGTCGGTCACATCGATGCCGCCGCAGAAGGCCAGGCTGTCGTCGATCACCACGATCTTCTGGTGATGGCAGGCGCCGATCGGGTGGCGGCCGTCGAAGGCCAGGTGGATCTGGTCGGGCGACATCAGCTTGACGGCAAGCGCGGGCAGGATGCCGCCCGGGGCGATCAGCGCGCCCCCGCTCCATTTCAGCAGGTAGATGTCCAGCTCCTCGCGGCGCTCGACGATGGCTTCCAGAAACGGGCCGACCTTGTTGGGAAAGCCGTCCGGCGCCAGCCCCTCCGGGTCGCTCTCGCCGGGCAGCATCTCGATCTCGAAGTCGAAGTCCCAGCCGATCATCATGACCATGCGCCGGGCCTTCAGCAACGCCTCGCGCAGGGCGCGGAAATAGGCCTGCCCGTCGATGATGACGGCCAGCCTGTCGGCTGTCTCGACGCGCCAGCAGTTCCGCCCCGGCTTGAATTCGATCATGACCTGTTGTCCCCGTTTACCTGACGTCCCTTCGGCGAAGGAACGCGGAGGGGAAATGGCCGCAGGCTTGCCCGGGTTCCGTGGCGCCCTCATGCCGCGCCGTCCGACAGGAGGCCGACCCCCTCGCGGGCGATGCGCATCCGCTCGGCGGGATAGGGCCGCAGCAGCACCCGCGCCTCGGCCGGGCTGCCCGTCAGCCACTGGTCGTAGTCCTGCGGGTCCAGGATCACCGGCATCCGCGTGGGATGGACCGGCCTGACGATGTCGTTGGCGGTGGTGGTGATCATCGTGTGGGTCAGCCAGCCGCCGGCCTCGCCCGCCACGCCGGGCTGGCCTGCCCGCCACAGGCCGGCGAAGGCGAAGGGCGGCCGGTCCTCATCGCCCTTCAGCGCGAACCAGACATCGGTCGCCGGGCTGCGGCCCCTGGCCTCGCGGAAGCTGGTGGCGGGGATCAGGCAGCGCCGGTTCAGGAAGCTGTCCTTCCACAGCCCGGTCGTGATCCTGTCGTCGCGGGCGTTGTTCCAGGCCGCCGGCGCGATCGGTTTGCCGGTCTTCTTCGACACCGCAGGCGTCAGAAAGCCCCAATGCGCGCTGACCAGTTCGCGCCCGCCCTCGGCCGTCAGGCGCAGGATGGGCGCCTCGTATTTCGGCCAGACGGCGGGCCATTCCCCGGCGTTGCCCAGCCGGTCGGCCTCGGGCGCGATATCGAAGATCCGCCGCATCTCGTGCTGGCTGAGCCGGTTGGAATACAGATTGCACATGGCGTCCCCCTGTCGCGGCCATCCTGCCCGCGCCGGATCTTTCCCGCGATCGGACTTGTGCTGAACGTTGATACCATCCATATACCATCCATGCGGATGGAGAATCATCATGGCCGAGATCAGATCGCTGCGCGACAGGCTGCCCGACACCGAAAAGATCACCATCAACCTGGGCTATGTGGACCTGGGCCGGATCGACCTGCTGGTGCTGGAGGGGTTCTATTCGAACCGCAGCGACTTCATCCGCACCGCCATCCGCAGCCAGCTTGACAGCCACCGCGACACGCTCAGCAAGTCGCTGGAGCGGCACACGATGGAGCTGGGCCTGCGCGACTATTCCCGCGCCGAGCTTGAGGCCCTGCGCGACAGGGGCGAGGTGCTGCACGTCAAGGTGGTGGGGCTTGCGCGCTTCGCCCCGGACGTGACGCCTGACCTGGTGCGCGCCACCATCGGCTCGATCTCGGTCCTGGGGGCGCTTCAGGCGGCGCCCGAGGTGAAGGCCGCCCTGGCGGACCGCCTTTCATGACATTTCAAGGACCATACAAGATGAAGACATTGAACCTGGGCGCCATGCGCCGGGCGATCGAAGGCCTGCGCCTTGACGGGGCGGGGCTTGCGGGTGCCAACGCGCTTGTCGAACGCACCCTGGCGCAGCACGGGCTGGCCATGCCGGGGCAGACCGGCCCCGCGCCCTCCGCCGCGCCGCGCGCCCGGCCCCAGGACCGCGCGATCCCGCAGGGCGCCAGCTTTACGACCGACCGCTTCACCTGCCCGGCCGGCAGCCGCGAGATGATGGTCTATGTTCCGGCCTCGGCCGCGCGGGGGGCCGAGGGGCTGGTGCTGATGCTGCACGGCTGCACCCAGACGCACGAGGATTTCGCCCGCGGCACCGGCATGAACGAGCTTGCCGAACGCCACCGCCTGATCGTGGTCTATCCCCAGCAGTCGCGGGGCGAGAACGCCCAGTCCTGCTGGAACTGGTTCAGCCCCGGCGATCAGCGCCCGGGCCGGGGCGAGCCCGAGATCCTGGCGCAGATGGCCAGCACCCAGGCGGTGCTTCACCGCGTGCCCCCCGACCGCATCTTCGCGGCCGGCCTGTCGGCGGGCGCGGCGATGGCGGTGATCCTGGGGCAGACGCATCCGACGGTCTTTGCGGCCATCGGCGCCCATTCGGGCCTTCCCTTCGCCGCCGCCCGTGACGTGCCCGACGCCTTCGCGGCGATGAACGGCACCGGCCCGGAGGATGCCGCCCGGCGTCGCGCCGCGCGGCCGACGCCGACGATCATCTTCCATGGCAGCGCCGACCGCACGGTTCATCCCAAGAACGGCAGCCGCATCGCCGCCGACACGCTGGCCGCCGGCCCCGAGCAGACGATGGTCGAACAGGCCGGCGCCACCACCGGCGGGCGCGGCCACCGGCGCGACATCACCTCGACGCTGGACGGGCAGGTGCTTGTCGATCACTGGACCATCGAGGGGCTGGGCCACGCCTGGTCGGGCGGGCGGCCCGGCGGGTCCTACACCGACCCCGCCGGCCCCGATGCAAGCGCCGAGATGGTGCGGTTCTTCCTGGCGCAGCCGCGCAACGGCGCCCCGGCGCGGAACTGACGGGTGGAACCCGAAGGCGGGCGGCGGGTGTTGAGCCTTCGAAACCTGACGCAAGGATCGTTGCCATGCCCGTTTTCAGCTTTGCCCCCAACCCGTTGCAGTGGACCGTCGGGGTCTTTTCCGACGCCGACGACCGGGGAAACGTGACCGCCCGCCGCTATTGCTTCGGCCCCTATGTGCTGACCTGGCACTGACGGGGACCGTCCGGCCCGCGCCCCCTTGAGGGCCGGGCCGGACGATGCGGGACGTTACGGCACCCGCGGATTTTTCTTGAAGCGCCCGGCATTCGCGCCCATATCTGCGCCCGAATCGCAGTCGGAGCGCCTTGATGGCCAGCGAAGAAGCCGCGTCCAGCCCGCTGCCGGCGGATCGCGCGACCCCCCATGATCCATCTCGCCTGACACCCGCCCTGGTGCTGGCCTGCCTGGGCGTCGTCTATGGCGACATCGGCACCTCGCCGCTTTACGCGCTGCGCGAATCGCTGGTCCACGCGCACGAGGAAGGGCTGCCGGAAACCTCGGTCATCGGCATCGTGTCGCTGCTGTTCTGGACGGTCGTGCTGATCGTCACCATCAAGTATGTCGTCCTGATCCTGCGCGCCGACAACAACGGCGAAGGCGGCACCCTGTCGCTGGTCGCCAAGGCGCAGGGCGCGCTGAAGGCCGGGCCGCGCGCCCGCCGGCGGCGGCTGCTTCTGCTGCTGGGCATCGTCGGGGTGTCGCTGTTCTTCGGCGACAGCATGATCACGCCGGCCATTTCCGTCCTGTCGGCCATCGAGGGGCTGACCCTGGTCCAGCCCGCCTTCCAGCCCTGGGTGGTGCCGGTCACGCTGGGCATCGTCATGGTGCTGTTCTGGGCGCAAAGCGGCGGCACCGACCGGATCGCGCGGCTGTTCGGGCCGGTGATGCTGGTCTGGTTCTCCACCATGGCGGTCCTGGGCCTGGCCCACATCGCCGACGACGCGCGCATCCTGCAGGCGCTGAACCCGCTGCGCGCGGCAGGGTTCCTGACCGATTACGGCGTTGCGGCGATGCCGGTGCTGGGATCGGTGTTCCTGGCCGTGACGGGGGCCGAGGCGCTGTATGCCGACATGGGCCATTTCGGCCGCAGCGCGATCCGCACCGCCTGGAGCGTGCTGGTCTTTCCCGCCCTGGCGCTGTCCTATCTGGGGCAGGGGGCGATGGTGCTGGCCCATCCCGAACGGGTGTCGAACCCGTTCTTCCTGATGGCGCCGGACTGGTTCCTGGTGCCGCTGGTGATCCTGGCCACGGCGGCCACGGTGATCGCCTCGCAGGCGGTGATCTCGGGGGCGTTCTCGGTCGCGGCGCAGGCGGTGCAGATGGGGCTGCTGCCGCGGCTGCACATCCAGCACACCTCGGACCAGCAGGCGGGCCAGATCTATCTGCCCAAGGTGAACTTCATCCTTCTGGCGGGCGTGGTGGCCCTGGTGATCTCGTTCGGATCCTCGGCGCGGCTGGCCAGTGCCTATGGCATCGCGGTGACGGGGGACATGGTCATCACCTCGCTTCTGGCGGTGATCGTGTTCCGCTGGTCCTGGAACTGGGGCTGGCCGCTGGTGGCCCTGGTGATGGTGCCGATCCTGGGGATCGAGCTGATCTTCTTTTCCGCCAACCTGATGAAGCTTCTGGACGGCGGATACATCCCGCTGCTGTTCGCGGGCATGGCCATCGCCCTGATGGTGATCTGGGTCGAGGGGATGCGCCGGCTGCAGGACAAGCTGGCGCAGGAAAGCATCAGCATGGATCTTCTGGCCGAAAAGCTGGCGAAGTCGCCCCCCACCATCGTGCCGGGCACGGCGGTGTTCCTGACCGCCGACCCGATGATCGTCCCGCCGGCCCTGCTGCACAACCTCAAGCACAATCGCGTGCTGCATGAACGCAACCTGATCGTGAAGGTCTGCAGCGCCACCACCCCCCGCGTCCCCGACGACGAGCGGCTGCGCCTGGAACAGATCGCGCCGGGCTTCTGGCGGGCCTGGCTGTCCTTCGGCTACATGGAACGGCCCAACGTCCCCCGCGCCCTGGCCGAGGCCAAGCGCCAGGGGCTGAAGTTCGACATCATGTCCACGTCGTTCTTCCTGAACCGCCGCATCTTGCGGTCCGGCAAGGGCACGCTGATGCCCCGCTGGATGAGCCGGATCTTCGTGCGCCTGTACCGTTCGGCGGCGGAACCCACCAACTATTACCGTCTGCCCTCGAACCGGGTGGTCGAACTGGGGCAGCAGAAGAACATCTGAAGGCCCCGCCGGCCGGCGGCGGGGCCTGACGGCGCCTCAGGGCGCGATCAGGTATTTCTCGCCCGTGGCCTTGCGGACATAGGCCGCCACGGTCTGCGGATCCAGCACCTGCTCCAGCGGGATGCGGGCGGTGTAGTGGCTGGCGAAGGTGGTGGTCATCTCGTCCACCACGCGCTTGCGCATCCGCTGCACGACGGCCGGATCGAAGGTCTGCAGGGCGCGGAACAGCAGCCAGCCGCCGATGCTCCAGCTGAAGCCGAAGCCCCGGCGCAGGATCGTCGGCCCGGTATCGAGCGCGCCGTAGATGTAGGCCTGCTTGGGCGTGGCCGAGCCGTAGCGGTCATAGCTGGTGGCGCTGCGCGCGGCGACGGATTCCATCGCGTTCAGGATGATGCTGGTGGTCTCGCCCCCGCCGATCGCGTCGAAGGACAGCGTGGCGCCGGTTTCGGCGATGGCTTCGGTCAGATCGGCGCGGAAGCTGTCGCTGCTGCTGTCCACCACATGCGTCGCGCCCAGGCCGCGCAGCAGGTCGGCCTGCGCGGGGCTGCGGACGATGTTGACCAGCCCGATGCCGTCGGCCTTGCAGATCCTGACCAGCATCTGCCCCAGGTTCGAGGCCGCCGGCGCGTGGACGATCGCCTTGTGCCCCTCGGCGCGCATCGTCTCCACGAAGCCGAGCGCGGTGAGCGGGTTCACGTACAGCGCCGCCCCCTGTTCGGCGCTCGCCCCCTCGGGCAGCACCAGGCAGTCGCGGGCGGCGATCAGGCGCAGCGTGGCGAACATGGCGCCCCCCAGCATGGCCACCCGCCTGCCGACCAGATCCCGGCAGTCGGGACCGGCCTCGATCACGGTGCCGGCGCCTTCGTTGCCCACCGGCAGGGACTGCCCGATCCGCGGCCGCAGGGACGCCATCGCGGCCTCGGGGATGCGGGCGGTCAGGCCGTCGCCGTCGCGGGCCAGGGTGGACATGTCGGCCGGGCCGAACATCAGCCCCAGGTCGGACGGGTTGATGGGCGCGGCCTCGATGCGCACCAGAACCTGTCCGGGGCCGGGTTCGGGCAGGCTGACCCGTTCCAGGGCCAGCCGCAGCGTTCCGTCGGCTGTCACGGTCGATCTGAGTTCAAGACTGTCGCGGTCCATGTTCGCTCCTTCTCGGGGGTTGGGCGATCCTTCCGCAGGCCGGGCCCGGGTGCAACCGCATTGCGACGCCGTCACGGAAAGGGCGGGGCGGCGCCGTCGGCGCGGGCGGCCGCGGCCTCGATCTCCTGGGCGACCTGATGCTGCAGGTCCCAGATATAGGGGTCGTGGATGCCGTGTTCCTCAAGGCCGCGGACCGTGCGCAGCAAGTATTCCGCCCCCGATCCCGCCGCCCCGGCGGCGCGGGCCAGCCTGCGGGCCTGTTCGGCCAGGCTCAGCCGCGCCACCGGCGTTCCCACCGCGTCGGCATAGAAGGTCAGGGCCTGTTCGCGGCCGCGATCCGTCCTGACGGTGATCCAGCAGGCATTGGCGGCCAGTTCATGGGCCACAAGCTCTCGGCGCAGGATGGCGCGGAGGGATTCGGCCTCGGTCCCCGGGGCGATGTCGAGAACGAGCCCGTCGCACCGGCCCCCCGATTCAAGCGCCAGCATCAGTCCCGGCCGGTCCGGCGAGCCGCGGAAATGATCGAGCGAGATGGAAAAGCTGCGGTGCCAGCCCAGGGCCGTGGCGCGGCGCCGCCCGCCCACCGCAAAGCCCGGGTTCCAGATCAGCGAGCCATAGGCGAAGACCGGGATCGGCCGGGGCCGGCCGCGGGTCAGCGTCTCGGCCAGCCGGTCGAGATCGGCGTCCTCCAGCATCCGCCAGCGGGGATCGTGCAGCGGTCCCTCGGCCTGCGGGATCAGGGACACATGGCGGTCGGACAGGGTGATGGGGCGGGATCGGGTCATCCGCTTCCTTCGTGGCGGCCAGGGTTTTCCTGGAAGGTGGGGACGCGGGGCGGGCCGTCAACCGCAAAATCCGCGCGCGCCGCAAGACCGGCGAATCCGCTGGCGCGACGGGGGGCGGCTGGTGCTATAGGGGCTGCGAACACCAGTGCGGGCAGTCCGATGACGCTTACCTTTTTCACCGCCCTTGTCGGCTTCGCCTTCGTCACCACCGTCACGCCGGGGCCGAACAACCTGATGCTGATGGCCTCGGGCGCCAATTTCGGGTTCCGCCGGACGCTGCCGCACATGCTGGGCATCGCCGGCGGCGTGTCGCTGATGGCGCTGCTGACGGGAACCGGGCTGATGGCGCTGTTCGAGGCCATTCCCGCCCTGGAGACCGCGCTTGCCGTCCTGTCGGTGGGCTATCTGCTGTGGCTGGCCTTCAAGATCGCCACCGCCCCGCCCCCGGGCGAAGGCGCCGGGGCCGGGCGGCCGATGACCGTGCTGCAGGCGGCCGCGTTCCAGTGGATCAACCCGAAGGCCTGGGCCATGTGCCTGTCGGCGGTGACGCTGTATGCGCCCGACCAGTCCTTCCTGTCGGTGGCGATCGTGGCGGCGGCCTTTGCGCTCGTGGCCTTCCCGGCGATCTCGGTCTGGGCCTGGCTGGGCACGGTGATCCGTCAGTGGCTGTCGAACGCAACCCGCCTGCGCCTGTTCAACGTGACCATGGCGGTGCTTCTGGTCGCGTCGCTCTATCCGCTGCTGGGGCTGGGCTGATCCCCCGCCTGGGGCGTTGATCCCGGGACCGCTTCCCGGCATCAGGGGGTTCTGGTGAAGGAGGTGTCGATGCGGGTCCTTCTGGTCGAGGACGAGGCCGACATTGCCGATGCGGTGCTGCGGTTCCTGCGCGCGCAAGGCCATGCCGTCGATCACGCCGCCGATCTAGGCACCGCCCGGGCGGCGCTCGATGTCGCGGATTACGCGGCGATCCTGCTGGATCTGGCGCTGCCGGACGGATCGGGGCTGGATCTGCTGCGCGAACAGCGCCGCGGCGGCAACCGCGTGCCGGTGGTGATCGCCACGGCGCGGGACGGTATCTCGGACCGGATCGCGGGGCTGGATGCGGGGGCCGACGATTACGTGGTCAAGCCCTATGACCTGGCCGAGGTCGAGGCGCGTCTGCGCGCCCAGGCCCGCCGCGCCTCGGGCGATCCGGCGCCGGAAAGCCGCGTCGGCGCGCTGACGGTCGATCGGGCGGGCGCGCGGCTGTTCCGCGACGGCGAGGAAATCCGGCTGACCTCGCGCGAATGGGCGCTGTTCGACGCGCTTCTGTCGGCGCGAGGCCGGGTGCTGTCCAAGCAGGCGCTCGAGGACCGGCTTTATGCCTTCGACGACGCGATCGAGGGCAACGCCGTCGAGGTCTACGTGTCGCGCCTGCGCACCAAGCTGGGGGCCGAGGCGATCCAGACCCGGCGGGGCCTGGGATACCTGATCCCATGACGGCTCCGGCCCCCCGTCCGTGGTCGCTGCGCGGCAGGCTGGTGCGGCGGGTGGTGCTGGCCGCAAGCCTGGCCTGGCTTGTGGCCGTCGGGCTTGCCGCCTTGGTGATCGCGCACGAGATGTCGGAACTGATGGACGAGACGCTGGAAAGCGCGGCCCGCTTCTCGCTGGATCTGTACGCGGGCGCGGGGGATGCGGGCGGGCTGACCCGTTCCGCCGGCACCATCCGCATCGTCGATGCGGGAACCCCGGTGGCCGATGCTCCCTGGCCGCCGCTGTCGCGCGACGGCGGCCACGACGTGCCCGGCTGGCGGGTCTTCCGGGTGACGGATCCGCAGTCCGGCGTCGTCGTCGAGGTGGGCCAGAGCGACGAGGTGCGCCGCCACGAACTGCTGGAAGCCTGGGGCGGGCTGGTGCTGCTGATGCTGCCGGTGCTGCTGGCCACGCTTCTTGCCGTGCGCGGGGCCGTCGCCTCGGCGCTGCGCCCGGCGACGCGCCTGGCCGAGGTGCTGTGCGGCCGGTCGGCGCAGGATCTGTCGCCGGTCGCGGAGGATCACCTGCCGGTCGAACTGACGCCGATCCCGCGGGCGCTGAACGGCTATCTGGACACCATCCGCGCCCGGCTGGAGGCGGAACGCGCCTTCGCCACCAACGCCGCGCACGAACTGCGCACCCCGGTCGCCGCGGCGTCGGGGCAGGCGCAGCTGATCGCCGCCGGCCTGGCCGATGCCGCCGCGCCCGAGCGGCTGGCGGGCGCGCTTGGCCGGATGAGCCACCTGATCGACCGGCTGCTGGACCTGTCGCGCGCCGAGGCGGGGCCAGCGGGCAGGGGGCCGTCCGATCTGGTGCGGGTGTCGCGGCTGGTGGCGGCCGATCTGGGCAGGCCGGTGCTGTTCGACGACGGCGAGATGGCGGCGCTGCCGGTGGCCGTCGATCCCGACGCCCTGGCGCTGATCCTGCGCAACCTGCTGGGCAACGCGGCCGACCACGGCACCGTCACGCCGCGCCTTGTGCTGTCCCCGGAACCCGCGCTGACGATCAGCAACACCGTCCCGCCCGGGGCGCGCTTCCGCCACGGCCTGTTCGACAAGGCGGCGGGCTCGCAGGGCTCGGGCCTGGGTCTTGCAATCGTCGCCCGCGTGGCCCGGGCGCAGGGCGTCGCGGTGGATTATGCGATGGCGGGCGGCACCGCCTCGGTGACGCTGCGATTTCCGCCGGGCCCTCCTGGCTGATGGCGGGCTGACGGCGGGCCAAGGGTCAGGGGTGATGCTCCAGCACCCGCCCGTCCTGCGGCATGGCCCGCGCCGCCGGATCATGGCTGGAGAACCAGTCGACATAGCGCCGCAGCCCCAGGGCCAGGGGCGTCCGCTGGCGGGGTCCGATCAGGCGGTGCAGAAGGCTCGTGTCGGCCCAGGTCGCCTCGACATCGCCGGGCTGCATGGGCAGCAGGTCCAGCCGCGCCCTGCGGCCCGCCGCCTGTTGCAGCGCGCCGATGAAGTCGATCAGCGCGACCGGCTTGCCCTGGCCGATGTTCACCACCCGCCAGGGGGCCACCGGCGAGAGGCTGTCGCCCGGTATCGGCGCCGCCGGATGACGCGGGACCACATCCATCAGCGCCCGGACCGCTTCGACAAGGTCATCGACATAGGTGAAGTCGCGCTGCAACCGGCCGTGGTTGAACAGCGGGATCGGCCGGTCCCCGAACAGCGCCGAGGTGAACAGGAACGGCGCCATGTCCGGCCGCCCCCAGGGGCCATAGACGGTGAAGAACCGCAGCATGGTGATCGGCAGGCCGTAGAGCGCGGCATAGGAATGGGCCATCGATTCCGACGCCTTCTTGGTCGCGGCGTAGAAGGACAGGGGCATGTCGGTGCGGTCGGTTTCGCGGCAGGGCAACCCGCCGCTGCCGCCATAGACCGAACTGCTGGACGCCATCAGCAGGTGGTCGGGCGGAAAGGCCCGCGCCGCTTCCAGCACCTGGAAGGTGCCCGCGAGGTTCGCCGAGACATAGCTGCCCGGCGCCTCGATCGAATGGCGCACGCCCGCCTGCGCCGCCAGATGGACAAGGACGCGCGGGCGGTGCCGCTGCATGAGGTCGGCCATCAGGCCCGGTGTCTCGATGCCGCCGCGGACCGCGACGTAATGGGCCGAGGCCAGAAGCCGCGCTTCCCGCGCCGCCTTCAGGGCCGGATCGTAATAGGGGTTGTGATCGTCCACGCCGATGACGCGGGTTCCCTCGTCCAGCAGGCGGCGGGCCAGGTGAAAGCCGATGAAGCCCGCCGAGCCGGTGATCAGGACGCTCATGCCGCGTCCCGCCGGTCCTGGCGCGCCGCGTCCTGCGGCAGTTCGCGGGGCTGGGGCAGTTCGCGCGCCTGGGGCAGGCGGCGGCGGCGGATCAACCATGCGGCACCCATCAGATCGACGATGCCCTCCAGGGCGCGCTGCAGGTTGCCGTATTTGGACCGGCCGCAGGCGCGGGGGGCGTGGGTGACGGGGATGGTGAGAACCTCGAACCCCTCGCGGGCGATCATGGCCGGCATGAAGCGGTGGATGTGGTCGAAATAGGGCAAGGCCAGATAGACGTCGCGCGGAAAGGCCTTCAGCCCGCAGCCGCTGTCGCGCACCCCGTCGCGCAGCAGCCCCGCGCGGATGCGGTTGGCCAGCCACGAGGCCAGCCGCCGCGACCGTCGGTCGCGCCGCCCGACGCGCTGACCCTGCACCAGCCCAAGCGCCGGACCCGCCTGCCGGAACGGGGCCAGCAGCGCGGGCAGGTTCTCGGGGGGGTTCTGGCGATCGGCGTCCAGCGTCGCGATCAGCCGTCCCGCCGCCGCCAGCACGCCCGTGCGGATGGCGGCGGACTGGCCGCAGGGCCGGTCGTGGCAGATCACGCGAAGCTGCGGCAGGACCGCCTGCACGGCCGCCAGTTCCTGCCGCGTCCCGTCGGCCGAGGCGTCATCGACGACGATGATCTCGTGCGCGTGGTCGCGCAGGACGGCGGCGATGGCGTGCAGAAGCGCGGCGATGTTGCCGGCCTCGTCCCGGGCCGGAAGGACGACGGATATGTCGGGCGTCATGGCGCGACCTCCTGTGGGTGGTAAAGGGTATAGCTGTCGCTGCGATAGGGCAGGGTCGCGCCAGGGATCATCCCGGGAAGCGCGAAGCCCTTGCGGTCCAGGATCACCCCTGCCGGGTGGGCCTGCCGCCAGTCCGCCACGGCCCCGGCATCGGCCAGCCGGACGACGGGGTTCCGCAGGCGGCCCGCGAAGTTCAGCTGCGCGTGATAGACGCCGTCGGTGACGGCGATGCCCGCCGCGTCGTGCGGCGCGACCGCCCGGCCAAGCGCCGTCACGTCGTGACGGGCGAACAGAAGCGGGCTCAGCGCCAGATGCAGGCCGATCATCAGCGCCAGGGGCAGGGCGGCAAGGGCGGTGGGCGCCGGCCGCAGCCGCAGGAAGGCAAGGGCGCCGGCCAGCAGGACGGCCGCGCCCAGGGCCAGCGACCACGGGGGCAGGGAATGGCCCGGTCCGCGCAGCGCGGGGACCCCCCGGCGCCGGCCGCGGCAAGGCCCGCCAGGGCTGCAAGCAGCGGCAGCGCCAGCCACAGATCGCCCGGCCCCCAGCGGCGGGCCGGCAGCCCGCCCGCCAGCAGCAGCGCCAGGGCCGGCGTCTCGGGCAGCAGATAATGCACCTGCTTGCCGCTGATGAGCG
Source organism: Paracoccus sp. BR5-17 (assembly GCF_055693925.1). NCBI lineage: Bacteria > Pseudomonadati > Pseudomonadota > Alphaproteobacteria > Rhodobacterales > Paracoccaceae > Paracoccus > Paracoccus sp. BR5-17. The sequence continues at coordinate 193,465 of NZ_JBVFUV010000002.1, forward strand.
AGAAGGCCGCCAGCCCGCCTGCCGCCCAGACGGCCGCCAGCCGCGCGCCCGGATCGTCGGCCAGCCGCCGCGGCCGCAAGGCCCCCAGCCCCGCACGGGTCCAGCCGAAGGGCCAGACCATCAGCGGCAGCAGCGCCAGGAAGAACCACCAGGGCCGCTCATGGGCGAACGAGGCGACCATGCGACCGCCGCTCTGGCGCCACAGGACCTCGGTGCGGTATTCCGGCCCACCCAGGATCAGCGCCGGAACCAGCCACAGCCCGACCAGCAGCAGCGCGACCCCAAGTGCCAGCCCCAGCCCGCGCGCCCAGACGCCCCGGGATGGCCGTCCCGCCCCGGCCCACAGGGGCATGGTCAGCGCCACCGGCAGGACGTGGATCAGGATGACCGGCCCCTTGGCATAGACCCCGAAGGCGACCGCCGCGCCAAGCGCCGCCCAGGCCACCGGGCGCGGGCGCCGGGCCGCCGACCACAGCGCCAGCATCGCCAGCAGCGTGGCGCAGGTCAGCATCGCGTCGAACATCGTCGTCGATCCATAGAGCAGCCAGACCGGCAGGGCGGCCAGGATCAGCGCCGCCGCCCCGGCGCGGGCCGGATCCCCCGGCCAGAGCCGCAGGCCCAGCAGTCCGGTCAGCGCCACCGAGGCGGTGGCGAAACCCGGCCCGATCAGCCGCGCCGGAAATTCGGCCACCCCGCCCAGCGACCAGACCAGATTGACCAGCCAGAACAGCAGCGGCGGCTTGTGGCCGTAAAGCGCGCCGTTCAGGTGCGGCACCCAGGGCGATCCGCCGATGCGCATCTCCCATGCGGCGGCAAGGTAACGGGTCTCGTCCACCGGCATCAGCGGCCGCAGAAGGATCAGGCACAGCGCCGTCAGGGCGAACAGCAGCGCGGCGGAAAGGACGGATCTCATGCGGCGGCGGCCTGCCGGGCGCGGGGCCGGTAGATCAGCATCAGGTTGCGCAGATAGACGACCAGGCCCAGCCCTTGTCCCAGCACGAAGACCGGATCGCCGCGCCACAGCGCATAGCCCAGAAGCGTCGCCCCGCCCGCCAGCGAGAACCACCAGAAGGCGCGCGGCACGATGCTGCGGCGCGACCGCTCGCTGGCCAGCCACTGGATGACGAACCGCGCGCTGAACAGCGCCTGCCCCAGAAAGCCGATGCCGATCCAGATCGTCTGCGCTGTCATGTGCCCGCCATCCGCTGCCAATGCGGCCGGACTGGCACCGCAACCTTACGGAAACCTTACAGGTCCGGGGCAGGACCCCGCATCGGGCCCTTGCTCAGGCGACGGCGACGCCGAACAGCCTGCCCACCAGGGCGGTCGCGCCCATCGCCAGAACCCCCCACAGCGCCACCCGCATCGCCCCACGAAGAACCCGCGCACCGCCTGCGGAAGCGCCCAGGCCGCCCAGCAGGGCCAGGCCCGGCACCGCCGCCGCCGCCACGAAGGTGCCGATCTGCGCGGCCGGGGCCAGTGCCGCCACGATCAGCGGCACCGCCGCGCCCGCCGCGAAGGTCAGCGCCGAAACCGCCGCCGCCTGCACCGGCCGCGCGGTCATGACTTCAGAGATGCCCAGTTCGTCGCGGGCATGGGCGCCAAGCGCGTCCTGCGCGGTCAGTTGCACCGCGACCTGCCGGGCCAGATCGCGCGTCAGGCCGCGCGCCTGATAGATGCGGGCCAGCTCCTCAAGCTCGGCCTCGGGCATCTCGGCCAGTTCCTGGCGTTCGCGCGCCAGCTCGGCCATCTCGGCATCGGTCTGCGAACTGACCGAGACGTATTCGCCCGCCGCCATCGACATGGCCCCGGCGACAAGCCCCGCCAGCCCGGCGACCAGGACCTCGGCCCGTCCCGTGCCGGCGGCGGCAACGCCGACCACCAGGCTCGAGGTGGAGAGGATCCCGTCATTGGCCCCCAGCACGGCGGCGCGCAGCCAGCCGATGCGGTGGACGATGTGGGTCTCCGAATGGGCGGGCCTCGTCATGCGGGGGCTCCTTGCGGATGGGCCGCCGCGGGCAGGCCCCAGGGGATCGTCGTCACACCTGGGCGATTGGCGCGGCATCTTCAAGACTAGGCACCAGACGGCCTGCCGCGGCAAGCCCCTGCCGCGTCGCACGGCAGGAGGGCGACAGCCCGCCGCGGTGCCCGCCGGTTCGGCATCCGGGGCAATCCGATCCCCCTGCACGCAAGGGGGCAGCTTCGTTGCAGGCCTTTGGAACTTCTGCGGCCGGTAGCTCTTTTTCCGGGCAGGGTGACTGTGTCACCGGTTCGCCTTGGCTCCTGCCTGGGGCGCAGGGCGATCGAGGGAAAGGATCCGTCATGCCCCTGATGTCCGGCGACCCGCTTCGCGATTCCCAGGGCTCCGCGACCGGCCACCGTCCGCGGCGGTCGCGCCCGGCAGCCACGAGGTGATGCGCCATGCTTGAGGGGTTCAGTGCCGAGACGCTGGCGCGCTTCCAGTTCGCCTTCACGGTGTCCTTCCACATCATCTTCCCGGCCTTCTCGATCGGGCTGGCCAGCTATCTGGCGGTGCTGAACGCGCTGTGGCTGCGGACGCGGGACGAGACCTACCTGAAGCTGTTCGAATACTGGAAGAAGATCTTCGCCGTGGCCTTCGGCATGGGCGTGGTGTCGGGCATCGTGATGTCCTACCAGTTCGGAACCAACTGGTCGGTCTTTTCCGACAAGGCCGGGCCCGTGGTCGGCCCGCTGATGGCCTACGAGGTGCTGTCGGCCTTCTTCCTCGAGGCGGGGTTCCTGGGGGTCATGCTGTTCGGGCGCAGGCGGGTCGGCGACGGGCTGCACATGTTCGCCACGGCGATGGTGGCTCTTGGCACGCTGATGTCGGCGACCTGGATCCTCAGCGTCAACAGCTGGATGCACACGCCCGCGGGCTTCGGCATCAACGAGGCCGGGCAGTTCGTTCCCGAGGACTGGTGGGCGGTCATCTTCAACCCGTCCTTCCCCTACCGGCTGGTCCACATGGTGCTGGCGGCCTATCTGACCACCTCGCTGGTGGTCGGGGCGGCGGGCGCGCTGCATCTGCTGCGCGACCGCACCGACCCCGAGGCGCGGCGGATGTTCTCGATGGCGATGTGGATGGCGGCGATCGTGACCCCGATCCAGATCTTCGCGGGCGACATGCACGGGCTGAACACGCTGGAACACCAGCCCGCGAAGATCATGGCGATGGAGGGCCATTACGACAGCCATCCCGAAGGCGCCCCCCTGATCCTCTTCGGCATCCCGAACCCGCAGGAACGGCGCATCGACTATGCCGTCGAGATCCCCAAGGCCAGTTCCCTGATCCTCAGGCACGATCTGAACGCGCCCCTGGACGGCCTGGACACCATCCCCGACGACGAGGAGCCGCCGGTGGCGATCGTGTTCTTCAGCTTCCGCGTGATGGTCGGGCTTGGCTTCGCGATGCTGGGCCTGGGCGTCTGGAGCCTCTGGGCCCGCTGGAAGGGGCGGCTCTACGATCTGCCCTGGCTGCACCGCGCGGCGCTGCTGATGGGCCCCAGCGGCTTCGTGGCGGTCCTTGCCGGCTGGATCACCACCGAGGTCGGCCGGCAGCCCTATACCGTCTATGGCATGCTGCGCACCAGCGACAGCCTGGCGCCGGTGGACGCGCCCGCCGTCGCAACCTCGCTGATGGCGTTCATCGCGGTCTATTTCTTCGTCTTCGGCGTCGGCACCTATTACATCCTGCGCCTGATGAACAATCCGGCGGCGACGCTGAGCCTGGGCCTGCGCGACGGGCCGATCAGGACGGCCGGCATCACCCCCGGCCCGGCGATGGATCCCGAGATCATCTCTGACCAGGAGGAAGGACCCGCCCATGCCCGTTGATCTTGCCTTCGTCTGGGCCGGCCTGATCGCCTTCGCGGTGCTGACCTATGTGGTCCTGGACGGCTTCGACCTGGGCCTGGGCATCCTGTTCCCGCTGGGCCGGTCCGAGGCCGACCGCGACCTGATGATGAACACCGTGGCCCCGGTCTGGGACGGCAACGAGACCTGGCTGGTCCTGGGCGGCGGCGGGTTGTTCGCGGTCTTTCCGCTGGCCTATGCGGTGGTCATGCCGGCGCTGTACATGCCCATCATGCTGATGCTCCTGGCGCTGATCTTCCGGGGCGTGTCGTTCGAATACCGCTGGCGGACGCGCCGCTGGAAGCCGGTCTGGGATCTGGCCTTCTTCGGCGGCTCGCTGATCGCGGCACTTTGCCAGGGCATCGCGCTTGGCGCGATCGTCCAGGGAATCGAGGTCGAGGGGCGCGCCTATGCCGGGGACTGGTTCGACTGGCTGACGCCCTTCTCGCTGCTGACGGGGCTGGCGGTGGTCATCGGATACGGGCTGCTGGGCGCGACATGGCTGGTCATGAAGACCCAGGGCGACCTGCAGGCGCAGATGCGCGGCCATGCCTGGTGGCTGGGCACGGCGACGCTGGTGCTGATCGGCGTGGTCAGCCTGCTGACGCCGTTTCAGGACGCGGTCTATTTCCAGCGGTGGTTCAGCCTTCCCGGCCGCCTGTGGACGATGGCGGTGCCGCTGCTGATGCTGGTGCTGGCCTGGCTGTTCTATTCGGGCCTGAAGCAGTCTAGGGACGTGCAGCCCTTCCTGGCCGCCCTGGGCTTCTTCGTGGTCAGCTTCGTGGGCATCGGCATCAGCTTCTATCCGATGATGGTGCCGCCGTCGCTGACCATCAAGGAGGCCGCCGCCCCCGACAGCAGCCTGGCCTTCACGCTGGTCGGCGCGGCGGTGCTGATCCCGATGATCCTGGCCTATACCGCCTATGCCTACTGGGTGTTCCGCGGCAAGACCGACGCCAGCGAAGGATACCACTGATGCCCGAGGGCCTGCGCCGGATCCTGTGGTTCCTGGCCCTGTGGGCCGCAGGGGTCGCGGCGCTGCTGGTCGTGGCCCTGGCGATCCGCGCGGTGATCGGACCGGGCTGACGGCCCCGGGCCCCCACGCGCCGGCCGCGGCCGGTCCAAGTCAGGCGGTCATGGCCTGCCGGGCGGCCTTGCGGCGGGCGACGCGGGCGCGGATCGCCTCGATGTCGGTGACAGGGGTCGCGGCGAACAGCTGGCGCGTATAGGGATGGGTCGGGTTGGCGAAGATCGCCTCGCGCGGGCCCTGCTCGACCGCCTCGCCCTGCGAGATCACCATCACCTCGTCGGCGATATAGCGGACCACCGACAGGTCGTGGCTGACGAAGACATAGGTCAGGCCCATCTCGTCCTGCAGGTCGGCCAGCAGGTTCAGGACCTGCGCCTGCACCGACAGGTCAAGCGCGGAAACCGGCTCGTCCAGCACCAGCAGCGACGGGTTCAGCATCAGCGCCCGGGCAATGGCGATGCGCTGCCGCTGCCCCCCGAGAACATGTGCGGATAG
>NZ_JBVFUV010000003.1:0-10000 GCF_055693925.1 Paracoccus sp. BR5-17
CACATTGCAAACCCGAAAACAGGTCCCTCGCGGGGCCTTTTTCTTTATGTGCCAAAGGGGTTTGCAGAGACCATCCGCCCTTCGGAGACTGGCCAGCCGCGCGAGACCGGTCTCCGAACGCCCAGCGTCTCTTTCCACCCGCCCTTCGCTCCCGGCGAGACGGATTCAAAATCCCCATATATTTCAGTAATCTGACGAGGTCGCGCTGCGCCCCTGTTTCGCTGGGTTCGGCTTGTCTCAAAACAGATGGCGACGCGACACGGGCGGCGTGGTCGTTGGTATGTCTTGGGAGTTTTGCGCGAAGTCTCTGATGACAAACGCAGTTTCCGGCCCTAGCCTGGCGCAATGTCAAATGGGGCCTGGACTGATCAAGAGAACGACCTGATCGTCGCGGATTACTTCGCGATGCTGGCCGACGACGTCTCTGGTCGTCCCTACAACAAGGCCGAGCACCGGCGCGGGCTTCTGCCGCTGTTGAACGATCGGTCCGAGGGATCGGTCGAGTTCAAGCACCAGAACATCAGCGCCGTGCTGAAGGGGCTGGGTGAGGACTGGATCCCGGGCTACAAGCCTGCCTTCAATTTCCAGATGGCGCTGGTGGATGCCGTGGCGCGCTGGCTGGCACTGAACCCGGCCTGGCTCGGCCGCCATCCTGCTGCGCGACCGCCGACCGGTCTGGCCGACGCTGCGCCGATCTGGATCGGGCCACCGCCCACGCTGTCGAACCAGCCGCCGCCGCAGGAACTGGAGCAGATGCTGCACATCGCCCGCAAATTCGATGTCGCGGCGAGAGACGAGCGAAACCGCGCCCTCGGCCGTGCCGGTGAGGAGCGCGTCCTGGCGCACGAACGTGCTACCCTGAAATCAGCAGGCCGCGACGACCTTGCGCGGAATGTCCGGTGGGTGTCGGAGGAGGATGGCGACGGAGCCGGCTACGATATTGCCAGCTTCGCGCTGGATGGAAGTCCGCGCCTGATCGAGGTGAAGACGACAAACGGCTGGGAGCGTACGCCGTTCCACATCAGCCGCAACGAGCTGGCTATGGCCGAGGGGCGGCGGTCGGAATGGTCCCTGTTCCGCCTGTGGAACTTCGCCCGCGAGCCCAAGGCGTTCGAGCTGCACCCGCCGCTGGACGCGCATGTCTCGCTGACCGCGACGTCCTTCCAGGCGAGTTTTCATTGAGGCCCTTGATGTGCGGCAAATTGTAGAATGATAGGGGCAGTCAAAATTGACAGCCGCGTTCTGAAAGAATACTTCCACTACTTTCGTTAAGGTTTAAAATTATCCATAATGACTACTGCGGATTAATTCCACTCAAGGTTTCGGCGAGCTGGCGCACGACTTCCGGCTCAAAGAGTACGTGCATGGAAAATCTGTCGCCAACGAGAGGTTTTGGCTCATCTTCGTACCATACCTTTGCGCGACCATCTCTGTTCTTTCTGCCACCCTTCTCGAAAATGTCGCGATATCTTTTGGGAGCAATTCCGTGAAAGTGGCTGAGTATAACTTTGTCGACCGACTGTTGGTCGACGGTTATAGCGTCGTCATGGAGAGCCATGGCTCGGCTCTTGGGGTATGGCTCGATGTACACGATTCGTTTGACACCAGACGCAATGAGGTGTTTTGCACAATTGTGGCAAGGGTAAGTTGTCACATAAATAGTCGAGCCATTTACGGATCGTCCCAATCGGACCGCATCCATTAGCGCCGACATTTCCGCGTGAGTCATTCGACCAAATTCTGTAATATCAGATACCAAGCTTTTCTTGAGTAATTTTTGGAACTCTCCATCTGCGAGCAATTCTTCGGAGCTCATTTTAAGTGAGCCGTGCTTGTCGATGGCTTTAACGAAATCACTGATTATTTGGTTTGTAGCGAGCTTGTTGGCGTCGAACTTTCTATCGATGTCACGTTGAGGATTAATGTCCGAGGCCCAATAATTTCCGCCCCCTGCTCGGGGTACCTCATTGCACCCCAATGAGATCACGTCTCCACTATTCGTCAAAATTGCAGCGCCGACTTGCCGGCTAAGATCAACCGTTCTTATGGCGGCCGCTTTTGCTAAATAGCTCCCGAATTCGTCAATGGTTGGGCTAATTTCCGTTGCGCCGAATAAGGCTCGAATGAAGCGATTGGTTTGCTGGCTTAGTGTTTGAGTGTGGCTCGCGTCAACAAAGAAATCTCCGTACTGAAAAGTTCGAGAAAGCCGCTGTCCATACTCGTTGTCGCCCTCCTCTTGATCGGTATCTATTAACTCATCAACTTTCTTTCTCAGCTCTGAGCCGTGAAGGTCAGGCCTTTCGCCGTTTATAATGGACTCGACAGACTTTATTTGTGTATGATGGTCAACGATAGCGGAAACTTGAATAAATCTACGACCATAAATGGATCGTAGAAATTCAACTTCTTCCTCTCGCTTGAGCTGTCTGATTATGTAGGCCGTGCCAGGGACGGGAAGATTTGGCGCGTCTGGAATTTCGTGATTTTCGTTGATTTTCTGACGAATATTGCAGATTTCAAGAATAGCAAACCGAGCGAGGATGTCCTTTTTTTAGTCTTCTCACAGAGCTCGTTTACGAATTGTATCTTCTCGTCATAGGTCACCGGTGAAGTGAGGTGGGGTAGTGCCGCAGGAACAACTTTGGTGAGGTGGATAACGTGAGGCGTGTAACCCACACTGCGCAATGAGGCTTCCAAAGCAATCTGAACAGAGTTCATGTCGGTGCCGATGGGGCCAACCAGGCCAAAGATAAGTTCGGGTTGTGATGAAGGGTTGGGCGACATTGATGGCCTGTGGATAAAATGTGGATAATCGCGACTTTGCCATCAGAAATGTGTTGCTTGCTCATGTCAAGAAGTTCAGGGTATAGAGAAAACGAGTCACGGGGAGATATCGACATGGCGCAGGAAAGCAACGAAAAATCAACGGCTTGCTCGCAGCCCTCTCAGCCGTCGGGATCGTTCACCCTAAGTGAAGGTCTGCTTAGAGTGGTCAGCAACGTAACCGCTGGTGCTTCCACTAACAGTCCTGCGTCACAGGCCTTCGATCGCCAGCTCTCCAGCTACGTGCGGGCCCAAGGCTGAACTTTCAGACCTTTCTTCGGACAAACTGGGTCAAAGTGCCGTGGTGGCATTAGGGCCTGGTGTTGGTGTACGCCGTATTTTCACCGAAACGCCCGCTCGGCCTGCTCCCCCCAAAGTTCTGCCGCCAGAAAACACATATCATAGAGGCTGACCGCCGATGCTTCGCGGCCGCAGGTCAGGCGTTTGAGCACCTCTGGCGCCAGATAGGCGAGGCGCAGCTGGCGGCTGACGTGGCGTTCGGCCAGACCGACGGCCTCGGCCAGTTCCTGGATCGTGGCGAACTCGCCTGCCTCCATGCGCCGCCGCCAGCCCCATGCCCGGCCGATGGCGCGTAGGATGTGCGGGTCCTGCGTCTGATCCTCGCTCGGGCTGTAGTCGGCGGGCGGCATGATCTTGGGCCGCCCGTTCTTCTTGCGCAGCTTCAGGGGGATCAGCACGCGGATCGTGTCATTGCTTCGGGTCATTCGGCGGCCTCCATGTCGCGTGGGGCGATCATCTCGCGGATGACGCCCGCGACGCCTTCGCGCCGGATGTCGACCTCCAGCCCGGCGGCGGTGACGGTGACGCGCCGGACCAGAAGTTGGATGATCCGCGCCTGCTCGAGCGGAAACAGCTGCGCCCAGAGGGTGTTGAAATCATGCAGCGCCGCAATGGCCTCGGCCTCGGACACCTGATCGCGCTTCAGCGCCGCCAACACCTGCGTGACCACCTCGGGCGTCTGTAGAATGCGCCGGACCTCGGTGACGATGGCGTCCTCGACCATGCCCGCAGGCAGGCGGACCGGTGCTTGATCGCCGCCGCTGTCGTCCTCCGTCGTGCGGTTCTTGATCACGTCCATCGACACGTAATAGCGGTAGAGCTTGCCGCGTTTCTTGGTCGCGGTCGGGGTCATCGCCGCGCCGGTGTCGGTGAAGATCAGGCCCTTCAGCGGCGCTGGCGTCTGCATGCGGCTGTTGCTGGAGCGGGCGTGGCGGTTGCCCTGCAGGATGGCATCGACCTGATCCCAGACCTTGTCGGTGACGATGGCGTCGTGTTCGCCGGGATAGGCCTTGCCCTTGTGGACGGCCTCGCCGCGATAGACGCGATTGCGGAGCACCCGATAGAGGTAACCCTTGTCGATCAGCGTGCCCTGCTTGCTGCGAAACCCCTCCCGCCGCAGTTCCTTCGCCAACATCGTGGCCGAGCCGAGTTCGACGAACCGGTCGAAGATCCGGCGCACCGAGGCGGCCTCGGTCTCGTTGATCACCAGCTTGCGGTCCTGCACATCGTAGCCGAGCGGCACATAGCCCCCCATCCAGATCCCGCGCTTGCGCGAGGCGGCAACCTTGTCGCGGATGCGTTCGCCGATGACCTCGCGTTCGAACTGGGCGAAGCTGAGCAGGATGTTCAGCGTCAGCCGCCCCATCGAGGTGGTCGTGTTGAAGGATTGCGTGACCGAGACGAAGGTGACGCCGTTGCGGTCGAAGACCTCGACCAGCCTCGAGAAATCCATCAGCGCACGGCTCAGACGGTCGATCTTGTAGACCACGACCACGTCGATCAGCCCGTCGTCGATGTCGGCCAGCAGCTGCTTCAGCCCCGGCCGGTCCAGGTTGCCGCCCGAGAAGCCGCCGTCGTCATAGCGGTCGCGGGTGGCGACCCAGCCCTCGGATTTCTGGCTGGCGATATAGGCCTCGCAGGCCTCCCGCTGGGCGTCGAGGCTGTTGAATTCCATGTCGAGCCCTTCCTCGCTCGACTTGCGGGTGTAAATGGCGCAGCGCAGGCGGCGGCCGGGGCGCGTGTTCATGTCCATGGTCAAACCTCCCGCGGTCGGACCTGCAGCCCGAAGAAGCGATAGCCGTTCCAGCGCACGCCGGTGATCTCACGGGCGATGCCCGAAAGGGATTTGTACTTGCGGCCCTGCCACTCAAAACCGTCCTTCAGCACGGTGATGGTGTGCTCGACCCCGTTCCATTCCCGGATCAGCCGGGTGCCCGCCACCGGATTGCGGGGATCTGCGATCTGGTTCTTGCGGCGGGAGACGCCCTCGACCTCGTCGGCAAGCAGGTCCAGCATGCGACGGGTCTCCTGGTCCGGCCCGCCATAGGTCAGTTCCTGCAGGCGATAGGCGATGCGGGACTCGAGAAAGGCGCGGCTGTTGTTCGGTGCGGCGCTGCCGAGAAGCCGTTCCCATTCGGTCTTCAACTCTTTCACCGACATGGCCTTGAACGCGGCGATGCGCGACAGGACGCTTTGGTCCAGGCGCGCGTCCTGCGGCTGTGTCCCATGTGGTGGTGTAGGAGGCCGCGCGCGGAGCCTTTGGCGTAGCGCAGCGCGCGGCCGTAGGTAACGCTGGCGGTCATCGCCGATCTTCGGAGTAGGTTTGGGTTGCAAGACCTGAAACCTGGAATGGAGACGACGATGACCAATGACAGAATGGCGCTAATCGAGCTGGTTGAGAAGCAGGCTGATGGCGATCTCGTGCGCGAGATGCTGGCCTTTGCGGCCGAGCGGATCATGGAAGCCGAAGTTGAGGCGCGGACAGGGGCTGCCAAGGGGGCGCGAACGCCCCTGCGGGAGGTTCAGCGCAACGGATACCGTGACCGCGATTGGGACACCCGTGCCGGGCGGATCACGCTGGAGATCCCGAAGCTCCGGAAGGGCAGCTACTTTCCCAGCTTTCTGGAACCGCGCCGCACAGCCGAGAAGGCCTTGGTGGCGGTGATCCAGGAAGCCTATGTTCACGGTGTCTCAACCCGCTCGGTCGACGACCTGGTCAAGGCCATGGGCGCAGGCGGCATGTCCAAAAGCCAGGTCAGCCGCCTCTGCGCCGAGATCGACGAGCGGGTGAATGCGTTCCTGAGCCGTCCGTTGGAGGGCGCTTGGCCCTACCTGTGGCTCGACGCGACCTACCTGAAGGTGCGCGAAGGCGGGCGGATTGTCAGCCATGCCGTGATAATCGCTGTCGCCGTGAACGAGGATGGCAAGCGCGAGGTGCTGGGGGTCGCGACTGGCCTCTCTGAGGCCGAGGCGTTCTGGATGAAGTTCCTGCGCTCCTTAGCCGACCGCGGTTTGCGCGGCGTGAAGCTGGTAATCGCCGACGACCACAAGGGTCTGCGGGCCGCCGCGCGCCGGGTCTTCAACGCAACCCACCAGAGATGCCGGGTTCATTGGATGCGCAACGCCTTGGCCCATGCTCCAGCCAAGAGCCGCACCGCCATGGCGGCGATGCTGAAGACGATCTTCGCTCGAGGCAAACCAAGGCCGAGGCGGAAAAGCAGTGGGATATCGTCGCGGATGCGTTGCGTGAGAAGCAGTCGAAGCTGGGCGCCCTGATGGACGCCTCCCGTGACGACGTGCTGGCCTACATGTCCTTCCCCCGCGAACACTGGGCTCAGATCGCCAGCACAAATCCACTGGAACGGGTGAACCGCGAGGTGAAGCGACGCGCTGACGTGATCGGCATCTTTCCGAACGATGATGCAGTCATTCGTCTCGTCGGCGCGCTGATGCTCGAGACAAACGACGAGTGGACCGTCGCCCGGCGCTATATGAGCCTTGAAACGCTCGCCCGCGTCACCGACAATCCCAACGTCAGGCTGCCCGCCGTGGCATCCTGATCGAACCCTAATCTTTCCGGGGGTCGGCGCTCATACACCATGCCCTGGGGCACTATCCGTCCTGCCCGGGCTTGGGCGGCATTATCTTACTGTGATGCTTCATCAATTCCTCCGATGCGGATGCGTTTCCTGCGACGACCACCGCTCTTTCGGGGCGGGTAGTCCACGGAACTGTCTCCGTCGGCGGGCGATAAAGAACTGGACTTCCCGGCATTCAGGCGAACGACGCCTGCGGCGAGGATGCGGCCCAACTCGGCAACCCCGACGCGGTGCTGGCAGAGATCGCGGCGACCAACGCGAAGCTCGACGACCTCGGCCTCGTGCTCGACAGCGACCCGCGCCGCGTCACCAAGACCGGCAGCGCGCAGGCGGGCGACCCGACAGCCCCCGCCGATCCGGAAACCACCCCGGCGCAGGCCGACCAACAGGACTGACCCCATGGATACAATGATCGAACTGCCGGCCCTGCGCCGGTCGGCGGAGCTTGCGCCGAACAGCGTCGACAATGACGCGCGCACCGTCGAAGTGATCTGGTCGGCAGGCGCTCGCGTTCGTCGCGCCAGTTTCTTCGGTGAACCCTATGACGAGGAACTGAGCCTTGATCCCTCCCATGTCCGGCTCGACCGGCTGAACGCGGGCGCGCCCTTCCTGAAGGTGCACGAGATCGACACGCTCGACGCCGTCATCGGCTCGGTCGTGCCCGGCTCGGCCCGGATCGAGAACGGTCGCGGCATCGCGCAGGTGCGGATCAGCGAGCGTGCCGACGTCGAGCCGATCTGGCGCGACATTCAGGCCGGGCACATCCGCGCCGTCTCGATCGGCTACCAGGTCCACCGCTTCGACATCTCCAAGCCCGATGGCGGGCGCGAGCTTTGGCGCGCGGTCGACTGGACCCCGTTCGAAATTTCGGCCGTGCCGGTCGGCGCCGATCCCGCCGCGGGCTTTCGCGCCAAGGGCGAACATCACGACTGCGTCCTCCATCGCCGGGACGCCGAAACCAGCGAAGGAGCATCCCCGATGACCGACAAGACGACCCCGGCCGCCCCGGCCGACGACACCCCCGACACGGCAGCGACCGAGGAGATCACCATGCCTGACGACAAGACTGACGCACCCGAGGCGCAGGCGCGCGCGGCAGAGACGCGCAGCCAGCCGAAGGCCCCCAAGCCCGAGGCACCCGACGCCGAAGCCATCGCGACCCGCGCCCGCGAGGCTGCCCGGGTCCACAGCCTGCCGAGATCGGTGCGATGTCCTTCGGCGTTCAGGAGCTCCGCAATCTCGCGCTCGGCACGCCCCTCGTTCACGAACATCTCGTACATGCGCTGGACGACCCGCTGCTCCTCCTCGGGGCCAGGAACCAGGATGACGCGGTCGGTCTGCAGGCTCTTCTGCTCGCCACGTGACAGTTCGCCCTTGGGGTTCGCAAGCTAGTAAAATGTTTCGTGGTTCGACCTGGAAGGTGTCGAATAGCAAGTCACGATGTTCATAGATGATCTCGTCCCCTCGCCGTGGCTCGCGCGACGGGAAGGCAACCAGCGTAGCACTGATTCAAGCGCAGGAGGAGGAAGCTAGAGTGCGAAGGACTTCGGCCCCTCTTGCTTCCACAGTGCTTCCACGAGCGTTGGAACGCAAACGCCGCCCCGGAGGGCGGCGCTTAAGCGTTTTATAACGCGAATATTCTGGTTGCGGGGGCAGGATTTGAACCTGCGGCCTTCAGGTTATGAGCCTGACGAGCTACCGGGCTGCTCTACCCCGCGGCAGGGATGTTTGGCGGGCTCGTTTCAGAGAGGGTTGCGTGTCTTTCCAGGTCTGGCGGTGACCTACTCTCCCACGTCTTGAGACGCAGTACCATCGGCGCCGCGGCACTTAACGGCCGAGTTCGGGATGGGATCGGGTGTTTTGCTCGCGGCTGTAGCCACCAGACCGGGAAAGACACGCTCAGCGTTGTCCCGCGCGCCCTTTTGGGGGTGTGCGGGATGGTGTTGTCCAAGGATGCGGGGAGGAAGGGTCTGCCTTCTTCCGGATCAAATCAAGCCTATCGAGCCATTAGTACCGGTCAGCTGAACGTGTTGCCACGCTTACACCTCCGGCCTATCGACGTGGTGGTCTTCCACGGCTCTCAAGGGAGACCTTGTTTCGAGGGGGGCTTCACGCTTAGATGCCTTCAGCGTTTATCCTGTCCGTTCATAGCTACCCTGCACTGCCGTTGGCACGACAACAGGTCCACCAGTGGAACGTTCACCCCGGTCCTCTCGTACTAGGGGCAACTCCTCTCAAGTCTCCAACACCCACGGCAGATAGGGACCGAACTGTCTCACGACGTTCTAAACCCAGCTCACGTACCTCTTTAAATGGCGAACAGCCATACCCTTGGGACCTGCTCCAGCCCCAGGATGAGATGAGCCGACATCGAGGTGCCAAACGATGCCGTCGATATGGACTCTTGGGCATCATCAGCCTGTTATCCCCAGCGTACCTTTTATCCGTTGAGCGATGGCCCTTCCACTCGGGACCACCGGATCACTATGGCCGTCTTTCGACTCTGCTCGACGTGTCAGTCTTGCAGTCAGGCTGGCTTCTGCCATTGCACTCAACGAGCGATTTCCGACCGCTCTGAGCCAACCTTCGCGCGCCTCCGTTACTGTTTGGGAGGCGACCGCCCCAGTCAAACTCCCCACCACGCAGGGTCCCGGACCCGGATGACGGGCCGCGGTTAGACATCAGAACAGCGAAGGGCGGTATCTCAAGGGCGGCTCCACGGGAACTGGCGTCCCCGCTTCAAAGCCTACCGCCTATCCTGCACATCGCAATCCTGATGCCAGTGCGAAGTTGGAGTAAAGGTGCATGGGGTCTTTCCGTCTAACCGCGGGAAGTCTGCATCTTCACAGACAGTTCAATTTCGCTGAGTCCACATTTGAGACAGCGGGGAAGTCGTTACGCCATTCGTGCAGGTCGGAACTTACCCGACAAGGAATTTCGCTACCTTAGGACCGTTATAGTTACGGCCGCCGTTTACCGGGGCTTCAATTCAAGGCTTGCACCTCTCCTTTTAACCTTCCGGCACCGGGCAGGCGTCAGACCCTATACGTCGCCTTGCGGCTTCGCAGAGCCCTGTGTTTTTAGTAAACAGTCGCCACCCCCTGGTTTGTGCCCCCGACCGATGCTTGCGCACCAATCGGGCCTCCTTCTCGCGAACTTACGGAGGTATTTTGCCGAGTTCCTTAAATGTGGTTCTCTCAAGCGCCTTGGTATTCTCTACCAGTCCACCTGTGTCGGTTTCGGGTACGGTCTTGTGGAGGGCTGTTTCCAGGAACCGC
>NZ_JBVFUV010000003.1:15000-775000 GCF_055693925.1 Paracoccus sp. BR5-17
CCTCGCGGCGGACGGGGGCTTCCGCCACGGCGGCAGTGCCCGACACGACGGATTTCAGATCGTCGAGGCTCTTGATGTCTTCGGCCATGGTCACGCGCTCCGGGTGTTCTTGGGGTTCAGGACCTTGACGTCCAGAACTTCGGGCTGCTGCGCTTCGTGCGGGTGTTCGGCACCGGCATAGACGCGCAGGTGGGTCATCTGCTGCTTGCCCAGCTTGTTGCGGCTGATCATGCGCTCGACGGCCTTGATGACCACGCGTTCGGGATGGGCGCCTTCCAGCACCTGGCGCGCGGTGCGGTGCTTGATGCCGCCCGGATGGCCGGTGTGCCAGTAGTATTTCTTGTCGTCGCGCTTGCTGCCGGTCATCTGCACCTTGTCGGCGTTGATGATGATGACATTGTCACCCATGTCCATGTGCGGGGTGAAGGTCGGCTTGTGCTTGCCGCGCAGGCGATTGGCGACGATCGTGGCGAGGCGGCCCAGAACGACGCCCTCGGCGTCGATCAGGATCCACTTCTTCTCGATCTCCGCCGGTTTCGCGGTATAGGTTTTCATCTTTCGTCCCTTCAGGGTCGTGCAAATCCGAGGTGCGCGTGTATCGGCCATCCGGCACCGGCCGTCAAGCGACGAAAGAGACTGTTTTTCTTGTGAAATCAGCGGACTGCCAAATAGGTACCATGATACCACGCACTAAGCCGCTGTTTCAGGGCCGCTTTGGCGGAATCGCGTAGGTCATCGAGGTCCGTGCCACCGGCTCGGGCGTTCCTTCGGAAAAGACCAGCGCCTCGGCCACGGCAAGGCTGCGCCCCACCTTGAGCAGCCGGCATTCCGCCAGCAGATCGCGGCCCGCCGCAGGCTTGCGCAGGAAGTCCAGCGAGGCGCTGGTCGTCACCGCCATCTCGACCGGGCCGATGCGCGACAGCAGCGCGCAATAGACGGCGCAATCGGCCAGGGCGAAGATGGTGGGTCCGCTGACGGTCCCGCCGGGCCGCAGATGCCGTTCGTCCACCAGCCAGCGCACCGTCGTGACGTCCTGCGCGACGCCTTCCACCCGGCAGTTTTCCGCGATCTGCGGAAAGATCCTGGCCAGGAACGCGTTCAGCGCCGGCCCGTCCATCACGATATCCAAGCTTTCCCCCTTGGCGACCCCGGCGTAGAGTTGCCCCAAACCCGAAGGGAGATCAAGACGATGAACGACCTCGTCCTGCGGCAGGATCGCGACCATATCGCCCGGCTGGAACTGAACAGCCCCGAAAACTTCAACGCCCTATCCCCGGCGATGATCGCGGCGCTGACCGCGCAGTTCGACGACATCGCCGCGGACGCGGGCATCCGGGTGATCGTGCTTGCGGCCCGCGGCAAGGCCTTCTGTGCGGGCCACGACCTGCGCCAGATGCAGGGCGCGCGCGTGCAGGCGGATGGCGGCAAGGCCGCCTTCGACGATCTGTTCGGCAGTTGCGCGCGGATGATGCAGATGATCCAGGACCTGCCCCAGCCCGTCATCGCCGAAGTTCAGGGGATCGCCACGGCGGCCGGATGCCAGCTTGTCGCCTCGTGCGACATGGCGGTGGCGGCGACGGGCGCGCGGTTCGGCGTGAACGGCGTGAACATCGGCCTGTTCTGTTCCACCCCAATGGTTGCGCTGACGCGGGCGGTGCCGCCAAAGGCCGCCTTCGAGATGCTGGTGACCGGCGATTTCATCGACGCCGACCGCGCCCTGCAGCTTGGCCTGGTCAACCGGATCGCCCCGCCCGAGGCGCTGACGCACACCGCCATGAGCCTGGCGGCCACCGTCGCCGCCAAGCTGCCCCAAGCGATCCGGCTGGGCAAGCGGGCCTTCCACGACCAGATGCGCCTGGGCCTGGCCGAGGCTTACGACCAGGCCGGCGCCGCGATGTGCCAGAACATCCTGCTGCCCGAAACCGCCGAGGGCATGGCGGCCTTTTTGGAAAAGCGTCCGCCGAACTGGGCGTGATCAGCCGGCCAGGGCCTTCACGAGCGCGGTAAAGTGGTCGCCGCGCCGTTCGAAGTTGGGATACTGGTCGAAGCTGGCGGCGGCGGGGGCCAGCAGCACGGTCTCGCCCGGCTCGGCCTCGGCCGCGGCGCGGGCGACGGCGGCTTCCATCGTCTCGGCGATCTCGTAGGGGGTCTGGCCGATCTCGAGCGCGAAGTCGCGGGCCGAATGACCGATCAGATAGGCCTTGGTCACGCGGCCCAGATGCGGCGCCAGGGCGGCGATGCCGCCCTCCTTGCCCAGGCCGCCGGCGATCCAACGGATGCGGTCGAAGGCCTGCAGGGCCTTGGCCGCCGCATCGACATTGGTGGCCTTGGAATCGTTGACATAGCGGACGCCGCCGATTTCGGCGACGGTCTGGCTGCGATGCGGCAGGCCGGCAAAGCTGTGGAAGGCCTGTTCGATCTCGCGCGGGGCAAGGCCCACGGCGCGGCAGGCGGCATAGGCTGCGCAGGCGTTCTGGTGATTGTGCGCGCCGGGCAGCCCCTGAACGCTGCGCAGGTCGATGGACGCGGCCTGCCGGCCCTTGCGGTATTCGCACAGGAACCCCTTGCGGGCGAAAACCGACCAGGCCGATCCGTCCAGCTTCTGCCCGGAAGACACGCGGATCACCCGGTCGTCGGCCGGCCCCATCGACAGCTGGTTGGCCAGATACAGCCCCTCGGTTTCATCGACGCCGATTACCGCCCGGTCCGGCCCGCCTTCGGCGAACAGCCGGCGCTTGGCGGCGAAATAGCCCCCGGGACCGCCGTGGCGGTCCAGGTGGTCGGGCGACAGGTTGGTGAAGACCGCCACGTCGGGCGTCAGCGCGCGGGCGAGTTCGGTCTGGTAGCTGGACAGTTCCAGCACCACGACCTCTCCGTCGGTGGCGGGTTCCAGCGACAGCACGCCCGTGCCGATGTTGCCGCCCATCTGCGTCGGCCGGCCCGATTCGCGCAGGATATGGTGGATCAGCGCGGTGGTGGTGGACTTGCCGTTCGATCCGGTCACGGCAATCACGCGGGGCGCACGGTCGAAGCCTTCCCAATCCTCGGTCGCATAGCTGCGGAAGAACAGGCCGATGTCGTTGTCCACCGGAATCCCCAGGGCATAGGCCTTGGCGATCACGGGATGCGGCCTGGGGTAGAGATGCGGGATGCCGGGACTGGTGATGAGCGCGCTGATGCCCGCCCAGGCGTCGTCGCGGGTCAGGTCGGCAATCGTCAGACCATCGGCTGCCGCGGCGGCGCGCGTGTCGTTGCCGTCGTCCCAGGCAACAACCTTTGCGCCGCCAGCGGCCAGTGCGGCAGCCGTGGCCTTGCCCGAACGACCAAGCCCCAGGACGGCAATGGTCTGTCCCTCGACGCCTTGAACCGGGATCATGGATTGCTCCTGTCAAAGCCGGGGGCTTCGCGCCGGTTGCCTGTCGGTCGGCGGACCGATGGCGGACTCGCTAGGCAACCCCCCGGGAGATATTGGAAGTCCAAAGCAGGCATCAGCGCAGCTTGAGGGTTGCAAGCCCGATCAGCGCCAGGATCAGCGCGATGATCCAGAAGCGGATGACGATCTGTGCTTCGCCCCAGCCCTTCTTTTCGAAGTGGTGGTGGATCGGCGCCATCAGGAAGACGCGGCGGCCGGTGCGCTTGAAATAGGCGACCTGGATGATGACCGACAGCGCCTCGACCACGAACAGACCGCCGACGACGGCCAGCACGATCTCGTGCTTGGTGACGACCGCGATGGCCCCCAGCGCGCCGCCCAGGGCAAGGCTGCCGGTGTCGCCCATGAAGACCGCGGCTGGGGGCGCGTTATACCACAGGAAGCCCAGGCCCCCGCCGATCAGGGCGGCCACGAAGATCAGGATCTCGCCGGTTCCGGGGACGTGGTGGACGCCCAGGTAGTCGGTGAAGTCCACGCGCCCCACAGTATAGGCGATCACGCCCAGGGTGCCGGCGGCGATCATCACCGGCATGATCGCCAGCCCGTCAAGCCCGTCGGTCAGATTCACGGCGTTGGCCGATCCCACGATCACCAGCATCCCGAAGGGGATGAAGAAGAGCCACAGATCGATCAGCGCATCCTTGAAGACCGGCAGCGCCAGTTGCCCCGTCAGGTCTGCCGGATGCAGCCACATCGCCCAGGCCGAGGCGACGAAGGCCAGCCCAAGCCCGAGCGCCATGCGGATCCGTCCCGACACGCCCTTGGTGTTGTGCTTGCTGACCTTAGCGTAATCGTCGGCAAAGCCGATCGCGGCATAGCCCGCCGTGACCAGCAGCACGATCCAGACATAGCCGTTGTCCAGCCGCGCCCAGAGAAGCGTCGAAAAGAACAGCGCCGACAGGATCAGGATGCCCCCCATCGTCGGCGTGCCCGCCTTGACGAAATGGCCTTCCGGGCCGTCGTCGCGGATCGGCTGGCCCTTCTTCTGCACCCGGCGCAGAAAGTTGATCAGGGGACGCCCGAAGATGAAGCCGAAGATCAGGGCCGTGAAGAAGGCCGCGCCTGCCCGGAAGGTGATGTAGCGGAACAGGTTGAAGAGGTCGCCCCCTTCGGAAAGGCCGCTCAGCCAATAGAGCATCGGTTATTCTTTCGCTTGTAAGGCAGGCGTCTGCGCCCTGCGGCGCAAGGCGTCAACCACGGTCGCAATCTTCGAGGACTTGGATCCCTTGACCAGCACGATGTCGCCGGGTGCCACCAGGTCGGCCACACGGTCGGCCAGGTCCGTCGCGCTATCCGCCCAGAGGCCGCGTTTCCCGGCGGGCAGCGCGTCATGAAGATGGCGCATCCGGGGGCCGGCGCTGTGGACCAGATCCACCCGGGCCATCGCGGGGTCGTGGGCCATGGCCCGGTGCATGGCGATCTCGTCCTGGCCCAGTTCCAGCATGTCGCCCAGGATGGCGACGCGGCGGCCGCCCTCGAGCCCCGCCAGCGTGGCAAGACCGGCCGAAAGCGAGGTGGGGTTGGCGTTGTAGGCGTCGTCGATCAGGCGGATGCCGGCCAGATCCTCGACCGCGCCGCGCCCCTTCGGGGGCAGCCAGTCGCCCAGGCGGCGGGCGGCCTGCTTCAGGTCGGCGCCTGCGGCGGCCAGCGCGGCCAGCACCCCCACGGCATTCATGGCGAAATGCACGCCGGTGGTCTGCAGCGTGAAATCGACGGTCTCGCCGCCGATCCGGGCGCGGCAGGCCAGGGCGCCGCCCTGGGGACGGGCATGGACCAGCTTGGCTTGGCCGTCCCGGCCGAACCCCATCACCAGGGCGCCGGCCGCGTCCGCGCAATCGCGCAGGATCGGCGTGACCGGCAGATCCTCGGGGAGGATGGCGTGGCCCAGGGGCTCCAGCCCCTCGAAGATCGAACCCTTCTCGCGGGCGATGCCTTCGATGGCGCCAAAGGCTTCCAGGTGGGCTGCGGCGACGGTGGTGATCATGGCGACATGCGGACGGGCCAGGCGCGACAGCGGCGCGATCTCGCCCGGGTGGTTCATGCCGATCTCGACGATGGCGAAGTCGGTGTCTCGCGCCATCCGGGCCAGCGTCAGCGGCACGCCCCAGTGGTTGTTGTAGCTGGCCTCGGCGGCGTGGATCCGGCCTTGCCCCGCCAGCGCCGCCCGGGCCATGTCCTTGGTCGAGGTCTTGCCGACCGAGCCGGTGATGGCGATGACCTTGCCCGTCATGCGCCCCCGGCCGGCCCTGCCCAGCCCTTCCAGGGCGGCCAGAACGTCCGCCACCACCAGCAGCGGCGCGTCGGCCGCCACGCCCTCGGGGATGCGGCCGACCAGGGCCGCCGCCGCGCCCTTGTCCAGGGCCTGCGCGACGAAGTCGTGGCCATCGCGCGCGTCGGTGAGCGCCACAAACAGATCGCCCGGCCGGATCGTGCGGGTGTCGATGGAAACCCCCGTCGCCACCCAGTCCCCCTGCGCCCGGCCGCCCGTCGCGGCGGCGGCTTCTTCGGCTGTCCACAGGCTCATATCTTGCCGTCCAGTGCTGCGACGGCGACGGATGCCTGTTCGGCATCGTCGAAGGGATAGACATCGGCACCGATGATCTGGCCGGTCTCGTGGCCCTTGCCGCAGATCAGCAGCGCATCGCCCGGCAGCAGCGCATCGACGCCCCGCAGGATCGCCTCGGCCCGGTCGGCGACCTCGGTGGCATCGGGGCCGGCGCCCTCCATGACCGCGGCGCGGATGGCCGCCGGATCCTCGGTCCGGGGGTTGTCGTCGGTGACGATCACCACGTCGGCGAACTGGCGCGCGGCCTCGCCCATCAGCGGGCGCTTGCCGCGGTCGCGGTCGCCGCCGGCGCCGATCACGCAGACGATGCGGCCCAGGACATGCGGGCGCAGCGACTGCAGGGCGGCGACGACCGCGCCCGGCTTGTGGGCGTAATCGACAAAGACGGTCGCGCCGTTTTCGCGCTGCGCGACAAGTTGCATCCGCCCGCGCACGGTGCGCAGTTCGGGAAGCGCGCGCAGGGCGGTCTCGGCGGAATCGCCGCTGGCCAGCACAAGCCCCATCGCCGCCAGCACGTTTTCGGCCTGGAAACCGCCGATCAGCGGCAGGCGGACCAGATGCGGCTGGCCCATCAGCGAGAAGCGCAGATCCTGCCCGGTCGCATCATAGCGCTGTCCCAGGATCCGCAGCATGGCGTTGTCGCCCCGCCCGACGGTGGTGACAGCGAGCCCGCGATCGGTGGCGATGTCCAGCATCTGCCGGCCGCGTTCGCCATCGACGTTGATGACGGCGGCCGCGCCGTCTTCCAGGATGCGGTTGAACAGCAAGGCCTTGGCGGCGAAATAGTCGTCGAAGCCCGCATGATAGTCCAGGTGATCCTGGCTGAAGTTGGTGAAGGCGCCGGCCTCGACCCGAACCCCGTCCAGACGGCGCTGATCAAGGCCGTGGCTGGACGCCTCCATCGCCGCGTGACTGACCCCTGCCTGCGCCGCCTCGGCCAGGATGCGGTGCAGGGTCAGGGGGTCGGGCGTGGTGTGGGCCAGCTTGGCCTGATAATCCCCCTCGACGCCCATGGTGCCCAGGCTGACCGCCCGGTGGCCCAGATGCTGCCAGATCTGGCGGGTGAAGCTGGCGACGCTGGTCTTGCCGGACGTTCCGGTGACGGCCACCACGTGATCGGGCTGCGATTCGAACCACAGCGCCGCCGCCCCGGCCAGGGCGGCGCGCGCATCCTCGGCCACGACCACGGCGCCGTCCCAGCCGGACAGCGCCTCGGCCGCCATCTCGGCCCCTGCCCGGTCGGTCAGGACGGCCGCTGCCTGCATCCGCAAGGCATAGGGGATGAACTCGGCGCCGTGCAGAGCCGATCCGGGCAGGGCGGCGAACAGATGGCCGGGCTTCACGGTGCGGCTGTCCAGCGACAACCCGGTGATGGCCGGGTCGCGCCCGTCCCTGGCCCGCAGCCCCAGCCGCGACAGCGTCTTCGTGCCTTGCCCCACAGTCCTACCCGTCATTGATTTGCGACGACCTTTAGCTCAGCTGCCGGTTGCGATTCAACACGGGGCGCGAAGCGGGGCTCGAAGACCGGCAGGTTTCCGTCGGTGGCGGGTTCCAGCCCGACCAGGGGCGCAAGCCGGCGGATCATGGCGCCCGCGACCGGGGCGGCGGTGGTGCCCGCGGTGCGCGTCTCGCCCCCCGGCCCGGTGGCCGAGGGTTCGTCCAGCGCCACGATCAGCACGTATTTCGGCGCGCTTGCCGGAAAAACCGAGGCGAAGTTGGCCACCACCTTGTTGTCGTAATACCCGCCCGAGGGACGCGGCTTGTCGGCGGTGCCGGTCTTGCCGGCGACCTCGTAACCCTCGACCTCGGCCTGCTTGGCGGTGCCCCGGGTGACGACCTGGCGCAGCATCTCGACCGCGCGGGCGGCGGCGCGCTCGGACAGGATCTGCTCGCCCTCGGGGCGGGTGCGGCCGTGGATCAGGGTGGGCGTCACCTTCCTGCCGCCGTTGGCAATGGTCGCATAAGCGGCGGCCAGATGCAGCGGGCTTGCCGCAAGGCCGTGGCCAAAGGACACCGTGGCGGCGGTCACGGCGGGCCAGCGGCTGGGCACCAGCGGCTTGCCGGTCGGGGCCTCGACCATCTCGATGGGCAGCGGCTCGAAGAAGCCCAGCTTGCGCAGGAACTCCTTCTGCCGCTCCACGCCCAGCATCTGCGCGATCCTGACCGTGCCGACGTTCGACGATTTCACGATCACGTCCGTCACCGACAGCTGCGGGCCATAGTTCGAGAAGTCGCTGATCCGGTACTTGCCGATCCGCATCGGCGTGGTGGTGTTGATGCCGGTGTTGGGATTGACGATCTGCAGGTCGATCGCCTGCGCGACCGGGAAGATCTTGAAGGTCGATCCCAGTTCGTACTGCCCCTGCACCGCGCGGTTGAACAGCGGGCTGTCCGAGGGATCGCCCTTCAGCAGCGGGCGCGGCCGCTCGTTCGGGTCGAAGTCGGGCAGGCTGGCCATCGCCAGGATCTCGCCCGTCTTGATCTCCATCAGGATGCCGGTGGCGCCCTTGGCGCTCATCACCTCCATGCCCGATGCCAGCACCTGCTCCATCGCCGACTGCACCGACAGGTCGATGGACAGTTGCAGCGGCGCGCCTTCGTTTGCCGGATCGCGCAGCCATCCGTCGAAGGCCTTCTCGACGCCCGCGACGCCCAGGACCTCGGCGCTGTCCACGCCCTCGTTGCCGAAGCCCGACCCGCCCAGGATATGGCTGGCGATGTGGCCGTTGGGATAGACGCGCATCTCGCGCGGGCCGAACAGCAGGCCCGGCTCGCCGATGTCGTGGACGGCCTGCATCTGTTCGGGCGACATCTTGCGCTTGATCCACATGAACTTGCGGCTGCCGGTGAAGTCGCGCGTCAGCTCGGCCGCGTCCAGATCGGGGAAGATGCGCGCCAGTTCGTTCGCCGCGCCCACCGGATCGACCATCTGGTGGGGATGGGCGTAAAGCGAATGGGTCAGGAGGTTGGTGGCCAGCACCCGCCCGTGCCGGTCGGTGATGTCGGCGCGCTGCGAGACGATCTGCGCCGACATGACCGCGCTTTGCGGTTCGATCGGGTCGCTGGAGGCCAGGGTGCCCATGCGGACCCCCACCACGCCGAAGGCCAGCACGAAGCAGCTTGCCATCAGCGCCAGCCGTCCCTCGGCCCGGCGGCGGGCGCGGTCCTGGATCGCCTCGTGGCGCAGGCGGCGGGCCTCGGCCTCGATCTCGTCGGGGTTCTGGCCGCTTTCGCGGGCGCGGAGGATTCTGGCCAGGGGGCGCAGGGGGATGCGGATCATGACAATCACTCCACGGGGGCGGCGTCGGCGCCGGGTTCAGGTTCGCCTTGCGCTTCGGCTTCGGGCAGAGGCGGCGCGGGCGGCTTGGGATAGTCGATGTTGCCCAGGCCCACCACCTGCCCGGCCTCGCGCGGGATCAGCTGCAGGCGGTCGAAGTTCAGGTCCACCAGTTCGCGCAGCCGCTCGGGGCGGTTCAGATAGGCCCATTCGGCCCGCAGCACGCCCAGATCCTCGCGCAGGCCGGCGATCTCGCGCTGGATCTGCTTCATCTCGCTTAACGAGGCCTGGGTGCGGTAATTCTCGCGATAGGCCCAGAAAGCCAGCGCCATCACCAGGAGGGTGCAGGCCAGATAGGTCAGCGGGCGCATCAGCGGCCCCTTTCGGAAGGCTGGGCATGGCCAGCGCCTGGGCATCGACCGGACCGGCGGGGGCGTCGGTCCGAACCGCCACCCGCAGCAGCGCCGACCGGGCGCGGGGGTTGCGGGCTTCCTCGTCAGGATCGGGGCCGATGGCGCGGCGGAAGGGCATGGTGAAAGCCGGCGGCGCGCTGTCCTGCGCCGGCGCATAGCGGCTGCCCCCGCCCGCGCTGTTCGACCGCGCCTGCATGAAGCGCTTGACGATCCGATCCTCGAGCGAATGGAAGCTGACCACGGCCAGCCTGCCGCCCGGCTTCAGGGCGCGTTCGGCGGCGGACAGGCCCTCGACAAGCTGGCGGAACTCGTCGTTGACCCAGATGCGAATGGCCTGGAAGCTGCGGGTGGCGGGGTGGCTCTGGCCCGGCTTGGGGCGCGGCAGGCAGGACGCGACAACCTCGGCCAGTTCCGCCGTGCGGGTCAGGGGACGCGCGGCGACGATGGCCCGCGCGATGCGGCGGGCGGCGCGCTCCTCGCCGTAATGATAAAGGACATCGGCGATCACGGCTTCCTTTGCGGTGTTCAGCAGATCGGCGGCCGATGGGCCTGCCTGCTCCATCCGCATGTCCAGCGGCCCGTCGCGCAGGAACGAGAAGCCGCGGTCCGCCTGATCCAGCTGCATCGAACTGACCCCCAGATCCAGCACCACGCCGTCCAGCGGCTCTGCGGCCAGCGAATCGAGATCCGAGAAGGTGCCGGCCACCAGCCGCAGCCGGTCGCCGTATCCGGCCGCCCAGGACGCGGCCATCTGGAAGACCAGGGGATCGCGGTCCAGGCCGATCACCCGGTCCGCCCCCGCCGCCAGCAGCCCGCGCGCATAGCCGCCCGCGCCGAAGGTGCCGTCCAGCCAGGTGCCGGTGACGGGACCGACCGCCCGCAGCAGCGGATCGAGAAGCACCGGGACATGGGGATCCGCCATGCCTCAGCCCTCGTCCGCCTGGTCGAGGAAGGACCGCGGGTCGAACTCGGCTCCGTGCTGGGCGGTGAAGTCCTCGAGCGCCGCGACATCCTTGGGCCGCGAATCGGGGTGATAGACCTGGATGTAGTCGCCACGCGATTCGAAGATCGTCTCGGTGCCGTCGGACAGGCCCAGCTTCTCGCGCAGCTTCTGGGGCAGGACCAGCCGGCCTTCCCTGTCGATCTCCAGATCGGTGGACTGGCCGTTCATCAGCATTTCCAGCCAGCGGCGCTGCGGGCTGCCGCGCGTCAGCCTGTCGATCTGCTGGTCGATCTCCTCGATGGCCTCGATGGTGTAAAGTTCGATCCAGTTCCACCAGTCTGGGCCATAGACCGCCACAAGCTGCGTGCGTCCGGTATTGGCGGTGGCAAAGGCGGGATCGCCGGCGTCGAATACGCGGCGCAGCCGGGCGGGGACGGACATCCGGCCCTTGCCATCGACCTTGACGGATTCAGTGCCTCTGAATTTCCGCGCCACCTTGGCCCTGCCTCACTGCCCAGCCCTTCAGCCCGCCTGAAAGAGAAAGGGCGGACCGGGCTGCTGCCACTGCCCGATCCGCCGCCCTCGTTCCCACGGTCTCTCCCCGTTTTTCGGGGTCCGTCCTTGTCAGGCGACACCTGGGGGAGGTGCTGCTCGCGCCTGCGGACGGCCTTATTGGAAAACGGACGCCTGTATGAAAGCCTGCTTCGCCTTTGGGGTCTTGGTCGCCCCTTTACTGCCCGTCTTCGTGATCCGGTTGTGACATGGGAATTCATGGGAAGCAATGGAATTCTGCGTCCACTGATGAAGCCAAAACGCGAACGGCGGATTGCCGCACCGGCCGGCAGGGGGCCGGCGAATCACGTGATGCCCCAAGCTGTTGCGGCACACGCCCAGATTTTCCCCAAGATCTCGGGGATTAACTTTTGACGTCTGCACATCACGCGGCAGGGCCTGCCGGTGCGGCTGCCGCAGGCTGTTGCCGGTTATCCACAGGAAAAGTATCGCTAGCGCACAAGCCTCTCACGGGGCCTCACGACGGCGTGAAAGGCGCTGTGGGCAGCAAGCCCAGCAAAACCTGGCATTCCCGCGTTTTCCCAGCCGAGAGACGGAATCAGGCCAGACCCTGCGCCACCAGGCGATCTGCCAGCTGGCCGTAGGCCTGGGCCGTCACACCACCTCCAAGGGCAGCGGGTTCCCCCGAATCACCCCCAAGGCGAGTAGCCAGTTCCAGCGGCAACTCTCCCAGGAAGGGAAGACCCAGCGCCCGCGCCTCGGCCGCGACGCCACCGTGGCCGAACAGATGCGCCTCGTGCCCGCAGTTCGGGCAGACATAGCTGGACATGTTCTCGACCAGACCCAGGATCGGGGTCTTGAGCTTGTTGAACATGTCGATGGCGCGCCGTGCGTCCAGAAGCGCCACGTCCTGCGGCGTGGACACGATGATCGCCCCGTTGACCGAGGCCTTCTGGCACAGGCTCAGCTGCACGTCCCCGGTGCCTGGCGGCAGGTCGATCAGCAGCACGTCGAGTTCGCCCCAGTTGACCTGCTGCAGCATCTGCTGCATCGCGCCCATCAGCATCGGCCCGCGCCAGACGACCGCCTCGCCTTCCTTCAGCATCAGGCCGATGGACATGACCGTGACGCCGTGCGCGTGCAGCGGCTCGATGCGCTGGCCGTCGGGACTGGCGGGCCGCCCCGAGATGCCCATCATGCGCGGCTGCGAGGGGCCGTAGATGTCGGCGTCCAGCAGGCCCACGCGCCGGCCGGCGCGGGCCAGCGCCACGGCCAGGTTCGAGGTGACGGTGGACTTGCCCACCCCGCCCTTGCCCGAGCCGATGGCGATGATGCTGTTCACACCCGGGATCGGCTGCGGCCCGGCCTGCGGCGTCGGGTGCCGCCCGATCTGCAGGGACGGGGCCGCGCCCGAACTGCGGACCGGCTGGCCCTGGGGCCTGCCGGCCGGGGCGGTCATCACGATCTGCACCTTGTCCACGCCCGGCATCGCCTGAAGGCGGCGCTTGGCCTCGGCCTCGACCGGGGCAAGGCTGCGCGCCACGCCCGCATCCGCGACCTCGAGCACGAATCTGACGGTGTCCCCCTCGACCGTGAAAGCCCTGACGAGATCGGCATTTTCCAGCGTCCGGCCGTCCGGAAGGACGATGTCGGAGATTTCCCTTAGGGCAGCTTCACGGTTCACGGACATGTCAGGACCTGTATTGCAACTTTGCGCCAACATGGGTCACCGGGCCGGCGGCATCAACCACCTGATGCAAATCGCGGCAAAGGACGAGCTGCAGGCGCCATCCTGCATCATTTTGCGTCGCGGCGTAATCGCTAACGACGAACATTCGTCACAAATCCGACATGTTTTTCAAAGCGAAAGGCGGGGCCTGAACCGGCAGTCATGCGGATGCTGCATGGCAGCATTCCCGAAGGATCCATTGTGCATCCGCAGCATTACGGCCATCTTGGGTTCATCGAAAGGCGCCGGGCCATCCGGGCAGGGCGCAGACGCTGAAAGGACATATCATGGCTGCTATCGCTCATTCCCATAACGCCGCTGCCACGGGCATTGCCGGCCGTTTGTTGGCCGCGATCCAGCACATGCAGGAAAACCGCGCCCGCCGCGCCATCTATCGGCAGACGGTCCGCGAACTGAACGCGCTGACGAACCGCGATCTGGCGGATCTGGGCATCAACCGGGCGATGATCCCCCAGCTGGCCGAGGACGCGGCCTGGGGCGCCAAGTAAGGACAGGCTTTCCGTCCCCCTCCTCCCGGGACGGAACAGGCGGCATCCTCTCTCCTCCCATACGAGGATGCCGCCCGAAGACAGCGCCGGAACCCTTTCTCCTCCCTGGGGTTCCTGCGTCGGACGGCGGCCCCGGTCTCCTCCCTCAGGGGCCGCCGCACAAGACATAGCCGCCTCATTTGCGGCATCCGATACGGCGGGCCCTCTCCTCCTCCCCGGGTCCGTCCGTTGGCGGCAACGGCCTTTCCTCCCTCCCGGCCTTGCCGCACCCCATACGCGGCCCTCCCTCCTCCCCGGGCCAGCGTTGCGCGGCGGCGCCCCCTCCTCCTCCCTGGGCGCCGCCGCCTCTCTCATAGCCGCCCCGTCTGCGGCACCCGATACGGCGGACCCCCTCCTCCTCCCCGGGTCCGTCCGTTGGCGGCAACGGCCTCTCCTCCCTCCCGGCCTTGCCGCACCCCATACGCGGCCCTCCCTCCTCCCCGGGCCAGCGTTGTGCGGCGGCGCCCCCTCCTCCTCCCTGGGCGCCGCCGCTTTTTCATGGGCGCTCGGACCTGCGGTCGGCACCGGCCAGGGTTCCGCCGGGGCGGCGTTCGGGATAAGCGGGGACCATGCTCAGCTATCAGCACGCCTACCACGCGGGAAATCTGGCCGACCTGCACAAGCACGCGCTGCTGGCGCAGGCGCTGGCCTACCTGACCCGCAAGGACAAGCCGCTGTCCTATCTGGAAACCCATGCCGGGCGCGGGCTTTACCGGCTGGACAGCGCCGAGGCCGCCAAGACGGGCGAGGCGCGGCTTGGCGTCCAGCGGGCCGAAAGCCGGGGCTGGCTGCCGCCCGACCACCCGCTGCTGGCCGTCCTGGCGCAGATCCGGCGCAGCCACGGGCCCCAGGCGTATCCGGGATCGCCGCTGATCGCCGCGCATTTCCTGCGCCCGGGCGACAACGCGCATCTGGCCGAACTGCATCCCGCCGAATACGCGGCGCTGTCGGCGGTGGCGGGCTTTGCCACGCTGCACCGGCAGGACGGTTTCCAGATGGCGCAGGCCGTCTGCCCGCCGACGCCGCGGCGGGGCCTGATCCTGATCGACCCCAGCTACGAGGTGAAGGCGGATTACGCCGCGATCCCCCGCCAGATCGGGCTGATCGCGCGCAAGTGGAACGTGGGCGTGATCGCGCTGTGGTATCCGGTGCTGACCGACGGCCGCCACGCGCCGATGCTGGCCGCGCTGTCGCAAGCCCATCCCGATGCCCTGCGTTCGGAGGTGGGCTTCCCGCCCGCCCGTCCCGGCCACTCGATGATCGGGTCCGGCATGTGGATCCTCAACCCCCCTTCGGTCTGGCCGAGGAAGCCGCCCGGCTCGAGGCGATGTTCCGGCGGAACGCCTGATCCGGGATTTTCCTGCCCGTTCCCCTGTGGCATGATCTCGGCGAACAACCCGGACCGCCCGTCATGTCGCAGCGACTTTCCATCAGCGCCACCGTGCTTCTGGCCCTGGCCGTGGCCTTGGGCCTGTACTTCGCCTTCGCGGCGGTCCAGGGCCCGTCGGGCATCCTGCGCCGCATCCAGATCGAGGCCGAGACGGCCGAACTGGCGGCGGAACGCGACAAGCTGAGGGCCGAGGTGCAGGAGATGCAGAACCTGACCCGGCGGCTGTCGGACGAATATCTGGACCTGGATCTGCTGGACGAACGCGCCCGCGAGATCCTGGGGCTGATCCGCGCCGACGAGATGATCCTGCGCTGAGGACCCGCCCGTTCGCGGATTGCGGCCCCTAGGCTGTTGCGCTACGGATAGTTTAACGGTGAACTAGTCCGACCGCGCTTCGAGGAGGATCCCCGCATGGCCAGAAAGCCCGCCCCCGCAACCCAGACAGCGACCAGCGAGGCGCCGCCGAACGTGTCGCGCGACGATTTGCTGAAGTATTACCGCGACATGCTGCTGATCCGCCGCTTCGAGGAGAAGGCCGGCCAGCTTTACGGCATGGGTCTGATCGGCGGGTTCTGCCACCTGTATATCGGCCAGGAAGCCGTGGTGGTGGGCCTCGAGGCCGCCGCCAAGGAAGGCGACAAGCGCATCACCAGCTATCGCGACCACGGCCACATGCTGGCCTGCGGCATGTCCGCGCGCGGCGTCATGGCCGAACTGACCGGGCGCGAGGGGGGATATTCCAAGGGCAAGGGCGGCTCGATGCACATGTTCAGCCGCGAAAAGCATTTCTACGGCGGCCACGGCATCGTGGCGGCGCAGGTTCCGCTGGGCGCGGGCCTGGCCTTCGCCGACAAGTATCTGGGCACCGACAACGTGACCTTCGCCTATTTCGGGGACGGCGCCGCCAACCAGGGCCAGGTCTACGAGACCTACAACATGGCCGAACTCTGGGATCTGCCGGTGGTCTTCGTGATCGAGAACAACCAGTACGCGATGGGCACCTCGATGAAGCGGTCCACCCGGTCCACGACGCTCTACGGCCGCGGCGAGGCCTTCGGCATTCCCGGCGAACAGGTGGACGGCATGGACGTCCTGGCGGTGAAGGCCGCCGGCGAAAAGGCCGTGGCGCACTGCCGCGCCGGCGAAGGGCCCTACATCCTCGAGGTGATGACCTACCGCTATCGCGGCCATTCCATGTCCGACCCGGCCAAGTACCGCACCCGCGAGGAGGTGCAGAAGATGCGCGACGAACGCGACGCCATCGAACACGTCCGCGAGCTGCTGCTGCAGGGCAAGCACGCCTCCGAGGACGACCTGAAGGCCATCGACAAGGACATCAAGGACATCGTCAACGACGCGGCCGAGTTCGCCAAGGACAGCCCGGAACCCGCGCTGGAAGAACTGTGGACCGACATCTACGCCGAGGACCTGCCCCAGGGCAGCGCCGAAGAACACGCCTGAGGGAGGGTTGAACGAATGGCCACCGAAATCCTGATGCCCGCCCTGTCGCCGACCATGGAGGAAGGCACGCTGGCGAAATGGCTGAAGCAGGAAGGCGACGCCGTGAAAGCCGGCGACATCATCGCCGAGATCGAGACCGACAAGGCCACGATGGAGTTCGAGGCCGTCGACGAGGGCATCCTGGGCAAGATCCTGATCGCCGAGGGCTCGCAGGGCGTGAAGGTGAACACGCCCATCGCCGTCCTGGTCGAGGAAAGCGAGATCCGCCGAGGACGCGACGACGGCCAGGGCCGCGAAGGCGCCCGCGCAGGTCGCCGCGCCCTCGACCCGGGAAGGGCCGAACGAACGCGGCCAGCCGGGCGAGATCCGCCGTCGAGGCCGTCAGGACCCCCGAACCCGACCGCAGCCCCGACTGGCCGGACGGCACGAAGATGAAGACCATGACCGTGCGCGAAGCCCTGCGCGAGGCCATGGCCGAGGAAATGGCCCGCGACGAGACCGTGTTCCTGATGGGCGAGGAAGTCGGCGAATACCAGGGCGCCTACAAGATCAGCCAGGGCCTGCTGGACCGCTTCGGACCCCGCCGCGTCGTGGACACCCCGATCAGCGAGATCGGCTTCGCCGGCATCGGCACCGGCGCCGCGCTGGCCGGGCTGCGCCCCATCGTCGAATTCATGACCTTCAACTTCGCCATGCAGGCGATGGACCACATCATCAACTCGGCCGCCAAGACGCTGTACATGTCGGGCGGCCAGATGGGTTGCCCCATCGTCTTCCGCGGCCCCAACGGCGCCGCCGCCCGGGTGGCCGCCCAGCACAGCCAGGATTACGCGGCCTGGTATGCCTCGATCCCCGGCCTGAAGGTGGCGATGCCCTATTCCGCGGCAGACGCCAAGGGCCTGCTGAAGCAGGCGATCCGCGACCCGAACCCGGTGGTCTTCCTGGAAAACGAGATCCTCTATGGCCGGTCCTTCGAGGTGCCCGACCTGCCGGACTTCACCATCCCCTTCGGCAAGGCCCGCATCGCCCGCGCGGGCAGTGACGTGACCATCATCAGCTTCGGCATCGGCATGGCCCATTCCCTCGAAGCCGCCGACAAGCTGGCCCAGGAAGGCATCGAGGCCGAGGTCATCGACCTGCGCACCCTGCGCCCCATCGACTATGCGACGATCCTGACATCGGTGAAGAAGACCAACCGCGCGGTCACGGTCGAGGAGGGCTTTCCGATCGGCTCGATCGGCAACCACCTGTCCGCCTACATCATGGAGAACGCGTTCGACTACCTTGACGCCCCGGTGATCAACTGCACCGGCAAGGACGTGCCCATGCCCTATGCGGCCAACCTTGAAAAGCACGCGCTGATCACCGCCCCCGAGGTCGTGGAAGCGGTGAAAAAAGTCACCTACAGGTAAGGGGAACGCGTCATGCCGACAGAAATCCTGATGCCCGCGCTGTCCCCGACGATGGAGGAAGGGACGCTGGCCAAATGGCTGGTGAAGGAAGGCGACGAGGTGAAGTCCGGCGACATCATCGCCGAGATCGAGACCGACAAGGCCACGATGGAGTTCGAGGCCGTCGATGAAGGCCGGATCGGCAAGCTGCTGGTGACCGAGGGCAGCGCCGGGGTCAAGGTCAACACCCCCATCGCCGTCCTGCTGGAGGAAGGCGAGGATGCCTCGGCCGCGGCCACCCCGGCGCCCTCCAGGGCGGCCCCGGCGGCCGAGGAAAAGGCCGCCGCCGAAAAGGGCTATGGCGGCCCTGCCGGCGCCCCGGTCGCGGGTGACGCAGGACCCGCCAAGGCCGCCCCCGCCAGGGCGGAAGGCGATCGCGTCTTCGCCTCGCCCCTTGCCCGCCGCATCGCGGCCGAAAAGGGCATCGACCTGTCGGGCATCACCGGCACCGGCCCCCGCGGCCGGATCGTCAAGGCCGATGTCGAGGCCGCAAAGCCCGGGGCGGCCCGGCCCGCCGCCGCCGCCGCAGCAGCGGAAACCGCCCCTGCCGCCGCGCCTGCGGCGCAGGCCCCCAAGGCCCCCTCGGCCGATTCGATCCTCAAGATCTATGCCGACCGCGAGACGACCGAGGTTCCGCTGGACGGGATGCGCCGCACCATCGCCGCGCGCCTCTCCGAGGCCAAGCAGACCATCCCGCACTTCTACCTGCGCCGCTCGGCCAGGCTGGACGCGCTGATGGAGTTCCGCGCCATGCTGAACAGGCAGCTTGAATCGCGGGGCGTGAAGCTGTCGGTCAACGACTTCATCATCAAGGCCTGCGCCCTGGCCCTGCAGCAGGTGCCCGATGCCAACGCCGTCTGGGCGGGCGACCGGATCCTGAAGCTGAAGCCCTCGGACGTGGCCGTGGCCGTGGCGATCGCGAACGGCTTGTTCACGCCGGTCCTGAAGGACGCGCACCAGAAGACGCTCTCGGCGCTGTCGGCGGAAATGAAGGATCTCGCCAGCCGCGCCAAGTCCAGAAAGCTCGCCCCCCACGAATACCAGGGCGGCAGCTTCGCCATCAGCAACCTCGGCATGTTCGGGATCGAGAACTTCGACGCGGTCATCAACCCGCCACACGGCGCCATCCTGGCCGTTGGGGCGGGCATCCAGACCCCGGTGGTGGACAACGGCGAAGTGGTGATCCGCACCGTCATGTCCATGACCCTGTCGGTCGATCACCGGGTCATCGACGGCGCGCTTGGCGCGCAACTGCTGGAGGCCATCGTCACCCACCTGGAAAACCCGATGGGGATGCTGGCCTGAAACACGGGACCGGACAACCGGAAGGGGCGCCTCACCGCGCCCCTTCTTCTTTGTCCAAATACCCCGCGGGGGGTCCGGGGGACGCGAAGTCCCCCGGCGGCCGCGGGACGCAGATCAGCGCAACGCATCCTCGATGGCGCCGACGAAGGCATCCAGATCGCCGGGATTGCGGCTGGTGATGATCCCGCCGTCCACCACCACCGTCTCGTCCACGACCTCGGCGCCGGCGTTCCTCATGTCGGTGCGGATCGAATCATAGCTGGTCAGGCGCCTGCCCTTCGCCAGCCCCGCCTCGGCCAGAAGCCAAGGGGCATGGCAGATCGCCGCGATGGGCTTGCCGGCCTCGGCAAAGCTGCGGATCAGGCTGATCGCGGCCGGATCGGTGCGCAGGTTGTCGGGGTTGATGACGCCCCCGGGCAGCACCAGGATGTCGTAATCGCCCGCGCCCACATCGGCGATGGCCTTGCCGGCCTGGATCGTCTTGCCCCAGTCGTCCTTGTCCCATGCCGTGATGTCGCCTGCCTCCGGCGCCGCCACCTCGACCTGATGGCCGTTGTCCTTCAGCTTTTCCAGCGGCACGAACAGCTCGGACTGCTCGAACCCGTCCGACGCCATGATCAGAACCTTTGCCATGAATGGCCTCCTTTTCGCCTCAGCCCACCCAATGCCGGCCGCTGCGCGAAGTTCCTCATTCGGCCGGCTGGCGAGGCCGGTTCAGCCCGACCCACCGCGCAATCCAGCCGGTCAGCCGCCCCTGCCCGCCGTGGATCAGCGAAAACAGCGCCGGCACGAACAGCAGCGACAGGACGGTGGACAGCAGCAGCCCGCCGATCACGGCGATCGCCATCGGCGCGCGAAACTCGCCCCCTCCCCGGTCGCCAGGGCCGAGGGGATCATCCCCGCGCTCATGGCGATGGTGGTCATGACGATGGGGCGGGCGCGCTTGTGCACGGCGTCCAGGATCGCCTCGCGCTTGGCCACCCCCCGGTCGATGGCCGACAGCGCGAACTCGACCAGCATGATCGAGTTCTTGGTAACGATCCCCATCAGCATCAGAAAGCCGATCACCACCGCCATGCTGATGGAATGGCCGGTCGCGAACAGCGCCAGGATCGCCCCGCCGATGGCCAGGGGCAGCGACAGCAGGATCGACACCGGCGTGATGAAGTTGTGAAACAGCAGCACCAGCACGACATAGACCAGCAGCACCCCCGCGCCCATCGCCGTGCCGAAGGCGCCGAAGACCTCGCCCATGATCTCGGCATCGGCCGATGGCTGGATCAGCGTGCCCGGCGGCAGGTCGATCTGCGCCTGCAACGCCGTCACCTGCGCGCTGACAGGACCCAGCAGCTGCCCCTCGGCCAGGTTGGCGCTGACGGTGGTCTGGAACTGGCGGTCATAGCGGCCGATCTCGGTCGCCCCGGCCGACAGCGCGACATCGGCCACCGCCCCCAGCGGCACCTGCCCGGCCAGCGAATCGACCCGCAGGTTCTGGACCGTCGCCAGATCGGCGCGGGCTTCGGCGTTCAGGCGCACGACGATGGGGATCTGCTCGTCGCCCGCGTTGAACTTGGCCAGGTTCGCCTCGACATCGCCCAGCGTGGCCACCCGCAGCGTCGTCGCCATGTCGCTGGCCGAGACGCCCAGCTGCGCCGCCACGTCGGCGCGCGGCGTGATGCGGATTTCGGGCCGCTGCAGCCGCGCCGTGGTGGTCACGCTTTCCAGCGACTCCAGATCGGCCATCGCGCCGGCCAGACGTTCGGCGGCAAGCGCCGCGCCTTCCTCGGTGCTGCCCAGCACGTTGATCGTCAGGTCGTTCTGGCCGGCCTCGTTCTGGAAGTTCACGCGCATGTCGGGCGTGCCGGACAGGCGGGCCTTCAGCGCCTCCTCCAGCGCGAACTGCGACCGCTCGCGCGTGTCCTTCTTGCCATAGTTGATCATCGCCCGGGCCTGCGTCACGTCCGATCCGTCGCTGTAGACGAACACCGACTGCACCTCGGGCACCTCGGCGATCTGCGCGGACAGGCGGCGCGCGGCGCCTTCGGTTTCGCCGATGGTGGCCCCCGGGGGCAGTTCCACCTCGATCTGGCTGCGGCCGATGTCGGATTCGGGAATGAACTCGGTGGGCAGCAGCGTCGCGGAATAGATCGAGACGGCGAAGATCCCCAGCCCGGTCAGCAGCGTCAGGGCGCGGTGGCGCATGGTCCAGCCGACCAGGCGCATCAGCGCGCGCATCGTGAAGCCGTCGCGCCCTTCGCTGCCATGCACCGTGCCGCGCATCAGATAGGCCGCCATCATCGGCGTGATGATCCGCGCCACCAGCAGCGAGAACAGCACCGAGGCCGCCACCGTCAGCCCGAACTGCTTGAAGAACTGCCCCGGGATGCCGCCCATGAAGCTGACCGGCGCGAAGACCGCGACGATGGAGAAGCTGATCGCGATGACCGTCAGCCCGATCTCGGTCGCGGCTTCCTCGCTGGCCTCGTAGGGCGGGGCGCCCATGCCGATGTGGCGGACGATGTTCTCGATCTCGACGATGGCGTCGTCGACCAGGATGCCGGTCACCAGGGTGATGCCCAGCAGGCTGATGGCGTTCAGCGTGAAGCCCAGCCAGTCCATGACCAGAAAGGTCGGGATGATCGACAGCGGCAGGGCCACCGCGGCGACCAGCGTGGCCCGCCAGTTCCTGAGAAACAGGAACACCACCACCACCGCCAGCGCCGCCCCTTCGTACAGCGTGTGCATGGCGCTTTCATAGCTGGCCCGGGTATATGTGGTGGCGTCGTCGATCAGGCTGATGCGGATGTTCGGGTGGCGCTCGGCGATCTGCGCCAGCCGTTCCTTGGCGCCGTCGCCCGCCCCCAGATCCGACGCCCCGGTGGTGCGGTAGATGCCGAAGGCCACCACGGGCTGGCCGTCCAGCAGGGCGAAGCTGCGTTCCTCGGCCGGGCCGTCGATCACCTGGCCAAGCTGGTCCAGCCGGATCGTGCGCCCCCCGGCGATCGAGATGGGCGTCCCGGCCAGTTGCTCGACGCTGTCGGCCGCGCCCAGGGTGCGGATCGCGTATTCCCGCCCGGCCAGATCGCCCCGCCCGCCGCCCAGGTCGATGTTGCGGGCGCGAAGCTGGTTCGACACGTTCGCCGCCGTCAGCCCGTGGGCCAGCAGCCGGTCCGGGTCCAGTTCCACCTTGATCTCGCGCGCCGCGCCGCCGATGCGGCTGGTCTTGCCCACCCCGTCCACGGTCGAAAGCTCTCGTCCGATGACGTCGTCCACGAACTTCGACAGCGCCTCGATCGACTGGGTGGGGTCGCTGACCGCATAGGTCAGGATCGGCATTCCCGTCACGTCCAGCCGCTGCACCAGGGGTTCGTTGATGCTTTCGGGCAGTTGCTGGCGGACGTTGGACACGGCGTCCTTGACGTCGTTCACGGCACGGTCGCTGTTCGTCTCCAGCTCGAACTCGACCACGATCACGGCGGCGCCGTCGGTCGCGTTCGAGGTGATGTGGCGCACCCCGGTGACAGAGGCGATGCTGTCCTCGACCGGCTGGATGACCTGGCTGGTCAGTTCCGAAGGCGCGGCCCCGGGCTGGGCGATGGTCACCTGCACCAGGGGCAGGTCGACGTTGGGCATGGCCGTGACCGGCAGGCGGGCAAAGCTGTAAAGCCCGGCGATCAGCAGGACCAGAAACAGCGCGACCGGCGGGACGGGGTGGCGGATCGACAGCGTCGCGAAGTTCATGGCTGGTCTTCCTGCCCGGCGGGGACCGGGCGGACCCTGTCGCCGGTGCGGAAGAAGGCGCCGGACCGCGCGATGACCTGTTCGCCCGGGGCCACCCCCTCCAGGATCTCGCGCCGGCCATCCCACAGAAGCCCCGCCCGGACCGGGCGCGTCTGGACCATGCCCTCGTGGACGACCTGAACGCGCTCGCCCTGCTCATCGGCCAGGACGGCGGATGCGGGAACCGTCACGGCCTGCCGGCGGTCGGTGATGACCCATCCGCTGGCGAACTGCCCGATCCGGATTCCTTCGCCCCGGTCAAGCGTGATGCGCATGACCCCCAGCCGCGTCACCGGATCGACCGCCGCCGGGACCAGGCGCACCCGCCCCGTCACCATGCCCGCGCCCGCCACGCTGATCTCAGCCCGGTCGCCGACCTTCAGGCCGCCCAGCGCGGTCTCGATCACCTCGGCCGACATCTCGACGGCGCCATCGGCCAGAAGGACGAACATCGGCTCGCCGCCGCCCACGCCGGCAAGCGTGCCCAGTTCGGCGTCGCGGGCCACTACCACGCCATCCACGGGGGCCACGATCTCGGCCCGGTCCAGGTTCAGCCGGGCGATGCGAAGCGCGGCCTCGGCCTGGGCCAGGGCGGCCCGGGCCACCGCAAGGCCGTCGGCGGCGGATGCGGCCTGGGCGCGGGCATTGGCCTCGGCGGCGATGGCGTCGTCCAGCGCGGATTGCGGGGCCGTGCCCCCCTCGCGCAGCCGCTGCACCCGCGCCAGCACCGCCTGCGCCTGCGTAAGGGAAGCCTGCGCGCTGTCGATGGTGCTTTGCGCCTGGCCGATCCCGGCCTCGGCCCGCTGGTATTCGGCGCGGGCCTGCTCAAGCTGGGCGGCAAGGGTGTCGGTGGACAGGCGCGCCAGCACCTGGCCCTTGGTCACGCTGTCGCCGGGCTCGGCCAGGATCTGCGTCAGTTCCGGGCCCGACACATGCGCAAAGACCCGCACCAGCTGGCGCGCGACGATGCTGCCGGACACCGGGACGCGGGCCTGGACCTCGGTCCGGGCGGCCGGCGCGACGGTGACCGACGGCACCACGCGCGCCGGCGCCTCGGAGGCGGCAGCGGGTTCGTTGGCCGGGGCTGCCAGGGGCAGGACCGACGCGATAAGGAGAGCGGCGAGGAAGCGCATGGGTCCGCCAGGGTCTGCAAGGGCCTGCCCGCCAAGATAATCACGCAGGATGCCGGCAACAACGCGCGCGGCCGGGCGCGGGCCTAGAAATCGACCGAAACCCCCGGCAGGTTCAGTTCCGCGATCAGGTCGCGCAGTTCCTGGCGCGCGGCGATGTTGGACATCGACAGCTGTTCGGTGCCGATGTCCCTGAGGTCCAGCAGCGTCAGTCCGCGCGGAAACAGTTCGCGGAAGATGACCCGTTCGGAAAAACCCGGCGCCACGCGAAAGCCGATGCGGCGCGACAACTCCTCCAGCGCGCCGCCCACCTTGCGCTTGTTGTGCATCGCCTGGGTGCCCAGACGGTTGCGCAGCACCAGCCAGTCGATCGGCCCCGCCCCCGCCTGCCCGCGCATCTGCCGCGCCGACCAGACCATCTCGGCATAGATCGACGGCCCGAGGATCCCGCCCTCGGGCGAGAGGCGCGCCAGCAGGTCGAAGTCGATGAAGCTGTCGTTCATCGGCGTGATCAGCGTGTCCGCCAGCGCGTGCGCCATCTGG
The DNA here is from genome assembly GCF_055693925.1 of Paracoccus sp. BR5-17. NCBI lineage: Bacteria > Pseudomonadati > Pseudomonadota > Alphaproteobacteria > Rhodobacterales > Paracoccaceae > Paracoccus > Paracoccus sp. BR5-17. The sequence goes on from NZ_JBVFUV010000003.1 coordinate 39,483, forward strand.
CTGAGCCGGGTATGCGACCCCGGGCAGTCCAGCAGGATGAAGTCGCAGGTCTTTTCCAGATCCCGCAGCGCCGGGGTCAGGGGATCGCCGCCTTCGCCCAGAACGCCGATCGCGGGCATGGGCAGGTCAAGCCCCTCGCGCGCGGCGAAATGGGCGCGATTTTCCAGATAGCGGCCGAAGCTGCGCTGACGCACGTCCAGATCCAGCCCGCCGACGCGGTGCCCCATCCGCGCAAGCGCCGTCGCCACGTGCATCGAGGTCGTGGACTTGCCCGAGCCGCCCTTTTCATTGCCCACAACGATGATATGCGCCACCCGCCGCCCCTTGCCGCCGCCCTGTCCGGGCGGACCCTAGCCAAGGGGCGATGCGAAAGAAAGCGCCGCCCGGCAAGGGCCGCCACGGCGAGGGCGGCAGGGACGCGTCTCGGGACGCCTGTCAGGACGCGGGGGCCGGCCGGCCGTGGGGCTCGTCGGATTTCAGCAGCAGCGCCAGCGCGGCCAGGATGGCCAGGATGCCCGGCAGAAGCATCGCGCCGGGCAGGCCGCGCCCCAGGGCGGCCTCGGACAGGATCACCCAGAGCGGCGTCAGATAGGTGTAGGCCATCACCTTGGCGGCGGGCAGCCGCATGGCCGCGAACTGCACCAGCAGCGTGGTCAGGGCACTGGCGAAGATCGAGACGTAGAAGATCGTGATCCAGACGATCGCCGGAAGCTGCCCCCAGGTGGTCGAGGTCAGCGCCCCCCAGCCCCAGGCCGCGGTCAGGATGCCGCCCGCCACCAGCGTCCCCAGGCTGGAGATTAGCGGCCCCTCGCCCCGGCTCAGCCTGCGCACAAGCGCCGCATAGAGCGCGTGCAGCGCGCAGCCGACGAAATAGATCGCCTCGCCGCGGCCGATCTCCAGCCGGACCAGCGCCGCGGGGTCGCCCCTGAAGATCACCCACAGCGCCCCTGCCCCGCCCAGGGTCAGCGCCAGCGCCAGATGCGCGGTCATCCGCTGGCGCAGCAGCAGCCAGCCGAAGCCCGCCGCCATGATCGGCGTCAGCGTGAAGACCGCGCTGGCCGACACCGCCGGGGCGGTCTTCAGCCCCTCGAACATCAGCACGAAATAGCCGGCGAAGGCTCCGCCCAGCAGAAGATAGCGCCAGGGCGCCGTCAGCAGGGCGCGCGGCCTGCCCCGGCCGGGCATCAGCGCCGCCATCCCGGCCAGGATCCCTGCGGCGATGACGAAGCGCGCCACGGTGATCGCCGCAGGGTCGATCAGGTTCGCGGCCCTGACGCCCAGGGAAAAGGATCCCGCCACCAGCGCCGAGAACAGCAGCATCGCGGCGTGGCCGCGCAGGGCCTCCGGCCGGCTCACCCCCGGCCCATCATGTAGAATTCGTCGTTGGCCCGGATATCCCCGGCATTGGCCAGACGGTTCGACATCCCGAAAAAGGCCGCGATGGCGCCGATGTCCCAGATTTCATCGGCGTCGAAGCCCGCCTCGCGCAGGGCCTGGTGATCCGCCTCGTCGATCCGGTCGGCGGCGACGGTGACCTTGTCGGCATAGGTCAGCATCGCGCGCTGCCGGTCGGTCAGATCGGCCTTGCGCCAGTTGATCGCCACCTGATCCGCGATCCGCGGGTTCTTGGCGCGGATGCGCAGGATCGCGCCATGCGCCACCACGCAATACTGGCAGTTGTTGATGCCGCTGACCGCGACGACGATCATTTCCCGTTCCGCCTTGGTCAGCCCCGTGTCCTTGTCCATCAGCGCCTGATGATGGGCGAAGAAGGCGCGGAACTCGGCCGGGCGATGGGCCAGGGCCAGAAAGACGTTCGGCACGAAGCCGGATTTCTCGGCGACCTCGGCGATGGCGTCCTGCATGTCCTGCGGCAGGGCAGACAGTTCGGGAACGGGAAAGCGGCTGATGGGGTGGGTCATGGGGGTTCCTCCTGCGGTCACAGTGGCGCAGGAACGGCACGGGGTGAAGGGGTTCAATCGCCCCGCAGCGCCGCGACCGCCGCCTGGATCTTCGGGCTGCGGTGCAGATCCACATGGGTGACCAGCCACAGGCGCGATTCCCATTCCGGCAGGGCCATCACCTCGACCAGACCTTCGGCCCGCGACAAGGGCAGCGGGCCGATGGCCAGGCCCGCGCGGATCACCGCCTCGCGCGCGGTCTCGTCGCTGGCGGTCAGCAGGATCTGGCCGGGATCGACCCTCCCCTGCAGCCAGCGCATCAGCGGCGCGTTGCGGTCCTGCGGGCCCATCAGGGCCAGCCGGTGGCCGGTGACATCCGTCACCTCGCCATGCGCGGCGATGTAGTCGGGCGCGGCATAGAGCGCGTGCCGCACGGTGCCGATCGGGCGAACGACGTAATCGGGTTCGGTGGGCTGGCCGCCGGCGCGGATCGCGACATGCGCCTCGCCCGCGTCCAGGCGGAACAGGCGCACGTCGGTGACATAGGCGATCCGCAGGCCGGGATGCCGGCGCATCAGGCGGATCAGCCGGGGCATGACCAGATCGGCCAGTTCCGGCAGCGAGGTCACGACCAGGTCGCCCTCGATCCGGTCGCATCCCCCGGTGAGCTGCGCGGCCAGTTGCGCAAAGCGTTCGTCGGCCTCGCCCGCGACCTTCAGCATCGCCTGCCCCGCCTCGGTCAGGGCATAGCCGCGCGGGTGGCGCTGGAACAGCTTGACGCCCAGTTGCGCTTCCAGCCCGTCGATCCGGCGGATGACGGTGGCATGGTGGACGCCCAGGCTTTCCGCCGCGGCGCTGACGGTGCCGTGGCGCGCCACGGCCAGCGCGATGCGCAGATCGTCCCAACTGTCGATATTCATGTGCATCCCCGCACAGACATTGCGCGCTTATGGCCATTTTCTCGGGCGGCTCCCAGCCCTAAATCATCACCAACGCACCATGCCTGAACGGATCATCCCATGAACATCCTGCATATCGACAGCGCCATCACCGGCGATGCCTCGGTGTCGCGCAAGCTGACCGCCGACATCGTGGCCAAGCTGACGGCCGCCCATCCCGATGCGGCCGTGACCTATCGCGACCTGAACCAGGGCGTGCCCGCCATCGACGCCGACTGGTTCGCCGCCGTCCGCATGGCCCCCGCGGACCCGACGCCCGAACAGCAGGCGATCATCGCCACCTCGGACGCCTACCTGGCCGAGGTTCAGGCCGCAGACGTGCTGGTGATCGGGCTGCCGGTCTACAACTTCAACCTGCCCGCGCAGCTGAAGAACTGGCTGGACCAGATCGCCCGGGCCGGAAAATCCTTCCGCTATACCGCCGAGGGGCCGGAAGGCCTGCTGAAAGGCAAGCGCGCCATCATCGCCTACAGCGCGGCCGGAACGCCGCTGGGCTCGGCGATGGACCACGCCTCGGGCTATATCCGGTTCATGCTGGGCTTCCTGGGCATCACCGATATCGAGTTCGTGGCCGCCGACCGCCTGGCGCTGGACCGCGAGGCGGGCCTGGCCCGCGCGCAGGAGGCGCTGGAAAACCTGGCCGCCTGATCCGCCGTGCGTAACAAGTGCGACGGCCCGCGTTGACTCGCGGGCCGTTTTTTCGTATCAGCCCCCGGATTCCCGGAAGGATTGGCCTTCCGGTCCCTTCCCTGCGTGGGGATCGCCCTCCGTCAGCGCGTCGCGCCCACGGGGGCATCACTGTTTTGGACCGAAGGAGGCCCGGCGATGTTCGAGAACCTTTCCGACCGTTTGGGCGGCGTCTTCGACCGGCTGACCAAGCAGGGCGCCCTGTCCGAGGACGACGTCGCCGCCGCCATGCGCGAGGTCCGCGTGGCCCTGCTGGAGGCCGATGTCTCGCTTCCCGTGGCGCGCAACTTCGTCAAGGCCGTCACGCAGAAGGCCACGGGATCGGCTGTCACCAAGTCGATCACCCCCGGCCAGCAGGTCGTCAAGATCGTCCATGACGAACTCATCAAGGTGCTGCAGGGCGACGACGCGCCCGAGGCGTTGCGCATCGACAATCCGCCGGCGCCGATCCTGATGGTCGGGTTGCAGGGGTCGGGCAAGACCACCACCACCGCCAAGCTGGCCTTGCGCCTGAAGGAACGCGAGAAGAAGCGCGTGCTGATGGCCTCGCTGGACACCAACCGCCCCGCGGCGATGGAACAGCTGGCGATCCTGGGCAGCCAGATCGGCGTCGATACGCTGCCCATCGTTCCGGGCCAGACCGCGACGCAGATCGCCCAGCGCGCCAGGCAGCAGGCCAGTCTGGGCGGGTATGACGTGGTGATGCTGGACACCGCGGGGCGCCTGCATATCGACCAGCAGCTGATGGACGAGGTTCAGGCCGTCCGCGACATCGCCCAGCCGCGCGAGACGCTGCTGGTGGTCGATGGCCTGACGGGCCAGGACGCGGTGAACGTCGCCACCGAATTCGACGGCAAGGTGGGCATCACCGGCGTGGTGCTGACGCGGATGGACGGCGACGGGCGGGGCGGCGCGGCGCTGTCGATGCGCGCCATCACCGGCAAGCCGATCCGTTTCGTGGGCCTTGGCGAACGGATGGACGCGCTGGAAACCTTCGACGCGCAGCGCGTCGCGGGGCGCATCCTCGGCATGGGCGACATCGTGGCCCTGGTCGAGAAGGCCCAGCAGGTGCTGGAGGTCGAGCAGGCCGAACGGATGATGAAGCGGTTCCAGAAGGGGCTGTTCAACATGAACGACCTCAAGGGCCAGCTTGAACAGATGCAGAAGATGGGGGGCATGCAGTCGATCATGGGCATGATGCCCGGCATGGCCAAGATGGCCAAGCAGGCCGAGGCCGCCGGCATGGACGACCGCGCCATCGCCCGGCAGATCGCGCTGATCAATTCGATGACCCGGAAGGAACGCGCCAATCCCGACATCCTGCAGGCCAGCCGCAAGAAGCGGATCGCGGCGGGCGCCGGGATGGAGGTGTCGGAACTCAACAAGCTTCTGAAGATGCAGAAGCAGATGGCCGACACGATGAAGAAGCTGGGCAAGATGGGCAAGGGCGGGATGCTGAAGCAGGCCATGCGCGCCATGACCGGCAAGGGCGGCGGGCTGCCTGACCTGGAGAACTTCGACCCCGCCAAGATGGCCGAGGCCCAGAAGATGCTGCAGGATCCGCGCGGCCTGGGCGGGCAGCTTGGCAAGGCCGGGCTTCCCGGGGGCCTGTCGGGGATCTTCGGGAAGAAATGATGATGGACGCCCCGGCCGACCCCGCCGCCCGCGCCGCGGCCCTTCTGCGCGATCACCGCGCCAGCATCGACCGGCTGGACGCGATCATCGTCTATACGCTGGCCGAACGCTTCAAGCACACCCAGTCCGTCGGCCGCCTCAAGGCCGAACACGACCTTCCGCCGTCCGACCCTGCCCGCGAAGCGCAGCAGATCGAGCGGCTGGAACGCCTCGCGCGCGAGGCCGACCTGGACCCCGACTTCGCGCGCAAATTCCTGAACTTCGTGATCGCCGAAGTGATCCGGCACCACGAGACCTTCCAATCCTGACGGCGGGATCCCCGCCAAACCCGCCATTACAAGGAGAAAAGCAATGGCAACGAAAATCCGTCTGGCCCGTGGCGGCAGCAAGAAGCGCCCGCACTACGCCATCGTCGTGTCCGATTCGCGGATGCCGCGCGACGGCCGCTTCCTGGAAAAGCTGGGCACCTACAACCCGCTGCTGGCCAAGGACAGCGAAGACCGCATCAAGCTGGACCTGGACCGCGCCAAGCACTGGCTGGACCAGGGCGCCCAGCCGACCGACCGCGTAGCCCGTTTCCTGGAAGCCGCCGGCGTCCGCGAAAAGGCCACCCGCGCCAACATGAAGAAGGCCGAGCCCGGCAAGAAAGCCACGGCCCGCGCCGCGGAAAAGGCCGCGAAGGCCGCCGCCCCGGCCGAGGCCGAGTGATCCGGGCGGGCGGGGGCGACCCCGCCCGATGTGCCGCGGGGGCCGCATGTCACAGGACCGCATCTGCGTGGGCGCGATCGCCGGGGCCTTCGGGGTCGGCGGCGAGGTGCGGCTGAAAAGCTTCTGCGCCGAGCCCGCCGACATCGCCACCTATGGTCCCCTGACGACCGAGGACTGCAGGCGCAGCTTCACCCTGCGGCTGACCCGCCCCGTCGCGGGCGGCCTGGGCGCGCGCCTGTCGGGCGTGGCGACCCGGGAAGAAGCCGAGGCGCTGAAGGGCACGACGCTCTGGGCGCCGCGATCCGCCCTGCCCTCGCTGCCCGACGACGAATTCTACCACGCCGACCTGATCGGGCTCGAGGTCGTGGATACCGGCGGGGCCGTGCTGGGCCGGGTCCGCGCGATCTTCGACCACGGCGCGGGCGATATTCTGGAAGTCGTGGGCGGCAAGGACGTGCTGCTGCTGCCCTTCACCCGCGCCGTCGTGCCGACGGTCGATCTGACCGCGCGCCGCATCGTCGCAGACCCCCTGCCAGCGATGAGTGACCAGCCCAAGTCCCACGGCCGGCTGTCCATCACCCCCAGCCTGCGCCCGCGCGAGTTGATGGCCGAACCGCAGGTGCAGGGCGCCTGGACCGCCAGCATCGTCACCCTGTTCCCCGAGGCCTTTCCTGGCATCCTGGGCCTGTCGCTGACGGGCAAGGCCTTGGCGCAAGGCTTGTGGAACCTGCGCACCATCCCGCTGCGCGACTTCGGCATCGGCCGGCACCGCAACGTCGATGACACGCCCGCGGGCGGCGGCGCGGGCATGGTGATCCGCGCCGACGTCATGGACGCGGCCCTGCGCGAGGCGCGGCAAGGCCCGCCGCGGCCGGTGATCTACATGTCCCCGCGCGGTGCGCCGCTGACGCAGCGCCGCGCCCGCGCGCTGGCGCAGGGCAACGGCGTCACGCTGATCTGCGGCCGCTTCGAGGGCGTGGACCAGCGCGTTCTGGACGCGCACGACGTCGAGGAGATCAGCATCGGCGATTATGTCCTGACCGGAGGAGAGATCGCCGCTCAGGTCTTGATTGACGCGACGGTTCGCCTTATACCGCGCGTGCTGGGGAATCACGACTCTCTGGCCGAGGAATCCTTTTCCATCGGCAACAGGGGGCTTCTGGAAGCCCCCCAGTTCACGAAGCCCGCCCAATGGGAAGGCCGCGCGATCCCCGAGGTTCTGCTGTCGGGCAATCACGCGGCCATTCAGCGTTGGCGGGCGACCGAGGCCGAAAGGCTGACCAAGCAACGCCGCCCCGACCTGTGGCGGGCATGGGCCGAACGGCCCGTGGACCCGGCAAAGGACCGACAGCTCTCGGGCGCATCAGACCAATCGCGGGGCCACCGCGAGCATGACAAGGAACCCAGGCGATGAACCTGATCGCAGAACTCGAAGCCGAGCAGATCGCCCAGCTCGGCAAGACCATCCCGGATTTCAAGGCCGGCGACACCCTGCGCGTCGGCTACAAGGTGACCGAGGGCACCCGGACGCGCGTGCAGATGTATGAAGGCGTCTGCATCTCCCGCAAGGGCGGCGCGAGCCTGGCCGCCAGCTTCACGGTGCGCAAGATCAGCTTCGGCGAGGGGGTGGAGCGGGTGTTCCCGCTGTATTCGACCAACATCGATTCGATCGAGGTCGTGCGCCGCGGCAAGGTCCGCCGCGCCAAGCTGTACTACCTGCGCGACCGTCGCGGCAAATCGGCCCGGATCGTGGAAAAGACCAATTACCGCGCGCTGTCCGACGCGAAAGCCTGAGGGTTCGACCGATGAAAAAAGACATCCATCCCGACTACCACACCATCGAGATCAAGATGACCGATGGCACCACCTATCAGACCCGCTCGACCTGGGGTGCGGAAGGCCAGACCATGACGCTGGACATCGACCCGACCGTGCACCCGGCCTGGACCGGCGGCTCGGCCAAGCTGATGGACACCGGCGGCCGCGTGTCGAAGTTCAAGAACAAATACGCCGGCCTGGGCTTCTGATCAGCCCTGCCGCTGGAATTGCAAAACGCCGCCCCTGACCGGGCGGCGTTTTTCGTTTCGCCCCGTCCTGGCTCATCTTCTGTGCCCAAATATCCCGCAGGGGGTCAGGGGGACGCGAAGTCCCCCGGCCATCGCGGGACGCACTCACGCCGCCTCGACGCTTGGCTCCACCAGCGCCACGATGTCCATCATGATCGTGTTCAGCTGGAAGTCCTTGGGCGTATAGACCCGCGCCACGCCCATTGCCCGCAGCCGGGCCGCGTCCTCATCGGGGATGATGCCGCCGACGACCACGGGCACATGGTCCAAGCCCGCCGCACGGATGCGCGCCATCAGATCCTCGACCAGCGGCAGGTGGCTGCCCGACAGGATCGACAGACCGACCACATGGGCGTCCTCCTGCCGCGCGCGGGCGACGATCTGTTCGGGCGTCAGGCGGATCCCTTCATAGGTGATGTCCATGCCGCAATCCCGGGCGCGGAAGGCGATCTGTTCCGCGCCATTGGAATGGCCGTCAAGGCCCGGCTTGCCCACCACGAACTTCAGCCGCCGCCCCAGGCGGGCGCTGACGGCATCGACTGCCTCGCGGATCTGCTCCAGCCCCTCGGTGCGGTTCGACGGACTGCTGGAAACCCCCGTGGGTCCGCGATATTCGCCGTGGACCTGGCGCATCACCCCCGCCCATTCGCCGGTCGTTGCCCCCGCCTTGGCCGCGGCGATCGAATGCGGCATGACGTTCTCGCCCCGCGCCGCCGCGTCCCGCAAGGCCCCCAGCGCCCGCTGCACCGCGCCCTCATCCCGCGCGTCCCGCCAGGCCTGCAGCCGCGCGATCTGGTCCTGTTCCACCGCCGGATCGACCACCATGATCCCGCCGTCGCCCGCCGTCAGGGGCGAGGGCTCTCCCTGCTGCCAGCGGTTCACGCCCACCACCACCGTCTCGTTCGTTTCGATGCGGCCCAGACGTTCCGCATTCGATTCGACCAGCCGCGCCTTCATGTAGTCGATGGCGGCGATGGCCCCGCCCATCTCGTCCAGCAGGCGCAGCTCGTCTCTCGCCCCCTGCTTCAGCTCCTCGACCTTGGCGGCGATGACCGGGTTGCCATCGAAGAGGTCGCCGTATTCCAGCAGGTCGGTCTCATAGGCCAGGATCTGCTGCATCCGCAGCGACCATTGCTGGTCCCAAGGGCGCGGCAGGCCCAGGGCCTCGTTCCAGGCGGGCAGTTGCACGGCGCGGGCGCGAGCGTTCCTGGACAGCGTGACGGCCAGCATCTCCAGCAGGATGCGATAGACGTTGTTTTCGGGCTGCTGTTCGGTCAGGCCCAGGCTGTTGACCTGCACGCCATAGCGGAAGCGGCGGTATTTCTCGTCCTCGATGCCGTAGCGCTCGCGCGTGATCTCGTCCCAAAGCTCGGTGAAGGCGCGCATCTTGCACATCTCGGTGACGAAGCGGATGCCCGCATTCACGAAGAAGCTGATGCGGCCGACCATTTCGGGGAAGGTCTGGGGCGGCACCTTGTTCCTCAGGTCGTCCAGCACGGCGATGGCGGTGGCCAGCGCATAGGCCAGTTCCTGCTGCGGCGTCGCCCCGGCTTCCTGGAGGTGATAGGAACAGACGTTCATCGGGTTCCACTTGGGCAGATGCTTGCGCGTATAGGCGGCCACGTCGGTAATCATCGCCAGCGACGGCTTCGGCGGGCAGATATAGGTCCCGCGCGACAGGTATTCCTTGATCAGGTCGTTCTGCACGGTGCCCTGCAACTTCGCGATGTCAGCGCCCTGCTCCTCGGCCACGGCGATGTACAGCGACAGCAGCCACGGTGCCGTGGCGTTGATGGTCATCGAGGTGTTCATCTGCTCCAGCGGGATCTGGTCGAACAGCGTCCGCATGTCGCCCAGATGGCAGATCGGTACCCCGACCTTGCCGACCTCGCCCCGCGCCAGAACATGATCGCTGTCGTATCCGGTCTGCGTCGGCAGATCGAAGGCGACCGAAAGGCCGGTCTGCCCCTTGGCAAGATTCGTGCGATAGAGCGCGTTCGACTTGGCGGCCGTCGAATGGCCCGCATAGGTGCGGAACAGCCAGGGTTTGTCACGGAGCGTCATTGCCGAACCTCGATCGTCTCGCAATAATATTTCGTCTCTGACCGGATATGATACGGAATGTGACCCTGTCAATGCTGCTCTGCAGAAACCTCGTTGACCTTCCCGGAAACTGCGCTGTTACTTGCGCCTTCAGTTTCCGGTGTCCCTTTCCCCATGTCCCTGCGCCCCGCCCTTACCCTGCAGCAACGCCCCGGCGCGATCGAGGGCCCGCGCGCCCTCGCGGTCGTCTTGCTGGTCATGTATCATGTGGTGGGCGCCGACCCCACCGGCGGCCTGCATCTGGCGGGGATGCACCCGGGGCGCCTGTCCATGGATTTCCTGGCGGATCTGCGGATGCCGCTTTTCGCCTTCATTTCGGGGCATGTCTACGCCTTGAAGCCGGTCGATCCCGCCCGGCTGCGGATGTTCCTGTCGGGGAAAATCAGGCGTCTGGCGGTTCCCGGCATCGTGGCCATCAGCGTCTTCATGGCCTTTTCCGGCCTGATGAACACCCGGTTCACGCCCGACCACGCCTGGTGGCTGAATTACGTCACGCCTTACGCGCATTACTGGTTCGTGCAGGCGATCCTGCTGATCTTCTTTCTGTTCGGCAGCTACGACATCCTGACCAGGGGCCGATACCTGCCCGTCATCTTCGCGGCGTCGCTGCTGTGGTACCTTGGAGGACCGCGGATTCCCACCGACTTCATGTCGGTCAACCAGGCGGTCTATCTGCTTCCCTATTTCCTGTTCGGCGTCATCATCGCCCGCCACCCCGACGCGGTCCTGAAGCACCGCGGGCCGATGATCCTGCTGGCCGGCGCTGCCCTTCTTGCAGCGACCTGGGTCAACCTGGACATTCTGCAAGAGACCGGCCAGTTCTCCGATGACCGGAGGGATCTTCAAAGCCTGGGCTTCGGAATGGCGGCAACAACGCTGTGCTACCTGCTGCTGCCGGAAATCAGGACCCGGGCCCTGGGGGCGTTTTCCTTCACCATCTACCTCTACCACGTCCTGGCGACCTCGGCGATGCGCCGGGCCCTGCTGGACCTGGGCATCCAGGACGTGGCGCTGCATGTGCTGCTGGGCACCGCGGCAGGCATCGCCCTGCCGATCCTTCTTCACGTGGCTGCGCAGCAGCATCCGCTGTCGCGGCGGTTGATCTTGGGTGAAACGGCGCGACCGCTAAGACATAAAATTACATTCTAGATGCCGACGCTGTTGTAATCTTGCGGGGCCGGGGTTAGTTCTGGGGCAAATCGGTGCTCTGATTCTGCACCGCAGCACAAACCAGGAGAAGCTGATGGCCCTCGACTCCCCGACCCCGATCGCCCCCTACGAGGCTCCGGTGAAGGACCTTTATGATATCGGAGAAATGCCGCCCCTGGGCCATGTGCCCGCGAAGATGCACGCCTGGGCGATCCGCCGCGAACGGCAGGGCGAACCCGACAAGGCGATGCAGCTTGAGGTCGTCGAGACCCCGACCATCGACAGCAACGAGGTGCTGGTCCTGGTGATGGCGGCGGGCGTCAACTACAACGGCATCTGGGCCGGGCTCGGCGTGCCGATCAGCATGTTCGACGTCCACAAGCATCCCTATCACATCGCCGGATCCGACGCCTCGGGGATCGTCTGGGCGGTGGGCGACAAGGTGCGGCGCTGGAAGGTCGGCGACGAGGTCGTGATCCACTGCAACCAGGACGACGGCGACGACGAGGAATGCAACGGCGGCGACCCGATGTATTCGCCCACGCAGCGCATCTGGGGCTACGAGACGCCGGACGGCAGCTTCGCGCAGTTCACCCGCGTCCAGTCCCAGCAGCTGATGCCCCGCCCCAAGCACCTGACCTGGGAGGAATCGGCCTGCTATACCCTGACGCTGGCCACCGCCTACCGGATGCTGTTCGGGCATGAACCGCACGAACTGAAGCCCGGCATGAACGTGCTGGTCTGGGGCGCCTCGGGCGGGCTTGGATCCTATGCGATCCAGCTCATCAACGCGGCAGGCGGCAACGCCATCGGCGTCATCAGCGAGGAAGACAAGCGCGACTTCGTCATGGGCTTGGGCGCCAAGGGCGTCATCAACCGCAAGGAGTTCAACTGCTGGGGCCAGCTTCCCGTCGTGAACACCCCCGAATACAAGGAGTGGTTCAACGAGGTCCGCAAGTTCGGCAAGGCCATCTGGGACATCACCGGCAAGGGCAACAACGTCGATATCGTCTTCGAACATCCGGGCGAGGCGACCTTCCCGGTCAGCACCTTCGTCTGCAAGAAGGGCGGCATGGTGGTGATCTGCGCCGGCACCACCGGCTTCAACTGCACCTTCGACGTGCGCTACCTGTGGATGCACCAGAAGCGCATCCAGGGCAGCCATTTCGCGCATCTGAAACAGGCCAGCGCCGCCAACAGGCTGATGCTGGAGCGCCGCCTCGATCCCTGCATGTCCGAGGTCTTCCCTTGGGCGGAAATCCCGCAGGCGCATGTCAAGATGATGAAGAACCAGCACAAGCCCGGCAACATGGCCGTGCTGGTGCAGGCGCCCACCAGCGGCCTGCGCACCTTCGAGGATGCGCTGGAAGCCCGCCGGGCCTGAGCCCGTTCAGATCCCCGTGCCGCCGGTTCCCGGCTGGCGGCACGTCCATTCGATCACGCGGTCGTCGGGGTGGCTGGCGACCCAGCGCGCCAGTTCGTTCTGGGCTTCCAGCATGCAGGTGAACAGGCCGTTTCGCTGTTCGAACAGCAGGCTGTGTTCGCTGCAATGCTGCGGATCGCCGTTCAGGCAGGTGATGAAGAACAGTTCGATCATCGTGCGTTCCTTTCGATGATCCTCCAGACACGCATGGGCGGCGAAAAAGTTGCATGGGCAATCGCCGCGGCCCGCGTTAGAGGGGGGCCATGACCGTCCCTGCCCCCACGCTATCCCCTGACCAGGCCGATGCCTGGGACGCGCTGGCCGATGCCTTCGGCGCGTCCGGCATCGACCTGACCGCGGGGGAACTGCATCCGCCGCAGCCCGGCAAGGGCCGGGTGATGGCCGTCATCGGCAAGGCCGGGTCAGGCAAGACGCTGCTGCTGTCCCAGATCACCCGGGCGCTGCGCGATGCCGGGGTCGAGATCGTCAGCGGGGATTACGAGGGGCGCCGCCGCAAGGACCGGCGCAGCGCCGCCATCCTGGCGCCCACGAACAAGGCGGCCTTCGTCTTGCGGATGCGCGGGGTGCCGGCGACGACCATCCACCGCATCCTCTACACCCCCGTCTATGACCCCGAATACGAAAAGCTGGCCGAATGGCTGACGGGCACGGGCGAGCGGCCTTCGGTCGAGGGGATGACGGACACCGCGCTGGACCGGGCGCGGGGCTTTTTCGACCAGCACGCCTCGATCCCCGGCGCGCTGGCGGCGGCGGGGCTGCGCGGGTCGGACTTCATCCGCGGCTGGAAGCGGCGCGAGGATGCCCTGGACGTGGGGCTGATCGACGAGGCCTCGATGCTGGACGAGAAGCAGTTCGAGGATCTGCGCGAGATCTTTCCCCTGCTGGTGCTGTTCGGCGACCCGGCCCAGCTTGCCCCCGTGGGCCAGTCGGGAGAGATGGTCTTCGACCGCCTCGCCCCCGCCCAGCGGCTGATCCTGCACCGCGTCCACCGTCAGGCCGGCGACAGCCCGATCCTGGATCTGGCTCATGCGCTGGGCGATGAAAGCCTGACCTTCGAGGCCTTCGAAGGCCTGATCCGCGCCGCCGCGCGCCGGGATGATCGGGTGGTCTGGGCCGAACGCGTCGAAAGCGACCTGATGGCCCGCAGCCCGGTGCTGGTCTGGCGCAACGCCACGCGCATCCGGCTGATCCACGCCTTCCGCGCCGCCTATGGCGCCCCCGGCGATGCGCTGCTGCCGGGCGAGCCGCTGATCTGCGACGGGCTGGAACTGCCCCTGAAGCACCGCAAGAAGCGCATCGACCTCGAGGCGCGGGGTCTCATCAAGGGGGCGCAGGTCGTCTATCTGGGACCGGGGCGCAAGCCCGGATTTTCCCGCCTGCACGTGATCGGCGCCGAGGAGCCGCGCCTCTCCGCCGCCAGCATCGTCAAGATCGAACTGCCCGACGAGGACGAGCCCTTCATCCCCTATGCCGCCCGGATGGGGGCGACCTTCCTGCATGGCGCGGCGGTGACCATCCACAAGGCCCAGGGCAGCCAGTGGCCCGATGTGCAGGTGTTCGGCCCCGACGTCAGCGCCGCCGCCTGGTCCAACCGGACCGAGGCCGGGATTCCCCTGTGGAAGCGGCTGGCCTATGTCGCCATCACCCGCGCGCAGGAACGGCTGCTATGGGTGACGAAGGCCCGGCTGGCCCGGCCGAACGAACCCCTGGGCATCGCCGATCTGGACGTCCCCACCGCCGATCTGGCCCTGGCCCCCGAGGAGGAGTGACCCCGGCCTAGCGGGCGTCCTTTCGGTGGTCCAGACGTTCGATGGCCAGGCGCAGCGCCTCGATCAGGGCCTCGCGCGGGATGCCGGTTTCCCGCGACAGGCGCATGATGCCGAAATGCACGCGCGCCAGTTCCTGATAATAGCGCGCGAAGGTATAGTTGATCGACGCGCCGACGACGGCCCCGAAGATCGGCGCGGCCTGTGCGGCCAGCTTCTGGCCCATCGACACCGACAGGCGCGGCGCCACCCGGCTGATGAGCCCCTGCACCGTCTGGCCGGTGACCGACATACGCGCCGCCAGCAGGCCAAGGTCGGTCGCGTCGTCCTCGGCCATCGGGCCGGCGGCGGCGAAGATGCGCAGGCATTCCATTCGCACCTCGTCGCTGTCCGGATCCAGGCCGTGTTCCACGGCGATGTCCAGCATGGCGCGCAGCAGAAGGGTGATGGTGAAGGGCAGCTCGACCATCGCCCCCACGAAACCGGCCATCCCGCCCGCCGCACCGCTGGCGGTCGAGGCCATGCGGTTGAACCAGTCGCCCCGGTCGCGCACCATCCTGCGCGAACTGCTGGCGGCCGAGAAGGCCCGGTTCAGGGCCGTCCGCGTGATCCGGTCCAGGCGGTTGCGCACGAAGCCGGGCAGCTTTTCGATCAGGCCCTCGGCGCTGTTTCCGACGACCGACATCAGATCCATCCCCAGCCCCCCCGCATCCAGATAGCGCCGCGCCAGGCGGTCGATCTGGACATGCACGGAGGGGTCATTGATCGGCGGAAGCACCAGTTGCGGATTGGTCGCCATCGTCATCCTCTTGCGAAAGGGTCTTGTCAGGGGCATCGACGGTCACGCAAGCCCGGTCGGCGCCAAGGCCGCGCGCCCGACGCGCCAGCGCCTCGACCGCGTCCGGCGCCGTCTCGCGCGTCACGTTCCCCGCCACTCCAACCCAGGCGCCGGGCCAGAGTTCCAGCCCCAGCACCCGATCCGGGTTGGTCGGCGGAGGCATCACCACCTTGTCCAGCCGGGTGAAGCCGAAGCGGCTGTAATAGGGCGCGTCGCCCACCAGCAGGACCCGCCCCCAGCCCAGGCTGCGCGCCCGCGACAGGCTGTCGCGCATCAGAAGTCCTCCCAGCCCCTCGCCCTGGGCTGTCGGGTGAACGGCGATCGGTCCCAGCAGCAGCACCGGCTTGCCCGCCACCCGCACCGGCCAGAAGCGGATCGCGGCCAGAAGGGTGCCCGACCCGTCGCGCAGCACCAGGCACAGGTCTGCCACCTTCGCCACCCCGTCCCGCAGGCGATAGGACGACAGCGCCGTTCGGCCGGGCGCAGAAGCACAGGTCGTAAAGCGCCTCGACCTCGGGTTCGTCGGCGGCGGTTTCGGGGCAGATCTCGTACATCGCGCCTCCTGTCGGTCCTGGCGCCCCTTAGCATGGGGTCGGGGTCGATGAAACATCCCGGGACCATTGCGGCGCGGGCGCGCTGATGGCAGGTTGTGCGCGCATGACGCAGGAGGCCCGCGATGTTCTACCGCCCCGAAAACGGCCACGGGCTGTCCCACAATCCGTTCAACGCCATCATCGCCCCCCGTCCGATCGGCTGGATTTCCACGCGCGGGTCGGCGGGCGACAACTTGGCGCCCTATTCCTTCTTCAACGCGGTGGCCTATGTGCCGCCGCAGGTGATGTTCGCCTCGACCAGCGCCAAGCCCGACCGCAAGGGCACCAAGGACAGCGTGGCGCAGATCATCGAATCGGGCGTCTTCTGCGTGAACATCGCCACGGGCGACCTGCGCGATCAGGTGAACGCGACCTCGGCCACCCTGCCCGCCGGGGTCAGCGAGTTCCAGGTCGCCGGGATCGAGTCCGCGGAATGCGCCACCATCGCCTGCCCGCGCGTGGCGGCTGCGGCCGCGGCGCTGGAATGCCGCATGACCCAGGTGATCCCGCTGGCCGGGCAGGCAAACTTCATCGTCCTGGGCGTGGTCACGGGGGTGCATATCCGCGATGACTGCGTGGTGGGGGGCCGCTTCGACCCGCGCGCGGCGGGCGGCTGGATCGCGCGGCTGGGCTATCACGACTATGCCGCCGTGACCGACCTGTTCGAGATGGTGCGCCCCGCATGAGCCTGAACGTCAAGGACTATATCCGCACCATCGTCGATTTCCCGCATGAGGGGATCATGTTCCGCGACGTGACCACGCTGTTCGCGGATGCGCGCGGCTTCCGCATCGCCATCGACCAGTTGCTGGCCCCCTATGCGGGCGCGCGGATCGACAAGGTGGTGGGGCTGGAAGCGCGCGGCTTCATCCTGGGCGGCGCCGTCGCGCATCAGTTGTCCACCGGGTTCGTGCCGATCCGCAAGAAGGGCAAGCTGCCCGGCACGGTGATTTCCCAGGCCTATCAGCTGGAATACGGCGAGGCCGTGGTCGAGGTCCATGACGACGCCCTGCGGCCGGGCGAACGGGTTCTGATCGTGGACGACCTGCTGGCCACGGGCGGCACGGCCGCTGCGGGAATATCGCTGTGCGAGAGGCTGGGCGCCAGGGTGGTGGGCTGCGCCTTCGTGATCGACCTGCCCGACCTGGGCGGCCGGCGGCTGCTGGAAGGGCTGGGGCACGAGGTCCATGCCCTATGCGCCTTCGATGGCGACTGAGGCCTAGCCCAGGATCACCCCCGGATTCATGATCCCGGCCGGATCCAGCGCGTCCTTGATCGCGCGCATCGCCGCCAGCCGGGCGGGGTCGCCCCATTCGGCCAGCTCCGCCGCCTTCAGCCGCCCGACGCCGTGTTCGGCGGAAAACGACCCGCCGCGGGCCACGACCATCTCGTGCACCGCACGCGACAGGCTGCGGCGGATGTCGTCATAGGCGTCGCGCGTTTTCCCCTGAACCGGGAACAGGTTGAAGTGCAGGTTGCCGTCGCCCAGATGGCCGAAACAGTTGATGCGCAGGTCCGCCATGCCCGCCAGCACGGCGCTGCAATCGCGGATGAAGCGGGCGATTTCTGACAGGGGCAGGCTGATGTCGTGGCTGGCGATGGCGCCGATGTGGCGGTTGGCCTCGGGGATCGTCTCGCGGATCGCCCACAAATCGGCGGCTTGCTGGCCCGACTGGGCGATCACGCCGTCGCTGGCCAGCCCGGCCTCGGCAGCGGCGGTGAACAGCCCCTCCAGCGCGTCATCCGCCGAAAGGCCCGCGGGCAGGCCCACCTCGATCAGCGCCAGCCAGTCGGGGCGGTCGGCGAAGGGCTGGCGCAGGTCGGGAAAGGCCTGGTCCAGAAAGCGCAGCCCCTGCCCCGAGATCAGTTCGAAGGCGGTCACGCCGCCCGCCATCCGCGCCTGCGCCAGGGCCAGCAGGCTCAGCGCGGCCTCGGGGGACGGGACCACCAGCATGGCGACGCCGATCTGCGGGGGAACCGGGGCCAGCACCAGGGACGCGGCGGTGATGATGCCCAGCGTGCCTTCCGCACCGATCAGCAGGTCGCGCAGGTCATAGCCGGTGTTGTCCTTTCGCAGCCGCTTCAGGTCGTGCATGACCTGGCCCTGCGGCAGCACCGCCTCGATCCCCAGGCAGAGGGCGCGGGCGTTACCGTAGCGCAGCACGTTGACGCCCCCCGCATTGGTGCCCAGCAGCCCGCCGATCTGCGCCGTCCCCTGCGAGGCCAGCGCCAGGGGAAACTGCCGGCCGACACCCGCGGCGGCATCGCGGATCTGCTGCAGGGTCGCGCCGGCTTCGGCCACGATCACGCCTTCCTCGGGATGGATGTCGCGGATGCGGGTCATCCGTTCCAGCGACAGCACCAGCGGCACCGCCCCCTCGGCCATCACCTGCCCGCCCACAAGGCCGGTGCCGCCGCCGCGGGGCACGACCGGAACCCGGGCCTCGGCGCAGGCCCGGATGATGGCCGCGACGTCCTCGACCGTCCGGGGCGCCGCAACCAGACCGGCGCGGCCCCTGTAGCGGCCGCGCGGTTCCTCGAGGTAGGCGGGCGCGATGTCGCGCAGCACGCCCTGGGGCAGCAGGCGGGCCAGGGCGTCGGTGGCGTCGTTCAGCATCATCCCCCCTATCGCGCGTCGGAACGGCCGCGCCGGTCGCCGCGCAGGTTGGCGTACAGCACGTGGTTGCGCCACCGCCCGTCGATCTGCAGATAGCTTTGCGCGACGCCTTCGTACTTGAAGCCGGACTTTTCCAGCACCGCGCGCGAGGCGGCGTTTTCCGGCAGGCAGGCCGCCTCGATCCGCGACAGATCCAGGGCGGTGAAGGCGTGGTGGACCAGAAGGCCGATCGCCTCGCTCATGTAGCCCTGCCGCGCGAAGGGCTGGCCGATCCAGTAGCCGATGGTGCCCGACTGCGCCGGGCCGCGGCGGATATTGTCCAGCGTGATCGCCCCCAGCAGCACCCCGTCCCGGCGCACCAGGAACAGGGGCAGCGCGGTGCCGGCGCGGCTGGCGCGCGCCGCCCAATAGACGCGGTTGACGAAGCTTTTGCGCGACAGGTGGTCGGGCGCCCAGAGCGGCTCCCAGGGGGACAGGAAGTCGCGGCTGGACTGGCGCAGACCGGTCCACGCATTGAAATCGCCGTGGGCCGGCAAGCGCAGCACGATCCGCTCGGTTTCCAACCTTACGGGTCGCGCGCGCAAGAACATCAGGCGGCAAGCCTCTCGGCCAAGGCGTCGCGGGCGGGCGCGGCCTTCACCGGGCCGTAAAGCGCCAGCGCCGGACGCGCGCGGCCGATCAGGCTTGCGGCATGGGCGCGCACCTCGGCCACGCTGACAGCGGCGATACGGTCGGCGACCTCGGCGGCGTCGGGCACCCGGCCCCAGATCGCAAGCGTCCGGGCCATGCGCTCGGCCTGGGCCGAGGGGCTTTCCAGCGACATCAGCAGGCTGGCGCGCAACTGTGCCTTGGCCCGCGCCACCTCGGCCTCGGACATGTCCTCGGCGGCGCGCTTGATCTCGTCGATGGTCAGGGTCGAGAGATCGGCCAGATCCTCGGCGCCGGTGCCCGCGTAGATGGTCAGCATCCCGGTGTCGTCGTGGAATCCCGACTGCGCGAAGATCGTGTAGCACAGGCCCCGCTCCTCGCGGATCTTCTGGAACAGGCGCGACGACATGCCGCCCCCCAGCGCCGAGGAAAAGATCTGCGCGGCATAGAAGTCGGGCGCAAGGTATCCGGGCCCTTCCAGCGCCAGGGCGAAATGCGCCTGTTCCAGCTTCTTGACCCGGCGGGTTTCCAGGCCCTGCCAGCGGGCGGCCTCTCGCGGGGCCTGGGCGATGGGTGCAAGATGGCCGAAGGCGCGTTCGGCCAGGCGCACGATGCGGTCGTGATCGACCGCGCCCGCCGCCGCGACGATCATCTGCCCGGGGCCATAGTTTTCGGCGACGAAGCCCGCCAGATCGGCGCGGCCGAAGCGGCTGACGCGGTCGGCGGGGCCCAGGATGGTACGGCCCATCGGCTGGTTCGGATAGGCGGCTTCCTGCAGCCAGTCGAAGATGATGTCGTCGGGCGTGTCCAGCGACTGCCCGATCTCCTGCAGGATCACGCCGCGCTCGACCTCGATCTCGCGTTCGTCGAAGACCGGGTTCAGCACGATGTCGGAAATCACGTCGAAGGCCAGATCGACGTCGTCCTCGAGCACGCGGACGTAATAGGCCGTCGCATCGCGCGAGGTATAGGCGTTGATGTAGCCGCCCACATCCTCGATCGCCTCGGCGATCTGCAGGGCGGTGCGGGTGGTGGTGCCCTTGAAGGCCATGTGTTCCAGGAAATGCGCGATGCCGTTCTGTTCGGACCGTTCGTTGCGCCCGCCGGCACTGACCCAGACGCCAAGCGCCGTGGAATGAAGCCCGGGCATCACGCGGGTGGCGATGCGCAGGCCGTTGGACAGGGTCGTGACCTGCAGGTGGGCGTCTTTGTTCACTGGGTTCTCCGCTCAAGGATCAGCGATTTAAGCGCCTGCACGTCGTTTTCAACCCGCGTCAGGCGTTCAGGCAGGTCGAACAGCGTCGCCATGTGCGGCGGCAGCGGCGGCCGAAGGCCGATGGCCCGTTCCACCGCATCGGGAAACTTGGCCGGATGGGCGGTGGCCAGCGTCACCATCGGCACCCCGGGTTCAAGGTGGCGGCGCGCCACGGCCACGCCCACCGCGCTGTGGGGGCACAGGATCTCGCCGGTCTCGTCGCGGATGGTGCGGATCATCGCCAGCGTCTCCTCCTCGGAAACGCGGCCCGACCGGTATTGCTCGCGCAGGGACTGCAGCGCGCCCTGGCTGATGGTGAAGCCGCCGGCTTTCAACTCCTCCATCAACTGGGCAACGGCCGACGCATCGCCGCCATAGGCCAGATACAGCGCGCGTTCGAAGTTCGAGCTGACCTGGATATCCATCGACGGGCTGATCGAGGGCTGGACCGTGCCGACCCGGTATTCGCCGGCGGTCAGCGCGCGGTGCAGGATGTCGTTCTGGTTGGTGGCCACGATCAGGCGGCGGATCGGCAGGCCCATCGCGCGGGCGACGGCGCCCGCGAAGATGTCGCCGAAATTGCCGGTGGGCACGGTGAAGTCCGTCTGCCGCATCCCCAGGCTGGCGGCGGCGGTGAAGTAATAGACGATCTGCGCCACCACCCGCGCCCAGTTGATGCTGTTGACGCCCGCAAGCCCCACCTGGTCGCGGAAGGCATGGTCGTTGAACAGGTCCTTCAGCCGCGCCTGGCAGTCGTCGAAATGGCCGGTGACGGCAAGCGCGTGGACATTGGCCGCGTCGGGCGTGGTCATCTGGCGGCGCTGCACCTCGGACACGCGGCCATGCGGGAACATGATGAAGACATCGACGTTGTCGATGCCCCGGAAGGCCTCGATGGCCGCAGAGCCGGTATCGCCCGAGGTCGCGCCGACGATGGTGATGCGCTGGCCGGACCGCTTCAAGGCGATCTCGAACAGCTGCGCGATCAGCTGCATCGCGAAGTCCTTGAAGGCCAGCGTCGGCCCGTGGAACAGTTCCAGCAGGTGATGGCCGGGCGCCAGCTGGCGCAGCGGCGCCTTGGCGGCATGGTCGATGCGGCCGTAGGCGCGGTCGATGGCGCCGCGCAGTTCGCCGTCGGAAAAGCTGTCGCCGGTGAAGGGGCGGACGACGCGGAAGGCGACCTCCTCGTAGGGCAGGCCGTCGAGGTCGTCCAGGCCCGAAAACGCCGGGATCGTCTCGGGCAGATACAACCCGCCGTCGCGGGCCAGACCCGACAGCATCGCCCCCTCGAAGTTCAGAGCCGGGGCCTTCCCCCGCGTCGAGACATAGCGCATCCGTCGTCCTTCAGTATGTCCGCCGCCTGATACGCCAGATCAGCGCGCCTGTCATCCCCGCCCAGGCCGCGGCGATCAGGAACCACTGGACCGCATAGGCCAGGTGGTTGTTGGGGATCCCCTCGACGGCGACCGGAAGGGGGGCGACGCCCTGGGTGTCGCCTTCGACGGCGCTGGCGACGACCAGCACGGGTTCGGTGTCCAGCACCCGGGCCATGGCCGGCACGTCGCGGGCGAACCAGATGTTCTCGTCCAGGTTTGGCTCGGGGGTGGCGCTGCCCTTTTCATCGGGCCAGTGCAGGTTGCCCTGCACGGTCAGCCGCACCGGGGGCCGTTCGACATGGCGCATCTCTTGCGGCACGAAGCCGCGGTCCAGCATGATCGCGCGCCCGTCATCGGTGATGAAGCGCGACACGATCTGGTATCCCGCGCCCTGGTTCGGGGTATGGGACAGCACGTCGATCTCGGCGCCGGTGGTGGTGCCGCTGACGGTCACGGGCAGGTACTTCATCGACGGATCGACCGCGGCGGGCAAGGGCACGGGTTCAGCCTGGATCCCGGCCTCGATCCGGTCCAGCAGATCCTCCTTCCACTCCAGCCGGCGCAACTGCCACAGGCCGAGCTGGATCAGGATCGCGCAGCCGACGATGCCGAGGATCAGGGGAAACAGGATGCGGCGCATGGAGGGACAGCCAGATGCAAAGAAAAACGCGCGGGGTCCGCCCCCGCGCGTCGTGGGTCGGGTCGGGCGGGGATCAGCTGCCCCAGACATAGACCACGGCGAACAGGAACAGCCAGACCACGTCCACGAAGTGCCAGTACCAGGCCGCCGCCTCGAAGCCGACGTGCTTTTCCTGGCTCATCTGGCCTCTCATCAGGCGGATCGCGCAGACCGCCAGGAAGATCGTCCCGATGATGACGTGGAAGCCGTGGAAGCCCGTCGCTAGGTAGAAGGCGCTGGCATAGGCGGTATCGGCCAGTCCGAAGGCCGCGTGGCTGTATTCATAGGCCTGCAGGATCGAGAAGAAGATCCCCAGGATCACCGCGACGATCAGCCCGTTGATGGTGGTCTTGCGGTCGTTCTCGTGGACAAGGGCGTGGTGCGCCCAGGTCACGGCGACGCCCGACAGCAGCAGGATCAGCGTGTTGATGAAGGGCAGGTGCCAGGGATCGAAGGTCGCGATGCCCTCGGGCGGCCAGACGCCGTCCCTGATCGGGCTTTCCGGGCCCATCGGGTACATCGCGTTCTTGATGAAGTTCCAGAACCAGGCGACGAAGAACATCGCCTCGGAGATGATGAACAGGATGAAGCCGTATTGCAGGCCGATCCGCACCACCGGGGTGTGGTCGCCCGACTGGCTTTCGCGCACAACGTCGGCCCACCAGCTGTACATCACGTAAAGCACGCCGACGAAGCCGATCAGGAACAGCCAGGGCCCGGTGACGGGGATGCCCAGCAGGTGGACATCGCCCGAATGCATCCAGCCAACCGCCCCGTACAGCATCAGGAAGGCCGAGATCGCTGCGATGAAGGGCCAGATCGACGGCTGGAGGATATGGTAATCGTGGTTCTTTGCGTGCGCCATGAGCTGTCCCCGTCGGCTCCTTGAGGTATTCAGTTGACGTTATCGGCCGGCGCGGCGTCAAGGGACGCCTGAACCGGCTCGGTCAGGTGGAAGGTATAGGACAGGGTGATGTCCCTGACCCAGCCCGCGTCGCGGTCGCCCACCAGTTCCGGATCCACGAAGAAGCTGACCGGCATCTCGATCCGCTCACCGGGCTGCAAAGTCTGTTCGGTAAAGCAGAAGCACTGGATCTTGCTGAAGTAATAGCCCGCGACTTCGGGCGCGACGTTGTAGCTGGCGGTGCCGGTGATCGGCACGTCCGAATTGTTGATCGCCTCGTAGAAGGCCAGCCCGGTCTCGCCGATGTTGATCTCCATGCTGGTCTGCATGGGCCGGAAGGTCCAGTCCATGTTCTTGTCCACATTGGCGTCGAACCGCACCCGGACCGTCTCATCAAGGATGGTGTCGGACGCCGCGGCCGCGACCTGGGTGGTGCCGCCAAAGCCGGTGACGCGGCAGAACCAGTCGTAGAAGGGCACCGCGGCCCAGGCCAGGGCGCCCATCGTCACGACCACGCCCACCAGCCAGGCCACGGTCTTTCTTTCGGGGGACATGCGGCTCATTGCCCTGCCTCGGGCGGAAGGACCGAGACGCGCGGCTGGTGGTCATAGGCCTCCATCAGGTCGCCTTGCTGGACCTTCACAACGGTCAGGCCGAAGACCAGCGCGACGAAGGCCACCAGGACCATCCCCAGCCCGACATTGCGGGACCGGCGTCTCTTGTGCAGTTCATGTTCGGTGTTCAGCGCCATCACCAGCCTCCTGCGATGTTCTGGACCAGCAGCGCCACGAAATGCAGGAACAGGTAATAGAGCGACAGCTTGAACACCCGCTTCTCGACGGCATAGCCATCGGCCAGGGCGTCGGCCTCGGTGCGGCGCAGGATCTGCCAGCCGCCGCGGATGAACAGCGCGTTCAGCACCACCGCCGCCGCAAGATAGATCGGCCCGCCGACCGAGGTCAGGCCCAGCCAGATCGCGAAGGGCGCCAGCACCAGCGTGTAGGAGAAGATGTGCCGCCGCGTCGCCGGACGGCCGTGGGTGACGGTCAGCATCGGCACCCGGGCCTCGTGATAGTCGGACTTCATGAACAGCGCCAGCGCCCAGAAATGCGGCGGCGTCCAGAAGAAGATCAGCGCGAACATCAGCAGCGATTCGATGCTGATGCCGCCGGTGGCGCAGGCCCAGCCGATCATCGGCGGAAAAGCCCCCGCCGCGCCGCCGATGACGATGTTCTGCGGCGTCCAGCGCTTCAGCCAGATCGTGTAGATCACCGCATAGAAGAAGATCGTGAAGGCCAGGAAGCCCGCCGCGAACCAGTTCGCCGCAAGCCCCAGCATCATCACCGAAAAGCCCGCCAGGATCAGCCCCAGCGACAGCGCCGCCCCGCCCTCGATCCGCCCGGCGGGGATCGGCCGGTTCCGGGTGCGCCGCATCACCGCGTCGATGTCCGCGTCGTACCACATGTTCAGCGCGCCCGAGGCCCCACCCCCCAGCGCGATGAACAGGACCGAGCAGAAGGCGATGAAGGGATGCACGTCCACCGGCGCGACCCACAGCCCCACGAAGGCGGTGAACACGACCAGCGACATCACCCGCGGCTTGAGCAGCGCGACGAAGTCGCGGAACTCGGCCTCGGGGGCGCCTTCATATGCGTGGATCTCGGTCATGTCGCCTTCGGTGGCCTTGTCGCTGGTCGGGCCGACGGTCAATCGGCCTTGGCCAGGGTCACGGTTTCATCGCGGGCAGCCGAGGCGGTCTGCTCGGCGCCCTCCAGCGTGCCGCCCTGTTCGGCGACCCACTGGGCATAGATTTCGGGGCTGACCGCCTTCACGACGATCGGCATGTAGGCGTGGTTGATGCCGCACAGCTCGCTGCACTGGCCGAAATAGACGCCTTCCTGTTCGACGTTGAACCAGGCCTGGGCGATCCGCCCCGGAACCGCGTCCTGCTTGACGGCGAAGGCCGGGATGGTCCAGCTGTGGATCACGTCGTTGGCGGTCACCTGCAGCAGCACCGTCTGGCCGACGGGCACGACCACGGCGGTGTCGGTGGCCAGCAGATACTCGTCCTCGGAATAGCCGTGATCGGCCAGTTCTTCCTTGGCCAGCATGATCGAATCGAAGCTGATGCCGTTTTCGGGGTATTCGTAGGACCAGTACCACTGGTTCCCGGTGGCCTTGATGACGATATCGGGATCGGGCGGCATTTCCTGGCTGCGGAACAGCACCGGCAGCGAGAAGGCCCCGATGCTGAGCAGGATCAGCACCGGCCCCAGGGTCCAGGCGACCTCCAGCGGGGTGTTGTGGGTGAAGCGCGCCGGAACCGGGTTCGCGCGCCTGTTGAAGCGCAGGATCGCATAGGCCAGCAGCCCGCACACCAGCAGCGTCACGCCGGTGATGATGAGCAGGACGAAATGATCCAGCGACTGCTGGTCGCGCGCCAGTTCCGTCGCCGCGGGCTGGAAGTTCACGCCGCGTGGCTCGGGCTTGCCGATCACGGGCAGTTCGCCCAGCACGTCCTGCGCAAAGGCCGACCCGGCTATCATTCCCGCCGCCGCAAGCGCCGAAGCTGCCGCGACTGTCCGGCGAATCATCGCTATTGCCATCATCCCATCCCGTTATCCTGGCGCGGCCGCGCGACCGCAGGTCGCCCAAGGGCGGCCCTTTTCCTTTAACACTGTCCGTTCTATGACCATATCTCGTCCCAACGGGCAAGGGATACATCAGCCTGCCCAAGCAAATTACCGGCGTCTGGCCGTGCGGGCCGCGCCAGAAAGTTGACCCGCCATGAGCAGAATCCCCTTCGACCCCTTCTCGACCCATCTGGACCGCGACCGCGCCCTGTCGATCCTGCGCAAGGCCACCGCGGGCGCCGAGGATGGCGAACTGTTCCTGGAACATTCGGTCTCGGAATCGCTGGTCTTCGACGACGGGCGGCTGCGCAATTCGGGCTATACCGCCGAACAGGGCTTCGGCCTGCGCGCCGTGCGCGGCGAGGTCACGGGATATGCCCATTCGACCGAGATTTCCGAGCCCGCCCTGCGCCGCGCCGCGCAAACCGCGCGCCTGGCCGTGGGACAGGGCGGCGGCACCCTGGCGCCCGCGGCGCCGATGCGGGTCCAGCCGCTGTACGGCGCGGCCGATCCCGCCGCGGGCATCCCCTTCGCCCGCAGGATCGAGCTTTTGCGGCAGATCGACGACTATGCCCGGTCGCGCGATCCCCGCGTGGTGCAGGTGACGGTCGCGCTCGGCTCCTCGCTGCAGCAGGTGGCGATCCTGCGGCCCGAGGGCGGGCTGGTCACGGACATCCGCCCGATGGCGCGGCTGAACGTCAGCGTGATCGTGGAAAACAACGACCGCCGCGAATCCGGCGGGCATGGCGGCGGCGGGCGCATTCCGCTGGCGGGGCTGATGGACCCGTCCCACTGGCAGCCCGCCGTGGACGAGGCGCTGCGCATCGCCCTGGTCAACCTGCGATCCGTCCCCGCCCCGGCGGGGGTGATGGACGTGGTGCTGGGCCCCGGCTGGCCCGGCATCCTTCTGCACGAGGCGGTGGGCCACGGGCTGGAAGGCGACTTCAACCGCAAGAAGGCCAGCGCCTTCGCCGGGCTGATGGGACAACGTGTCGCAGCCCCGGGCGTCACGGTCGTCGATGACGGCACCATCCCCGACCGGCGCGGCAGCATCGGCGTGGACGACGAAGGCACGCCCCCCGCCCGGAACGTGCTGATCGAGGACGGGATCCTGGTGGGCTATATGCAGGATCGCCAGAACGCCCGACTGATGGGCGTGGCGCCGACGGGCAACGGGCGCCGCCAGAGCTTCGCCCACGCGCCCATGCCCCGGATGACCAACACCTACATGCCCGGCGGCGACGCCGATCCGGCGGCGATCCTGGCGGATCTGCGCGACGGCATCTATGCCGTGGGCTTCGGCGGCGGCCAAGTGGACATCACCAACGGCAAGTTCGTGTTCTCCTGCACCGAGGCCTACCGCGTGAAGAACGGCGTCCTGGGCGATCCGATCCGCGGCGCCACGCTGATCGGCGACGGGGCCACGGCGCTGCAGCAGGTGCGCGCCATCGGCAACGACATGGCGCTGGATCCCGGCATCGGCAATTGCGGCAAGCAGGGCCAGTGGGTGCCGGTCGGCGTCGGCCAGCCCACGCTGCTGATCGGCGGGCTGACGGTCGGCGGCTCGGCTGCGTGACGGACCGCTAACCAGTTGTTAACGCCTTTCCGGCTAGCCTGATTCCCGGACAAAGGGCGGAGGCAGCATGGATACCGGGCATCTTCCTCTGGGCGGGCGCGGCGCGGTGGACGACGATCTGACCGTCCTGCGCCTGATCCGGTCGCGCCGGGTCGGGCCGGCGACCTATCACCGCCTGATCGCCGAACATGGCAGCGCCCGGGCGGCGCTGGAGGCCCTGCCCGCCATCGCCGCGGCGGCCGGGATTTCGGATTACGCGGCCTGCCCCGAAGGGGTGGCGGCCGCCGAACTGGCGGCAGGACGCAAGGTCGGGGCGCGTCTGATCCGCTGCGATTCGCCGCTTTACCCATCGGCGCTGCGCGACATCGACGGGGCGCCCCCGATCCTGTGGGTGCGCGGCGATCCGGCCTGGCTGTCACGCAGTCCGGTGGCGGTGATCGGCGCGCGCAACGCATCCTCGCTGGGGCTGCGGATGGCGCGCGGCATGGCCACCGGCCTGGGCGAGGCCGGGCATACCGTCGTGGCGGGCCTGGCGCGCGGCATCGACACCGCCGCCCACAACGCCGCCCTGCCCACCGGCACCGTCGCCGTGATGGCCGGGGGCGTCGACGTGATCTATCCGGCCGAAAACGTGATCCTTGCCGCCCAGATCGCCGAAAAGGGCGCGCTGGTGTCCGAACAGCCGCCCGGCACCGAACCGCAGGCGCGGCATTTCCCGACCCGCAACCGCATCGTCTCGGGCCTGTCGCTGGGCGTGGTGGTGATCGAGGCCGCGCACCGGTCCGGCACCCTGATCACCGCCAAGAACGCGCTGGACCAGGGGCGCGAGGTC
This sequence comes from Paracoccus sp. BR5-17, assembly GCF_055693925.1. Lineage (NCBI taxonomy): Bacteria > Pseudomonadati > Pseudomonadota > Alphaproteobacteria > Rhodobacterales > Paracoccaceae > Paracoccus > Paracoccus sp. BR5-17. Next base: position 67,852 of record NZ_JBVFUV010000003.1, read on the forward strand.
ATGGCCGTGCCCGGCCATCCGATGGATGCGCGGGCGGGCGGCTGCAACCAGCTGATCCGGGACGGCGCGCTTCTGGTGCGCAATTCGGCCGATGTCTGCGCAGCGCTGGGAGAGGGGCTGGACGCCCAGGCCGGGGCCGACGCGGCGCCTGCCCCGGTCGCAGCCCGCCCCCTGCCCCCCGAGCCCGGCGACATCGAGGCGCGGATCCTGTCGCGCCTGGGTCCCTCGCCCTCGGACGAGAACGACGTGATCCGCGACCTGGGCCTGCCCGCATCCTCGGCAAGCGCCGCCATCCTGTCCCTGGAACTGCAGGGCCGGCTGCTGCGCGTGCCGGGCGGGCGACTGGCGCTTTGCTGAGGACGGCACAGCCGGCGGATGACCGCGCCCGGTTGACACTGGCAGGGACCGCACCCATGTTGCCGCCCCATTGCAAGGTCCCCCTGAGGTAAGAATGCCCGTCGTCGTCGTGGAATCCCCGGCCAAGGCCAAGACCATCGAGAAATACCTTGGCGGCGACTATCGCGTGCTGGCCAGCTTCGGCCATGTGCGCGACCTGCCTCCGAAGGATGGCAGCGTCGATCCCGACGCCGATTTCGCCATGAAATGGGAGGTCGCGGCCGACAGCCGCAAGCATCTCAAGGCGATCAAGGACGCGCTGAAGGACGACCAGACCCTGATCCTGGCCACCGACCCCGACCGCGAGGGCGAGGCGATCTCGTGGCACCTGCTCGAGGCGCTGTCGCCGGCGCTGAAGAAGGGCGCGGCGGTCAACCGCGTGACCTTCAACGCGATCACCAAGACCGCCGTGACCGAGGCGATGGCCAACCCCCGCCAGATCGACCAGCCGCTGGTGGATGCCTATCTGGCCCGCCGCGCGCTGGACTATCTGGTGGGCTTCAAGCTGTCGCCGGTCCTGTGGCGCAAGCTGCCCGGCGCCAGGTCGGCGGGCCGGGTGCAGTCGGTCTGCCTGCGCCTGATCGTGGACCGCGAGATGGAGATCGAGGCCTTCAGGCCCCGCGAATACTGGTCGGTCCACGCGCGCCTGGCGACGCCGGGCGGGGCGGAATACGACGCGCAGCTGGTCTCGCTGGGCGGATCGAAGCTGGACCGCTTCGATCTGCCCGACGCGGGGAAGGCGGCGATGGCCGTCAGCGCCCTTTCCAGCCGCACGCTGCAGGTGACGGGTGTCGCCGCCAAGCCCGCGACCCGCAACCCCTGGCCGCCCTTCATGACCTCGACCCTGCAGCAGGAGGCGTCGCGCAAGCTGGGCATGGGCGCCAAGGCCTGCATGTCGACGGCGCAGCGCCTGTACGAGGCGGGGCTCATCACCTACATGCGGACGGACGGCATCGACATGGCGCCCGAGGCCGTGCACGCCGCGCGCGATGCGATCAGGGCCCGGTTCGGCGACGACTACGTTCCGAAAAGCCCGCGCATGTACAAGAACAAGGCCAAGAACGCGCAGGAAGCCCACGAATGCATCCGCCCGACTGACATGATGCTGTCGCCCGACAGGCTGAAGGTCACGGCGGACGACCAGCGCCGGCTTTACGACCTGATCTGGAAGCGCACCATCGCCAGCCAGATGGAGGCCGCGCGGCTGGAGCGCACGACCGTGGACATCGCCAGCCCGGACGGCCAGGTGGGCCTGCGCGCCACCGGCCAGGTGATGCTGTTCGACGGCTTCCTGCGCGTCTATGACCAGGGCCGCGACGATGACGACGGCGAGGACAGCGCCCGCCTGCCCGCGATCCGGCAGGGCGAGTCGGCGACGCTGGTCGCCCGGGCCTTCGACGCGGAACTGGCCAAGGCCCGCGAGAAGGCCGACCCCGTGCCCGCCGCCCCGGCAGGCCAGCGCGCCGCCCCGGGCCTGTTGCTGAACGACAGCGCCGCCGTCGTCGCCCGCCAGCACTTCACCCAGCCCCCGCCCCGCTACACCGAGGCGACGCTGGTCAAGCGGATGGAGGAGCTGGGCATCGGCCGTCCCTCGACCTATGCCAGCATCGTGACCACGATCCAGGACCGCGAATATGTCCGCAAGGACAAGAACCGCCTGATCCCCGAGGACAAAGGCCGGCTGGTCACGATCTTCCTGACGAAGTACTTCCCCCGCTACGTCAGCTATGATTTCACCGCCGATCTGGAAAACGAACTGGACGAGATCAGCGCCGGCGACCTGCTGTGGCGCGAGGTTCTGGGCCGCTTCTGGAAGGACTTCTCGAAGGCGCTCGAGGGCACGTCCGAACTGCGCATCACCGAAGTTCTGGAGGCCATCGACGAGGCGCTTGCCCCGCATCTCTATCCGCCGCGCGCCGATGGCGGCGACCCGCGCCAATGCCCGGTCTGCGGCAAGGGGCGGCTGAATCTCAAGACCGCGCGGTCGGGCGGCGCCTTCATCGGCTGTTCCAACTATCCCGAATGCCGCTATACGCGCCCGATTTCCGCCCCCGACGGCGAGGACGCCGGCACCGGCGAGCGCATCCTGGGCGAGGATGACGGCGTGCCGATCAGCCTCAGGACCGGGCGCTTCGGCCCCTATGTCCAGCGCGGCGAGGCAAGCGAGGACAACCCCAAGCCGCCCCGCGCCTCGATCCCCAAGGGCTGGGATCCGGCGACGCTGGATCTGGAACGGGCGCTGCAACTGCTGTCGCTGCCCCGTCCGATCGGCCCCCATCCCGAGGACGGCGAGTTGATCGAGGCCGGCATCGGCCGCTTCGGCCCCTATGTGAAGCACGGCTCTCGATACGCCAACCTGGCGGATGTGGACGAGGTCTTCACCATCGGCATGAACCGCGCCGTCGAGGTTCTGGCCGCCAAGCAGACCCGCGGCCGGGCCGCCGCCGCCGCCCCCTGCGTGAACTGGGCGACCACCCCGAGGGCGGCGCCATCCAGGTGCTGAACGGCCGTTACGGCCCCTATGTGAAATGGGGCAAGGTGAACGCGACCCTGCCGCGCGACGTGGCGCCCGAGGATCTGACGGTCGAGCAGGCGCTTGAGCTGATCGCCGCCAAGGCGGGCAAGTCGCCCGCGAAGAAGAAGGCGGCGCCCAAGGCCAAGGCCAAGACAGCCGCCAAGAAGCCCGCGGCCGGCAAGGCCGCCCCCGCAAGGCCGCGCCGAAGGCTGCCGGCAAGGGGTGATCGCGGGGCGCGCGGGGCGGATAGGGCGTTCCCCGACGGGGGTCAGGCCGCGCCCCCGCGCCCGCGTCCAGCAGCCGGCCCACCAGTTCGGAACTGTTGCGCACGCCCATCTTGCGGATCATGTTGGCGCGATGCACCTCGATCGTACGGGGCGAACAGTCCAGCGACTTGGCGATCTCCTTGCTGGTGAAGCCGTTGACCAGATAGCGGGCGATGCGCTTTTCGGTGGGCGTCAGCAGCCCGCCGCCCGCGACCCGGCCCTCCAGCGGGCGATAGGTCCAGACGGCAAGGCGGTGCGGATCGTCCTGGTCCAGGGTCCGGCCCCGGCCCTCCATCCAGACGATCTGTTCGTTCTTGCGCCGCATGAAGCGTTCGTCCTGGTAGAAGGGGCGCTCCTGCATGGCCTTGCGCGCCCGTTCGCCCACCAGCCGGAAGTCGGTCTGGCCCGGATAGAGGATGCGCATGGACTGGCCTTCCAGTTCCTGCGGCGTCCAGCCGAAGACGGTCTGGACCATCAGGCTGGCCCTGACGATCACCCGCTCGGCCAGGATCAGCGTGGCGTCGGGGGCGTTCTGGAAGGCCAGCGAGTCGTAGTCCCTGGCCGTGGCGGGGGTCCGGAGCTTCGGCATGATCGCACCGCTACTTAACTGCCTACGTATTTTTACGGATAGAGCATTCCGCCCTCATGCGACAGGATTTCGCCTGACGCGGCGGCACCGGGGATCGGGGCCGCCCGGCCATCACTTCCATCGGGGCGGATGAATGACAGGATCGAAAAAGGTTTACGCCGACGCGGACGCGGCGCTCGAGGGGCTGCTGCATGACGGGATGCTGATCGCGGCCGGAGGATTCGGCCTTTGCGGCATCCCGGAACTGCTGATCGACGCCCTGGTGCGAAGCGGGGTCAGGGACCTGACCATCGCCTCGAACAACTGCGGCGTGGACGGCTTCGGGCTGGGCAAGCTTCTGGACACGCGCCAGATCCGCAAGATGATCTCCTCGTATGTGGGCGAGAACGCCGAGTTCATGCGCCAGTACCTGTCCGGAGAACTGGAGCTGGAGTTCAATCCCCAGGGCACCCTGGCCGAGCGGATGCGCGCGGGCGGCAGCGGCATCCCCGGCTTCTACACCAAGACCGGCGTGGGCACCGTCATCGCCGAGGGCAAGGAGGTCAAGACCTTCGACGGCCAGGACTATATCCTGGAGCGCGCGATCGTGGCGGATCTGGCGATCGTGAAGGCCTGGAAGGCCGACGACACCGGCAACCTGGTGTTCCGCAAGACCGCGCGCAACTTCAACCCGCCCGCCGCGATGTGCGGCCGCGTCTGCGTGGCCGAGGTCGAGCAGATCGTGCCGCGCGGCAGCCTGGATCCGGACCACATCCACCTGCCCGGCATCTATGTGCATCGCATCGTGCAGGGCCAGCACGAGAAACGCATCGAACAGCGCACGGTTCGCAAGAGGGAGAACGCATGATGCCCTGGGATCGCAACCAGATGGCCGCGCGGGCGGCGCAGGAACTGGAAGACGGCATGTATGTCAACCTGGGCATCGGCATCCCGACGCTGGTTGCCAACTACGTGGGCGACAAGGACATCACCCTGCAGTCGGAGAACGGGATGCTGGGCATGGGCCCCTTCCCCTACGAGGGCGAGGAGGATCCCGACCTTATCAACGCCGGCAAGCAGACCATCACCGAACTGGACCGCACCGCCTATTTCGACAGCGCAACCAGCTTTGGCATGATCCGCGGCGGCAAGATCGCGGCCGCGATCCTGGGCGCCATGGAGGTGGCCGAGAACGGCGATCTCGCCAACTGGATGATCCCTGGCAAGCTGGTCAAGGGGATGGGCGGCGCCATGGATCTGGTGGCCGGCGTCGGCCGGGTGATCGTGGTCATGGACCACACCAACAAGGCGGGCGAATCGAAGGTGCTGCGCGAATGCACCCTGCCGCTGACCGGCAAGGGGGTGGTGGACCGCATCATCACCAACCTGGGCGTTCTGGACGTGGTGCCGGGCGGCCTGCGCATCGTCGAGACCGCCGATGGCGTCACCGAAGAAGAACTGCGTGCCGCGACCGAGGCCACCATCGTCGATTGATGCGCGGCCGCGGCCGGACAGTGTGGCGGGGGGCCTTGCCCCCGTCGCCGTTTCGGCGACTCCCCCAGGGTATTTGGACAAAGGTGAAGGGGCAGGCCATGACGCCAGATCAGATCGCGGCGCTGTTCACCCGCAGGGACGGGACCTTCCTGTGCGCCCGCTGGGGGCGGCCCGTGGCCCCGGTGATCTTCGGCCTGGCCGACGAAAGCCTGGACATCTTTCGCGGCGCGATCCGCGCGGGCTTTGCCCATGCGCGCCACCCTCTGGCCGAGACCGACCCCGAGATGGGCGCGAACCTGATGCTGTTCTTCGTGCGCGACTGGGCGGAGCTGGGCGATGTTCCCGACCTGGACCGGCTGACCGACGCGCCCGGGCTGCCCGGCCGGCTGGCGGATGCGGATGCGGACCAGTACCGGATGTTCCGCTTCGATGCCGATGGCAGCGTCCGCGCCTGCCTGGGCTTCCTGCGCATGTCGGGCGCCCTGGCCGACAGCCATCCCGCGCATCTGGCCGAGGCGGTGTTCATGCGCTGCGCGCTGACCTTCGCGCGCGACATCGCCCCCTCGCCCGCGATCGCGGCGCTGATCCGGGCGGCCTATGATCCGGTGCTGCCGGGCGCGGCCACCGATCCGGCCCATGCCCTGCGCCTGTCTGCGCGGACCGGGGCTGCATGATGCACACGATGCCCGTCCGGGTCTATTACGAGGATACCGATCTGGCCGGGATTGTGTACTATGCCAACTATCTGAAGTTCATCGAGCGTGGCCGGTCCGAGTGGCTGCGCGAACTGGGCATCGATCAGGGGGCGATGAAGGCCTCCGGCTTGGTCTTCGCCGTCCGCCGGCTCGAGGCCGATTACCTGCGCCCCGCCCGCTTCGACGACCTGCTGGCGGTCCAGACGCGCCTGGTCCGGCTGACCCCCGCGCGGATCCTGCTGGATCAGGCCGTCCGGCGCGCAGAGGAGACGCTGTTTGCCGCCCGGGTCACGCTGGCCTGCCTGGACCGGCGGGGCCGGCCCGCGCGGCTGCCCAACGCCCTGGGGACCGCGCTGGCGACACGGTGTGGCCCGGGGGACGCCACTGCCGGACAGTGACGCCATTGTGTTGCGGCAAGGGGCTGCAACCTGTGCCAGGAAGGCGCTAGAAGGCCCGCAAGCCGACCGGGATGCCGGTCGGGTCAGCGACGGATCACGACGAAAAGGCAGTGAAGATGGAACCGATCCAGGCCACGCAGGCCCTTGATTTCTCGCTGATGGCGCTGTTCGCGCGCGCTTCGCTGACGGTTCAGGTGGTGATGGTGCTGCTGATCGTCGCCTCGGTCTGGGCCTGGGCGATCATCATCCAGAAGTTCCTGGCCTTCGCCAAGGCCCGCAAGGAGGCCGCCCGCTTCGATCGCGCCTTCTGGTCGGGCGAGCCGCTGGACGATCTTTACGACCGGCTGGGGGACCGGCCCTCGGGCGCGTCGGAACGCATCTTCGCCGCCGGCATGACCGAATGGCGCCGCAGCCACCGCGACGACGGCAGGCTGATCCCCGGCGGCCCCGCGCGGATCGACCGCGCCATGAACGTGGCCATCCAGCGCGAGGAAGCGCGCCTGTTCCGTGGCCTGTCCTTCCTGGCCACGGTCGGATCGACCGCCCCCTTCATCGGCCTGTTCGGCACCGTCTGGGGCATCAAGACCGCCTTCGAGGGCATCGCCATGTCCCAGGACACCAGCCTGGCCGTCGTGGCCCCCGGCATCGCCGAGGCGCTGCTGGCCACCGCGCTTGGCCTGCTGGCGGCGATCCCGGCTGTCGTCTTCTACAACAAGCTGTCGGGCGATGCCGAGCGCGTCACCGGCACCTGGGAGGCCTTCGCCGACGAGTTCTCGACCCTGCTCTCGCGCCAGATGGACGAGGCCTGAGGGATGTCGGGCGCCGTCGTCAAGCGGGTCAGCCGCAAGGGCCGGGGCCGGCGCCGCAACGCGCCGATGTCGGAAATCAACGTCACGCCCTTCGTGGACGTGATGCTGGTGCTGCTGGTGATCTTCATGGTGGCCGCGCCGCTGATGACGGCGGGCGTGCCGCTGAACCTGCCGCAGACCGCCGCCACCGCCGTGCCGACGGAACCGGAAGAACCTTTGGTCATCTCGATCCCGGCCAGCGGCGACGTGATGGTGATGGATGCGCCGGTGGCGCAGGACCAGATCGTGACCCGGCTGCGCGACCTGCTGGCCAGCCGCGAAAGCCAGCGGGTGTTCCTGCGCGCCGACGGGTCCATCCCCTATGCCCGGGTGGTGCAGGTCATGGGCGCGCTGAACGCGGCAGGGCTTTCCGACATCGTGCTGGTGACCGATACCGGCGGGCCCCGGATGGACGGCTGACATCATGGAGGACCGCGAGGGTCGCATTGGCTGGTGGGTTTCGGGAACGGCGCATGGCGCGCTGATCCTGTGGGCCGTGCTGGGCGGGGTGTTCCTGCGCCCGCAGCCCTCGGCCCCCCTGCGCACCACCGAGGTGGCGACCATGAGCGGCGCCGAGTTCGAGGCCTTGGCCGCGGCCTCGCGCGGTGCGGGTCCGGTAGGCCCCGAGGCGACCGCCGTCGCCACCCTGCCCGCCCCCTCAGCCGAGGAGAATGCCGGGCAGATGCCCGCCGATGCCGGCGCCCCCGAGGCCGAGGCGGCGGTCCAGGAACTGGCCAGTCCCGACGCCCCCGAGGCGCGGCCCGATCTGTCCGATTTCCGGCGTCCCGGCCCGGTTGCCGTCGTGACCGACCTGGGTGCCCCGGCCGGAAACCAGACGGCCGAGGAGGCCGCGCCCGTCAGGCCCGCGGCCAGCGACGACGCCCCGGTGGCCGACGCCCGCCCGTCCCGCCCCGATGCACCCGGCGCCGACCAGGCCGCGCCTGCGCCGCCGCAGTCCGAACTGGCTCTGGCCCGGTCCGCCCTGCCGCGACCGCGCCCCGAGGGCCTGGTGGAACAGCGCAACGTCCGGCTGGCCCGGCAGGAGGCCGAACGTCGCGCCGCCGCCGAGGCCGCCCGCGCCGCTGAGGCCGAGGAGCGCCGCCTGACCGCCGAGCGCGAGGCCGCCGAACAGGCCCGCCGCGCCGAACAGGCCGCGGAAGCGGAACGTCAGGCGGAAGCGGAACGTCAGGCGGAAGCGGAACGGCAGGCCGAGGCCGAGGAAGCCGAACGCCAGCGCGCCGAAGCCGAGGCGCGCGCCGAAGCCGAACGTCAGGCGGAAGCAGAGCGTCAGGCGGAAGCGGAGCGTCAGGCGGAAGCGGAGCGGCAGGCCGAGGCCGAGGCCGAGGAAGCCGAACGCCAACGCGCCGAAGCCGAGGCGCGCGCCGAAGCCGAACGACAAGCCGAGGCAGAGCGGCAGGCGGAAGCAGAGCGGCAGGCGGAAGCGGAACGTCGTGCCGAGGCAGAGCGTCAGGCCGAAGCCGAGCGCCAGGCCGAGGCCGAGCGCCGGGCGGCGGCTGCCGAACGCGAGGCCGAAGCGCGCCGCGCCGCCGAGGCCGAGGCACGGGCCGAGGCGGAACGGCAGGCAGCCGCCGAGGCCGCCGAGCGCGAGGCCGCCGAACGCGCCGCAGCCGAGGCCGCCCGTCAGCAGGCGCTTCAGGACGCGCTGCGCGAAGCCCAGGAAGGGCGGGCCGGGGCCGAGGGAACCGACACGGCCTCGACCGGGGATGCGACCGGCGGCCGCAGCCAGACGATCGAAGGCGGCTCGGGCGCCTCGGCCGCGCAGGATCCGCTGGCGGCGGCCCTGGCCGGGGCGATGGCGGGCGGCGGCGGTGCCGGGGGCACGGCCGCCAGCCAGGGCGGGTTCGCCGAACCGCTGCAGCTTGCCCCCTCGGCCACCCGGCCGGCGCCGCTGGACGGCATCGACATCTCCGGCCTGTCGCGCGCCCAGCCGCTGTCGCTTGCCGAGGAGGACGCCTTCCGCGCCGCCATCCGGCAATGCTGGAACGAGGGGGCGCTGTCGCTCGAGGCGCAGCGGATGTCGGTCTCGGTGGCCTTCAGCATGACCGCCGACGGCAGGCCGATCGAAAGCAGCCTGCGGATCGCGGATTACCGGGGCGGCAGCGACGCCGCCGCCCGGCACGCCTTCCAGGTCGCCCGGCGGGCGATCATGATGTGCGGCGGCGCGGGCTTCCCGCTGCCCTTCGACAAATACAGCCGCTGGCGCGATGTGGTGGTCGAGTTCCGCCCCGGCGGCATCGGGATTGACTGACGCGGGGATGTTTCCCTCCCCGCCGCAAGGAAGATGAGGATATGATGCTTCGGACGCTGACCGTGACCCTGTCGATGGCGCTGGCCGCCGTCTCGGTGCCTGCCCTGCCCGCCCTGGCGCAGGACGGGCCGCTGAAGATCGAGATCACCGACGGTGTGACCGAACCCATGACCATCGCCATCCCCGCCTTCCACGGCGATGCCGAGGCCGCGCAGCGGATCCGCGATGTCGTGGCGGCGGATCTGACGGGCACCGGGCTGTTCCGCGAAATCCCCCGCGACGCCCAGGCCCCCCGGCCCGGCAGCTTCGGCGAGGCCGTCGCCTATGACGACTGGCGCGCGCTCAGCGCCCAGGCGCTTGTTTCGGCCGAGGTGACGCGGTCGGGCGACGCGATCAGCGTCAAGTTCCGGCTGTTCGATGTCTATGCCGGCCAGCCGCAGGGCGAGGGGATGCAGTTCGACGCCCGCGCCTCGGACTGGCGGCGCGCGGCGCACAAGATCGCCGACCAGATCTATGCGCGGCTGACGGGCGAACAGCCCTATTTCGACAGCCGCGTGGCCTTCGTGCAGGAAACCGGGCCGAAGGATGCGCGCATCAAGCGCATCGGCGTGATGGACTATGACGGGCAGAACATCCTGTGGATGACCGACAGCTCGTCCCTGGTGCTGGCGCCGCAGTTCTCGCGCGATGGGCGGCGGCTGGCCTATACCAGCTTCGACAGCGGATTTCCCCAGATCCGCGTCCTGGACATCGCCAGCGTGTCGTCGCGCCCGTTGACCCAAGACGCCAACAGCATGGCGTTCTCGCCGCGGTTCAGCCCGGACGGGCGCTGGATCGCCTATTCGCGCGAACAGGGCGGCAACACCGACATCTGGCTGATGGACGCGGCCTCGGGCGCGCAGCGGCCGCTGGTGCAGTCGCCCGCCATCGACACCGCGCCCAGCTTCAGCCCGGACGGGCAGCGGATCGTGTTCGAATCCGACCGCTCGGGCAGCCCGCAACTGTATGTGGCGGGCCTGGACGGGGGCGAGCCGACCCGCATCAGCTTCGGCGAGGGGCGCTATGGATCGCCGGCCTGGTCGCCCCGGGGCGACCTGATCGCCTTTGCCAAGCAGGTGGGCGACCGGTTCCACATCGCCACCATGCGCACCGACGGGTCGGCCGAGCGGACCCTGACCGAATCTTTCCTTGACGAGTCCCCCACCTGGGCCCCCAATGGCCGCGTGGTGATGTTCACGCGGGTGGCGCCCGGCGGGAATGGCCAGCCGCGCCTGCATTCGGTGGACATCACCGGGCGCAACATGCGACCGCTGAGCCTTGACTTTGCCGCCTCGGATCCCTCTTGGGGTCCGTTGATGCCCTGAGCCACCGCGCCGGAAGGATAGCCCGATGACCCGCTGGAAAAAGCCCGCTGCCGCCGCCCTGCTGCTGACCCTTGCCGCCTGCGCGCAGCCCGCGCCGCCGGGCATCCAGGCGCCGGTGGTCGATCCCTACGCCAATGCCGCAGGCGGGGCGCTGTATCAGGGCAGCCTTCCGGGCGGCACGCTGGGGGCCACCGCGACCGCCGAATACTTCAATAGCACCGTCGGCAACACCGTCCTGTTCCCGGCCAACCAGACGACGCTGACGGCCGAAGCCCGCGCGATCCTGGCGCGGCAGGCAGAATGGCTGAAGACGCACACGAACTTCAACGCCGTCATCCAGGGCCATGCGGAAGAAACCGGCACCCGCGAATACAATCTTGCCCTGGGCGCCCGCCGCGCCAGCGCGGTGCAGGAATACCTGATCGCGCAGGGCGTCGCGTCCGACCGGATCCGCACGCTGAGCTTCGGCAAGGAACGCCCGCGCGAGGTCTGTTCGGACGAGGCCTGCTATGCCAACAACCGCCGGGCCGTGACCGTGGTCAGCGCCACGGGGGCGGCGTCGTGATCCACCGCCTTGTCGCCGCGGCCGCCCTGGCCCTGACGGTGGCCCTGCCCCTTGCGGCCGAGGAACCCAGCCTGGCCGACCTGCGCGCCGAGCTGAGCGAGGTGCGCGCCCGGCTGCAGACGCTGCGATCCGAACTGGTGGCCTCGGGGGCGACGGGCTTCCAGGCCGCCGGGGGCGATGCCGCCATCGACCGGATGAACGCGATGGAGCAACGCCTGGCGCGGCTGACCGACCGCACCGAACAGTTGCAGAACCGCATCGAGCGGATCATCGACGACAGCAACCGCCGGATTGCCGACCTCGAATTCCGCCTCTGCGAGATGGACGAGACCTGCGATCTGTCCGCGCTGACCATGCCGCCGCCCTTGGCGGGCGGGCCCACGGCGCCCTCTCTGCCCGCAGCGTCGCAGCCCGCGGGCACGGCGGCCTCGGCCGGCGAACAGGCCGATTTCGACGCCGCCCGGCAGGCCCTGGCGGGCGGCGAGTTCCGCAGGGCGGCCGACATGTTCGGCGCCGTGGCGCGGACCCATGCCGGCGGCCCGCTGACCGCCGAGGCGCTGTTCCTGCGCGGCGCCGCGCTTGACAGCGCGGGCGATCCGCGCGGCGCGGCGGCCGCCTGGCTGGAGGGGTTCTCGGCCGATCCCGACGGCCCGCGCGCGGCCGAAAGCCTGCTGGGCATCGCCCGCGTGATCGAGGCCGAAGGCGATGCCACCGCGGCCTGCCTGTATCTGGCGGAAATCCCGGCGCGCTTTCCCGGATCGCCCTTCGCGTCCGAGGCCGAGACCCGGATGAGCCGCCTTGCCTGCGGCAGCAACGACCTGGGCACCCTGCCCCCCGAAGCCGAGGCCGACGTCGAGGCCGAAGCGGACATGGCCGAACACCAGTAGCCGCGCCATGACCCTTGCCGCCGCCGATCCAGCCTTTCCTGTCCATGCGGCCCTGGACCGGCTGGCGGGCGACATGCCGGCAATCGGCGTGGCGGTGTCGGGCGGTGGCGATTCGGTCGCCTTGATGCACCTGATGGCCGACTGGGGCCGCGGCCGCCGGATCATGGTCGCCACCGTCGATCACGGCCTGCGTCCCGAAAGCGCGGCCGAGGCGCGGCAGGTCGGCCGGGCCGCCCGCGCCCTGGGCCTGCCCCATGCGACGCTGCTGTGGCAGCGGGGGACCGAGGCCGGCAACCTGATGGCCAGTGCCCGCGACGCCCGGCTGCGGCTGCTGGCGGCCTGGGCGCAGCGCAACGGGCTGTCGGCGGTGGCGCTGGGCCATACCCTGGACGACCAGGCCGAGACGCTGATGATGCGGCTGGCGCGCGGTTCGGGCATCGACGGGCTGGCCTCGATGGCGGAATGGCGCGACGCCTTCGGCACCCGGTGGCTGCGCCCCATGCTGAACGCCGGCCGCCACGACCTGCGCGCCTGGCTGCGGGCGCGGGGGATCGGCTGGATCGACGATCCCAGCAACGACAACACCGACTTCGAGCGAATCCGCATCCGCCGCGCGATCGAGGCGACGGGTCTTGACGTCTCCGCCCTGGCCCGCGCCGCGACCCACATCAACGAAGCGCGGGACGCGCTGTCCCACTACGCCGCCTTCGCCGCGCAGGACGCCGTCGCCCGCAACGGTAGCCTCGGCCTGCCGCGCCGGGCCTATCAGGATGCCCCGGCCGAAATCCGCCGCCGGCTGATCGTGGCCGCCTGCCGCTGGATCACCGGCGCCGACTATCCGCCGCGCCGCAACACCGTGCTGCATGCGCTGAACGCGATTTCCTCGGGCCACCGGGTCACGCTGGACGGGGCGCTGATCGAGCCTTCGGGCGACCGCATCCGGCTGTTCCGCGAGCCCGCGGCGGCGCTGCGCGCGCCCGACATGCAGGCCGGCGCCTGGGACAACCGCTGGCAGATCAGCGGCCTGGGCCCGGGCCAGCACGTCGCCGCCCTGGGCCTGGCCGAGGTCGCCCGCGTGCGGTGGCGCCTGGCGGGCCTGACCCGGGACGAGGCGGCGGCCAGCCCCGCCATCTGGGAGGGCGGCCGGCTGGTGGCCGCGCCGCTGATCCGTCCGCAGGCCCCGTACCGGATTTTCCCGCTTCGGGGTGCATCAGATTTTCGCAGGCTGGTAATGGCGCATTGAACCCGCGCGGATAATCCCTATTTTCAAGCCAAACCGCTTTCCGCCGGAGGTCCGCTTTGGGCAATGCACGCAACCTGGCCTTCTGGGTCGTCCTCTTCCTGATGATCCTGGCCCTGTTCAACCTGTTCAGCGACGGCGCGACGACGATGAACAGCCGGCAGATCAGCTATTCCGAGTTCATCCAGCGGGTTGACAACGACCAGATCGCCGCCGTGACGATCGACGGCGAGGAACTGGCGATCACCGGCACCGATGGCAACCAGTATGTCGCCATCCGGCCCCAGGGCGAGGAAATCGCCGACCGCCTGATCGCCAGGAACGTGGATGTGAAGGTGGTCCCCCAGCAGCAGTCGGGCTTCATGTCGCTGCTGGGCGTCTGGCTGCCCTTCATCCTGCTGATCGGCGTCTGGATCTTCTTCATGAACCGGATGCAGGGCGGCGGCAAGGGCGGGGCGATGGGCTTCGGCAAGTCGCGCGCCAAGCTGCTGACCGAAAAGCACGGCCGCGTCACCTTCGACGACGTGGCCGGCATCGACGAGGCCAAGGAGGAACTGGAGGAGATCGTCGAGTTCCTGCGCAACCCGCAGAAGTTCAGCCGCCTGGGCGGCAAGATCCCGAAAGGCGCGCTGCTGGTCGGCCCTCCGGGCACCGGCAAGACGCTGCTGGCCCGCGCCATCGCCGGCGAGGCGGGCGTGCCCTTCTTCACCATCTCGGGTTCCGACTTCGTGGAAATGTTCGTGGGCGTTGGTGCGTCCCGTGTGCGCGACATGTTCGAACAGGCCAAGAAATCCGCCCCCTGCATCGTCTTCATCGACGAGATCGATGCCGTGGGCCGCGCCCGCGGCGTGGGCATCGGCGGCGGCAACGACGAACGCGAACAGACGCTGAACCAGCTTCTGGTCGAGATGGACGGCTTCGAGGCCAACGAGGGCATCATCATCGTCGCCGCCACCAACCGCCGCGACGTGCTGGACCCGGCCCTGCTGCGCCCCGGCCGCTTCGACCGCCAGATCCACGTCCCCAACCCCGACATCAAGGGCCGCGAGAAGATCCTGTCCGTCCATGCCCGCAAGGTGCCGGTCGGCCCCGACGTGGACCTGCGCATCATCGCCCGCGGCACGCCCGGCTTCTCGGGCGCGGACCTGATGAACCTGGTGAACGAGGCCGCGCTGATGGCCGCGCGCATCGGTCGCCGCTTCGTCAGCATGGAGGACTTCGAGAACGCCAAGGACAAGGTGATGCTGGGCGTCGAACGCCGCAGCATGGTCCTGACCCCCGAGCAGAAGGAAAAGACCGCCTATCACGAAGCCGGTCACGCCATCGTCGGCCTGTCGCTGCCCAAATGCGATCCGGTCTACAAGGCCACGATCATCCCGCGCGGTGGCGCCCTGGGCATGGTGGTGTCCCTGCCCGAAATGGACCGGTTGAACTTCCACAAGGACGAGGCCAAGCAGAAGCTGGCCATGACCATGGCCGGCAAGGCCGCCGAGATCATCAAGTATGGCGCGGAAGGCGTGTCGAACGGCCCCGCCGGCGACATCCAGCAGGCCAGCCAACTGGCCCGCGCGATGGTGATGCGCTGGGGCATGTCCGACAAGGTCGGCAACATCGACTATGCCGAGGCGCACGAGGGCTACAACGGCTCCACCGGGGGCTTCTCGATCTCGGCCGCGACCAAGGAGCTGATCGAACAAGAGGTCCGCGACCTGATCGAAGAAGGCTATCAGACGGCGCGCCGCATCCTGATCGAGAAGGAAGCCGAGTTCGAGCGCCTGGCCCAAGGCCTGCTGGAATACGAGACCCTGACCGGTGAGGAAATCGGCAAGGTCCTGCGCGGCGAGCCCCTGGGGGGCGACGACGACACCCCGGGCAGCCTGATCCCGACGGTCACGGCCATCCCCCGGGCGGGCAAGCCCGCCCCTGGCGGCGACCCCGCCCCGGCCTGAGACGACAGACTCCGGCCCCCGCGCCGGGGTTTTTCATGCGGCTCGCGTCCAACGGCGGCCGGCGAACCGCCTTTCCCGCAAGCAGCGGGTATGCCGCATATGGGGAAGCCGATCGCCCCCGCGCCCCTTGAACCGTGCGTCCATCCGGTGCATGTCGGGGCGGGAACAGCAAGGGGCCCGCGATGAGCGACATCGCCGACATCGAGGACATGGCCACGCTGCGCGCGCGGATCGACGCGCTGGACGAACGGCTGGTCGCGCTTCTGGCGCAGCGCCACGCGCTGATCGCGCAGGCGGCGCGGATCAAGCAGAAGGCCGGGCTTCCCGCCCGGATCGAGGCGCGGGTCGAGGAGGTGGTCGCGAACGCTGTCCGTCACGCCCAGGCGCGCGGCCTGGATCCCCGCCTGATCGAGGCGATCTGGCGGCAACTGGTCGAGGCCGCCATCGCCCAGGAAGACCGCCATCTGAACGGAGACGCCCCATGATCCCAACGCCTCGCTCCAGGGCGACGCTCATCGACGGCAAGGCCTTCGCGGCCCGGCTGCGCAGCCGAATCGCCGCGGAGGTGGCGTCCCTGGCGGCGCGGGGGATCACGCCCGGGCTGGCGGTGGTCCTGGTGGGCGAGGATCCGGCAAGCCAGGTCTATGTCCGCTCGAAGGGGCGGATGACCCGCGAGGTGGGCATGACCTCGCACGAGCACCGGCTGCCCGCCGATACCGCCGAGGCCGACCTGCTGGCCCTGATCGAGCGGCTGAACCGCGATCCCTCGGTCAACGGCATCCTGGTGCAGCTTCCCCTGCCCCGGCACCTGAACGAGGCGGCCGTCATCAACAGCATCGATCCGCTGAAGGACGTTGACGGCTTCCACATCCTGAATGTCGGGCGGCTGGCGACCGGGCAGAAGGCCATGGTGCCCTGCACGCCGCTGGGCTGCCTGATGCTGCTGCGCGACTGCCTGGGCGACCTTGCGGGCAAGAACGCCCTGGTGATCGGCCGCAGCAATATCGTCGGCAAGCCGATGGCGCAGCTTCTGCTGCAGGACAGCGCGACGGTCACGATCGCCCATTCCCGGACGGCGGACCTGCCGGACCTGTGCCGGCGGGCAGACATCGTCGTTGCAGCCGTGGGGCGGGCCAACTTCGTCCAGGGCGACTGGATCAGACCCGGCGCCGCGGTGATCGACGTGGGCATCAACCGCACCGAGGACGGCCTGGTCGGGGATGTCGATTTCGCCGCGGCAAGCCAGGTGGCGGGCGCCATCACCCCCGTTCCGGGAGGCGTGGGCCCCATGACGATCGCCTGCCTGCTGGCCAACACCCTGACGGCCGCCGCCCGCGCCCACGGCCTGCCCGACCCCGAGGGCCTGACACCCTGAGGCGCGGCCCGGGGGTTTCACACCCCCGGACCCCCGTGGGATATTTCCCGTCCAAAGCGGGCCGCTTCACGCTTTCTCAAGCTTTCCGGGAGATCATCAGATCACGGTACAGGCGGGGACGCCGATGACCGTGTCCGAAGCAGGCGCCTCATCCTCTGGCAGGATGGGGCGTTCTTCGGTCCTGTATTGGACCGGAAATATCCCGGGGAGTCGCGCCCTGCGCGACGGGGGCAGCGCCCCCTGCGGCATCAGCCGTCGAACAGCGTGCCCTGTGACGGCACGGCGGGCGCCGACAGGCCCAGATGTCTCCAGGCGCCGGCCGTCAGCTGCCGCCCGCGCGGGGTCCGGGCGATCAGGCCCTGTTGCAGCAGATAGGGCTCGATCACCTCCTCGATGGCGTCGCGGCTTTCCGACAGGGCGGCAGACAAGGTCTCCACCCCGACCGGACCGCCGCCAT
The DNA here is from genome assembly GCF_055693925.1 of Paracoccus sp. BR5-17. Taxonomy (NCBI): domain Bacteria; kingdom Pseudomonadati; phylum Pseudomonadota; class Alphaproteobacteria; order Rhodobacterales; family Paracoccaceae; genus Paracoccus; species Paracoccus sp. BR5-17. The sequence continues at coordinate 85,138 of NZ_JBVFUV010000003.1, forward strand.
AATGTTCGGCCATCTGCATCAGGTATCGCCGGTCCGCCCCGTCCAGGCCCCTGTCGTCCACCCCCAGGCGGGTCAGCGCGGCATCGGCGATCTGGCGGGTCAGCCGTCCGTCACCTTCCACCAGCGCGAAGTCCACCACGCGGCGCAGCAGCCGGCCGGCGATCCGGGGGTGCCGCGGGCGCGGCGGGCGATCTCGCGCGTGCCTTCGGGATCAGCGTCGATGCCCATCAGCCGCGCGCCGCGCTGCACGATCAGGTCAAGTTCCGCGTCCGTGTAGAACTCCAGGCGCGTGGGAATGCCGAAACGGTCGCGCAGCGGCGTGGTCAGCAGGCCCAGGCGCGTGGTCGCGCCCACCAGCGTGAAGGGTTGCAATTCGATTCTGCACGGTGCGCGCCGCCGGGCCTTCGCCGATGACCAGATCCAGTTCGAAATCCTCCATCGCGGGATAGAGGATTTCCTCGACCGCGGGGTTCATGCGGTGGATCTCGTCGATGAACAGCACGTCGCGGGCTTCCAGATCCGTCAGGATCGCCGCCAGATCGCCCGCCCGCGCCAGCACCGGACCCGAGGTCATGCGGAAGTTCACGCCCAGTTCCCGGGCCATGATCTGGGCCAGGGTGGTCTTGCCAAGCCCAGGAGGGCCGAAGAACAGCGTGTGGTCCATCGCCTTGCCGCGCATCCGGGCGCTTTCGATGAAGACCCGCAGGTTCGCGCGCGCCTCGGCCTGCCCGACGAATTCGGACAGCATCTGCGGCCGCAGGGCGCGATCCTCGGAGTCGCTGTCCATCGGCTGGGGACGAAGGGTCGGGTCGGGCTGGATCATCCCCGACCCCAGGGGCCGGCCCCGCGGCCGCTGCGCGGGATGGGCGAGACCCGTTCGGGGGTGGCGGGGCGCTCCTCCAGGGTCATCAGCCGGGCGATCCGGTCCTCGGTCGCGGGATGGGTGGCGAACAGGCGGTCCATGCGAAGCCCGTTCAGCGGGTTGACGATGAACATCGCCGCCGCCGCCGGGTTCTTTTCCGCAGGGACGTTCAGCACCCGCCCCGCCATCCGGGAAATCTTCGCCAGCGCCGAGGCAAGCGCGCGGGGCTGGCCGCAGATCCGGGCGCCGGTGGAGTCGGCCTCGAACTCTCGGGTGCGGGAAATCGCCATCTGCACCATCATCGCGGCCAGGGGCGCGAAGATCATCGCCAGGATCGCCCCCAGGCCGCCGCCGCGGTCGTCGCGCCCGCCGGTGAACAGCATCATGTTGCCCATCATGGCGATGGCCCCGGCCATCGTCGCCGTGATCGTCATCACCAGCGCGTCGCGGTGCTTGATGTGGGCGAGTTCATGGGCGATCACGCCCGCGATCTCGTCGCGCGACAGGCTGCGGACCAGGCCCTGCGTCACCGCCACGGCCGCGTTTTCCGGGTTGCGCCCGGTGGCGAAGGCGTTGGGCTGGTCCGTGGGCAGCAGATACAGCCTGGGCATCGGCAGATCGGCGCGGCGCGCCAGTTCGGCGGTCAGGGCATGAAGATCGCCGCCCTGCTGGGGCGACAGTTCGACCGCGCCCTGCTGGCGCAGCACCATCTTGTCGCTGTTCCACCAGGCGAAGAAGTTCATGCCGCCCGCCAGCAGCAGCGCCATGACGGCCCCGCCCCGTCCCCCCAGCATCCAGCCAAGCGCCATGACCAGCGCCGTCATGGCGGCCATCAGGATGAACACCCTGGCGTTTGCGTGCATCAGAACCCCCTATTCCCTAGGCGCCAGAAGACGCAGCGCCGCGCGGATCAACGCCGGGGTTTGGGCCGTCGGTTCCCTCGCCTGCGCCTCGGCCACGGCCTGCGCGGCTTCGCTGGAAGCATAGCCCAGATTGGACAGCGCCGACAGGGCGTCGGACGTGGCCCGGGCGGCCAGCATGGCGTCCGAGGGCGCGGCAGGCGGGGCAGCGGGCGCGGCGGTATCCAGGACGGCATCGGCATCGACCATCGGAACGCCCATGTCCACCGTCAGCGTCGCGCCAAGCGCCATGACCGACGGCGCCTTGTCCTTTAGTTCCAGCACCACCCGCTGCGCCAGCTTCGGGCCCACGCCCTGCGCCTTGCGGACCGATGCCCAGTCGCCCAGCGCGATGGCGCGGCCCAGTCCTTCCGGCCCCAAGGTGCCCAGGATCGCCAGCGAGACCTTGGCGCCCACCCCCTGCACGCCGGTCAGCAGCCGATGCCATTCCTTTTCCAGCATCGAGGTGAAGCCGAACAGTTGCAGCAGATCCTCGCGCACCATCAGGTCGGTATAAAGCGCCGCGGCCTGGCCCACGGGCGGCAGGCCCGCGGCGGTGCGTTCGCTGACATGGACGATATAGCCCACGCCGCGCACGTCGATCAGCACATGGTCGCGGGCGCGGTGCAGGATGATCCCGGCGATGCGGCCGATCATGCCGATCGTTCCGCGATGCGCAGGCTGCGGCCCTGCAGGTGGCGGGCGTGGCAGATGGCGATGGCCAGGGCGTCGGCGGCGTCGGCGCTGTCGAAGGTGACGCCGGGAAGCTGGACCCTGACCATGTGCTGCACCTGCTCTTTGCCGGCATGGCCCACGCCCACCACCGTCTTCTTGACCGCGTTCGGGGCGTATTCGCCGACGCTGATGCCTGCCTCGGCCGGCGCCAGCAGGGCGATGCCGCGCGCCTGGCCCAGCTTCAGGGTGCCCACCGCATCCTTGTTGACAAAGGTCTGTTCGACCGCGGCCGCGTCGGGCGCATGGGCGGCGATCACCGCGCACAAACCGCGATAGAGTTGCGACAGCCGCGTGCCCAGGTCGCCCTCGGTCGTCTGGATCACGCCGTTGGCGATGTGGCGCAGGCGCGATCCCTCGACCAGGATCATGCCCCAGCCCATGTTCCGCAACCCCGGGTCGATGCCCAGAACCCTCATGCCCGCCTCGCTGCCGTTTTCCCAGGACTAGCACGAAAGGCGAACATTTGCCTAGGGGCCTATTCCTCGATCACGTCCAGGACGCCCGGCACCGCGCGCAGGGCCTGCCGGGCGGGGGTGGTCAGCGGGGCGTCGTGGGCGACCTCGATCTCGATCACCTCGTCGCCCTCGCGGAGGCGCAGCAGGACCGGTCCGCGGGACCGCGCGGGGACGGTCATCTCGGTGCGAAGGCGGGCCAGCGTCTCGGCCAGGCGGGGGATGGTGTCGCCGCCCTGCAGTTCCACCGCAAGGCAGCCCGCCCCCGCGTCGGCCACCATGCTGTCCAGGGCCTCGACGCTGTTGGCCAGCATCTTCACCCCATCGCCCGAGGGTTCGACCTTGACCTGCAACACCACGTTCTGCCCGGGTTCCAGCCTGTCGCGCGACGCGCTCAGCAGGTCGGAAAACACCGTCACCTCGTAGAGCCCGGTGGGGTCGGACAGGCTGACGAAGGCGTAGGGCGTGCCTTTGGCCGACTTGCGCTCCATCCGCGCGGCGACCGTGCCGGCGATGCTGGCGACCAGGGGGCCGCCCAGGGCTTCCTGGCTGATCTGGGCCAGGGTCATGACCTTCTTGCGTTTAAGCGCGGGCAGGTAGTCGTCCAGCGGATGGCCGGACAGATAGAAGCCCACGGCCTTATGTTCCTCGGCCAGCTTCTCGGTGGGCAGCCAGATGCCGGTGATGGGCGGGCGGGGCGGCGGCAGATCCTCGCCCCCGCCGAACAGCGAGGTCTGGCTGGATGCGGCCTGGTCCTGCACCGCCGCCGACCAGGCGCAGAGCGCGTCCAGCCCCTTGACCACCCGGGCGCGGTTGTCGTCCAGCACGTCGAAGGCGCCGGCGCGGGCCAGCATCTCCAGCGGGCGCTTGCCCACGCGCTTCATGTCCACGCGGCGGGCGAAGTCGTTCATGTCGCGGAAGGGCGTGTCGCCGCGGGCCTGGTGGATCAGACCCATCGCGTCCACGCCCACGCCCTTCAGCGCGCCCAGCGCGTAATGGATGCGGCCTTCGCGGACGCTGAAGGTGGGGGCCGAGCGGTTGACGCAGGGGGGCACCACGGCGATTCCCATGCGGTCGCATTCGCGCTTGTAGATCGCCAGTTTGTCGGTCAGGTGGATGTCGCAGTTCATCACCGCGGCCATGAATTCGACCGGGTGGTTCGCCTTCAGCCAGGCGGTCTGATAGCTGACCACGGCATAGGCCGCCGCGTGCGACTTGTTGAAGCCGTAATTGGCGAATTTCTCGAGCAGGTCGAAGACCTCGCCGGCCTTCTTGGCGTCCACGCCGTTGGCCACCGCGCCATCGACGAACTTCGGGCGCTCCTTGGCCATTTCCGAGGCGATCTTCTTGCCCATCGCCCGGCGCAGCAGGTCGGCGCCGCCCAGGCTGTAGCCTGCCATCACCTGCGCGATCTGCATCACCTGTTCCTGATAGACGATGATGCCCTGGGTTTCGGCCAGGATCGGGTCGATGGAGGGGTGCAGCGATTCCAGTTCCCGCAGCCCGTTCTTGACCTCGCAATAGGTCGGGATGTTCTCCATCGGGCCGGGCCGGTACAGCGCCACAAGCGCCACGATGTCCTCGATGCAGGTAGGGCGCATCCGGCGCAGCGCGTCCATCATGCCGGAACTTTCGACCTGGAACACCGCCACCGTCCTGGCGCTGGCGAACAGGTCGTAGGTGGCCTTGTCGTCCAGGGGGATCAGGTTGATCTGGTTTTCGGTGCCCGGCGCCGGGTCGTAGAGCCTCCGCCCGTCCGCCGCGACATGCAGCGGACGGCCGCCGCCGTTGATCAGGTCCACGGCGTTCTGGATCACCGTCAGCGTCTTGAGGCCGAGGAAGTCGAACTTCACCAGCCCGGCCTGTTCGACCCATTTCATGTTGAACTGCGTGGCCGGCATGTCTGATGCCGGATCGCGATACAGCGGCACCAGCCGGTCCAGCGGCCGGTCGCCGATCACCACGCCCGCCGCATGGGTCGAGGCGTTGCGGTAAAGCCCCTCGAGCTTCTCGGCATAGTCCAGCAGCCGCCTGACGACTTCCTCCTTGGCGGCCTCGCGCAGGCGAGGCTCCTCGGCGCGGGCCTTGGCGATGCTGACCGGCTTGACGCCTTCCAGCGGGATCATCTTGGACAGGCGGTCCACCTGGCCGAAGGGCATCTGCAGGACCCGGCCCACGTCGCGCACGGCGGCCTTGGACAGCAGCGCGCCGAAGGTGATGATCTGGCCCACCTTGTCCTTGCCGTAGCGGTCCTGGACATAGCGGATCACCTCCTCGCGCCGGTCCATGCAGAAGTCGATGTCGAAATCCGGCATGGAGACGCGTTCGGGGTTCAGGAAACGCTCGAACAGCAGGTTGTAGCGCAGCGGATCCAGGTCGGTGATGGTCAGCGCATAGGCCACCAGCGATCCCGCGCCCGACCCCCGCCCCGGCCCCACGGGAATGTCGCGGTCCTTGGCCCATTTGATGAAATCGGCCACGATCAGGAAGTAGCCGGGAAAGCCCATCTGCTCGATGATGCCCAGCTCGAACTCGAGCCGCTGGCGGTATTCCTCGACCGGGACGGCGTGAGGGATGACCCGCAGCCGCGATTCCAGCCCGGAGCGGGCCTGCCGGCGCAGTTCCTCGACCTCGTCATCGGCGAAGCGCGGCAGGATCGGCTTGTGCCGGCTGACGGCGAAGGCGCAGCGGCGGGCGATCTCGACGGTGTTTTCCAGCGCCTCGGGCAGGTCGGCGAACAGCACCGCCATTTCCTCGGCCGACTTGAAGTAATGCTGCGGCGTCAGGCGGCGGCGGGGCTGGGACTGGTCCACATAGGCCTTTTCGGCGATGCAGATCAGCGCGTCATGGGCCTCGAACATGTCGGCCTTGGGGAAATAGACGTCGTTGGTGGCGACCAGCGGCAGGCCCTTGGCATAGGCCAGGTCGATCAGCCCGGCCTCGGACGCGGCCTCGGCGGGCATCAGGGCGCCGTTCTCGCCGGGGTGGCGCTGCAGTTCGACGTAAAGCCGCGTCGGAAAGGCCGCCGCCAGCCGGTCGGCCAGGGCATCGGCCTTGTCGCGCTGGCCCTGCGCGATCAGGCAGCCCAGCGGGCCGGTTGCGCCGCCGGTGAGGCAGATCAGCCCCTCGGCATGGGCAACAAGCTCATCGACCGTCACATGCAGCGGCGCGCCGCCCTCGCGCAGATAGAGGCACGACGACAGCGCCATCAGGTTCAGCCAGCCCGCCTGGTTCTGCGCCAGCAGGACCACCGGCCCGGTGGCGCCGTCCTGCAGGGTGATCTGGCAGCCGATGATGGGCTGCACGCCCTTCTCCATCGCCTTCACGCTGAACTCCAGCGCGGCGAACAGCGCATTGGTGTCCGTCAGCGCCACGGCCGGCATCCCGGCATCCGCGGCAAGACCGGGCAGCTTGCCCACCGGAACGGCACCTTCCAGCAACGAGTGTTCGGAATGTGTGCGAAGGTGGATGAATCGGGGGATTTTCGCGGCCATGTCCAAATCTCTATCGCAACCTGCCGAAACAGCGCAATTGCCCCCGGCGTCGATTGCGCGCTAAGAGATCGGGGAACGACCAAGGGGACGACGTTGACCGACGCGGCAGTTTTCCGGGCCAGGGGGATCGGCAAGTCCTATCCCGGCGTCCGCGCCAATGACGACGTGTCCTTCGCCGTGGAACCGGGCGAGATTCACGCCCTGCTGGGCGAGAACGGCGCCGGCAAGTCCACCCTCGTGAAGATGATCTATGGCCTGGTGCGCCCGGATCAAGGGCAGATGATCCTGAACGGCCAGCCGCACCGGCCTGCCGACCCCCGTGCCGCGCGGGCGGCCGGCGTGGCGATGGTGTTCCAGCACTTCTCGCTGTTCGATGCCATGACGGTGGCCGAGAACATCGCCCTGGGGATGGAGAACCCGCCGCCGCGGCGCGACCTCTCGGCGCGCATCGCGCAGGTCAGCCGCGACTTCGGCCTGCCGCTGAACCCCGCGCGCCGCGTCGTCACGCTGTCGGCGGGCGAACGCCAGCGGGTCGAGATCATCCGCTGCCTGCTCCAGAACCCGCGCCTGCTCATCATGGACGAACCCACCAGCGTGCTGACCCCGCAAGAGGCGGAGCTGCTGTTTTCCACCCTGCGCAAGCTGGCGGATCAGGGCACCGCGATCCTCTATATCAGCCACAAGCTTCAGGAAATCCGCGCCCATTGCGACCGCGCCACGATCCTGCGCGGCGGCCGCGTCGTGGACAGTTGCGACCCGCGCGCCCATTCCGCCCGGCAGTTGGCCGCGATGATGGTCGGCGGCGAGATGCGCCCGATCGACCGCAGCGGCCGGCAGGCGGGCGAGGTGCTGTTGCAGGTCCGCGGCCTGACGCAGCCCGCGCCCACGGCCGAGGGGACGGCGCTGAAGGGTGCCAGCCTGACGCTGCGCGCGGGCGAGATCCTGGGGATCGGCGGCGTCGCGGGCAACGGCCAGGACGAATTGCTGGCCGCGCTGTCGGGCGAGATCCGCAGCGCCCCCGGGACGATCCTGCTGGACGGCACCGACCTGTCGCGGCTTGGCCCCGACGCCCGCCGCGCGGCCGGGCTGCTGGCCGCCCCCGAGGATCGGCTGGGCCATGCCGCGGTCCCCGATTTCAGCCTGGCCGACAACACGCTGCTGACGGCGGGGCCGCGCAAGGGGCTGGTCCGCAGGGGGCTGATCGACCAGGCCGCGGCCCGCGCCTTCGCCCAGGACGTGATCCGCGCGTTCGACGTGCGCACCCCCGGCCCCGGCACGGCCGCCAGGGCGCTGTCGGGGGGCAACCTGCAGAAGTTCGTCATCGGCCGCGAGGTCATGCAGGCCCCTCGGGTGCTGGTGGTGAACCAGCCCACCTGGGGCGTCGATGCCGGCGCGGCCGCCGCCGTGCGCCAGTCGCTGCTGGATCTGGCGCGGTCCGGGGCGGGGGTCGTGGTGATCTCTCAGGACCTGGACGAGCTTCTGGAACTGTCCGACCGGTTCTGCGCGCTGAACGAGGGCCGCCTGTCCGATCCCCGGCCCACCCGCGATCTGACGCTGGACCAGATCGGCCTGATGCTGGGCGGCGCGCACGGGATGGAGACGGCCCAGCCATGATCCGCCTGGTTCCACGCGCCGACGCCCCGGCCCTGCTGCAGGTTGCCACCCCCGTCCTGGCGGTGCTGGCCACCATGATCGCGGGCGGCATCCTGTTCGCGATCATGGGCTATGACCCGGTGGCGGCGATCCGCACGATCTTCTGGGATCCGCTGTTCGGCCCCGCGGCCGGCTATTCCCGCCCGCAACTGCTGGTCAAGGCCGCGCCGCTGATCCTGATCGCCTCGGGGCTGGCGGTGGGCTTCCGCGCCGGGATCTGGAACATCGGCGCCGAGGGGCAGTACATCATCGGCGCCATCACCGGCGCCGCGGTGGCGCTTGCCGCCTATCCCGCCGAGGGGGCGTGGATCTTTCCCGCGATGTTCGCGGCCGGCGCCCTGGGCGGCTGGGCCTGGGGGATGATCCCGGCGCTGCTGCGCAACTGGTTCGGCGCCTCGGAAATCCTGGTGTCGCTGATGCTGGTCTATGTCGCGCAGCGCGTCGCCGCCTGGATGGCCTTCGGCCCGATGCGGAACCCGGACGGCTTCGGGATGCCGGGATCGCGCAACCTGCAACAGTATCCGGCGGCTGCGAACCCGGAACTGATCCCGGGGACCGGGGCGCATTGGGGCGTGGTCGCCGCAGCCGCCGCGGTGCTGGCCACCTGGTTCCTGATGTCACGCCACATCCGCGGCTTTCACATCCGCACGGCCGGCATCGCCCCCCGCGCCGCCCGCTTCGCCGGCGTGAGGCCGCAGACGCTGGTGGCCTTCTGCCTGGGCCTGTCGGGCGCCCTGGCCGGCATGGCCGGGCTGTTCGAGGTGGCGGGCCCCGCGGGCCAGGTCACCGACAACCTGGGCGTGGGCTACGGCTTCACCGCGATCATTGTGGCCTTCCTGGGACGGCTGCACCCCTTGGGCATCCTGCTGGCGGGGCTGCTGCTGGCGCTGACCTATATCGGCGGCGAGTTGGCGCAGCTGACGCTGAACCTGCCCGCGGCGACGGTGCAGGTGTTCCAGGGGATGCTGCTGTTCTTCCTGCTGGGCTTCGACCTGCTGACCCGCTACCGCGTCACCCGGAGGATCACGGCATGAGCATCGATCCCGCAGCCCTGTTCCTGCTGCTGCTGTCGGCGTCCACCCCGATCCTGTTCGCCGCGCTGGGCGAACTGGTGGTGGAACGGGCGGGCGTGCTGAACCTGGGGGTCGAGGGGATGATGATCGTGGGCGCGCTGTCGGGCTTTGCCGCCGCCCATTACAGCGGCAGCGCCGCCCTGGGCTTTGCGGCCGCGGCCCTGGCGGGCGCGCTGATCGCCCTGCCCTTCGCCGTCCTGACGCAGTTCCTGATGACGAACCAGGTGGCCTCGGGGCTGGCGCTGACGCTGTTCGGGCTGGGGCTGGCCGCGCTGTTCGGAAAGCCGGTCGAGGGGGTCAAGGCCCCGGCGATGGCTCCCGGGCCGCTGGGGCTGAACTGGATCGTCTGGCTGGGCCTGGCGATGGTGCCCGCGATCTGGTGGTTCCTGAACCGGTCCCGCGCCGGCCTGATCCTGCGCGGCGTGGGCGAGAACCACGACGCGGCCCATGCGCTGGGCCACGACGTGCGGCGGGTGCGGCTGGCCGCCATCGCCTTCGGCGGGGCCATGGCGGGCATCGGCGGGGCCTTCATCTCGATCGCCACGGTGCTGCAATGGACCGAGGGCATGACGGCGGGCGCGGGCTGGATCGCGCTGGCCATCGTGGTCTTTTCCAACTGGACGGCGGTGGGAGTGCTGGCCGGGGCCTGGCTGTTCGGCGGCGTGACGGTGCTGCAACTGCGCCTTCAGGCCGCGGGCGTGCGGGTGCCGGTGCAGCTTCTGTCGATGGCGCCCTATCTGGCGACGATCGTCGTTCTGGTGGCGATCTCGGCCCGGCAGAGGTTCAGCCGCCGCGCGGGCACCGCCGCGCCCGGCTCTCTGGGACAGGATTTTCACGCCCTGCGCTGACCGCAAGGGGCTTATCAAGAGAGGGAAGAATGAACCGCAGACAGCTTATCGCCAGCGTCGCCGCCCTGACCACGGTCGGGCTTGCCGCGCCGATCCGGGCGCAGGACGCGGCACAGGAAGGGCCGCTGAAGGTCGGCTTCATCTATGTCGGCCCGGTGGGCGACGGCGGCTGGACCTACCAGCACGACCAGGGCCGCCTGGCGGTCGAGAAGGAATTCGGCGACCGCGTGGAGACCACCTTCATCGAAAGCGTTCCCGAAGGCGCCGATGCCGAACGCGCCATCACCCAGCTGGTCCTGGCCGGCAACAAGCTGATCTTCACCACCAGCTTCGGCTTCATGGACGCCACGATCAACGTCGCCGCCAAGTTCCCGGACGTGAAGTTCGAACACGCCACCGGCTACAAGCGGGCCGACAACGTCGCCACCTACGACGCGCGCTTCTATGAAGGCCGCGCGGTGATCGGCACCATTGCCGGCCGGATGACCAAGTCGAACAAGATCGGCTATATCGGCAGCTTCCCGATCCCCGAAGTGGTCCAGGGCATCAACAGCAGCTTCATCCACGCCCGCAAGGTGAACCCGGACGTCGAGATGCGGGTCGTCTGGGCCTATAGCTGGTTCGACCCCGCCAAGGAGGCCGACGCTGCCGCCGCCCTGCTGGCCGAAGGGGTGGACGTGATCCTGCAGCACACCGATTCGACCGCGCCGCTGGCCAAGGCGCAAGAGGCCGGCGCCATCGGCTTCGGACAGGCCAGCGACATGGCGGCCTTTGCCCCCACCCCCCGCGTGTCCTCGATCATCGACAACTGGGCGCCCTATTACATCAAGCGCGTGGGACAGGTTCTGGACGGCACCTGGACCTCGGAGGCCACCTGGGCCGGCATCGGCGATGGCGAGGTCGTGATCGGCGAGATCACCGAGGCCGTTCCCGCCGAGGTGAAGGACGAGGCCCTGGCCCTGCGCGACCGGATCGCCTCGGGGGAATACCACCCCTTCACGGGTCCGCTGAACAAGGCCGACGGCTCTGCCTGGCTGGCCGAAGGGCAGACCGCCACCGACGAGGAACTGGCCGGCATGAACTTCTTCGTCGAGGGCATCACGGCAGAACTGCCGCAATGACGCGCGGCGCCCCGGCCCCCGGCCGGGGCGTCCCTCCTGATCCTGCCTGAAAGGTTGCCCGTTGCAGATCCCGAACCCCTTCCCCGCCGCGCGCCCGATGCGCGCCGGCGCGGCTTCAACCCCGGCTGCGGGTATCCATGCCGCTGCCTGATGCCCGCCGCGTGGCAAGACGCCTCTATCGCCGCCTTCCCAGCCCCTGGACCAGCGGCGTCCAGGCCTATGAGGGCTGGCGCCACGGCGGCGCCCGGCCGCCGGCGCGGCTTGATGTGATGACCTCGATCGGCGGCAGGGATCTGGACGTGCTTCAGGTCCTGCTGCAGTCGCTGTCCGACGCCCACCCGAACGACCGGATCGAGTTCCGGGTGTTCTATCTGGCGCTGCCACAGCGCGCCCTGGAAAATCTGGTCCGGTTTGCCCGCAGCTTGCCCAACCTTGCCCTTCACCCCGTCCTGGTGCAGGAACGAAGCGATTTCGGCCTCCTGAGCAAGCTGGGCAAGAAGCCCTTCGGCGCGCGCTTCCTGTGGTTCGTGGCGCATCAATACCTGCCCGAAGACCTCGACCGGATCATCTATCTGGATCCGCTGGATACCATCGTCACCGACGACCTGATCCCCTTCCTCAGGCAGCCGTTGCTGGGAAAATACGTGGCGGCCTGCCGCGAGGCGCCGCTGGCCCCGCCGCTGATCTGCGGCCCGGCCCTGCGGGCGACAGGGCGGGCGGCATCGCCGGGGCGGATCCTCAGGATCTCGAAGGGCGTCCTGAACAGCGGGGCCATGGTCATCAACCTGGACAGGCTGCGGCGGGACGGCGTCGGGATCCAGGCCTATCTCGAGACGGCGCGATGGGCGCAGGACCGGGGCCTGACCTTCGGGGACCAGGGGCTGTTCTCGCTGACCCACGGCAGCAACTATGTGCGTGCCCATGACCGCTACAACTTCCGCTTCCACGACGGCCCGGCCCTGGGCGCGACGGTCAGGCCCGCCGTCGTCCACTTCGCCGGCCGGATCGCCAAGCCCTTCCATCTGCGGCTGACCCCCGAACAGGAAGCGCAGATCATCGCGCATCTGGACCGCCTGGGGACCAGGGCCCTGGCCCTCAACCCGGCGCAGACGATCGGGCGCCGCCATCTTGCCTATTACCGCCAGTGGTGGCAGATCTGCGCCCGCACGCCCGTCTATGACCGCATTGCCCCGATCGCGGGCGCCCTGGCCACGCGGTTCCTGTCGGAACAGCTTTCAGCCGCCCCCGAGGAAACTTCCTAGCCCATCCGCTCGCTGGCGTAGCTGCCGGGGGACGGCGGAAAGACCACGGTCTTTTCGCCGTTCAGGAACACCCGGCCGTGGATATGGGCGTGGACGGCGCGGGCCAGAACCTGCGCCTCGACGTCGCGGCCAAGCGACACATAGTCCCCGGGCGACTGGGCATGGGTCACGCGGACCGTGTCCTGTTCGATGATCGGGCCCTCGTCCAGATCGGCGGTGACGTAATGGCTGGTCGCGCCGATCAGCTTGACGCCGCGCTCGTAGGCCTGCTTGTAGGGGTTGGCGCCCTTGAAGGACGGCAGGAAGCTGTGATGGATGTTGATGATCCGGCCCGACATGGTCTGGCACATCTCGTCCGACAGCACCTGCATGTAGCGTGCCAGCACGATCAGTTCCGCGCCGGCCTCGCGCACGATCCGCATCTGTTCGGCCTCGGCCTGGGCCTTCGTCTCGGGCGTGACCTTGACGCAGTAATAGGGCAGGTCATGGTTCACCACGACCTTCTGGTAATCCATGTGGTTCGAGATCACCGCGACGATGTCGATGGGCAGCGCGCCGATCCGCCAGCGATAGAGCAGGTCGTTCAGGCAGTGGCCGAAGCGGCTGACCATGATGACGACCTTCTTCTTCACGGCGTCGTCGCTGAACTCGGCCTCCATGCCGAAGCGCTGGGCGATGGGGGCCACGCCCTGCTGCAACTGCTCCAGCGTCGCCCCGCCTTCGGACCGGAAGCTGACGCGCATGAAGAAGCGGCCGGTTTCGGCGTCGTCGAACTGCGCGCTGTCGGTGATGTTGCATTCATGCCCCGCCAGATAGCCCGAGATCGCGGCGACGATCCCCCGGGTCGAGGCACAGGTCACGCGCAGGGTATAGCTTTTCATCGGGCTCTGCTTTCTTGGCTGTCCGGCTGACAGCATTTCGGACGATCGCAGCCCCACGACTACCGCATTTGCGACGCCGCCGGGGGCTGGCGCGACATCCCCCGGCGGCCGGGGCGATCAGGCAGCAGGCATCCGCGCTTCCACCATCCCGGCATACCAGCTGGACCCCGCCGGGATGGCGTCGTCGTTGAAGTTGTAGGCCGGGTGATGGACCATCGCCGTGTCGCCGTTGCCGACCCAGATATAGGCGCCGGGTCGTTCGTTCAGCATATAGCTGAAATCCTCGCCGCCCATCATCGGCTGCATCGACAGGTCCACGTCGCCCGCGATGTCGCGCGCGACCTCGGCCGCCCAGAGGGTGGCCTGTTCGTCGTTGACCGTGACCGGATAGCCCCGCTGGTAATCGACCTGCGCGGTGGCGCCCATCGCGGCGGCGATGTTGGTGGCGACGCGGGTGATGCCGTCCTCCAACTGGTCGCGCACCTCGGCGTCGAGGCTGCGGGCGGTCCCCTTCAGCTTCACGACCTGCGGGATCACGTTATGCGCCGTCGAATCCGTGCTGACCACGCAGACCGAGACCACGGCGTTCTTCAGCGGGTCGATGTTGCGCGACACGACCGACTGCAGCGCGACGATGATCTGGGCCGCGGTCAGGGTGGTGTCGATGCATTCGTGCGGCTTGGCGGCGTGGCCGCCCTTGCCGGTCACGATGATCTCGAACTGGTCGGCGGCGGCCATCATCGCCCCGGGCTTGATGGCGAAGCTGCCCACCGGAAGGCCCGGCATGTTGTGCATCCCGTAGAATTCCTGGATGTTCCAGCGCTGCACCAGGCCATCCAGCACCATCGCCTCGCCCCCCGCGCCGCCTTCCTCGGCCGGCTGGAAGATCACCACGGCGGTGCCGTCGAAATTGCGCGTCTCGGCCAGATAGCGGGTCGCGCCCAGCAGCATCGCGGTATGGCCGTCATGGCCGCAGGCGTGCATCTTGCCCGGGGTCTTCGAGGCATAGTCCAGCCCGGTCTGCTCGACGATGGGCAGCGCGTCCATGTCGGCGCGCAGCCCGATCACGCGCCCCTTGCTGTCGGTGCGGCCCTTGATGACGCCGACCACCCCGGTCCTGCCGACGCCCTCGACCACCTCGTCGCAGCCGAAGTCCCGAAGAAGCTGGGCGACCCGCCCCGCCGTGCGGTGGACGTCGTAGAGCAGTTCGGGATGTTCGTGGAAATCGCGCCGCCAAGCGGCGATCTCGGGCAGAAGTTCGGCAAAGCGGTTCTTGACTGGCATCTTCGGTCTCCTTCCGGGGCAGATTAGGACCGCCCCGGCCCATCCGAAAGAGGAGTCTTGCGCAAGCCTCGGGTTTTCGGCCGCTGCCCGGCGCCCCGCGCGCAGGAAAAGGCCCTGCCGCCGGATGGCAGCAGGGCCTTCGCCGGTGCAAGCCCGGCAAATCAGTTCGGAAGCGCCACCGGCTGATCGTCCTCAAGCGCCGCGTTCTCGTCATACTCGAAGTCGCGCGCCCGCTCGATGTCCTGCTGGGTCAGGGTGCCCAGCATCAACCGATCGTCGGCCATCGAGACGGCGGTGAGGGGAACCGGAACGATCTTGTCGCCAAGGCCCAGGAACCCGCCCGAACCGACAAGCAGGTATTGCTGGCCGTCCATGTCGATCACCCCCTCGGGGCTTCCCAACTCCTCGCCGTCGGCGGTCACCACGACCAGGGCCTTCACGTCGCCCACGGTCATCTGGCCGCCGGCAGGGGCGGCATCCGCCTGCCCCGACAGGTTCGCGGGTGCATCGGCGGCCGCCTGCTGCTGGGCGGCGCGGCGCTGATCACGTTCTTCCGGGGTCTCGATCACCACCTGCGGCTCGCCGGCCATCTGGACATCGACCGTCGGCTGTTCGGTCATGGTGACCGTCACCTGCGGCTCGGTCGCGCCCGAGAACGAGATCTCGGGCTCGGCCCGGGTCACCTCGACCTGCGGTTCCTCGGCCGCGGGCACGAAGCTGATGATCGGCTCTTGCTGGGCCAGATCGACATTGCCGGAAACCTGCTGCACCCCGTCGTCCTGCGCTTCGCCTTCCACGGGCGCCTGCTCGCCTTCTACCGGCGGCTGCTGGCCTTCTTCCAGCCCCAGACCGATATCCAGCTGAGGATCGGCCTGAGTCACGATGACCTCAGGCTCTCCCTGCACAACCTCGACCTGAGGATCGGCTTCGGTCACGGAAACCTGCGGGTCGCCCTGCAGCACGTAGATGCTGGGCGCGGGCATGGTCACGCGGACGTTGATCGTGGGGATTTCGACGGCGATCTCGGGCTGGGCCTGCTCGACCTCGATCTGGGGCGCGCTGTCCTGGACGCGGACCTGCGGCGCCACGTTCCGCACCGTCACCTCGGGGCGCGGCACGCGGACATCGACATTGGGCTCGGGAACCCGAACGACGGCTTCGCCGACGATGGTGGCCTCTTGTGCGGTCTGGACAGTTTCGGTCGTGACGTCCGTTTCCGCCGCGTCGGCCTCGATCTGCCCCTCTGCATCCACAATTCCTCTCTCGGCAGCCAGCAAGGCCTGGACCTCGACGCACTCAGCCGGATCGTCGTTGTTGACCGCATCAGCCACGCGAACCGGATCGACGCCCGCAATCGAACCATCCTGGTCGGCGATGAACATGCCCAGCGCGCGGCACTCTTCGCTTTTCCCGGCCAACTCCTCGACATTGACATTCAGGGTCTGTCCCCACATCGGGGCAGCGAAGGCAACGACCAGCGTACTGCTTGTCAAAATGGTCTTCAACTTCACCGGATTGTTCATGTCGTTTTTCTCCTTGCTGTTTCGTCAACCGCGTGGGTCAGCGACGTGCCAAATCACGCCCGGAAAAGGCGTCCCGAAGAAGAATGTTCCCTTAACAAATGTTAATCATCTTGTTATCAAAGCATTTTCCTGCGGCGGCCCTGCGCGCGGTCGGCAAAAACGCTTCTGATGTGCCATCTGCCGAAGGTGACGTCAGTGATGTGTTCGGGGATCGACCAGAACCTTGTGACCCGGCGCGACGTCGCGATAGACCGAGGGCGGCGTTTGGTGGTCCACCGGATGGATCGGCGAGGGGATCGGCTTGAAGTTCAGATCCTCCCTGATCTTCTTCTGGCTCGGGTCGGCCACGGGCACGGCGGCCATCAGTTGCCGGGTATAGCTGTGCTGCGGGTTCTCGAACACCTGCTGGCGGCTGCCGATCTCGACGATGCGGCCCAGATACATCACGCCGACATGGTGGCTGACGCGTTCCACCACCGCCATGTCGTGGCTGATGAACAGCATCGAGATCCCCAGATCCTGCTGCAGTTCCATCAACAGGTTCAGCACCTGCGCCTGCACCGACACATCCAGCGCCGACACCGCCTCGTCCGCGACGATCAGCTTGGGGTTCAGCGCCAGCGCGCGGGCGATGGCGATGCGCTGGCGCTGGCCGCCCGACATCTCGTGCGGATATCGGCGCATGAAGCTGCGGGGCAGTTCCACCCGGTCGAACAGCGCGGCGACGCGGTCGCGGCGTTCGGACCGGCTGCCGATGCCGTAATTCTCCATCGGCTCGGCCACCTGGTCGTAAAGCTTCATGTGCGGGTCGAGGCTGGCAAAGGGATCCTGGAAGATCATCTGCATGTCGCGCCGCGCGCGGCGCAGGTCGCCCGACGACAGCGCCAGGATGTCCGTGCCGCCTAGATCGACCTGGCCCGATTCGGGCTCGACCAGCCGCAGCAGCGACCGCCCGCAGGTCGATTTGCCGCAGCCGGATTCGCCCACCAGCGACAGCGTCTCGCCCGCGTTGATGGTGAAGCTCACATCCTCGACAGCGTGGACGCGGGCGACGGTGCGGCGCAGCAGCCCGCCCTTGACGGCGAAGCGGGTGGTGAGGTTCCGCACCGTCAGCAGCGGCCTGGGGTCCTTGACGATGATCGGCTCTGGCGCGGACAGGGTGCCGTCGCGCATCAGGCGCATCCGTTCCGGGGCGGGCTTGCCGGTCATCTCGCCCAGGCGGGGAACGGCGGCCAGCAGCATCCTGGTGTAGCCCTCGCGCGGGTTCTCGAAGATTTCCTCGACGGGGCCTTCCTCGACCTTCTCGCCGCGATACATCACCACCACGCGATCGGCCATCTGCGCCACCACTGCCATGTCGTGGGTGATGAACAGCACTGCGATCCGCTTTTCGCGCTTCAGACGGTCGATCAGCGCCAGGATTTCCGCCTGGATGGTCACGTCCAGCGCGGTGGTGGGTTCGTCGCAGATCAGCAGGCGCGGCTCGCACGCCATGGCGATGGCGATCACGACGCGCTGGCGCATCCCGCCCGACAGCTCGTGGGGATACTGGTCCAGGCGGCGTTCGGGTTCGGGGATGCGGACCTGGCGCAGGATCTCCAGGGCGCGGGCGCGGGCCTGGGCCTTGGTCAGGCCGCGATGGACCATCAGCCCCTCGGTGAGCTGGTCGCCGACGGTAAAGACCGGGTTCAGCGCCGTCATGGGCTCCTGGAAGATCATGCCGATCTGGTTGCCGCGGATGTCGCGCATCGCTGGCGTGGACTGCCGGGCCAGGTCGATCACCCGCCCGTCGCCCTGATCGAACAGCAGCCGGCCCTGCGCGATGGTGCCGCCGCCGAATTCCACCAGCCGCATCAGCGACAGCGAGCTGACGGACTTTCCCGACCCGGATTCGCCCACCACGCAGACGCATTCGCCCGGCCTGATGGAAAAGCTGATGTCCTTGACGCCCACCACGACGCCATCGCCGGTTTCAAATTCGACGCGAAGGTTCTCAATGGAAACAAGCGGTTGTTCATCCAGCATCGGATCGCCCCCGGTTCGCTGCCCCGCCAAGGCTAGCCGCCGCCCGGGAAATGTCAAAGCACAAAGAAGGCCCGGAGGTTGCGCGATAAGGCTTGCTTTCCAAGGGGGCTTCGATTGAAACTGGCCTCATTCCGCAGGTCCGCCGGACCAGGACAACAACCCGGATGAACCGGGACCGTGGGCCGAAGGCCTGAACGGGGATCCTCCGTTCCGACCGCAAGCCCGCGGACAGCAACTTCCGACAGGAGAGATCGATGAAGCTCAAGACCCTGCTGATGAGCGCAGCCGCCACCCTGGCACTGGCCCCCGCGGCCATGGCCGAACAGGGCAGCGACGGCGCGCTGAACATCATCATGTGGCAGGCGCCCTCGACGATGAACCCCTATCTTTCGGGGGGCACCAAGGAAATCATCGCCGCCAGCATGACGCTGGAGCCGCTGGCCGGCATGACGCCCGCCGGCGAGCATTACACCCGCCTTGCCGCCGAGATTCCGACGCTGGAGAACGGCGGCATCGCCGAGGATCTGAAATCCGTCACCTGGAAGCTGCAGGAAGGGCTGAAATGGTCCGACGGCAGCCCCGTGACGGCCGAGGACGTGGTCTTCACCGGCCAGTACTGCATGGATCCCGAAGGGGGCTGTTCGCAGCTGGCCAAGTTCGAGGGCATCGAGTCGATCGAGGCGGTGGACGATCTGACCGTCAGGATCAACTTCACCAACCCGATGCCCGACCCCTATTCGGCCTTCGTCGGGTCGCAGTCGCCGATCCTGCAGAAGGCGCAGTTCCAGGACTGCCTGGGCGCGAACGCCCCGACCTGCACCGACCAGAACTTCAACCCGATCGGCACCGGCCCCTTCCGCGTCACCCGCTTCCTGACCAACGACGTCATCACCTTCGAGGCCAATCCCGAATACCGCGACCCGATGAAGCCCGCCTTCGCGACCGCGACCATCAAGGGCGGCGGCGACGCGGCGGCGGCGGCGCGTTCGGTGCTGGAGACGGGCGAATACGACTATGCCTGGAACACCCAGCTTGCCCCCGATGTCATCGCCGGGATGGAGCAGATGGGCCGCGGCACGGTCAGCGCCGCCTTCGGCAGCCTTGTGGAACGCATCCACGTCAACCTGACCGACCCCTCGCCCAACCTGCCCGAGGGCGAGCGTTCGACCGAAGCCCGTCCCCATCCCTTCCTGAACGATCCGGCCGTGCGGCAGGCGCTGTCGATGGCGATCGACCGCCAGCTTCTGTCCGAGATCGGCTATGGCAGCGCCGGCCAGCCCACCTGCAACTATGTCCCCGCGCCCGAGGCCTGGGCATCGGACAACACCGAATGCCTGACCCAGGACATCGAAGGCGCCAAGGCCCTGCTGGAGGAAGCGGGCTGGACGATGGGCGGCAGCGGCGTGCGCGAGAAGGACGGCGTGCCGCTGAGGATGGTCTTCCAGACCTCGGTCAACGCGGTGCGCCAGGACTTCCAGGCGCTCATCAAGCAGTGGTGGTCGGAAATCGGCATCGACACCGAACTCAAGACCGTCGATGCCTCGGTGTTCTTCGGCTCGGATCCCGGCTCGCCGGACACGCTGCAGAAGTTCTATGCCGACGTCCAGATGTATGCCGACAACTTCGAGGGCGGCAACCCCGCGCCCTATCTGGCGAAATGGACCTGCGACAAGGCGCCCGGACCCAAGAACCAGTGGCAGGGCGAGAACATCAGCCGCTATTGCGACCCCGCCTATGACGCGCTGATGGTCGAACTGTCGCAGACCGTCGATCCGGCCGAGCGCGCCGAGATCGGCAAGCGCCTGAACGACATGCTGACCCGCGAAAGCAACGCCATCATCCCGCTGATCTATCGCGGCACCGCATCGGCCCATTCCAACACCTTGGGCGGGGTCGAGATGAACGCCTGGGATTCGGAACTGTGGAACGTCGCCGACTGGACCCGCGTCCAGTAAGTCCGCCGGCCCGGCCCCGCGTCGCCTGCGGGGCCGGGCGTCCCGGACAGGGGTCGCCCGTGACGAAAGCCCTGCCCTTGGCCCCGGCGCGCATGACGGCGTGCGCCGCCGTCCCGGAAGATGCCCCTTCCGGCATGGCCGGCGGCCCTGCCGGTCCGCCAAGGGGTCCGCGGGGCCGTCGCCGATCGGGCCGCGCCCCATGACCTGCCCTGCTGGAGGCTTTCCATGCTGACCTTCACCATCCGCCGCCTGCTGCTGGCGATCCCGACGCTGCTGTTCATATCGCTGGTGATCTTCCTGCTGCTGGAGGCCTCGCCCGGCGATCCGCTGGGCGACGTGCCCCTGACCGTCCCGCCCGAGGTCAAGGAACGGATGCGCGAGGCGCTGGGGCTGGGCTCGCCCTGGTATGTGCGCTATGTCCTGTGGCTGAAGCAGTTCTTCTGGGTCGAGCCGCTGTTCTGGTTCGACAGCGCGTTCGGCACGCAGTTCAGCGCCGGAATGCAGCGCATCATCAGCTTCCAGTCGCGCAGCCCGGTCTTCGACGTGATCGCGCAGCGCGTGCCGCAGACGCTGACGGTGGTGGGCTTCAGCTATCTGGTGGGCATCCTGATCGCGCTGCCCATCGGCATCCTGTCGGCCTACAAGCAGTATTCCTGGTTCGACCAGCTGGGCACCTTCGTGTCGATGATCGGCTTTTCGATGCCGACCTTCTTCACCGGGGTGGTTCTCATCATCATCTTCGGGGTCAAGCTGCAGTGGTTCCCCTCGGTCTATGACACCACGCTGGAGGTGCGCGACTGGGACAGCTTCTGGGCCCAGGTCCGGCAGATGGTCATGCCGGTGACGGTGCTGGCGCTGTACAACGCCGCCCAGATCAGCCGCTTCATGCGGGCATCCATGCTGGACAACCTGGGCCAGGATTACGTCCGCACCGCCCGCGCCAAGGGCCTGTCGGAACGGACGGTGGTGCTGAAGCACGTGCTGCGCAACAGCCTGATCCCGGTCATCACGGTGATCGCGCTTGGCCTGCCCACGGTGTTCGGCGGCGCCATCATCACCGAACAGGTGTTCAAGGTGAACGGGCTTGGCCAGTTGCTGATCACCGCCATCCACGGCAACGACATCCCGATGGTGCTGACCCTGACCTTCATCTTCGCGATCCTGATCGTGCTGTTCACCCTGATTGCCGACATCCTCTACGGCATTCTCGACCCGAGGATCCGCTATGACTGACACGCAGCGCCAGCACGATCTGGACAGGGCCGAGGCGGTGGATGCCACGGCGGCGCAGGCCGGGGTGGTGGCGGGGCTGCCGCCCGACGATCCCCACCACGCCGGAGAGACGCGCAGCCAGTGGCGCGACATCTGGCGCCAGTTCCGCAGCCATCGCGGCGCCATGGTGGCCCTGGTGCTGTTCGTGGGGACCATCCTGTTCGTCACCGCCGGTCCCTATCTGTGGACCATCGACCCGACCTATGTGGACATCCGCGCCCGCAATTCGGGCTTCTCGGCCGCCCATCCCCTGGGCACCGACCAGTTGGGCCGCGACATGCTGGCCCGGCTGATGGCGGGCGGGCGCGTGTCGATCGCCGTGGGGCTGACGGCGATGGTGATCGCCATCCTGCTGGGCAGCCTGATCGGCCTTCTGTCGGGCTATTTCCGCGGCCTCGACGCGCCCCTGATGCGGCTGACCGAACTGTTCCTGGCGCTGCCGCTGCTGCCCTTGCTGCTGCTGATGGTGACGCTGTTCCGCGAACCCCTGTCGCAGTCCTTCGGTCCGGCGATGGGCACCTTCATCCTGATCGTCTCGGCCATCGGCGCGACAAGCTGGATGCAGGCCGCGCGCATCGTGCGCGGCGACGTCCTGGGCCTGAAGGAACGCGAGTTCATCCTGGCCGCCAAGTCCATCGGCACGCCCGCCCACCGGATGATCCTGCGCCATGTGCTGCCCAACGTGCTGTCGCCGATCATGGTCGCGGCGACGCTGGGCATCGCCACGGCGATCATCACGGAAAGCGCGCTGTCCTTCCTGGGGCTTGGCTTTCCGCCGGATTTCCCGACCTGGGGCCGGCTGCTTTACGACGCGGTGGACCAGATGGTGATGTATCCGTGGCGGGTGATCCTGCCGGGGCTGTTCATCTCGCTGACGGTGCTGTGCGTGAACTACATCGGCGACGGGCTGCGCGACGCCATGGACCCGCGCATCCGGGGACGGTAATTCGCCGCGGATGCGAACGAAGGCGGAACACGGGCTTTCCATGATCCGCCTTCGGCCCTATGTTGGCGGGATGGAGCTTCTGGACGATTCCGACGACACGGGCCGCGTGCCGCTGTCACAACGCGCAATGGGTGCGCGCCCCTCGCCCTATCTCGAGGGGCTGAACCCGGCGCAGCGCGCGGCGGTGGAAACCCTGGACGGCCCGGTGCTGATGCTGGCGGGGGCGGGCACCGGCAAGACCCGGGCGCTGACCACGCGGATCGCGCATCTGCTGATGCTGGGCCGCGCGCGCCCCGGGCAGATCCTGGCCGTGACCTTCACCAACAAGGCCGCGCGGGAAATGAAGAACCGCATCGCCCGCCTGCTGGGCGATGCGGTCGAGGGGATGCCCTGGCTGGGCACCTTCCATTCCATCAGCGTCAAGATCCTGCGCCGCCACGCCGAACTGATCGGCAATGGCGAGGTGCACCTGAAGCCCAGCTTCACCATCCTGGACAGCGACGACCAGATCCGGCTGCTCAAGCAGCTGATCCAGGCCGAGAACCTGGACGAGAAACGCTGGCCCGCCCGCCAGCTTGCCCATCTGATCGACGGCTGGAAGAACCGCTGCCTGACCCCCGCCAACCTGCCCAAGGGCGAGGGCTCCAGCTTCGACGGCTGGGGCGGACGGCTGTATCAGGCCTATCAGGACCGGCTGCTGGCGCTGAACGCGGTCGATTTCGGCGACCTGCTGATGCATTGCGTCACGCTGTTCCAGGCGCACCCGGACGTGCTGCGGTCCTGGCAGGACCGTTTCCGCTATATCCTGGTGGACGAATACCAGGACACCAACGTGGCGCAATACCTGTGGCTGCGGCTGCTGGCCCAGGCGCATCGCAACATCTGCTGCGTGGGCGACGACGACCAGTCGATCTATGGCTGGCGCGGCGCCGAGGTGGGCAACATCCTGCGCTTCGAACAGGATTTCCCCGGCGCCCAGGTGATCCGGCTGGAACAGAACTACCGCTCGACCCCGCAGATCCTGGCCGCCGCATCCGGGCTGATCGCGGCCAACCGGGGCCGCCTGGGCAAGACCCTGTGGACCGATGCCGAGGCGGGCGAGAAGGTCCGCCTGATCGGCCATTGGGACAGCGAGGCCGAGGCCCGCTGGATCGGCGAGGAGATCGAGGCCTTCCACGGCGGCCACCGCCACGCCGTCGGCAGGGTCAGCCTCAACGACATCGCCATCCTGGTGCGCGCGTCCCACCAGATGCGCGCCTTCGAGGACCGCTTCATGTCGATCGGCCTGCCCTATCGGGTGATCGGCGGCCCGCGCTTCTACGAACGCGCCGAAATCCGCGACGCGATGGCCTATTTCCGGCTGGTGGTCAGCCCTGCCGACGACCTGGCCTTCGAACGCATCGCCAACACCCCCAAGCGGGGCCTGGGCGAAAAGGGCCTGCAGGCCATTCAGCACATGGCCCGGGCGCGCGGCCTGTCGCTGCTGGACGGTACGGTTGCCGCCCTGACGGCGGGCGACCTGTCGGGCAAGGCCGCAGCCCAGATGCGCCAGTTTACCGAAGCCGTGGGCCGCTGGCACGCCGACGCCCTGGACGACCGCGTGAACCATGTCGAACTGGCCGAGCGGATCCTGGACGAATCCGGCTATACCGCGATGTGGCAGAACGACAAGTCGCCGGACGCGCCGGGGCGTCTGGACAACCTCAAGGAACTGGTCAAGGCGCTGGAGGAGTTCGAGAACCTGCAGGGCTTCCTGGAACACGTGGCCCTGGTCATGGACCGCGACGACGGCGAGGCCGCCGAACAGGTCAGCATCATGACGCTGCACGCCGCCAAGGGGCTCGAGTTCCCGATCGTCTTCCTGCCGGGATGGGAGGACGGCCTGTTCCCCAGCCAGCGCGCCATGGACGAGAACGGCACCAAGGGGCTCGAGGAGGAGCGCCGCCTGGCCTATGTCGGCATCACCCGCGCCGAACGGCTGGCCACGATCAGCTTCGCGGGCAACCGGCGGCTTTACGGGCAATGGCAAAGCTCCATGCCCTCGCGCTTCGTCGATGAGCTGCCGCCCGAACATGTCGAGGTGCTGACGCCACCGGGCCTTTACGGCGGCGGCTACGGCGCGGCGATGGCCTTCGCGGCGGGCGGTCCGGTCAACGCGCTGCACGAACGCGCCGCCAAGGCGGATGTCTACAACTCGCCCGGCTGGAAGCGGATGCAGGCGCGGGCCGGTGAACGCAAGGCGCCGGTCCACCGCACGCCCGTCATCATCGACGCCGAGCCGGCCGAACGCTTCGCCGTGGGCGACCGCGTGAGCCACGCCAAGTTCGGCGAAGGCACGGTCATGGGCATCGCCGAGGATACGCTGACCGTGCAGTTCCCGGCCGGCTTCAAGAACATCAAGGCAGCCTATGTCCAGCCGGTGGATGGGGACGACGTGCCGTTCTGACGGTGACGTTCCTGGCCTTTCCGAACCGGCGGCCCTGGCGGCTGGTCCCCGGCCCGGCGCGGTGCTAGCATGGCGCGAAACCATCAGGACCCTCCTTGGCCGCCTTCTTCCGCCTGATCCTGTTCCTTCTGATCGCCGAAGGGGTGTTCTTTCTGCTGCTGCGGATCTATCTGCGATCGCTGCGGACCGAACGGCTGGAAAGGATCTGGGACGAACGCCATCCGGCCATGTCCGGGGACACGCCCGCCCGGCGGGCCTTCGTGCGCAGGTCGATGGCCGGCTTCGACAGGACGCTGAAACCGCGCCTGTTGCTTCTGGTCTTCATTCTGCCCAATCTGGCGGTCATCGGCATCATCTACTGGATCAACTGGCAGTAAGGCGCGGCAGTCATGTATTACCTCAAGGTCACGGCCGGCGTGCTGTTCGGCGTGGCGGTGTTCCTGTTTCTGGACTACACGCTGCCGTCCAAGAACACGGTGCGCATCACCAACACCTATAACCGCCTGACCTCGGTCACGCCGTCCAACGCGATGTTCTACGCGTCCGAGGACACCGGCACGGTGGAAAACGCCGCCGGACAGCGCGACGTGCGCTTCATCGAAACGGTGCGGCCCAACGGCACGGTCTTCGTCTATCGCAACGAAGACACCGGCTGGATCTGGCCGCCCTATTTCAAATACGACAGCGCCAACCTGCAGGCCGAGGCGACGAACCTGCAATCGACCCGCGACAACCCGCAATGGGTCAGCATCACCGCCTATGGCTGGCGCCTGGCCTTCCTGTCCACCTACCCCAACGCCGTCAGCATCGACACCCTGGCGGGGCCTGACGAAAGCCCGCGCAACTGGGCGGCCTCGATCGTCTGCATCGTGCTGCTGGCCCTGCTGGCGCTGATCTGGCGGATGTGGGCGCAATTCCAGGAACGCGGCCTGCGCGGCTGGCGGAGCAAGCCATGACCCGCAACCCCGGCACCGACCTGCGTACCGACGGCTTTGCGGACATCCGCATCAACACCCCCGCCGTGGAACGCCGCGCCGCCAGCCTGCCCGCCCGGCGCAGCCTGAAGAAGGATCATCAGGCGGCCTGGCTTCTGAACGCCGTGCGCTGCATCGACCTGACGACGCTGGCAGGGGACGACACGCCCGACCGCGTGGCGCGGCTCTGCGCCAAGGCCCGCCAGCCCATCGCGCCGGATCTGCTGCAGGCCCTGGGCGTGACCGGGCTGACCACCGGCGCCGTCTGCGTCTATCCGACAATGGTGGCGCCGGCCAAGCGCGCGCTGGGCGATTCCGGCATTCCGGTCGCCAGCGTGGCCACCGGCTTTCCGGCCGGCCTGATGCCGCTGAACCTGCGGCTGGCCGAAATCCTATACGCCGTCGAACACGGCGCCGACGAGATCGACATCGTCATCACCCGCGCCCATGTCCTGCGCGGCGACTGGACCGCGCTCTATGACGAGATCCGCGCCATGCGGGAGGCCTGCGGGGACGCGAGGATGAAGGCGATCCTGGCCACGGGCGATCTGAAGTCGCTGGAAAACGTCGCCCGCGCCAGCCACGTCGCCATGCAGGCGGGGGTGGACTGGATCAAGACCTCGACCGGGAAGGAAGCGGTCAACGCCACCCTGCCCGTCAGCCTGGTGATGTGTCGGGCGATCCGCGACTATCGCGACCAGACGGGCCATGTCGTGGGCTTCAAGCCCGCCGGGGGCCTGCGCACCGCCAGGGACGCGCTGAACTGGCAGGTGCTGATGGCCGAGGAACTGGGCCGCGACTGGCTGCGCCCCGATCTGTTCCGCATCGGCGCCTCTGGCCTGCTGGGCGACATCGAGCGTCAGATCACCCACCACGTGACGGGCCGCTACGCGGCTGCCCATCGCCAAGCCCTTGCCTGAGGACCGCATGACCAGCGTGAGCGAACTGATGGAAAGCATGGAATACGGCCCCTCGGTCGAGGACGGCGCGGCGGTGCGCGACTGGCTGGCCCGGCACGAGGCCTTCGGCCATTTCATCGCCGGCCGCTTCACCCAGCCGGGGGCGCTGTTCGACAGCCGCGATCCCGCGACGGGCGAGGTTCTGGCGCAGGTCAGCCAGGGGACGGCGGACGACGTGGCGGCGGCGGTCGCGGCGGCGCGGCAGGCGCAGCCAGGCTGGGCGGGGCTATCGGGGACGCAGCGGGCCCGGTATCTCTATGCCCTGGCGCGGCATGTGCAGAAGCGCGAACGCTTCCTGTCGGTCCTGGAAACGCTGGACAACGGCAAGCCGATCCGGGAATCGCGCGACATCGACGTGCCGCTGGTCGCGCGGCATTTCTATCACCACGCCGGTTGGGCGGAACTGCGCGACAGCGCCTTTCCCGGCCATGCGCCGCTCGGCGTCTGCGGCCAGATCATCCCCTGGAACTTTCCGCTGCTGATGCTGGCCTGGAAGATCGCCCCTGCCCTGGCGGCAGGCAACACGGTGGTGCTGAAGCCCGCTGAATACACGCCGCTGACCGCGCTGGCCTTCGCCCAGATCTGTCAGGAAATCGGCCTGCCCGAAGGCGTCGTCAACATCGTCACCGGCGACGGAGAGACCGGCGCGGCGCTTGTCACGGCGGACGTCGACAAGATCGCCTTCACCGGCTCGACCGAGGTGGGGCGGGCCATCGCCGGCCGGCTTGCCGGGACGGGCCGGAGGCTGACGCTGGAACTGGGCGGCAAGTCGCCCTTCGTGGTCATGCCCGACGCCGATCTGGATGCGGCGGTCGATGGCGTCGTCGATTCGATCTGGTTCAACCAGGGCCAAGTCTGCTGCGCGGGCTCGCGCATCCTGGTGGCCGAGGCGGTGGCCGACCGCTTCGAATCGCTGCTGGCGGCCCGCATGGCGCGGCTGCGGGTCGGGGCGCCGATGGACAAGTCCAGCGATGTGGGGGCGATCGTCGATCCGGTCCAGAAGGACCGCATCCTGTCGATCTGCAAGGCTGCGACCGATGCCGGGGCGGAACTGGTGGGCGGGGCGGCGCAGGACGGCTGCTTCATCGCCCCGGGCTATCTGAAGAACATCGGCCCCGCCAATCCGGGCTTCGAGCAGGAAATCTTCGGCCCGATCGCCACGCTGTCCACCTTCCGCACGGCCGACGAGGCGGTGGAACTGGCCAACAACACCCGCTACGGTCTTGCCGCCTCGATTTGGTCGGAAAGCGCCGCGGTCGCGACCGACATCGCCTCAAGGATCAAGGCCGGGGTCGTCTGGATCAACTGCGCCAACCTGTTCGACGGCGCCGCCCCCTTCGGCGGCTATCGCGAAAGCGGCTTCGGCCGCGAGGGCGGGCGCATCGGGATGCTGGACTACCTGGCGGAAGCGCCGGTCGATGCGGTCCAGGAACCCGCCCCTGCCGTCCCGATGGCCGCGACGACCGGCGCGGCGCAACCCGCGGCTCTGGACCGGACGGCCAAGCTCTATATCGGCGGCGCGCAGAAGCGGCCCGACGGCGGCGCGAGCTATGTCGTGCCCGGGGGCCTGGCGCCCTTGGGCAGCCGCAAGGACATCCGCAACGCGGTCGAGGCTGCCGCCAAGGCCGGGAAATGGTCCGCGATGGGCGGCCACGCCCGCGCGCAGATCCTGTATTACATCGCCGAGAACCTGTCGGCCCGGACCGAGGAGCTTGCCGCCCGCAGCAGCCGCGCCGAGGTCGAGGCCGCCATCGCCCGCGCCTTCCACTACGCCGCCTGGGCCGACAAGTTCGACGGCGCGAACGTCCAGGCCAAGCCCGGCCATCTGCTGAACGTGGTCAACGAACCCTTCGGCGTCATGGCCATCGCCTGCCCCAACGCGCAACCGCTGGCGGCCTTCATGTCGCTGGTCATGCCCGCCATCGCCGCCGGCAACCGCGTCGTCGCCGTTCCTGCGCAGGACGACCCGCTGCCTGCCCTGGATCTGGTGCAGATCTTCGACACCTCGGACCTGCCCGGCGGCGTGGTCAACATCGTCACCGGGCCGCGCGACGATCTGGCAGGGGTTCTGGCCGCCCATGACGAGGTGGCGGCGATGTGGATGGTCGGCGGCGATCTGGCAGCGGTGGAAAGGGCCGCGGACGGCAACCTGAAGCCCGTCTGGGCACCCGTCCATCGCGACTGGACCGGCCCCCAGTCGCAGGGCGAGGCGTTCCTGCGCCACGCCACCCAGACAAAGACGATCTGGCTGCCCTACGGAGCCCTGCCTGAAGGCACCGGAAGCGCCTCTTACTGACCGGGCTTAATGGGTATTTGGACAAAGAAGAAATGCGCCGCCCCTTCTTCTTTGCTTCAATACCCTCGGGGGGTCCGGGGGGCGAAGCGCCCCCGGCGGCGCGACGGTTCAGGCGCGCAATCCCGCGAAGGTCATCGGGTCCAGCGAGACCTGGGCGAATGTCGGGCCGCTGACCAGCAGGCTGACCGCGTCGTGCGAATGCAGCGATTCCTGGTGGCTGGCTACCACCCGGAAGTCTCCGAAGCGCGGATCGGCCAGCAGTTCCCGGGCGAAGGCCCGAACCGCATCCTCGACAAAGATCGGGTTCGCGGCGTTCAGTTCGGCGAAGGCCTGTTCGTCCTCGCGCTTGACCATCACCTGGGTTTCCGTGGGCACAGCGCGGCGGCACAGCTCGACCACGTCCTCGAACCAGATCTTGTCGGGCCCCAGCATCACGGCGGAAATCCGCGCGATCGACCGCTGCGAATGGGGCGTGGCCAGCCGCGACCGGGTCTCGCGCGCATGTTCCGACAGTTCCAGCGAACAGGGACAGGTCGAGGAATAGACATAGTCGAAATGCATGATCCGCAGCCGCTGGCCGTGCAGATCCAGAACCTCCATGGCGATGTCGTAATACTGCCAGCCCGACAGCCCCGAGCGCAGCGAGATCGACCCGGATCGGATAGGAGAACCGCATCTGGATGCGCGCGTCATAGGCGTCGAGATCCGCCTGATAGTCGTCCAGCGCGGCCTCCAGCACCCCGAGGCTGAAGGCATGTTCGGAATGGGCATAGAAGGACCGCATGATGCGGGACATGTTGATGCCCTTGCGGTCGGCCTCCAGGCTGACGGTGCCGGTCACGCTGGTTTCCAGCGTCAGGTCGCCGCCGTCGCGGGTCTGATAGCGGATCGGCAGGCGGAAGTTGGAAATCCCGACATGCTGGATCGGCGCCCGCGCGCCCACGATCAGGCTGGCCGGGCCGTTCTGAAGATCGGGCAGGCCCGCCCGGTAGGCCTCGTCCGCCCGGAAATCGGCGTCATAGCTGCGGGCCAGGGCGGGATAGGCCGGGATCATCGGACGGGCTTCGGTCATGCGGGCATCCTATGGCGGATCGCCGCCAATATGGGGGCCGAGGGGCGGAAGCGAAAGAAGAAACTGGCGAAAGGGCCGTGCGGACGACCCGGGCGGTTCAGCCCTCCAGGGCCTGCATCAGATCCTCGATCAGATCGGCGGGGTGTTCCAGCCCGACGGACAGGCGCAGCAGGCCCGGCGTGATGCCCAGCCGGGCGCGCGCCTCGTCGGACAGGCGCTGGTGCGTGGTCGTTGCCGGATGGGTGACGATGGTCTTCGCATCGCCCAGGTTGTTCGAGATCCTGACGATCTCCAGCCGGTTCAGCGCGGCGAAGGCGGCCTCCTTGCCGGCAGCCACCTCGAAGGCGATCATCGTGCCGCCCGATCCCATCTGACGCATTGCCAGATCGTGCTGGGGGTGATCGGCCAGGCCGGGATAGATCACCCGCGACAGCGCGGGATGGGCTTGCAGCGCCTGGGCGATCGCCAGGGCCCCGTCGGCCTGGGCGCGGACGCGCAGATCCATGGTGGTCAGGCCGTTCAGCATGATCCAGCTGTGAAAGGGGCTGATCGCGCCCCCGGTATGCTTGAGATAGGGTTCGGCCACCTCGCGCACGAACTGCCGGGTGCCGCAGATCACCCCGGCCAGCGCGCGCCCGCCGCCGTCGATATGCTTGGTCGCAGAATAGACGATGACATCGGCGCCCAGCTCCGCCGCCCGGGAAAAGACCGGGGTGGCAAAGACGTTGTCGGCGACGACCAGGGCGCCCGCCCCGTGGGCCAGCCGGGCCACGGCTTCGATGTCCACCACCTCAAGCGCGGGGTTCGACATGGTCTCGAAGAAGACGGCGCGGGTGCCGGGGCGCAGCGCCGCGCGCCACTGGTCCAGATCGGTGCCGTCCACATAGGTGACCTCGACCCCGAACTTCGCCAGCAGGTCCAGGACATACAGGCAGGATCCGAACAGCGCCCGGGCGGCCACGACGTGATCGCCCGGCTTGCACAGGGAAAACAGCGCGCCGTTCACGGCCGCCATGCCGCTGGCCGTGGCAAAGGCGTCCTCGGTGCCTTCCAGGGCGGCGATCCGGTCCTCGAACATGCGGCTGGTGGGGTTGCCGTAGCGGGCATAGATGAACTCGTCCGGCCCGTTGCCCTGGAAGCGGGCCTCGGCCTGTTCGGCGCTGTCATAGACAAAGCCCTGCGTCAGGAAGATCGCCTCGGCCATCTCGCCATACTGGCTGCGGCGGATGCCGTGATGGACGGCTTGCGTGCGCGGGTGACGTGCCTTGGCGGACCTGTCGTTCATGAACTGCCCCTGTGCTGACGCCAGCGGGTTAGCGCCCCGCGGCAGGCGGCGCAAGGCCCCAGCCGGAAACCCCGACCATGCCCGATGCGGCAGCAGATCCGGCGTCCGACGGCAGATTCTTGCCGAAAGGGACAGGTTGAGCGCCCCGCGGCCCCCCGCTAGGGTGATCCGGCCGCCAACCAGCGGATCCTGCCAGAAAGGCCGGTTCCTGGTCGGGCGGCCTGACGAAACGGAACGGCAAGACGATGGTATGTGCGGCGGCGTGATCGGGCCGGAACGGAAAGATCGCGACCTTGGGTAAAGATGGACGTTTGCCGGCCAGACAGATCCCGTGCTGGATCGGTCGTCATCGGGCCGCGTGTATGTGGTAGTTCGTGTTGTGGAAGGCCCGGCAGCAGGCAGAGGGGGCGGAGAAATCCGCCCCCCTTCGCATTCACAGGTAATCGCCGCGCTGCAGGCCGTACTTGGCCATCTTCTCGTTCAGGGTCCGGCGCGGCAGGCACAGTTCCTCCATCACGCTGGCGATGCTGCCCTTGTGGCGGCGCATGGTGTTGTCGATCAGCATCTTCTCGAAGCTTTCGACATATTCCTTGAGCGGCTTGCCTTCCGTGGTGGTGGCCTGCTGGTTGTCCTCGCCATCGGCCATCAGCAGGGAGGCGATGGACCCCGACCCGCGCCGGTTCTGAAGCACCGCGCGTTCCGCCACGTTGATGAGCTGGCGGATATTGCCCGGCCAGGGCGCCTGGAGCAGCTGCGCCGCTTCCTGCGCGCTAACCTGAGGCGGCTCGCAGCCGTATTCCTCGGAGAACTGTTCGGTCATGCGGGTGAACAGCGACAGGATGTCCTCGCCCCGCGCCCGCAGGGGCGGCAGGGTGATCTTCAGCGCCGACAGCCGGTAGAACAGGTCGGGGCGCAGCGAGATCCTCGGCCTTGCGGCCTTCGCCCCGGGCATTGGAGATGGCGATGATGCGGGTTTCGGCCGGCGTGCCCTGGTCGCTGATGAAGGCCAGCAGACGCGCTTGCAGGGGCTCGGACAGCGCCTCGATGTCTTCGAGGCACAGCGTGCCGCCGCGCGCCTCCTCGACGGCGGGAAGGCCGTCGTCCAGCGGGCCGAACAGGCGGGCCGTCAGCGCGTCGTCGTTGTAGGCGGCGCAGGACACCGGGACGAACTTGCGCGCGGCGCGAGGCCCGACGGCGTGCAGCGCATGGGCCACCAGGGTCTTGCCGGTGCCGGTCTCGCCGTCGATCAGCACATGGCCGTCGGCCTGGCCCAGGTCCAGGATGTCCTCGCGCAGCCGCTCCATCACGGGGCTGCCTCCGATCAGCTTGGACATGACCTGCTGGCCTTCGGACAGGTCGCGCCGCAGGGCGCGGTTGTCCAGGGTCATGCGCCGCATCTGCGTGGCCTTCTTGGCCAGGCTGGTCATCTTGTCGGGGTTGAAGGGCTTTTCCATGAAGTCCATGGCGCCGATCCGCATCGCCTCGACCGCCATCGGCACGTCGCCGTGGCCGGTGA
This sequence comes from Paracoccus sp. BR5-17, assembly GCF_055693925.1. Classification (NCBI taxonomy): domain Bacteria; kingdom Pseudomonadati; phylum Pseudomonadota; class Alphaproteobacteria; order Rhodobacterales; family Paracoccaceae; genus Paracoccus; species Paracoccus sp. BR5-17. Next base: position 117,971 of record NZ_JBVFUV010000003.1, read on the forward strand.
TCAGGATCACCGGCAGCCCGGAATCCAGCCCCATCAGGCGCTTCAGGAAGGCGATGCCGTCCATGCCGGGCATCCGGATGTCGCTGACCACGATCCCGGGCCAGTCGGACCCGATGACCTTCAGCGCATCCTCGGCGCTGGCATAGGTTTCGGTGTCGAAACCCGACAGCACCAGCCACTGGCTGATGGATTCCCGCATGTCGGGCTCGTCATCGACAATCGCAACTTTCAGCTTGCGAGACATGGAGCTTTCCTCTCTCGATCATTCATTCGGCGGCCAGTGGCTGCGCGTCCTGCTTCTGCCTGAGCAGCGGCAGTTCGACGGCGAACACGGCGCCTTCCTCTTCATTGCGGGCAGTCAGGCGACCGCCGAAATCGGCCACGATGCTGGACGAGATGGCAAGGCCCAGTCCCGTCCCCTCGCCCGGCTTCTTGGTGGTCCAGAACGGCTCGAACAGCTTTTCCAGATCGGAAATGCCCGGGCCGTTGTCGCGCACCAGCACATGGGCATGGGTGCCGGTCTCGACGGTGATCTCGATCCGCGGGTCGCGGCGGTCACGCACCGCGTCCACGGCGTTGCGCAGCAGGTTGATGATGACCTGCTCCAGCCGGATGCGGTCGGCCATCACCCGGACCGGGCGGCGCGGCAGGTTGCGGGTGACGCGGATGGTGCGGCCGCGCAACTGCGGCTCCATCATCGACAGGGCGCTGCTGACGGCGGCGCGCAGATCCACCGGCTCGACCGCCTCGCCGCCCTTGCGGGCATAGGATTTCAGCTGCCGGGTGATCGCGCCCATGCGTTCGATCAGGTCGTCGATCCGCTGGAAGCTGGACAGCGCCTCCTCGGACCGGCCGCGCTGCAGCAGCAGCCGCGCCCCGGCCAGATAGGTCTTCATCGCAGCCAGGGGCTGGTTCAGTTCGTGGCTGACGCCGGCCGACATCTCGCCTAGGGCGGCCAGCTTCGAGGACTGCTGCACGGTCTGTTCGGCCACGCGCAGTTCCTTCTGCATCCGCTCGCGCTCGGCGATCTCGCGGGTCAGGCGCATGTTCAGGGCGCGCAGATCCGCCGATTCGCGCATATAGGCGACCGACTGGCTGCGCGCCCGGCGCGACAGCACGTAGAAGGTCCCCGCCAGCAGGATCGCAAAGCCCATGATCTCGAGCGCGAGGACCGCGTTCACCTGTTCACGGACCGAGGCATAGGTGGTGAAGCTGATCATCCGCCAGCCGCGAAAGGGGATGCGCGCCTCGGCCTGCATGACGGCGCGGCCCTGGACATAGGCATCGATCGGCAAGGCGGTCCAGTCGGCGGTGACCTGGAACGCCCGCTGGATGGCCGAGGGCGCATCGCGCACCGCAAGCGCCTCGGGCATGGTCAGGCCGCGCCAGCGGGGCTCGGTCGCCAGGATGATCCTGCCCTCGCTGTCGGTGACGGCCACCGCGTCCGAGATGCCGGCCCAGGACCGTTCCAGCCGCGACAGGTCGGCGCCGACGACGATCACGCCCAGCGTCTCGCCATCGGCCACGACGGCGCGAGAATAAGTGAACTCGTAGCCCCCGCTGCCCTGGTTGGCGACAGTAAAGACCGTCTCGCGCGACCGCAGCGCCTCGACATAGAAGGGCGACAGGACATTGTTCGTGCCCAGCCGATAGCGGTCGGTCGCCCCGACCGTGCGCCCCGAGGCGTCCAGAAGCCGGATCGAGGCTGCGCCGATTTCCTTCTGCGCGGCGATGAGGCGGGCCGAGGTGGTCGAGAAATCGTTGCTGTTCAGCGACCCGATCAGCGCCGGATCGCGCGCCAGCAGCAGCGGCACCACCGCCGTCCGTTGCAGTTCGGACAGCAGGTTGCCGGTATAAAGCGCCAGGCGAAGTTCGGACCGGACGCGGGTGTTTTCGGAAAAGCGCGTGGTCAGCCAGGCATTGGTCGTCCAGATCGACACGATCGCCAGCATGAAGATCAGCGCCACGGCGATCCGCAGCCACCAGGGGTTGCCGGGTTGGGACAGCCGCGGCCGCACACGCTCTGACGCGCTGACGCTGTCCTTGTCCTCGATCACCGTTAACGCCTGGTCCTGTTGCACAACTGCCGCACTCTAGGCCCAGATGCCGCCGGGCTCAAGTCAGGCGTTGACGCCCTGGCCAACAAGAAAGCGGAACAGCGCCGCCCCGTCGGTGCCGCCCAGGGCCGGATCGGCCGCCCGTTCGGGATGGGGCATCATGCCCAGGACGCGGCGGTTCTCGGACAGGATCCCGGCGATGTCGCCCACCGAGCCGTTGATCCCGGGGCCGTAGGTGAAGGCGATGCGGTCGGCGTCCTGCAGCCGCGCCAGCCCGTCGGGGCTGATCTGGTAGTTGCCGTCGTGATGGGCCACGGGAATGGTGATCCGCTGGCCCTTCCGGTAGCCGCCGGTAAAGGCGCTGTCGGCGGTCGCGACGTTCAGGACCGCGGGCCTGCACAGGAAGGTCAGGCCAGTGTTGCGCATCAGCGCGCCGGGCAGCAGGCCCAGTTCGGTCAGGACTTGGAAGCCGTTGCAGATCCCCAGCACATAGCCGCCGCGTTCCGCATGGCGGCGCAGCGCGCCGGCGATCGGCGACTGCGCGGCGATGGCGCCGCAGCGCAGATAGTCGCCGAACGAGAAGCCGCCCGGCACGGCCACCAGATCCGTCCCCTCGGGCAGATCCCGGTCCTTGTGCCAGACGCGCGCCACGCGCGCCCCGGCGTTTTCCAGAGCCACCGCCAGGTCGCGGTCGCAGTTCGATCCGGGAAAGGTGATGACGGCGGCTTTCATGGGGCTGCTCCTGCTGGGATGGCCTGTCCGATAGCGCAACTTGGCCGCCGAAGAAAGGGGGCGTGGCCCCCGTCCCTGCGGGACTCCCCCAGGATATTGTCGCACAGAAGATGCGGCCTGCCCCTCTTCTGTGCTTCAAATATCCCCCCGGAGGCAAGAAAAGGGCCGGGCAGATGCCCGGCCCGCTTCCCCTGGATCAGCTCAGCGCCCTGTTCAGGTATTCATCCACCTTCTCGAGATAGCCCATCGTGGTCAGCCATTTCTGGTCGGGTCCGACCAGCAGCGCCAGATCCTTGGTCATGTGCCCGTCCTCGACCGCCTGGACCGTGACCCTTTCCAGCGTTTCCGCGAAGTTCAGCAGCGCCGCGTTGTCGTCCAGCTTGGCGCGATGCTTCAGCCCGCCAGTCCAGGCAAAGATCGACGCGATCGAGTTGGTCGAGGTCTGGTTGCCCTTCTGGTGTTCGCGGTAGTGGCGCGTCACGGTTCCGTGGGCCGCCTCGGCCTCGACCGTCTTTCCGTCGGGCGTCATCAGCACGCTGGTCATCAGCCCCAGCGACCCGAAGCCCTGCGCGACGGTATCGGACTGCACGTCGCCGTCATAGTTCTTGCAGGCCCAGACATAGCCGCCAGACCATTTCAGGTTCGACGCCACCATGTCGTCGATCAGGCGGTGCTCATAGGTGATCCCGGCCTTCTTGAACTGGTCGGCGAACTCGGTGTCGAAGACCTCCTGGAACAGATCCTTGAAGCGGCCGTCATAGGCCTTCAGGATGGTGTTCTTGGTGGACAGATAGACCGGATAGCCGCGCTGCAGGCCGTAGTTCATCGAGGCGCGGGCGAAATCGCGGATCGAGTCGTCCAGGTTGTACATGGCCATCGCCACCCCCGACGACGGGGCCTGGAAGACCTCGTGCTCGATCGTCTCGCCGTCGTCGCCCACGAACCTGATCGTCAGCTTGCCCTTGCCCGGAAAACGGAAATCCGTGGCCTTGTACTGGTCGCCGAAGGCGTGGCGGCCGACGATCACCGGTTTGGTCCAGTGCGGAACCAGCCGGGGCACGTTCCGGCAGATGATCGGCTCGCGGAAGATCACGCCGCCCAGGATGTTGCGGATGGTGCCGTTGGGCGATTTCCACATCTTCTTCAGGCCGAACTCCTCGACCCGCTGTTCGTCGGGGGTGATGGTGGCGCATTTGACGCCCACCCCATACTGCTTGATGGCGTTGGCGGCGTCGATGGTGACCTGATCCTCGGTCCGGTCGCGCTCTTCGATGCCCAGGTCGTAGTATTTCAGATCGACGTCCAGATAGGGCAGGATCAGCTTCTGCTTGATGAAGTCCCAGATGATCCGGGTCATCTCGTCGCCGTCGAGTTCGACGACGGGGTTGGCTACCTTGATCTTCGACATGGGCATTCCCTCTGGCGTTGGATTCGGCTGCCGCTATAGCCGGGAAAGCCTGCGATGAAAAGAATGTATGCAGCGGTATGCCGTAGGGCCGCGCCGCCGCGCGAGTGTGGCAGAAAGACGACAGCCGCCGCATTCCGGGGGTTTTATGAAAATCCGCCGCGAAAGCCGGATGAAATTTCAACCTCAGGATGATAAAGCCTCCTGCAGAAGTTCCGAGTATCGGGTGTTTCCATGGCGAAAGTCACGTGGATGTGGCTGGGCAATCAGGCGCAGATCAATGCCACCAGCGGCACGCCTTCGACCGACGGGGAAGCCGACCGGATGGTGGGATACGGCGCCGTCGGGACCGCGCAGATCAAGGCGGTGACGCTGGTCGGGGACACCCGCACCATCACCGTCGACGGCAAGCGGGTCGAGGCTTTCGCGACGACCTACAACGAGGACAGCTGGGGCCGCGACGTCCCTGATTCCCGGATGACCTATCTGGGCCCGCAATCGGGCCAGCCGGTCAGCACCCCGATCACCGGCTTTCTGTCGGTCCGCTATCAGCTGACCTTCCCGGACGGCAGCGGCTCGCAACAGGACGGCGTGCTGATCCAGATGAAGAACGGCGACATGTTCTTCCGGCCGTCCAAGGATGCCCTGCCCGAATGGGAAAACATCGACTCCCTGCGCGCGGTCAGGATCCTGTCGGCCGATCCGCTTGACCGCAATACCTATGTCGCGACGATCTCGTTCCGCCCGACGATCTTCGACCTGCCGATCAGCTGCTTCACCAGCGGGACGATGATCCGCACCGCCCAGGGGGACCGGCCGGTGGAACAGATCCGGGTGGGCGATCTGGTCGTTACCCGGGACAACGGCCTGCAGCCGGTCCGCTGGGCCGGCACCCGGCATGTCACCGCCGCCGAGATCGCGGCCAATCCCGGCCTTGCCCCGGTCCGCATCGCCCGGGACGCCCTTGGGCCGAACCAGCCGGAACGGGATCTTCTGGTATCGCAGCAGCACCGCGTCCTGGTCCGGTCGGCCATCGCCACCCGGATGTTCGGGGCGCAGGAACTGCTGATCGCCGCCAAGCATCTGACCGGGATCGAGGGCATCGACATCCTGCCTGAAGCCCCGGGCGTGACCTATGTCCACCTGATGTTTGCCGCGCACGAAATCCTGGCCTCGAACGGGGCCGAGACCGAGTCGCTCTATCCCGGACCCCAGGCGCTTCTGTCGCTGGGCGAGGCTGCGGACGAAATCTTCGCCCTGTTTCCCGAACTGCGAGAGGGGGTGGCAGGATTTCCTGCCGCGCGGCCCTTCATCGCGGGCAGGAAGGCCCGGCAACTGGCCTCTCGCCACGCGGTCCGGCAGATGCCGCTGACCGACTGAGCGTCCGCGCCGGCTGCCCGGGGGCAGCGGCCGGTCCCTCAGGGGCGCGCCCTAGCGGGTGGTTTCGGTCAGGCGGCGGCGGACATAGGCCTGCACAAGGTCGATCATCGGCTTCATGTGCTGTTCGTCGTCGCGGAAGAAGTGGTCGGCGCCCTCGATCTCTTCGTGGGTGATGGTGATGCCCTTCTGCTCGCGCAGCTTGCCGACAAGGGCGTGGGTGTCCTTGGGCATGGCCACGCGGTCGGCGGTGCCGTTGATGATCAGGCCAGAGGACGGACAGGGCGCCAGGAAGCTGAAGTCGTACATGTTGGCGGGCGGGGCCACGCTGATGAAGCCGGTGATCTCGGGGCGGCGCATCAGCAGCTGCATCCCGATCCAGGCGCCGAAGCTGAAGCCCGCGACCCAGCAATGCTTGCTGTTGGGGTTCATCGCCTGCAGATAGTCCAGCGCCGCCGCCGCGTCAGACAGCTCGCCGATGCCCTGGTCGAATTCGCCCTGGCTGCGCCCCACCCCGCGGAAGTTGAACCGCATGACGGTGAAGCCCAGCTTGTGGAAGGCGTAGTGCAGGTTATAGACGACGCGGTTGTTCATCGTCCCGCCATACTGGGGATGGGGGTGCAGGACGATGGCAAGGGGGGCGTCGGGCTTGCCCGGCTGGGGATGATAGCGGCCTTCAAGCCGTCCTTCTGGACCGGGGAAAATCAGCTCTGGCATCGGCTTCCTTCGAGGTGACGGGTGGTTTCTTGACGCATCTGCGTGGCGCTTCTAGACCGCTATCTGGGATGCCGGCCGGGATTGCGCAAGAAACGCGCCCGGGCGGCATAGCGCGGCAGTGCGCGCGTCGTCAATCCGACCCGTCCGCAACAGGGGAGCCAGCCGATGAAACTGTCCACCAAGGGGCGCTACGCGATCATCGCGCTGGTCGATCTGGCCACCGCCAGGGGGGACCAGTTGACCTCGCTGGCCGAGATTTCGGCCCGCCAGGACATCTCTCTGCCCTATCTGGAGCAGCTTTTCGTCCGCCTGCGCCGCGCCGGGCTGGTCGCCTCGGTCCGGGGGCCGGGCGGCGGCTATCGCCTGGCCCGAGCGGCCGAGACCATCCGCATCTCCGAGATCCTCGAGGCCGTGGACGAGACGGTGAGCGCCATGCATATCGGCGCGGGCGCGTCGGGCGGCATATCGGGGTCGCGGGCGCAGACGCTGTCGAACCGGCTGTGGGAAAGCCTGTCGGCGCATGTCTATGTCTTCCTGCACAACCATTCGCTGGCCGACGTGGCGCGCAACCAGCTGCTGCCCTGCCCCGCCCTGCCGCGCATCCTCAGCGTGGTGGACGACTGAACCGAAGATCGGTGACCGATCGGCACCGGCCTGTCTGCTGCCAACGTCTGCCAAGCCCCTGCTGACGATTTCCCCTAGGCAGGCGGCGGGTTCCTGCGCTGCCACGGGGGCAGGATGGGGCTTCTGGCAGCGTCGGTTCCACGCGCGGCACAGCCGCAGTGACGAGGATTGGGCGACGCATGAATGATAAGTCTGGTTTGATCCCACAAAGTACAGACTGGGAGATGGACGCTATCGGTGATCACGTAGCGTATGCATCTTTAACAAGAACCAGCGCGTACATGAACAAAGCCTGTGCTTGCTGATCGGCATTGCTTAGGTACGAACTTGAAAACCAATGGAGATTATTGTGTCTGCCGCTATTTCGTTATTAGAGAACTTACCATCTAATCTCCGCGCTTCGCAACAAGTCTCGCTTACCACAGCAATCTTTGCACATTATGCGGCAGGAATTGCGCACAAAGATGCAAACGACCTTATGCTCCAAGAGCATGAAAAATCCAATAGCACTGGTGAACTCAACATTAGCCATGATTCAAGATTCAGAATATTCTCCTATGTTTGGTCAATTGTTGATAATTTAGATCTTCTTTATCAGACGATTAAGGCAGATAAGCTAATTCTAAAGCCATCTCTTGGCGATAAAGAACTTGAAGATACTTTCAAAATTGCGCGAAGATTACGCAACTACAAATCTCACCTAGATGCAAATCTTAGAAATATATCCTCCTATTCGCAGTATGCGCCTGTTCTCGGTGTGATTAGATGTTTTATAGTTGATCCACGCGAAGACCATTCCCACGGTGGCAACATATATATACTATACGCGGAACCACCAAGGTTTCAAGACGACTTAGGCAAACCTCTAAAAGCCACTACATTTTACAACATGACGGGAGCGAAAGGCATTACTGGCTTACGCCAATTTTCATTTTCCCTTCAAACGCACAAGGAGGTAATAAATGTTACGCACGCATTGCTCTTGAGCGAAAAATTCTTCAAAGTGATATCGGAAACATGGGAAAATACCATGGAGGAAACCAAGAAGAATCGCGCTCATCTCTTGTCAGACCCACAAAATCCGTATGCCTTTAAGATCAAAGCACTTAATGATGATGACATAAAAAGATCATCAATCACTCCATCTTCAACGCCTGAATGAACGCCGTCTGAGGGATTTCCACCTTGCCGAACTGGCGCATCTTCTTCTTCCCGGCCTTCTGCTTCTCCAGCAGCTTCTTCTTGCGCGTGGCGTCGCCGCCATAGCACTTGGCCGTCACGTCCTTGCGCATGGCCGACAGCGTCTCGCGCGCGATGACGCGGGCGCCGATGGCGGCCTGGATCGGGATCTTGAACATGTGCCGGGGGATCAGCTCCTTCAGCTTTTCGACCATCACCCGGCCTCTCGCCTCGGCGCGGTCGCGGTGGACCATGATGGACAGGGCGTCCACGGGCTCGTCGTTGACCAGGATCGACATCTTGACCAGGAAATCCTCGCGGTATTCCGACAGCTGGTAATCGAAGCTGGCATAGCCCTTGGTCACGGATTTCAGCCGGTCGTAGAAATCGAACACCACCTCGGCCAGGGGCAGGTCATAGACGACCATCGCGCGGTTGCCCGCATAGGTCAGGTCCAGCTGGATTCCGCGGCGGTCCTGGCACAGCTTCAGCACGTCGCCCAGGTATTCGTCGGGGACCATGATCGTGGCCTTGATGCGCGGCTCCTCGATGTGGTCCACGTGGGTCAGGTCGGGCATGTCGGCGGGGTTGTGCAGGTCGCGCACCTCGCCGTCGCGCATGTGCAGCTTGAAGACCACGCTGGGCGCAGTGGTGATCAGGTCCAGGTCGTATTCGCGTTCCAGCCGGTCGCGGATCACCTCGAGGTGCAGCAGGCCCAGGAAGCCGCAGCGGAAGCCGAAGCCCAGCGCGGCCGAGGTCTCCATCTCGTAGCTGAACGAGGCGTCGTTCAGGGCCAGCTTCTCGATGGCGTCGCGCAGCGCCTCGAAGTCGTTGGCGTCCACGGGGAACAGCCCGCAGAACACCACAGGCTGGGCGGGCTTGAAGCCCGGCAAGGCCTCGGTCGCGCCCTTTTTCTCATGCGTGATGGTGTCGCCCACGCGGGTGTCGCGGACCTGCTTGATCGAGGCAGTGAAGACTCCGATCTCGCCCGGGCCCAGTTCGGGAATGTCCACCATCTGCGGGGTCAGCACGGCCAACTTGTCGATGCCGTAGACCGCGCCGGTCTGCATCATCCTGACCCGGTCGCCCTTGCGGATCACCCCGTCCATGACGCGGATCATCACCACGACGCCCAGGTAGGAATCGTACCAGCTGTCCACCAGCATCGCCTTCAGCGGCGCGTCGCGGTCGCCCTTGGGCGCGGGCAGGCGGGTGACGATGGCCTCGAGCACGTCGGGGATGCCGAGGCCGGTCTTGGCGCTGATGGGGATGGCGTCCGAGGCGTCGATGCCGATCACCTCCTCGATGTTTTCCTTGACGCGCTCGGGTTCGGCGGCGGGAAGGTCGATCTTGTTCAGGACCGGCACGATCTCGTGGCCCGCGTCGATGGCCTGATAGACGTTGGCCAGCGTCTGCGCCTCGACCCCCTGGGAGGCGTCCACGACCAGCAGGCTGCCTTCGACCGCGCGCATGGACCGGCTCACCTCGTAGGCGAAGTCCACATGGCCCGGCGTGTCGATCAGGTTCAGCACATAGGTCCTGCCGTCCTTCGCCGGATAGCTGATGCGGACGGTGTTGGCCTTGATGGTGATGCCGCGTTCCCGTTCGATGTCCATGCTGTCCAGAAGCTGGGCCTTCATGTCGCGTTCGGCGACGGTGCCCGTCATCTGGATCAGCCGGTCGGCCAGGGTGGATTTGCCGTGGTCGATATGGGCCACGATCGAGAAGTTGCGGATCAGGGAAAGCTCGGTCATGGCCGGGCTATACAAGGGCTTTGGCCTTGCGGGAAGGGGGATCTGCAGCCCTAGCCCGGGGCCAGCCGCGCCCGCCGCAGCCGCGCCTCGCGCCACATCGCATAGATGCCGGCGCCCGCGATCAGCGCGGCCCCGGCCAGCGTCAGCGCGTCGGGCCGTTCGCGGAAGACCGTCACGGCCAGGATCAGCGCGAACAGCAGCCGGGTGTATCGGAACGGCGCGATGACGGCGATTTCCGCGATGCGGGTCGCGACGACCATGGTGATGTAGCCCAGAAGCCCGAAGCACAGGGTCGCGGCGATCAGCGCCCCTTGGCCCCAGCTCGGCACGATCGGCTGCTGGCCGCCCAGGACCATCAGGACCAGCCCCGCCAGTCCCATCGCGCCAAAGGCCCCCGCCGACAGCAGGCCCGAGCCCACCTCGGGCGGCAGGCGGCGGGTCACCAGGTCGCGCACGGCCAGCGTCATCACCGCGACGATCGCCAGAAGCGAACTGGTCTCGAAGGCGGCGGTGCCGGGCTTCACGATCAGCAGCACGCCCGCAAAGCCCAGCGCGATCGACAGCCAGCGGCGCCAGCCCACCTGTTCGCCCAGAAACAGCGCCGCGCCCAGCGTCATCAGCAGGGGCTGGGCCTGCAGGATGGCCGAGGCGACGGACAGATCGCCCCTGGCCAGCGCGGTGACGAAGGTGATGGCGCACAGCCCCTCGCACAGGTTGCGCAGGGCGACGGCGGGCCGCAGCAGGTTCCGCAGGCGCAGCCCCTCGGGGCCGAGGGCGATCCACAGCCCGAAGACGGCCATTCCGGCAAAGCCGATCAGCGCCAGCAGCTGCCCGGTGGGAATGGTGCCCGACAGGCCCTTCAGCAGCGCGTCCTCGCAGGCGAAGGCGGCCATCGCCAGGACCATCAGCAGGGCCGCGCGCAGGTTATGCATCGCCGGCCTCCAGCCGCGCGATCAGGGCGGGAAGTGCCGTGATGCTGTCCAGGCGATGGGCGCGGGGGTGATCCGGGGCCTGCGCGTGTTCGACGGCCCAGGTCAGGGCGTGGGGAATGAATACGCCGTGGCCGCCCAGCGCCACGACCGGCAGCACGTCGCTTTTCATGGAATTGCCCGCCATGACGAAGCCCTGCGGCGCAACCCTGGCGCGCCACAGCACCCGGGCATAGGCTTCGGGCGACTTGTCGGCCAGGATCTCGATGGCGTCGAAGCGGTCCGCCAGGCCGGATGCGGCGATCTTGCGTTCCTGGTCGATCAGGTCGCCCTTGGTGACAAGGATCAGCCTGCGGCCCGCCAGCGCGTCCAGGGCCTGGGGCACGCCGGGCAGCAGATCGACCGGGTGGGACAGCATGTCCTGGCCCAGTTCCAGGATCCGGCCGATGGCGCGGCCGTCGATGCGCCCGTCGGTCAGTTCGATCGCGGTCTGCACCATCGACAGCATGAAGCCCTTGATGCCGAAGCCATAGCGGGCCAGGTTCGCGCGCTCCACGTCCAGAAGGCGGCCGGCGATGTCGGCGCCCTGCGCGTGCTCGCCCAGAAGCGCGGCGAACTCGGCCTCGGTCACGCGGAAGAAGGTCTCGTTCTCCCACAGGGTGTCGTCGGCATCCAGCCCGATCGCCTCGATCATCGCAGTCCCCAAGCCTTGCCCTTGCCGCGATGCAGGATCATGCTGAAGCCTGCTTGTCAAACCCCAGGAGACCGCGATGACCTTCACCGTTCCCGACATGACCTGCGGCCATTGCAAGGCCGCCGTCGAGGCCGCCGTGGCCGAGGCCGGTGGCCGCGCCACCGTCGATCTGGACCGAAAGACCGTTTCGGTCGAGGGCCTGGACGAGGCTCGCGCCGCCGAGGCGATTCGCGCCGCCGGATACGAGGTGTCCCCCGCCTGAGGGCCAAACCCTTGAGCGGCCGCGCGAAGCCGCCGCACCACGCCTGATTGAGCAACCGGCCCCGGTCTGCTAGGATCGGGGCAGGACGGGACCGCAGACCGGGGACAACCGGCGCCCGCCGCCCAAAGGCAACCGAGGAGACAGTTCCATGCTCAACCGCATCGTCATTGCGGCCGCCGCCATCATGATGACCGCGCCGCTGGCCGTCGCAGGCCCCATCGACAGCGCCTGCGTCCGGTCGGACCGCGCCCGCGGCAACGCGCCGCTCTGCGGCTGCATCCAGCAGGTCGCCAACCAGACCCTGTCGCGCTCCGACCAGCGCCGCGCGGCCTCGTTCTTCCGCGATCCCCACCAGGCACAAGAGGTCCGGATGTCGAAAAGCGGCAGCGACAACGCTTTCTGGGCGCGCTACAAGCGCTTCGCCAGCACGGCCGAGGCCTATTGCCGCTAGGGTCTTGCGCATCACGGTCCTGACCGGCGCGGGGATCTCGGCCGAAAGCGGCCTGGCGACCTTTCGCGCGACCGGCGGCCTGTGGGAAAGCCACCGGGTCGAGGACGTGGCAACGCCCGAAGGCTTTGCCGCCGATCCGGCGCTTGTCCACCGCTTCTACAACCTGCGCCGCCGGGACGCGGCCGCGGCGCAGCCCAATGCCGCGCATCTGGCCCTGGCCGATCTGGCGGGGCGGCACGACCTGACGCTGGTCACGCAGAACGTGGACGACCTGCACGAACGCGCCGGCAGCCCCGCGGTGATCCACATGCACGGCACCCTGTCGGGCGCCCTGTGCGCGGCCTGCGGCCATCGCTGGCCCGCGCCTTTGGTCATGGCGCCCCGGGATCCCTGCCCCGCCTGCACCCGGCCCGCCACCCGTCCCGATGTCGTCTGGTTCGGAGAGATGCCCTATCACATGGACCGCATCTGGGAGGCGCTGGAACGCGCCGACCTGTTCGCGGCCATCGGCACCTCGGGCAACGTCTATCCGGCCGCGGGCTTTGCCCAGCACGCGCGGCGGCATGGCGCCGAATGCGTGGAGCTGAACCTTGAAGACAGCGCCAATGCCCGCGACTTCCACCGCCGCATCACCGGACCTGCCAGCCGGACGGTGCCGGACTGGGTGGCCTCGCTGGGCTGATTGCCCTTGCCTGATGACGGCATTGTGAGCTATTGCGGCGCTGCCTCGGTTCCGGGTCCGACCCGGTTAAAAGGGAACGCGGTGCGATTCCGCGACTGCCCCCGCAACTGTCAGCGGAGAGCGAGGCCGGATTGACGCCACTGATCCCGCGCGCGGGATTGGGAAGGCCCGGCCAAGCCTTGACCCGCAAGTCAGGAGACCTGCCGAACGCGATCACCCTGACGGCGTGCGAGGGGCGCGCCGGAAACGGAAACTTCCGTCGTGGTGGTATCGCTGTCCGGCGGGGTTCTTTCCCCCGGGCGAACCGCATCGCGCCCGGGCCGCACGCGCACCGGGTTTCTGGAAGGATGTCATTCGTGACGCTGAACCGCCATGTCCTGTCCCTGTCCGCAGCCTTGGTCCTGACGGCCGCCCTGCCCGCCGCCGCCCAAGACGCGGCAACACCCTTCGTCCTCGAGGATCTGACCCTGACGGCCAACCGCGAACCCACCGACCTCAGCCGCTCGGGCAGTTCGGTTTCGGTGCTGACCCCCGAGGATTTCGAGGGCCGGGCGGGCCAGCCGCTGACCCGCAGCCTGACCAGACTGCCGGGCGTGACGCTGCGCCAATCGGGGCCGCTGGGGACCATCGGCTTTCTTGAAGTGCGCGGCGCCCCCGCCCGCTATGTTCCGGTCATCATCGACGGGATCGAGGTGTCCGACATGACCGCCCCCTCGCCCGCCTATGACCTGGGCGGCCAGATCACTGCAAGCTTCGGCCGGGCCGAACTGCTGCGCGGCTCGCAGTCCGCGCTCTATGGCTCGCGGGCGATCGCGGGGGTGCTGACGCTGGAATCGCTGCGCCCGACCGAAGACGGGCTGCGCCACCACATCGGCATCGAGGCCGGCAGCTACGATACCCTGACGGCCAGCTATGGCGCGACGCTGCGCCGGGACGACACGGATCTGGCCTTCCAGCTTGGCCATGTCCGAACCGACGGGTTTTCCGCCTTGGACGAGGATGACGGCAACTTCGAGGAGGACGGCTACAAGGCAACCCGGCTTTCCTTCTATGGCGCCCATCGCCTGCAGAACGGCGCCACCTTCGGTCTCAACGGCTTCTGGCAGGACAGCACCGCCGATTACGACGACTTCAGCGACGTGGCAGGCACGCCGGGCGACGACTTCACCGAAGACGAATCCTACGGCCTGCGCGGCTTCGTGCAGTTCAGGGCGGGCCCCGTGGATCACGACATTGCGCTGACCCGCTATCGCGTCAGCCGCGACAGCTACTATGACGGCTTCCCGGCCTCCTACGAGGGCAGACGCACCAGGCTGTCCTGGCAGGGTGCCACCGATCTGGGCGCGGGCGTCCGGGCGGTCTTCGGCGCCGATACCGAAAGGGAAGAAGCCCTGGGCAGCGGCGACGCGCGCATCAGCGGCGTCTTCGTGGAAACGACCGCCGCCCTGGGTCCCCGCATCGACGTCACCACCTCGCTTCGCCGCGACGATCATTCGCGCTTCGGCGGCTTCACCTCGGGCCGGGTCGCGGCGGTCTATCGCGCCGAAGGGGACCTCCTGTTCCGGGCGGCCATCGGCAACGGCTTCCGCGCGCCGTCGCTTTACCAGCTGTTCGATCCGCTCTATGGCAACGCCGATCTCGAACGCGAGGAAAGCCGCACCCACGAGATCGGGGTCGAGAAGCAATGGGGGGACAGCCACCTGCGGGTGACCGCCTTCTGGCTGAAGACGACCGACCTGATCGGGTTCGACGACAACGGCACGCCGCTGGATTTCTCCGACGACTTCTACAACCAGGTGCCCGGCACCGCGCGCCGCCGCGGGATCGAAATCGACGGCCGCTATGCCTTCGGCGCGGGACACGCGCTGACCGCCGCCTATACCTTCATCGACAACCAGACCGATGCCCCGGACTGGGCCAGGGTTCCCGAACGCGTCCTGAACCTGGGGGCCGAGACGACCTTCGCCACCGGCACCGTTGCGGGGATCGGTCTGCAGCACGTCGCAGGGCGGTCGGACAGCGCCGGGCCGCTGGACGACTTCACCACCGTGGACCTGAGCATCAGCCATCCCGTCCGCGACAACGCCCGCGCCTATCTGCGCATCGAGAACCTCTTTGACGAGGATTACCAGTGGGTGCGGGGCTATGGCACGCCGGGGCGGTCGATCTATGCGGGGCTGAATGCGTCGTTCTAGGATGCGTTCCCTGGCGGCGGTGATCCTGATCGCCGCCGTCCTGCCGGCCGGCGCGGCGCCGCGGCGGGTGGTGTCGATGAACCTGTGCAGCGACCAGCTGGCGATGATGCTGGCCGCGCCGGGGCAACTGGTCTCGGTCAGCAGCCTGACGCAGGATCCCCGCCTGTCGCCCGTCGCCCGAGAGGCTGCGGCCTATGTGCCGAACAGCGGGCGGGCCGAGGAAATCTATCTCATGCGCCCCGACCTGGTGATCGCGGGCACCTATACGCCCACCGCCACCATCGCCATGCTGCGCCGCCTGGGCATCCGCGTCGAGACCCCGCCCCCGGCCGAGGATTTTCCCTCCATCCGCGCCGAAATCATCCGCATGGGCGACCTGCTGGGCCGGCCAGAGGCCGCGCGCGACCTGCTGGGCCGCTTCGACGCCGAGTTGCAGGCGGCGCGGCAGCCTGCCGGACGCGGGCGGGCGGCGCTGTATGATGCGAACGGCTTCACCTCGGGGGCCGGGACGCTGGCCGACGCGATCCTTGGGGCGGCGGGTTTCGACAACATCGCAGCCGATCATGGGATTGCCGGCACCACCCGTCTGCCGATGGAACTGCTGGTCATGGCCCGGCCCGACCGGCTGCTGACAGGATCGAGGTGGCCCGGCCAGTCGCAGGCCGAGGCGATCCTGGACCACCCGGCGCTTGCCGCCGCGGCCCCCGCGCCGGCGCAGGTGACGGACCTCTACTGGACCTGCGGCACCCCCTTGGTGACGCGGGCCATCCGGTCGCTGGAATGAGGGCGCTGTTCGTCGCCCTGACCGTGCTGGTGGCGGCCCTGTTCGCGGCGTCGCTGCTGACGGGTCCGGCCGGCCTGCCGCCCGCGGAATCCCTGCAGGGCCTGGTGTTCGGCGGCGATGGCCCGGTGCCGATCGTGATGCGCGAGATCCGTCTGCCGCGCGCGATCCTGGGGCTGGCGGTGGGCGCGGGACTGGGGCTGACCGGCGCGGCGCTGCAGGGCTATCTGCGCAATCCGCTGGCCGAACCCGGCCTGCTGGGCATTTCCGGGATGGCGGCCCTGGGTGCGGTCCTGGCGCTGCAAACCGGGCTGTCGCTGGCGGCGGTCCTGGCCCTGCCGGCGGTTGCCCTGGCCGGGGCGGCCCTGGGCGCCGGCCTGCTGGTCGTGATGGCGGGACCGCGCGGCGGGTCGGTGACGCTGATCCTGGCGGGGGTGGCCATCTCGGCCCTGGCGGGGGCGGGCACCTCGCTGGTGCTGAACCTCTCGGCCAATCCCTATGCCGCGAACGAGATCGTCTTCTGGCTGATGGGATCGCTGGCCGACCGGTCGATGCTGCATGTCTGGCTGGCCCTGCCGCCGATGGCGGCCGGTGCGGCGCTGATCCTGACGACGGGCCGCGCGCTTGACGCGCTGACGCTGGGCGAGGCGGCGGCCCAGTCGCTGGGCCTTGCAGGACCGGCGCTGCGGTGGCGGCTGGTGGCGGGCACGGCCCTGGTCGTCGGCCCGGCGACCGCCGTCGCAGGCGCCATCGGCTTCGTGGGCCTGGTGGTGCCGCATGTGCTGCGGCCGCTGATCGGCGCGCGACCCTCGGTCCTGCTGCCCGCCTCGGCCCTTGGCGGGGCGGCGCTGCTGCTGGCCGCCGACATCGCGGTGCGGCTGATCGTGCCCGACCGCGACCTGAAGCTGGGCGTTCTGACCGCCATCCTGGGTGCGCCGCTGTTTCTGCACCTGATCTGGAAAACCCGCAGCGGGGGGCGCGTCTGATGGTCCTGACCCTGTCCGGCCTGTCCGTCACCCGCCGCAACCGGCCGGTCCTGCACGGCGTCAGCCTGTCCATCGGCCCCAGAGAGTTCGTGGGCCTGATCGGTCCCAACGGCGCCGGAAAATCCTCGCTGATGGAGGCCGCGCTTGGGCTGATCCCGTTCGCGGGACAGTCCTCGGTGGCCGCGATGCCGCCCGGGGCGCGCGCCCGCCATGCGGCCTACCTTCCCCAGGCCCGTGAGATCGCCTGGCCTGTCAGCGTCGAGGATCTGGTGGCCCTGGGCCGCATCCCCTGGCCCGGCGGCGGCCGCAGCGGCATCGACCGCATCGCCACCAACGCAGCCATCGCCCGCATGGGGCTGGAGCCGTTCCGCAAGCGCACCGCCCAGCGCCTGTCGGGGGGCGAACAGAACCGCGTCCTGATCGCCCGCGCGCTGGCACAGGACACGCCGCTGCTGATCGCCGACGAACCCATCGCCGGTCTGGATCCCGCCCAGCAGCTGGCTTGCCTGCGCCTGTTCCGCGACCTGGCGGCCGAAGGGCGGGCGGTGCTGGCCTCGATCCACGACCTGGGGCTGGCCGCGCGGTTCTGTTCGCGGCTGGTGCTGCTGTCGCACGGCCGTGTCCTGGCCGACGGTCCCGCCCCCCAGGTCCTGCGCAACGACCTGCTGCAGCGGGCCTTCGGCATCACCGTGCGGCGCGTGGAAACCCCGGACGGACCCGCCATCCTGCCGGTCTAGCCGATGGCGGCCAGCACCTCGTCGGTGAGGGCGGACATCTCGTCGCGCGCGGGGCCGGCACCGGCCCGTTCAAGCGCCCCCAGCCCCTGGCCCAGCGTTTCGGCATAGACCACGCGGTTGGCGACCTGCGTTCCCGCCACCTCGGCGCCCAGTTCAGCCGCCCTCTGTGCCACCTCGGCCGACAGGCGGGTGTTGGGGCGCACCCGGTTCATCACCATCAGCACCGGCGCCTTTTCGCGCCGCGCCAGATCCAGCACGCCTTCGGTCGCCCACAGATCCACATGGCTGGTGGCGACCGGCACCAGAACCAGATCGGCCACCCGCAGGGCCGGGCGCAGGTCGCTGTCGATCTTGGGCGGGGTATCGATGATGACGAAATCGAAGCGCTTCTTCAGCTTGCCGGATTCGTAGCTGGCCCCCCAGGCCGACGAGGTGGAAAAGTCCATCGCCTCGTCCTCGCCCCGCGCCTGCATCCGTTCCAGGAACCAGCGGCCCAGGCTGCCTTGCGGATCGGTGTCGATCAGCGCGACGGAATGGCCGCGAGCGTGCAGGCTGACGGCCAGGTTGACGGCCAGCGTGGTCTTTCCCGATCCGCCCTTCTGCTGGGCCACCGTGATGATCCTGCCCGACATCGCCTGCTCCTGCCTTGCCTGACGCTTCGGAAGGGTAACGGCCGCCCCGCGCGATTGCACGGTCTTTTTGCACCTGCAGCATCAGTCGTCGAAGACCGCCTGCACCTCGTACATGACCGGCTCGAAGCTCTTGCACATGGCGTGGATCTCGCGGTTGCGGCGGCGCATCTCCTCGTGGCGCAGCATCGCCTGATAATCCTTGCGGTCGCGCCATTGCGAATAGGTGGCAATGCGGGTCTGCGCATCGTTGAGATGGATGGCGCCCGACACGAAACCGGGCTGCCGGCGGATCACCTGGTCCCAGGCCTCGGTCAGCAGGTCCAGCACGTCATGGGCGCTGCCCGGCGTCACCTCGAAGGTGGTGATGACGGTCTGGCCGTCGAAATCGCGGCGGATGTCGGGCATGGCTGGCGCTCCTCTGGCTTGCCCGATCAGCCTAAGGCCGAATCGCGCGCCCCGCCAAGCGCGCCCATTGCCGCGCGCGGCGGGATGTGCATGGTCAGGACAAACCAAGGAGAGGCGGATGATCCCGGTATTCGACGGCCATAACGACTTCCTGCAACGCGTGGTGGCGAAGGGGCCGCAGGTCTGGCTGGAGGGCGACGGCACCGGCCATCTGGATCTGCCGCGCGCCCGGGCCGGGGGGCTGGTCGGCGGCTTCTTCGCGATCTGGATTCCGGCGCCGCAGGGTCCGAACGACGCGGCCGCCGCGGCGCTGATGGAAAACCCGCCCTTCGCCATGCCCCTGCCCGAGGCGATCCCCTTTGGCCGGGCCCTGCCCCATGCCTTCGCGCAAGCCGCGGCCCTGAAGGCCCTGGAACGCACCGGGACGCTGGACATCGTCACCTCGGCCAGCGGGATCAGGGCCAGCATCGCGGCGGGACGGATCGCGGCGATCATGCACATGGAAGGGGCCGAGGCGATCGCGGACATGGACGCGCTGCACCTGTGGCACGCGGCGGGCCTGCGGTCGCTGGGCCCGGTCTGGTCGCGGCCCACCGCCTACGGGAACGGCGTGCCCTTCGCCTTCCCGTCCTCGCCCGACACCGGCGCCGGGCTGACGGAAGCCGGCAAGACCCTGGTGCGCGAATGCAACGGCCTGCGCATCATGCTGGATCTGTCGCACCTGAACGAGGCCGGCTTCGACGACGTGGCCGCCCTGTCCGACGCGCCGCTGGTCGCCAGCCACAGCTGCGTCCACGCCATCAGCGCAAGCAGCCGCAACCTGACCGACAGGCAACTGCGCGCGATCGCCGACAGCCGCGGCCTTGTCGGCCTGAACTTCGCGTCAAGCTTCCTGCGCGAGGATGGGCGCCGCCTGCCGCTTGAGGGCTTCGACACGATGCTGCGCCACCTGGATCACCTGCTGGGCATCCTGGGCGAGGACGGGGTGGCGATGGGTTCGGACTTCGACGGCGCGCTGATGCCGCGCGACCTGCCCGACGCGGCGGCCCTGCCGGCCCTGCTGGACGCGATGCAGGCCCACGGCTATGGCCCGGAGCTGGTCCGCAAGATCGCCTGCGACAACTGGATCGGCCTTCTGGAACGGACCTGGGGCCACTAGCCCCTTCGGTGCGCCCCGCCATCGCGCCGGATCAGGATGCAGGCGGCCTATTCGGTCGTCGTCGCCTGCCCGTCGGCGACCGGCGTCGCCTGCGCCACGGCGACCATCTGCGCCAGTTCGGGATCGGCGTTCAGATCGGCCAGGGCGAAGTTGCCCGTCACCTCCTCGGGCGACAGCTTGATGTTCTTGACGACCTGGGGTCCGGGCGCGGCGGGGCCGTAGGTCTGGCCGCCCAGCGCGAAATAGACCGCCCCCGAATTGCCGGTGCGCAGCAGCGGCGGCTCCTCGAGCGACGGCAAGGCGAAGCGTTCCCCCGCATCCATGATCTTTTCCAGAAGCACCGTCCCGTCGGCCGAGGTGACCCGCACCCAGGCCGGGCGGGCCGCCAGCAGTTCCAGCCCCGGCGCGTCCGGCGCCACCGTGATCGAGGCTGCCTGCGCGGGCATCGGCGGGCCGAAGGACGCCGCCCCCGCTTCGGCCAGGGCGCGCTGGATCGCGGTCGCGGCATCGGGGGCCGCTTGCGCGACATCCGTCGCCGGCGCCGGGATCTGCGTCAGCCCCGGGTCGATCGCGGCAATGGGGCCATCGCGCGAGGTGAGAACCGGCGCCTCCAGGATCTGCGGCCGATACAGGCGGTCCAGCCCTTCGGGCTGCGGCAGCGCCTGCGCCAGTTCGGTGCCGTCGGCCATGTCCAGGGCAGGCTCGGACACCAGCGCCCCTTCGACCGGGTCGAGGGCGGTGACCACCCCAGGCGCCGTCTCGCCCGGCGTCAGGGTCACGCGCTGAACCTCTTGCAAGAGGGCCCAGCCGCCGTAGCCCAGACCGCAGATCAGCGCGACCAGCACCAGAAGCGAACCGATGGCGCGCGGCTCGATGTCGGACCAGAAGCTCTGCTTCTGCGGGATGAACAGGGCCTTGGGATTGGCCAGCGCCTCGGCCGGATCAGAGGGCCTGCGCGCGGGCTTCGGCCCGGCCGCCGCCTGCGCCATCCCATGCGTGGGATGGAAGCCCGATTCCAGGCAGAAGCGGCGGAAGGTCCAGTCGGGATCCATGCCCAGATACCGGGCATAGGACCGCACATAGCCCGCCACGAAACTGGGCGTGTCGAAGGCGGTCATGTCGCAATTCTCGATCGCGGCCACATAGGACGCCCGGATCCGCAACTCGCGCTGCACGTCCAGCAGCGACTTGCCCAGCGTCGCCCGCTCGCCGCGCAGGATATCGCCAAGGCGTGTGTCATCGTCGAGGAAATGATGCACTTCCTCCACCCGAGAAATCTCCTCTGCCGGGTTCTCAGCCCGCAGCCTGCTCATTTTTTGTTGCCTGCCTCATCGCTCGCTTCAGGAACACCGCTTCGAATCGAACGGTTCCTCATTTTTCCTTATCCCGAGCGTATCACGCAGGCGAGAGCAGTTCACCAAGTGATTTTATTACGCGCTCATTTCCTGTCGGTTGAGTGCGCAATGTGACCACAACCTGTCCATCGCCTTCACCAGATGGTCGATCTGCTGGGGCGCGTGGACCGGCGAGGGGGTGAAGCGCAGCCGTTCGGTGCCGCGCGGCACCGTGGGGAAGTTGATCGGCTGGACATAGATGCCATAGTCGCGCAGCAGCATGTCCGACAGCATCTTGCAGTGGACCGGGTGGCCCACATGGACCGGGACGATGTGGCTGCCGTGGTCGATGATCGGCATCCCCAGCGACTTCAGCCGCATCTTCAGGATCCGCGCGTGCAACTGCTGGGCGTCGCGCAGATGCTGGCCCTCGGCGCCCTTCAGGAAGGCGATCGAGGCCGCGGCCCCCGCCGCCACCGCGGGCGGAAGCGAGGTGGTGAAGATGAAGCCGGGCGCATAGGACCGGATCGCGTCGCACATCTTGGCGGTGCCGGCGATATAGCCGCCGAAGACGCCGAAGGCCTTGCCCAGCGTGCCGTTGAAGATGTCGATGCGGTCCATCAGCCCGTCGCGTTCGGCCACGCCGCCGCCGCGCGGGCCGTACATGCCGACCGCATGAACCTCGTCCAGGTAGGTCAGCGCGTTGAACTCGTCGGCCAGGTCGCAGATCGCCTTGATCGGGCCGAAGTCGCCATCCATCGAATAGATCGATTCGAAGGCGATCAGCTTGGGCGCCGTGGGATCGTCGGCGGCCAGCAACTGGCGCAGATGGGCCAGGTCGTTGTGCCGGAAGATCCGCTTGGCGCCGTCGAACCGCTTGATCCCCTCGATCATCGAGGCATGGTTCAACTCGTCGGAATAGATGATGAGGCCGGGAAACAGCTTGCGCAGCGTGGACAGGGTGGCGTCGTTGGCGATGTAGGCGCTGGAAAAGACCAGCGCCGCCTCCTTGCCATGCAGATCCGCCAGTTCGGCCTCGAGCCGCTTGTGATAGACGGTGGTCCCGCTGATGTTGCGCGTCCCGCCCGAACCCGCCCCCACGGCGTCCAGGGCCTCGTGCATCGCCTCCAGCACCACCGGATGCTGGCCCATGCCCAGATAGTCGTTGCCGCACCAGACGGTGATATCCTGCTTGCCGCCGTCGGGCCGCGTCCAGACGGCCTGCGGGAACCGGCCCCTCACCCGCTCGATGTCGATGAAGGTGCGGTAGCGGCCTTCCTCATGCAGCCGACCGATAGCCTGATCCAGGGCGGCATCGTAATTCATTGCGGGCGTTCCCTTGCATAGCTGGCTGGGGGCAATCATTGTCAGATCGCGCGCGGTCCAACGTTGATACATGTCAAACGGCACCGAGGACAGGCCAAAATTGTCGCAGATCGACAAAAGGACCAGTCTGATACTTAGAAAACCACTCGGGAAAACAAGGGCAACATGTCGAACAACACCACACTGGACGCGGTCCTGCACAGGCTGGACCAGGACCTGGAGCCGGCCCTGGAGCGGCTGTCGGCCCTGCTGCGGATCCCCTCGATCTCGACCGATCCGGCCCATGCGGGCGATGTGCGCGCTGCGGCCGAATGGCTGCGCGACGAACTGGCGGGGCTGGGCTTTCAGGCCTCGGTCCGCGAGACGGCGGGCCATCCGATGGTCGTGGCGCGGTCGCAGCCCGGCAGCGCCCGGCCGCTGCTGTTCTATGGCCACTATGACGTCCAGCCGGTCGATCCGCTGGCGCTGTGGGACCACCCCCTTCGAGCCGCTGATCGAGGACGGCCCCGAAGGGCGGGTGATCCGCGCGCGCGGCGCATCCGACGACAAGGGCCAGCTGATGACCTTCATCGAGGCCTTCCGCGCCTGGCGCGAAGTCCATGGCCAACTGCCCAGCGACCTGGTCCTGCTGCTCGAGGGCGAGGAGGAATCCGGTTCGCCCTCGCTTCGGCCCTTCCTGCAGGAGAACGCGGACGAACTGCGCGCCTCGCTGGCGATGATCTGCGACACCGAACTGTTCGGCGGCACCCGCCCGGCCATCGTCACCCAGCTGCGCGGCTTGGTGGGCGAGGAAATCGTGATCCGCGGCGCCGACCGCGACCTGCATTCCGGCCTGTTCGGCGGGCTTGCCGCCAACCCGATCATGGTCCTGGCCCAGGCGCTGGCGGCGCTGAAGGACGCCGATGGGCGCGTCACCCTGCCCGGCTTCTACGACGGGGTGGACGATCTTACGCCGGACCTGCGCCGCGACTGGGAATCGCTTGGCTTCGACGCCGCCGGGATGCTGGCGCGCGTCGGCCTGTCCGATCCCGTCGGCGAAAGGGGCCGGATGCCGGTTGAAATGGCCTGGAGCCGGCCCACCGCCGAAATCAACGGCATTACCGGCGGCTATACGGGCAAGGGCTTCAAGACGGTCCTGCCGGCCGAAGCCCGGGCCAAGGTCAGCTTCCGGCTGACCGGCCGGCAGGATCCGGCCCGGATTCGCACGGCCTTCCGCGACCATGTGCGGGGCTTCCTGCCCGCAGATTGCATGGTCGAGTTCCACGAACACGGCGGCAGCCCGGCCAGCGTGATGGATACCTCGGATCCCGCCTTCGCCGCGGCCCGGGGCGCCCTGGGCGCGGAATGGGGCCAGGATGCGGCCTTCATCGGCAGCGGCGGCTCGATCCCCATCGCCGGCGACTTCAAGACGATCCTGGGCATGGATTCGATGCTGGTGGGCTTTGCCCGCGACGACGACCGCATCCATTCCCCGAACGAGAAATACGACGTCCGCAGCTTCGCCAAGGGCGCGCGGTCATGGGCGCGCATCCTGGCGGCCCTGCGCTAGGCACGAAGGCGGGCCGTGCGCCCGCCTCATCTTCTGTGGTGAAATATCCCGGGGTGAGGTCCGCAGGACCGAGGGGCAGCGCCCCTCATGCCTTCAGAACCACGGGGCAGCGCCCCTTACACCTTCGGCTGGCAATAGCTCTGGCTGCTGGTCCAGGCGGCGATGTCCGCCCGCTTCGAGGCATTGCGCAGCGGCGCCCAGTCCCGCGCGATGCCGCGCCAGCCGTTGCCGTCATGGGCCACGGCGTTGTCGCGCGCCACCTGGCGGGACATGATCTTGACGGCGCAGGACATGTTGTCGCCGCCGTTCCTGATGTCGCCGTCGCAGCCATAGTTGCGCCAGGTCGCCGGCGCGATCTGCATCAGCCCCAGCCACTTGCCGCCGCCGCCGCTGGCCTGCGGGTTATAGGTGCTTTCGTGCTTGGCGACGGCCGACAGCAGGCCGGCCCAGAACGCCTTGCGGCCGGTCGCGTTCAGCTGCTCGTAGTTCGGGCAGAATGAATCGATGTCGCCGGGCACGCGCGACAGGATCGTGACCCCCTCGCGGTCCAGCGCGGACAGCGTGGCATGGGTCCACTGCTCGGACCCCGCTGCCTGTCCCCACCGCATCGGCGGCTGGTTGGCCAACTGCATCTGCTGTGCATCCACGGCGGCCCTGCTGTCGGTCTGGGACGTGGTGGTGGACTGGCAGGCTGCCAGGAAAGCCAGGGCTGCAAGGGGAACAAGCGCAGGGCGCATCCGGGTCCTCGTGGAATGTTTCGTCCACAACCCCATATCCCGCTTGGAAAATCCCGCAAGGCGGCAGGAAAATCGTCGGCGGCATGACGCCAAAGGCAGGCTTCGCCGTGATCGGAAATCCGCCGATGACGGCATTTCCGAATACGTCGTTAACGATCGTGGCGGATTTCCGCCAGCCTCTTGATTCGCAGCAGTCCCCGCCCGCCCGGGCTTTGCCACGGCCCCCCTCGTGACATCGCCGGCGCGCTGACCTAAAAGGCCTGCAGCACCACTACTTGTCACCCCCGCCCGAGGTTCCCGATGCTCGACCATCTTTCCTTCACCGCACCCTCGCCCAAGACCATCGCCGGGGCCAAGGGCGACTGGGAACTGGTCATCGGGCTCGAAGTCCATGCCCAGGTGGCCTCGAACGCCAAGCTGTTCTCGGGCGCCTCGACGGCGTTCGGGGCCGAACCCAATAGCCATGTGGCCTTCGTCGATGCGGCGATGCCGGGGATGCTGCCGGTCATCAACGAATTCTGCGTGGCCCAGGCGGTGCGTACGGGGCTTGGCCTGAAGGCCGCAATCAACCTGCGCAGCGCCTTCGACCGCAAGAACTATTTCTACCCCGACCTGCCGCAGGGCTACCAGATCAGCCAGCTTTACCACCCCATCGTCGGCGAGGGAGAGGTGATCGTGGACATGGCGCCCGGCGTCGCCCGCCGCGTGCGCATCGAACGCATCCACCTGGAACAGGACGCGGGCAAGTCGATCCACGACATGGACCCGGCGATGTCCTTCGTGGACCTGAACCGCACCGGCGTCGCCCTGATGGAGATCGTCAGCCGCCCCGACATCCGCAGTCCGGAAGAAGCCGCCGCCTATGTCGCCAAGCTGCGCCAGATCATGCGCTATCTGGGCACTTGCGACGGCAACATGCAGAACGGCAACCTGCGCGCCGATGTGAACGTCAGCGTCTGCAAGCCTGGCGCCTATGAACGCTACCAGGAAACCCAGGACTTCGGCCACCTGGGCACCCGCTGCGAGATCAAGAACATGAACTCGCTGCGCTTCATCCAGGCCGCCATCGAATACGAGGCCCGCCGCCAGATCGCCATCATCGAGGACGGCGGCGCGGTGGTGCAGGAAACCCGGCTCTACGATCCCGACCGGGGCGAAACCCGGTCGATGCGCTCCAAGGAGGAAGCGCATGACTACCGCTATTTCCCCGATCCCGACCTGCTGCCCCTGGACATCGAACAGGCTTGGGTGGACGACATTGCGGCCGCCATGCCGGAACTGCCCGACGAAAAGAAGGCGCGCTTCGTGCGGGACCTGGGCCTGTCGGAATACGACGCCGGCGTGCTGACCGCCGAGGTCGAGAACGCGAACTATTTCGAGGCCGTGGCCCGCGGCCGCGACGGCAAGCAGGCGGCGAACTGGGTCATCAACGAACTGTTTGGGCGCCTGAACAAGGAAGGCCTGGGCATCGAGACCTCGCCGGTATCCGCCGACCAGCTGGGCGGGGTGATCGACCTGATCGCCCGGGGCGACATCTCGGGCAAGATCGCCAAGGACCTGTTCGAGATCCTCTGGACCGAGGGCGGCGACCCCGCCGCCATCGTCGAGGCGCGCGGGATGCGCCAGGTGACCGACCTCGGCGCCATCGAGAAGGCCGTGGACGAGATCATCGCCGCCAGCCCCGCGCAGGTGGAAAAGGCGCGCGCCAACCCCAAGCTGGCGGGCTGGTTCGTGGGACAGGTGCTGAAGGCCACAGGCGGCAAGGCCAACCCGGCCGCCGTCAACGATCTGGTCGCCAGAAAGCTGGGACTGTAAGCGGACTGCCCGGAACCCCCCTTGCCCGCGCAGGTTACCTCACCGCCCGCATCCAACGGAGACACGCCTTGAGCCAGTTCGAGTACAGCGTCATTCCCGCACCGTCCCGCGGCGAGAAGGCCAAGGATGCCAGGACGCCCGGCGACCGTTACGCCGTGGCCCTTGCGGCGCAGTTGAACCGCATGGCGAAGGATGGCTGGGAATACCTGCGCGCCGACGTGCTGCCGTCCGAGGAGCGCAGCGGCCTGACCGGGCGCAGCACCGTCTATCACAACCTGCTGATCTTCCGCCGCAGCCTGGCGGGGGCTCCGGCAGGCACCACGGCGGCCGGGGAACGGCCGCAAGACGGGCCGGCATTGCCGACGCAGGCCGCGCCTGATGAACCCGCCGCCGCGCTTTCCCCGCCCGCGGCCGCGGTTGCGGGCGCGGATCCCCAGCCCGTTCCAACGGGAACCACCCCGGGATCCGGGACGCCGGCGCAGGCGGATCAGGCCGCGCGGGCCTGAAGCCGCGGGACGAAGGGCTGGACCGACACGCTGTCGCGGTCGAAGACGCAGAAGCTGCCGGGCGGGACTTCGGTCCAGTCGCTTTCCTCGGTCTCCAGCGGTTCTGACACGACGGCGCGGCCGTTGCGGGTCTGCGACCAGCGGTGGAACAGGCTGGGCGCCTGGTCGTCGCTTGCATAGCGCACCGCATACAGCCGTTCGCCGTCGGAAAAGGCACAGGCTGCCCTGACATGGGGTGCAGAGCCGCGCCGCACCGCCAGATCGGCCAGCCGCGCCATCGCCCGCTCCATCGCGCCCTTGGGATCGCGGCCCAGCCCCTCGCCCAGGGCGATCAGGAACAGCGCCTCGCTGTCGGTGGCGCCCCTGCGGTGGGGATACAGGTCGTCCGGGATCATCACGTCGGCATCCCGGCGGAAGGCCTCGTAGCCGCCGAACTGGCCGTTGTGCATGAAGCTCCAGCGGCCGGACACGAAGGGATGGCAGTTGTTGCGGCTGGTGGCCGTCCCGGTCGAGGCGCGGACATGGGCCATGAACAGCCCCGACCGCACCTGCGCCACCAGGCTGTGAAGGTTGGGGTCCGACCATGCGGGCATCACGTCGCGGTAAAGCCCCGGCTCGGGCCGTTCGCCGTACCAGGCCAGCCCGAAGCCGTCGGCGTTGACCGGCGTCACGCAGCGCCGGGCGCCCTGGCTTTGCCGGATCAGCGAATGATCGGGGCGGCTGACGATGTCCTCAAGAAAGATCGGTTGGCCCACATAGGCGGCCCAACGGCACATGATCCTGCCCCTTCGCGTTTTTCGGTTCTTGTCCCGGAAAATACCACGAAAGGATGATATGCCTAGCCTATTTCGCGGACGGAGGCGTTTCCTCGACGATCACAAGGTCGCGTTCCGACGCCCCTTTCGCATGGGCCAGGGCCGCCTGGTATTCGCTGCTGTTATAGCAGGCAACGGCGGCATCGAAGCTGGGAAAGCGGGCGACCACGTTGCGGGCGCGGTCCCTGCCCTCCATCTGCTGGTAACGCCCGCCCCGCGCCAGGAAAACCCCGCCATGCGCGGCGATCGCCGGACCCGCCGCCTGGGCGTATCTGCCATAGGCCTCGGGGTCGGTGACGGTCACATGGGCGATCCACAGGGCAGTCATGCCGTTTCCTCCAGCAGTTTCTCGACCCGGGCGATGGCGTCATCCGCCGCAGCCAGGCTGGGCGCGCCGCCCTGGGCGCGGTCCGGCCGCCCGCCGCCGCCCTTGCCGCCCAGGGCGGCCGTCGCCGTCTGCACCAGCGTCACCGCGCTGATCCGGTCCACCAGATCAGGCGTCACGCCCGCGGCCACGGTCGCCTTGCCGTCGGCCTCGGCCAAGACCAGGACCGCGCCGCTGCCCAGTTGGGACTTCATCTCGTCCACCAGGGCCCCCAGTTCCTTGCCGCCCACGCCTTCGACCCGGCGGCCGATGAACCTGACCCCGCCGATATGCTTGGCCGCCTGGCCCGCGCCGCCGCCCGACATGGCAAGCTGGCGCTTGAGTTGCGCGACCTCGTTGGCAAGCGCCTTGCGTTCATCGGCCAGGGCCTTGACGCGGTTGACCACGTCGCCCGCCTGCGCCTTGAGGATCCCGGCGATTTCCGACAACTGCCTGTCGGCATCGCGCAGATGCGACAGCGCCGCCTGGCCGGTCAGCGCCTCGATCCGCCGCACGCCGGCGCTGCTGGCGCTGTCGCCCAGGATCGCGAAGGCGCCGATGTCGCCCGTGCGCAGGACATGCGTGCCGCCGCAAAGCTCCAGCGAATAGGTCTGGCCGTCGGCGCCCTTGCCGCTGCCGGCAAGTCGGCCCATCGACACGACGCGCACCTCGTCGCCGTATTTCTCGCCAAACAGCGCCTGCGCACCCAGGGACCGCGCGTCGTCCGGGGTCATGATGCGGGTCTCGACCGGGGCGTTCTGGCGGATGAACTCGTTCACCTCGGCCTCGATGCGCGACAGTTCGTCCGCCGACACCGCGCCGTTGTGGCTGAAGTCGAAGCGCAGCCGGTCCGGCGCGTTCAGGCTGCCGCGCTGCGCGACATGATCGCCAAGCGCGCGCCGCAGCGCCTCGTGCAGCAGGTGCGTGGCCGAGTGGTTGGCGCGGATCGCGCCCCGGCGGTCGTGATCGACCGACAGCGCCGCGCCCTGGCCGCGGCTGATGGTGCCCAGCGTCACCTCGGCCAGATGCAGGAACACGCCCGCGACCTTCTTCGTGTCGGTGACGCGGGCGGCGCCGGTTTCGGTCTTGATCAGCCCGGTGTCGCCCACCTGGCCGCCGCTTTCGGCGTAGAAGGGCGACTGGTTCACGACGATGGTCACGGACTGGCCCTGGGCCGCCTGGCCGATCTCGGCGCCATCGGCCAGGATGGCCAGGATCTGGCCCTCGGCTTCCTCGGTGTCATAGCCGAGGAACTCGGTCGCGCCGTGGCGTTCGGCCAGTTCGTACCAGATCGCGGCGTCCTTGGCCTCGCCCGAACCGGCCCAGGCCGCCCGCGCCTTGGCCTTCTGTTCGGCCATCGCGGCGTCGAATCCTGCCGTATCGACGGACCGCCCTCGTTCCCGCAGCGCGTCCTGGGTCAGGTCCAGCGGGAAGCCGTAGGTGTCGTAGAGCTTGAAGGCGGTTTCTCCGGGCAGGCTCGCGCCTTCGGGCAGGCGCGCCAGTTCCTCGTCCAGCAGCCGCAGGCCGCGGTCGAGCGTCTGGCGGAAGCGCGTCTCCTCGCTGCGCAGGGTTTCCTCGATCAGGGACTGCGCGCGGGTCAACTCGGGATAGGCCGCGCCCATCTGGCGCACCAGGGCTGGCACCAGCCTGTGCATCACCGGATCCTGCGCCCCCAGCATATGCGCGTGCCGCATCGCCCGGCGCATGATCCGGCGCAGCACATAGCCGCGCCCTTCGTTGCTGGGCATCACCCCGTCGGCGATCAGGAAGCTGGTCGAGCGCAGGTGGTCGGCGATGACCCGGTGATGGACCTTGCCCGGCCCGTCGGGATCGTTGCTGGTGGCGTTGGCCGACGCCTCGATCAGCGACCGCATCAGGTCGGTGTCATAGTTGTCGTGCTTGCCCTGCAGCAGCGCGCCGATCCGTTCCAGGCCCATGCCGGTGTCGATCGACTGCATGTCGAGCGCGCGCATGGTGCCGTCCTCGAACTGCTCGTTCTGCATGAAGACCAGGTTCCAGATCTCGATGAAGCGGTCGCCGTCCTCGTCGGGCGAACCCGGAGGGCCGCCCCAGATGTGGTCGCCGTGGTCATAGAAGATCTCGGTGCAGGGGCCGCAGGGGCCGGTCGGACCCATCCGCCAGAAGTTGTCGTCGGTGGGAATGCGGATGATCCGGTCGTCCGGCAGGCCCGCGACCTTCTTCCAGATGTTCGCGGCTTCGTCGTCGGTGTGATAGACGGTGACCAGCAGCTTGTCCGCAGGGATGCCGAAATCCCTGGTCAGCAGTTCCCAGGCGAAGGGAATGGCCTGTTCCTTGAAGTAATCCCCGAAGCTGAAGTTGCCCAGCATCTCGAAGAAGGTGTGATGGCGCGCGGTATAGCCCACATTGTCCAGGTCGTTGTGCTTGCCGCCCGCGCGGACGCATTTCTGGGCCGTGGTGGCGCGCTTGTAGTCGCGGGTCTCGACCCCGGTGAACAGGTTCTTGAACTGCACCATGCCCGAATTGGTGAACATCAGCGTCGGATCGTTGCGCGGCACCAGGGACGAGCTTTCGACGACCTTGTGGCCGTTGCGTTCGAAGAAGCCGAGGAATGTGGATCGGATGTCGTTCAGACTGGGCATGGCGGGCCTTCATCGCTGGATCGCTTGCCGGCGGTGACCGGGCTGGCATGGTCTATCCGGCGCCGGGGTTCCTGTCCAGCGACGGCGCCGACCGCCAGCAAGGAGGCCGGCGCCGGGATGAAGGCCGGAACAGTCCGGCGCCGTGCCCGTTGTCTTCCCCTGCAACAGGAGAATCACATGCTCAAGTTCATCGGCGGCACCATCGGCGTCATCTTCATCATCGGCCTGCTGGTCGTGATCGGGATCCTGGCGCTGATCTTCTAGGTTCCCGATCCCATGCAGAAAGGCGCGGCAATGCCGCGCCTTCGCATTCGTGACCGGGCTGCGCCTTGACGCCTATTCCTCGGTCAGGCTCTCGTCCTCGCCGCCCGCGACGGCGAATTCCAGGCCGTGGCTTGCGCGGATCTTGTCCTCGATGGCCATGGCCTTGTCGGGGTTGTCGCGCAGGAACTGCTTGGCGTTCTCGCGCCCCTGGCCGATGCGTTCGTCGCCATAGGAATACCAGGCGCCCGACTTCTCGACCACGCCGGCCTTCACCCCCAGGTCGATCAACTCGCCGACCTTGCTGATGCCCTCGCCGTACATGATGTCGAACTCGACCTGGCGGAACGGCGGCGCGACCTTGTTCTTGACGACCTTCACGCGGGTGGTGTTGCCGATCACCTCGTCGCGGTCCTTGACGGCGCCGGTGCGGCGGATGTCCAGGCGGACCGAGGCATAGAACTTCAGCGCGTTGCCGCCCGTGGTTGTTTCGGGGTTGCCGAACATCACGCCGATCTTCATGCGGATCTGGTTGATGAAGATCACCATGCAGTTCGACCGGCCGATGCTGGCGGTCAGCTTGCGCATCGCCTGGCTCATCAGCCGGGCCTGGCTGCCCATCTGCATGTCGCCCATGTCGCCTTCGATCTCGGATTTCGGGGTCAGGGCCGCGACCGAATCGACCACCACCAGGCTGACCGCCCCGGACCGCACCAGCGTGTCCACGATCTCGAGCGCCTGTTCACCAGTGTCGGGCTGCGAGATCAGCAGCTCGTCGAGGTTCACCCCCAGCTTCCTGGCGTATTGCGGGTCAAGCGCGTGTTCCGCATCGACAAAGGCGCAGACGCCGCCCTTCTTCTGTTCCTCGGCCACGACATGCAGCGTCAGCGTGGTCTTGCCCGAGCTCTCCGGCCCGAAGATCTCGATGATCCGCCCCTTGGGCAGGCCGCCGATGCCCAGCGCGATGTCCAGGCCCAGCGACCCGGTCGAGGTCGCCTCGATCTCGGCCACGGGGCTGTCCTTGCCCAGCTTCATGATCGAACCCTTGCCGAATTGGCGTTCGATCTGGGCAAGGGCGCTGTCGAGCGCCTTCTGCTTGTCCGCGCTGCGCTTGTCGTTCATGTCGAAGATGCTCGCCTGTGCCATATGGTCCTTACCGTTATTTCACAGCCCGGTTGGCGCGGCAATCCGTGCGCCTTGAGGGGGTTCATGTTCACTTCTTGTTCCTGACCCTAGATGCGTATCCCTCCGTTCCTTTTCAAGCGGATTCGCCCTGCGGACAGCCTTTATTAACCAGCTTTCGGCCGCGCTTCCCGCGCCTCGGCCGCTAGGCGTCTAGCCGGCGCGGCGGGTCCTGCATCTGGCGCCCGACGATCTCGACCAGCTCGTTCAGCGTGAAGGGTTTCGCCAGGAAGGCCGCGTTCGGGATGGGGTCGTGGCCTTCGCCGAAGATGTCCTCGGTATAGCCGGACATGAAGACGACGCGGGTGCCCGGACGATCCTTCAGCGCGGCGCGCACCCAGCTTGGCCCGTCCATGCCCGGCATCACCACGTCGGTCACGAAGATGTCCACGGCCAGGCTGCCGCCAAGCCGCGCCAGGGCCTCCTCGGCGCTGGCGGCCTCGTGGACCTCGTAGCCCTTCAGGCGCAGCGCGCGCGCGGCGAAGGCGCGCACCGGGGCCTCATCCTCGACCAGCAGCACGGTGGCGCGCTGCACCGGCTGGGTCATGGCGGCGGGCGCGGGCATGGCTGCGGGGCGCAGCGGCTGGATGCCGGTCTGGGCCGGGAAATACAGCGAGAAGCAGGTGCCCTTGCCCACCTCGCTGTCGCAGAAGATATAGCCGCCGGTCTGCTTGACGATGCCGTAGGCGGTGGACAGGCCCAGCCCGGTGCCTTCGCCCACGCGCTTGGTGGTGAAGAAGGGCTCGAAGATCTTGTCGCGCAGCGCCGGGTCGATGCCGCAGCCCTCGTCGGTGACGCGGATGCGCAGGTAGTCGCCCTTGGGAAGCGAGACCTTGTCGCGCGCCAGATCGCCGTCGATGGCCATCATGTCGGTGCGGATCTCGATGTTGCCGCCCGTCGGCATAGCGTCGCGGGCATTCACCACAAGGTTCATGATGACCTGTTCCAGCTGTCTCTTGTCGGCGCGGATCGCGCGCAGGGCGGAATCGTGGCTGATGGTCAGGGTGATGGTCTCGCCCACCAGCCGGTTGAGAAGATGCGTCAGATCCGCCAGCACGTCGCGCGGATCGAGCGTTTCCAGCTTGAGCTGCTGGCGGCGCGAGAAGGCCAGAAGCTGGCCCACCAGTGCGGCCGCGCGGTTGGCGTTCTGCCCGATCTGGTCCAGATCCGCGTAGTCGGGGTCGCCCTTGTCATGGCGCAGCATCAGCAGGTCGCAATGGCCCCGGATCGCCGTCAGCAGGTTGTTGAAGTCGTGCGCCACCCCGCCCGCCAGCTGGCCGATCGCCTGCATCTTCTGGCTCTGGACGAACTGCGCCTCCAGCGTCTTGAGCGCGCTCGCGTCGTTCAGGACCGCGATCACCCCGGGTTCGACCGGATCGGCGGCCAGCGTGACCTGAAAATGCTGCTCGGCTGCGGCATCCTCGGCCGCGCGCAGGCGCAGCACCTCGGTCCGCCCGTCGCCCCGCCGCGCGGCGTGGGTTTCGGCGACCCATTCGCCCGCCGGCCGCCCCGGACCGTCCAGAAGGCAGCCGATGTGGACGGGTTCCGCGCCCTGCGGCAGGTTGGCCCCCAGAAGCCGCCGCGCGGCCGCGTTCGCCCGGCGGATATGGCCGCTGGGCGCGATGCGCAGCAGGGCCACGGGGATCGCCTCGAAGTCGTCGCAGTGGGCCGCTTCATCGGGAAGGACCGCGGCCGCGGCCTGCGACCCGCGCCGGTGATAGGACCAGATCTGCAGCGGCGCGTCCTCGGCCCGGCTGAGCGTCAGCGTGTCGCCCGAGCCCAGCGCCAGATCCGCGCAGCCCGCATGGCCCGCGCGCCGCACCAGCCCGGCCAGGTCGTCGGCGGCATCGGCACGCAGCTGAGCCAGCAGCCGCAGGATGTTCTGCCCGGCGATGTCCCCGAACCCCGCCCGCGACCGGTCGTTCTGCATCACCACCAGCCCGTCCGAATCGCTGATCCAGACGGGTTCCGGCGCCTCGGCCACCTCATGGCGGATCGCGGCCAGGGCGCGGCGCGCCGCCAGCCGGTCCAGCACATAGCCCAGCGAGATCACGCCTCCCAGGATGTACCAGGCGACGGCGATCGTCCCGATCACCAGCGCCAGGACCCCGTATCCGCTTTGCGGCAGGACCAGGGCCGCGATGGCCGCGATCACCATCGGCAGCATCAGGATCGGCAGGGCGATGGCCGCGTTGCGCGAGATTGCGGTTTGGGTTTCCCCGAAAGTCATCCGTCCAGCCCCTTTCCACGCCTTCAGGATGCTGGATAGCGCCAAACCGCTTAACAGAGCGTTAAGGGCGGCACGGGGCTTCATCGGCGCGCCATCAGCGACAGGAAAAAGCCGTCGCTGGCGTCCAGCGGCGTCCAGAGCCGCCGCGAGACCTCCCGGAACTCGGGATGATCGGCCAGGAAACGGTCGGCCTGCGCGCCGTTCTCGACCCCCAGAACCGAACAGGTCATGTAGGCCAGATGGCCGCCCCGATCCACCAGCGGCGCCACCTCGCGCAGGATCCGCGCCTGAATCGTCACGAGCCCCTCCAGGGCGGCTTGCGTCAGACGCCATTTCGAATCGGGCGTGCGCCGCCAGGTGCCCGTCCCCGAACAGGGCACATCGGCGATCACCAGGTCGTGGCGCCCGCCGGGCCGGTCCGCCAGCCGGACCCGGACGCCGGCCCGTTCGGCCCGCCGCGGCAGATCACCCATCCGGGCGGGATCGACGTCGTAGGCCGTCAGCGCCAGCCCCGGCGCGCGGCCCGCCACCGCCAGCGTCTTGCCCCCGCCGCCCGCGCAATAGTCCAGCACCCGCGCGCCCGCTTCGACCGGCAGCGCCGCGCAGGCCAGCTGGGGCGACAGGTCCTGAAGCTCGACCAGGCCCTCGCCGTAGGCGCGGCTTTGCGTCAGGCGCCGCTCGTTCGCGGTCAGGCGCAGGGCGGTGGGCAGGCGGGGATCGGGCTGGGCCGCGATGCCGTCATCGGCCAGACGGCCGATGGCGCGGGCCGGATCGGCCCTGATCGGGTTGACCCGCAGCCAGACCGGCGCGCGCTGCCGCATCAGCTTCGCGATCGCATCGGCGTCCCCACCCAGCGAGGCGTCCCACAGCGGGCGGATCCAGTCGGGGATGTCCGGCAGGATCCGGGCATCGCCGGGGCCGTGGCAGGGGCGTTCATCGGGGCTCAGCGCGGCGGGGGCATGGGCGTCGCCGGTGAAGAAGGCTGCCGGATCCTGGCCGGCCGCCCGCAGCCCGCCGATCATCAGCCCCCGGCCCGTCAGCGCCCCGCCCAGCGCCGCGTGGCTGTCGCGGCAGCGCAGGGCATCGAACACCAGATCGCGCACCGCCGCCCGGTCGCCCGACCCCGCATAGCGGCTGGACCGGGACCATCGAAGCAGGGCCTGTTCGGCCGGCTGGCCGGCAAGGACCTGGTCGAGGATCGCGATGGCGGCGGCGATGCGGGCGGCGGGGGTCATATGTCCCGTTGCAGAAGGTCTCGGGTGAACAGCTTGTCCGCGACATCGGCCAGATCGTCGTGGCGGCGGTTGGCGATGATGAGGTCGGACTTGGCCTTGAAGGCCTCCAGATCCCGTTCGACCGGCGAGTTGAAGAACAGATCCTCCTGCAGGACCGGCTCGTAGACGATGCAGGCGATGCCCTTGGCCTTGATCCGCTTCATGATCCCCTGGATGGCGCTGTCGCGGAAATTGTCCGAGCCCTCCTTCATCACCAGGCGATAGACGCCCACCGTCCGCGGGTTTCGGGCGATGATCTGGTCGGCGATGAAGTCCTTGCGGGTGCGGTTGGATCTCGACGATCGCCGCGATCAGGTTCTGCGGCACGGCCGAATAGTTGGCCAGCAGTTGCTTGGTGTCCTTGGGCAGGCAATAGCCACCATAGCCGAAGGACGGGTTGTTGTAGAAGTCGCCCACCCGCGGATCCAGGGCCACGCCGCGGATGATCGCCCGGGGATCCAGGCCGTGGCTCAGCGCATAGCTGTCCAGTTCGTTGAAATAGGCCACCCGCATGGCCAGGAAGGTGTTGGCGAACAGCTTGATGGCCTCGGCCTCGGTCGAGTTGGTGAACAGCACCGGGACGTCGGGATCCAGCGCGCCCTGGGCCAGAAGCGCGGCGAAGCGCCGGGCGGCCTCGCCGGTGTCGCCCACGACGATCCGGCTGGGATGGAGGTTGTCGTGCAGGGCCAGCCCCTCGCGCAGGAACTCGGGCGAGAAGATGATGCCGTCGAAGCCGGTCTTGGCCCTCATCCGGCTGGTGAAGCCCACGGGCACGGTGGACTTGACGATGATCGCCGCGTCGGGGGCGTGCCTGCGGGCAAGGTCGATCACCGCCTCGACCGACCGCGTGTCGAAGCCGTTGGTGGCGGCGTCGTAGTTGGTGGGGGTGGCGACGATCACGAAGTCCGCCCCGGCCAGCGCCGTCTGCGGGTCGGTGGTGGCGGTCAGATCAAGATCGCGCTCGGCCAGGAAGCGGGCGATGTCGGCATCCTCGATCGGGCTCTTTCGGTCGTTGACGCTGGCCACCCGGGCCTCGTTGATGTCGAGCGCCACGACCCGAGAGTGCTGCGCCAGAAGAACGGCGTTCGACAATCCCACATAACCCAGACCGACCACGGCAATCTTCATCGTCATCCCTTATCCGCATCGGGCCGGCGGCCCGGTTGTCCTGGATGGGAGGAAGGGAATGATGGTGCGGTCGAGAAGACTCGAACTTCCACTCCGGTTAAGGAACAGCGACCTCAACGCTGCGCGTCTACCAATTCCGCCACGACCGCATCCGGGCAGTGCGGCGGGTGATAGCCGAGCCGCCGGAGATTGAAAAGGGGATTCTGAGCCCGCTTGACGGCGGCCGCGCCGCAGGTCAGACCCGGCCGATGATGGACTGGATCACTTCGGGCGGACTGACCGGCTATGACGATGCCGTGGCCTTCATGGAGGCGCGGGTCGCCGCGATTCACGGCGGGACGGCCGATGAACTGGTCTGGCTGGTCGAGCATCCGCCGCTTTACACTGCCGGCACCAGCGCCCGTCCCCAGGACCTGCTGGAGGCGCGCTTTCCGGTTCATGCGGCGGGCCGCGGCGGGCAGTACACCTATCACGGCCCGGGACAGCGCGTGGTCTATGTCATGCTGGACCTGAACCGGCGCGGCCGGGACGTGCGGGCCTTCGTGGCCCGGCTGGAAGCCTGGGTGATCGCCGCGCTTGCCGAGTTCGGCGTCACCGGCGTGGTCCGCCCGGGCCGCGTGGGGGTCTGGGTGGCGCGCCCCGACAAGCCGCCCCTGCCCGACGGCGGCATCCGCGACGACAAGATCGCGGCCATCGGCGTCAAGCTGCGCCGCTGGGTCAGCTTCCACGGCATCGCCATCAATGTCGAGCCGGACCTGTCGCATTACGGCGGCATCGTGCCCTGCGGGATCAGCGGGCATGGCGTGACCAGCCTGGTGGACCTGGGCCTGCCGGTCGGCATGGCCGATCTGGATCTGGCGCTGCGCCGGACCTTCGGCACGGCCTTCGGCCAGGGCGCGTCGGTAGAATGCGACCTTCTGCCCGGTGGCAAATGAACTTGCGGGCCTTAAGAAGGTTGTCTGGAACCTCCAATGGATCTGGAACAGCGAGGATGGAATGAGATTTGCGATGATCGGCGCCCTGATGGGTGTCACCTTGGCCCTGCCCGCCCTGGCACAGGACGCCGGCGACCCCGCAGTGGGCGAACAGGAATTCCGCAAGTGCAAGGCCTGCCACATGATCCAGTCGCCCGAGGGCGAGGACATCGTGAAGGGCGGCGCGACCGGGCCGAACCTCTATGGTGTCGTGGGACGCCCCGCCGCGGCGCAGGAAGGCTATAACTATTCCGACGCGCTGATCGCCCTGCGCGATGCGGGCGAAGTCTGGACGGTCGAGGATCTGGCGGCCTACATCACCGATCCCAACAAGTTCGTGCAGGAAAAGACCGGCGATTCTTCCGCCCGCACCAAGATGACCTTCAAGCTGAACAAGAACCAGGCGGATGTCGCCGCCTATCTCGCCAGCGTCTCGCCTGCCGCGGCCCAATAACGTCCCTTGGCCGACAGGCTGCCGGGCCGATCCTTCGGGGTCGGCCCGCTTGATTCAGATCATGTTCCGCCCCGCCGCGGCGTGTCAGCCTCTGCCGTGCAACCGGGCCTGCGCGCAGGGCACGCGGCCGCCACCACAGGAGGAACATCGGTGTTCAAGCATATCCTGATCCCGACCGACGGATCCGATCTGGCCACCCTGGCCGTCGACAAGGGCGTGGCCCTGGCCGCCAGCCTGGGCGCGGCGGTGTCGATCGTCACCGTCAGCCTACCCTTCCACGTCTTCAGCCCGGCCGCGGCACAGATCGAAAGCACGCGCGCCAGCTACGACGCAGAGGCGCGCGCCGATGCAGAGAAGGTTCTTGCCACAGCACGCGACAAGGCCGTGGCGGCAGGGGTTCCCGTCGAGATCCATCACAAGTGGCACGGCAACCCCTGGCAGGCGATCATCGACACGGCCCTTGCGGAAGGCTGCGACCTGATCGCCATGTCCTCGCATGGGCGGCGGGGCGTGGCGGCGGTGGTGCTGGGCAGCCAAGCCACGCGGATCCTGACGCATTCGCGGATCCCGGTGCTGGTCTTCCGCTGACCCTGGGGCCGTTCGCGTTCTCGAAAGCCGCATTTCCGGCAACCTTAGGGCATTGCCGGGTCGGCGCGGCTGGTCTAGAACGACCCCAGGGAAATGCCGGTCTGCCGGACCGGATCACTATATCTGAGGAGTTCGGGTATGGCAGACGCAGCCGTTCATGGCCACGACGACCATCACGACCAACGCGGGTTCTTCACCCGCTGGTTCATGTCCACCAATCACAAGGACATCGGTATCCTTTACCTGTTCACCGCAGGGGTCGTGGGGCTGATCGCAGTCTCGTTCACGGTCTACATGCGGATGGAACTGCAAAACCCCGGCGTGCAGTACATGTGCCTGGAAGGCGCGCGCTTCATCGCCGATTCGACCGCGGAATGCACGCCGAACGGCCATCTGTGGAACGTGATGATCACCTATCACGGCGTCCTGATGATGTTCTTCGTCGTCATCCCGGCGCTGTTCGGCGGCTTCGGCAACTACTTCATGCCGCTGCAGATCGGCGCCCCGGACATGAGCTTCCCGCGCCTGAACAACCTGTCCTACTGGATGTATGTGGCGGGCGTCTGCCTGGGCGTCGCCTCGCTGCTGTCGCCGGGCGGATCGGACCAGCTGGGCTCGGGGGTAGGCTGGGTGCTGTATCCGCCGCTGTCGACGACCGAGGCCGGGTATTCGATGGATCTGGCGATCTTCGCGGTCCACGTCTCGGGCGCCTCGTCGATCCTGGGGTCGATCAACATCATCACCACCTTCCTGAACATGCGCGCGCCGGGCATGACGCTGTTCAAGGTGCCGCTGTTCGCCTGGTCGGTCTTCATCACCGCCTGGCTGATCCTGCTGGCCCTGCCGGTGCTGGCCGGCGCCATCACCATGCTGCTGATGGACCGCAACTTCGGGACCAACTTCTTCAACCCGGCCGGCGGCGGCGACCCGGTGCTGTACCAGCACATCCTGTGGTTCTTCGGCCACCCCGAGGTCTACATCATCATCCTGCCCGGCTTCGGCATCATCAGCCACGTCATCGCCACCTTCTCGAAGAAGCCGATCTTCGGCTACCTGCCGATGGTCCTGGCCATGGCTGCGATCGGGGTGCTGGGCTTCGTGGTCTGGGCGCACCACATGTACACGGTCGGCATGTCGCTGACCCAGCAATCCTACTTCATGCTGGCCACCATGACGATCGCCGTGCCGACGGGCATCAAGGTCTTCTCGTGGATCGCGACGATGTGGGGCGGCTCGATCGAGTTCAAGACGCCGATGCTCTGGGCCTTCGGCTTCCTGTTCCTGTTCACCGTCGGCGGCGTGACCGGCATCGTGCTGAGCCAGGCGCCCCTGGACCGCGTCTATCACGACACCTACTATGTCGTGGCGCATTTCCATTATGTGATGTCGCTGGGCGCGGTCTTCGCGCTGTTCGCGGGCATCTATTACTGGATCGGCAAGATGTCGGGCCGGCAATATCCCGAATGGGCGGGCAAGGTCCACTTCTGGATGATGTTCATCGGCGCCAACCTGACCTTCTTCCCGCAGCACTTCCTGGGCCGCCAGGGGATGCCGCGCCGCTATATCGACTATCCGGTGGAATACGCCTACTGGAACTACATCAGTTCGCTGGGCGCCTATCTGTCGTTCATCTCGTTCCTGTTCTTCATCGGCGTCGTGTTCTACACGCTGTTCGCCGGCAAGCGCGTGACCCAGAACAACTACTGGAACGAATACGCCGACACCTTGGAATGGACCCTGCCCTCGCCCCCGCCCGAACACACGTTCGAGCAGCTTCCCCGTCGCGAGGACTGGGACCGCAGCCACGCCCACTGATGCCATACGAATGGAACGACACGGCCCCGGATGATACCGGGGCCGCTTCCTATAGACTGCGGCTCTGGCCCTATCAGTCGCTGCCGCCCCACGGCTTCGTCTGGTTCATCGGGCTGACGGCGGGCTTCATGGCGCTGCCGGTGCTGGCCATGCTGGGCACGGCCGTCCTGTGGGGGCTTCTGCCCTTCCTTCTGCTGGTGATCGGCGGCGTCTGGTTCGCGATCCAGCACAGCTATCGCCGGGGCCAGATGGCCGAGGAACTGCTGCTGGACCGCCGCACCGCCCAAGTGATCCGGCGCGATCCGGGTGGCAGGCTGCGGGAATGGACCACCAACAGCTACTGGCTGCGCCCGATCCTGCGGCGCGGACCCGTCGAATCCTACCTGACGCTGACCGATGGCCAGCGGGAAATTGAGCTTGGCGCCTTCCTGACGCCGCAGGAACGCCGCCATCTGCACGACGACCTGCTGCGCAGGCTGGCGAGCCTGCGCTGACCGCCGCCGACGGCCGGCCGCGCCGCTTCAGTCGCCCTTGTGTTGGGGCTTGCCCTTGCGCTTCGTCTCGGCAAGCTCCTTCAACTGGCGCTCGCTCATGCTGTCATACATGCCCTTGGACGCCCCCTGCAGGTCCTTGACGTTGGCGTCTCCGCGCTTGGCGGACAGGGCGGCCCCCGCGGCCTTCTGCTGGGCTTTGGATTTCGCTGGCATCTCGGTCACCTCCTGCCAGCCTGAACGCGCCAGAGGGCCGGTCAGTTCAGCAGGCGCGCCTTGACCATCGGCCCGACCACGCCGAAGTCCATCTGCCCCGCATGACGTTCGCGCAGCAGGGCCATGACGCGGCCCATGTCGCGCAGGCTGGAGGCGCCAAGCGCCGCAATGGCCGCGTCGATGGCGGCGGCGGTTTCGGCCTCGTCCATCTGGCGGGGCAGGAACTCCTGGATCACCGCGATTTCGGCCTCTTCCTTCTGGGCCAGTTCCAGACGGCCGCCTTCCTCGTAGGCCCTGGCCGATTCCTGGCGCTGCTTGACCATCTTCGACAGGATGGCGATCAGGTCGCCGTCGCCCAGCGTGCCGTCGCCGTCGCCGGTGCGGGCGGCGATTTCCCGGTCCTTGATCGCCGCCCCGATCAGGCGCAGCGTGGACAGGCGCGCGCTGTCGCGGGCCTTCATGGCCTCCTTGGTGGCGGCTTGCAGCGTGGTGCGCAGGTCCATGATCCTCTCCCAAGGGTGCGAAAGACCTGCGATGTAGGGCAGGCGGACGGCCAGATCAAGCCGGGCGCGCGTTCTTGACGTCGCGGGCCGCGGCCCTTATGGACCGACAGGTTTCAGACAAAGGGTGCCCGCCATGGCCAACAAGCCGACCGCCTGCCTTGCGCTTGCCGACGGGACCGTGTTCTACGGCCAGGGCTTCGGCGCCCCCGGGGAAGTCGTGGCCGAACTGGTCTTCAACACCGCCATGACCGGCTATCAAGAGATCATGACCGATCCCAGCTACGCCAGCCAGGTCGTCACCTTCACCTTTCCCCATATCGGCAACACCGGCATCACCCCGGAAGACGACGAGGCCGCCGATCCCGTCGCCAGCGGCATCGTCGTCCGCTGGGATCCCACCGATCCCTCGAACTGGCGCGCGGCGGGCGATCTGCCGGGCTGGATGGCCCGGCGCGGCCGCATCGGCATCGGCGGCGTCGATACCCGGCGTCTGACCCGGGCGATCCGCCAGCAGGGCGCGCCGCATGTGGTGCTGGCCCACGACCCCGAAGGTCGCTTCGACATCGCCGCCATGGTGGCGCGGGCCCGCGGCTGGACCGGCCTCGTCGGCCTGGATCTGGCCCGAGAGGTCACCTGCCGGCAAAGCTATCGCTGGGACCAGGGATCCTGGGAATGGGGCAAGGGCTTCGGCGCCTCGGCCGAGGGAAAGCCCTTCAAGGTCGTGGCGCTGGATTACGGGGCCAAGCGCAACATCCTGCGGTCGCTGGTGGCCTTCGGCGCCGAGGTGACGGTCCTGCCCGCCACCGCCACCGCCGAGGAGGTTCTGGCCCACCAGCCCGAAGGGGTGTTCCTGTCCAACGGCCCCGGCGATCCCGCCGCGACCGGCGCCTATGCCGTGCCGATGATCCAGACGCTTCTGGATCGCGACATGCCGATCTTCGGCATCTGCCTGGGCCATCAGATGCTGGCCCTGGCGCTGGGTGCCAGGACGGTGAAGATGGGCCACGGCCACCACGGCGCCAACCATCCCGTGCGCGACACCGAAACCGGCAAGGTCGAGATCACCTCGATGAACCACGGCTTCGCGGTGGACAGCCAGACGCTGCCGGCGGGCGTGGTGGAAACCCATGTCAGCCTGTTCGACGGCAGCAACTGCGGGATCCGGGTGCAGGACAGGCCGGTGTTCTCGGTCCAGTACCACCCCGAGGCCGCGCCGGGCCCGCAGGACAGCCTCTATCTGTTCAAGCGGTTCACCGACGCGATGCGGGGCCGTCGGGCGGGGGCTTAACGGCTTCTTAACCGCTTTCGTGGCACCCATGGGCGATCCTCAGGGGAATCGCCCATGGCCAGTCCGCAACCCGTTGCCTTTCCGCAGGCCGATGCCGCCGCGCCGACACTGGCGCCCCGGCACAAGGCTCCGCTGGGGCAGCTGCTTCTGGAAGACGGGGCGGTCGATCCCGGCAACCTGCTCAAGGCCAGCGTCATGCGCAGCCGGCAGGACAGCCGCCTGGGCCAGATCCTCCTGTCCCACGGCTGGGTCACGCCCGAGGCGCTGCTGCGCGCGCTCTGCCGCCAGTGGCGCACCACGGCGCTCGATCCCGCGCGGACCCCCGGCGATCCCCGGCTGATCGACGCCCTGGGGGCCGAGTTCTGCCTTGCCAATGCCGTCCTGCCCTGGCGGCGCATCGGCGGGGTCACCTGGGTCGCCACCGCCCGCCCCGAGGGATTTGCCGCCCTGGTCGCGTCCTTCCCGGCCAGCTTCGGGCAGGTGCGGATGCTTCTGTGCAGCGAAGACCAGGTGCAGGCCGCGGTCCTTGCGGTGCGCCGCATCGCCATGATCCGCCAGGCCGAGATGCGCGTGCCCGCCAGCCAGTCGTGCCGATCCCGCAACGAGGCGCGGACCGGGCGCATCGCGCTGGGCGCCATGGCCGCGCTGGCGCTGGGGCTGTGGCTGGTGCCGGTGGCGGTGCTTTCGGCGCTGACCCTGTGGGCCGCCGTCTCGCTGCTGGCGCAAAGCGGGCTGAAGCTGCTGTCCCTGCTGGCGACCCGCCGCGCCCATGCCGAAAGCCGCGCCCGGGCCGAGGATCTGGCCCAGGGCAGGACCGCCCGCGCCGAGATGACCGGGCCGCTGCCGGTCATCTCGGTCATGGTGCCGCTGTTTCGCGAAAGCGATGTCGCCGGCAAGCTGGTCGGCCGCCTGTCGCGGCTGGATTATCCGCGCGAACTGACCGATATCCTGCTGGTGATCGAGGCAAGCGACCAGGTCACCCGCAGCGCGCTGCAGGGCGCCCGCCTGCCCGGCTGGATCCGCGTGGTCGAGGTGCCCTCGGGCCCCGTCCAGACCAAGCCGCGCGCGCTGAACTATGCGCTGAACTTCTGCCGGGGGCGATCATCGGCGTCTGGGACGCCGAGGACCGGCCCGATCCCGACCAGCTGCACAAGGTCGCGCGCGGCTTCCATTTCGCGGCCGGCGACGTGGCCTGCCTGCAGGGCGCGCTCGATTACTACAACCCGCGCACCAACTGGCTGGCCCGCTGCTTCACCATCGAATACGCCGCCTGGTTCCGGGTGATCCTGCCCGGCGTCGCCCGCCTTGGGCTGGTGGTGCCGCTTGGCGGCACCACGCTGTTCTTCCGCCGCGAGGTGCTGGAACAGGTCGGCGCCTGGGACGCCTGGAACGTGACCGAGGACGCGGACCTTGGCGTGCGCCTGGCGCGGCACGGCTGGCGGACCGAGATCATCGACACCACCACCGACGAGGAGGCCAACTGCCGCGCCCTGCCGTGGATCAAGCAGCGGTCCCGCTGGCTCAAGGGCTATGCGATGACCTGGGGCGTCCACATGCGCGACCCCCGGGCCCTGTGGCGCGACCTGGGGCCGTGGCGCTTCCTGGGCTTC
The DNA here is from genome assembly GCF_055693925.1 of Paracoccus sp. BR5-17. Lineage (NCBI taxonomy): Bacteria > Pseudomonadati > Pseudomonadota > Alphaproteobacteria > Rhodobacterales > Paracoccaceae > Paracoccus > Paracoccus sp. BR5-17. The sequence goes on from NZ_JBVFUV010000003.1 coordinate 162,810, forward strand.
CAGGTCCAGTTCCTGGGCAGCCTGTCGCAATACCTTCTGGCCCCGATCCTGTGGAGCTTCTGGCTGCTGAGCCTGGGCCTGCCCCACCCGCTGCGCGAGCCTCTTGCGGGCGTCTGGGGCGGCCACGCCATCCCGGCGCTGTTCGGCACCTTCATCGCCTCGGAACTGCTGTCCATCGGGGTCGGCGTCTGGGCCGTGCGCGGCGACAAGCACCGCCATCTGACGGCCTGGGTGCCCAGCCTGCACCTCTATTTCCCGCTGGGCTGCCTGGCCGGATGGAAGGCCCTCTACGAGGTCGTCGTCAGGCCCTTCTACTGGGACAAGACCGCCCACGGCATCTATGACGCCGCCGATGCCGCGCCCGCCTTGCCGGAGGGCACCGTGTCGATCCCCCTGCTGGGCCAGATCGGCGAACAGGCCGGCCGTCCCCTGCCGCAGCCCATGCCGCAGTCCCTGCCCCCGCAGGTGGCGGCAGAGGAACTGGCGCGGGCCTTGCGACCGGAACGCCGGTCCGCTTGACGCCTGGCGCTCGGATCAGGCCGAACCAGCGGGAACCGGGCCTGTCGCGGCGGGTCCGCTGTCGGCAGGATCGGCTTTCGCGGGTCGGGTTTCCACAGACAGCGCCGCGCCGATGATCGCCGCGGCCTCGGCGCAGTGATCGCGCAGCCGCTGCGCCAGTTCCTCGGCGTCGGCGGCGGCGCATTCGCGCAACAGGAATTCCTGGCCGCCGGCACCGATGTCCTCCATGTCCAGCGGCTTGGTCGTCAGCAGCCGCCCCGAGGCGTGGAGCCGCCACAGGAATCGCCAGATCGAGCCGAGCCGGTCGGCCGCGGACGCCGCGATCAGCCCGGCGCGCCGCCCGGCCCGCAGCTGCGCCAGCGTCCCCCGCGCCGGATCGCCCGCCCGCAGCGCCAGCGACTGCGCCAGCAGGTCGATGTCCTGCAGGCGGCCGGGGCCCAGCTTCGCCTCCCACGCGCCGTCCACCGGCTTGGCCGCGAAGATCCGCTCGCGCATCTCGGCCAGGTCGGACATCACGCGCGGCTGGCGACCCCGTTCGCGCAGGACGGCCAGGCGCAGGGCCTCGACATCGCGGGCAAGGGTCTCGGCCCCCTGACCCGCGCCCGCCACCACGCGGGCGCGGGTCAGGGCCAGGTGTTCCCAGGTCCAGGCCTCGGCCATCTGGTAGCTTTCGAAGCTCTGGATGGCGGTGGCCACCGGCCCCTGCCGTCCCGAGGGGCGCAACCGCATGTCCACCTCGTACAGCCGGCCCTCGGCGGTGGGGGCCGAGGCCGCGGTGATCATCGCCTGGGTCAGCCGCGCGTAGTAGGGCCGGGCCGCCAGCGGGCGCGGACCCTCCGAGGCATCGGCGCCTGCGGCATCGTAGATCACGATCAGATCGAGGTCCGATCCCGCATTCAGCGTCCGCGCGCCCAGCGAACCCATGCCCAGCACCACCGCCCCGCGCCCCGGCGGAGCGCCGTGCTTGCGGGCGAAATCCGCCGCCGTGACGGGAAACAGCGCTGCCATGCAGGCGTCGGCGATGTCGGCATACTGGCCCGCGGCCTCGTCCGCGTCGATCAGCCCGCGCAGGTGATGGACGCCGACGCGGAAATGCCATTCATGCGCCCAGCGGCGCGCGCCGTCCAAGGCCGTCTCGTAGCCGCCGCCCGGTCCGTTCAGGGCGCCTTGCAAGATCCGCTCCAGATCGGCCCGCAGCCCGGCGGCGCCGGGCCAGGGCGAAAAGAAGCTGCCGCCCAGCACTGCGTCCAGCACCGCCGGATGGCGCGTCAGATAGGCCGCAAGCCCCGGCGCGCTGCCGCAGAGGTCGGCCAGGAGGTCGATCAGCTGGGGATTGGCCTCGAACAGCGAGAAGATCTGCACGCCTGCGGGCAGGCCCGACAGGAACCCGTCAAAGCGCGACAGGGCTTCGTCGGGATGGCCGGATCGGGCCATGCGCGACAGCAGTTCCGGCTCGACCCGCTTGAAGATCTGCCGGGCCCGGGCCGACCGCAAGGCGGGATAGGTCTGCCAGCGGTCGATGATCGCCTGCGCCTGGGCCGAGATCGCCGGGCGCGGCGCCGTCTCACCGGGCGCGAAGAAGCTTTCGGTCAGGTCGTGGACGCGTTCCAGCCGGGCGCGCAGGGCGGCGCACCAGGCGTCGCCGTCGCTTTCGCCCATCATGGCGGCGATCAGCGACAGCCCCTCGGCGTCCTTCGGCAAAGAATGGGTCTGGGCGTCGTTGACCATCTGCACGCGGTGTTCGATGTCGCGGTGCCGGCGGTAATGATCGGCCAGTTCCCGGGCCACGTCCGCCGGGATCCAGCCCCGGTCGGCCAGCGCGGCCAGCCCGCCCACGGTGTCGCGCTGCCGCAAGCCGGGGTCGCGCCCGCCGGCGATCAGCTGGCGGGTCTGGGTGAAGAACTCGATCTCGCGGATGCCGCCCCGGCCCAGCTTCATGTTGTGGCCGGCGATCTCGAGCCGGCCGCCCAGGCCCTTGTGGTCGCGGATCCGCAGGCGCATGTCGTGGGCGTCCTGGATCGCGGCGAAATCCAGATGCTTGCGCCAGACGAAGGGCCGCAGGTCGTGCAGGAACCGTTCGCCCGCCGCGATGTCGCCTGCCGCCGCGCGGGCCTTGATGAAGGCCGCCCTTTCCCAGGTGCGGCCCTCGGCCTCGTAATAGGCCAGCGCGGCGGCGGTCGAGATGCAGACGGGCGTGACCGCCGCATCGGGCCGCAGCCGCAGGTCGGTGCGGAACACGTAGCCGTGTTCCGTCACCTCGGACAGCATGACGGCCATCTTGCGGGTGGCGCGAATCAGCGCGGCGCGCGCCTCCTGGTGGTCGGCATCGGCATAGGCGGTTTCGTCGAACAGCACGATCAGGTCGATGTCCGAGCTGTAGTTCAGTTCCCGTGCGCCGCCCTTGCCCATGGCCAGGGCAAAGATCCCCCCCGCCTCGGCGTCAGAGGGCGGCAGCTTGCCGCGGCGGCGTTCCTGCGCCACCTGCGCGCGCAATGCCAGATCGACCGCACGGTCGGCCAGGTCGGACAGCGCCCCCGTCACCTGTTCCAGCGGCCAGACGCCGCCCAGATCCGCCAGCGCGGTCTGCAGCGCGACGCGCCGCTTGGCCCGGCGCAGGGCGACGGCAAGGGCGTCGGGCGCCAGATCCTCGAATCCCGCGGTCTCGCGCGCGACCACGTCATCATGATGCAGCGCCTCGGGCAGCCAGTCAGCCTCTGCCTGCAGAAGCCCCGCCAGATAGGGACTGCACCCCGCGGCCCCGCCGATCAGCGCCGACAGCGCGGGATCAAGCGGCGGAAACCGCGCCAGCACATGCTGCGCGCGGCCAGTGTCGACGGCAAGCGGATGGCGGGTGATGCGGGCGGCAAAGTCCATGCGCGGCAGACTAGCCCAAGCCCCCGGCGCGTCAACGCCCACAGCCGGGCGCCGCTTTAAGGTTTAACCCTTTCCCCGCTTGGCGCGTGAAACAATCGTTGTTAGGCTTTCGCGAAATCACCGATCGGCACACGGATCCTTTTTGGCGCATGAGCAGTTCCGCAACACCAATCCGCCATAAGGGCCAGTGCTGATGCGTCACACCCTGCCCCATGCGCCGCAGTTCTACGTCACGGCCCCGCAGCCGTGTCCCTATCTTCATGGCCGCGCCGAACGCAAGCTGTTCACGGCGCTGCATGGCGACAACGCGGCTGACCTGAACAATGCCCTGTCCCGCCAGGGCTTCAGGCGGTCGCAGAACGTGCTTTACCGCCCCAGTTGCGAAAGCTGCGTGGCCTGCATGTCCGCGCGCATCCGCGTGGCCGACTTCCAGCCCTCGCGCACGCAGCGCCGGCTGCTGCGGCGCAACGCGGGGCTGCGCCGGCTGGCGACAAGCGCCTGGGCAACCGAGGAGCAGTTCGAGCTGTTCCGCCGCTATCTGGACAGCCGCCACGCCGATGGCGGCATGGCTGACATGGACATCTTCGAATTCGCCGCGATGATCGAGGAGACTCCGGTCAAGACCCGCGTGATCGAGTATCGCTGCAGCGGCGAGCAGCCGGAACGGCTGGCGCCCGGGGACGACTTCCTGGCCGCCGTCTGCCTGACCGACGTCCTGGATGACGGGCTGAGCCTGGTCTACAGCTTCTACCACCCGCTTCTGCAACCGGCGAGCCTGGGGACCTACCTGATCCTGGACCATATCGAGATCGCGCGGGCCGCGAAGCTGCCCTATATCTATCTGGGATACTGGGTGCCGGGCAGCCGCAAGATGGATTACAAGGCCCGCTTTTCCGCGCTGGAGATCTACAAGGGCGGGGTCTGGCAGAACATCGGCAACCCCGAAGATCACTCGAACGAGGCCCATCCCCTGTCGGTGGACCCGATCGTGGAACAGGTGGCCCGGATCGCGCTGCCGCAGTTCCGCCGCTAGGCCGCGAAAGAAAATTTCAAATATCGCGAAGCGTGCGATATTTTATCCGCTGCCCCATTGACCCCGCCAAGCCGCCTCCATAGGTTGCGCCGACGCGCCGTGACGGACGGCATGGCGCCTGCCTTGTTCTGATGGAGAAGAATGATGTCCCGAACCATGACGGGTGCAAGAATGGTGGTCGAAGCCCTGCGCGATCAGGGCGTCGATACGGTATTCGGCTATCCGGGCGGGGCGGTGCTGCCCATCTATGACGAACTGTTCCAGCAGAACGACATCACCCATGTCCTGGTGCGCCACGAACAGGGCGCGGTCCACATGGCCGAAGGCTATGCCCGTTCGACCGGCAAGCCGGGGGTGGTGCTTGTGACTTCGGGGCCCGGGGCGACCAACGCGGTGACGGGCCTGACTGACGCGCTGATGGATTCGATCCCGCTGGTGGTGCTGTCGGGGCAGGTCCCGACCTTCATGATCGGCACCGACGGCTTCCAGGAAGCCGATACCGTCGGCATCACGCGCCCCTGCACCAAGCACAACTGGCTGGTCAAGGACACCGACAAGCTGGCCGAGACGATCCACAAGGCCTTCCAGGTCGCCACCTCGGGGCGTCCGGGGCCGGTGCTGATCGACATCCCGAAGGACGTGCAGTTCGCCAGCGGCAGATACCTTGCCCCCAGGCAGGTCGAGCCGGGCCGCTATCAGCCGGTCCGCAAGGGCGACATACAGGCCATCACCCGTCTGGTCGAACTGATGGAGAGCGCGGAGCGCCCGATCCTCTATACCGGCGGCGGGGTCATCAATTCGGGTCCCGGGGCCAGCCAGCTTCTGCGCGAACTGGCCGACGCCACCGGCTTTCCCGTCACCTCGACGCTGATGGGGCTTGGCGCCTATCCGGCCTCGGGGCGCAACTGGCTGGGGATGCTGGGGATGCACGGCCTTTACGAGGCCAACCTGGCGATGCACGGCTGCGACCTGATGATCAACATCGGCGCCCGGTTCGACGACCGCATAACCGGGCGCGTGGCCGATTTCAGCCCGCATTCGATCAAGGCGCATATCGACATCGACCCCTCCAGCATCAACAAGGTGATCTGGGTGGACATCCCCATCGTCGGCGACGTGGGCCATGTCCTCGAGGATCTTCTGAAGGTGTGGAAGTCGCGTGGCCGCAAGGTCAACAGCGCCGCCCTGCGCGGCTGGTGGCAGCAGATCGAGTCCTGGAAGGCCAAGGACTGCTTGGGCTATCGCAACAGCGACACGCTGATCAAGCCGCAATACGCGCTTCAGCGGCTCGAGGCGCTGACGAAGGGCCGCGACCGCTACATCACCACCGAGGTCGGCCAGCACCAGATGTGGGCCGCCCAGTACCTGGGCTTCGACCAGCCGAATCGCTGGATGACCTCGGGGGGTTGGGCACGATGGGCTATGGCCTGCCGGCCAGCATCGGGGTGCAGATGGCCCATCCCGAGGCGCTGGTCATCAACGTGGCGGGCGACGCCAGCTGGCTGATGAACATGCAGGAAATGGGCACGGCCGTGCAGTTCCGCCTGCCGGTCAAGCAGTTCATCATGAACAACGAACGGCTGGGCATGGTGCGCCAATGGCAGCAGCTTCTGCACGGCGAACGCTACAGCCAGAGTTGGTCTGACAGCCTGCCCGATTTCGTCAAGCTGGCCGAAGCCTTCGGCTGCAAGGGTGCGCTGGTCAAGGATCCCAAGGATCTGGACGCGGCGATCCAGCAGATGCTGGATTATGACGGACCGTTCATCCTGGACGTGCTGGTCGAGAAGCACGAGAACTGCTTCCCGATGATCCCGTCCGGCAAGCCGCATAACGAGATGCTGCTGGGCGAGGCCGCGACATTGGGCGTGATCGAATCCGAAGGCGCCGTGCTGGTCTGAGATGCCGTGCCGATTGAGACAAGGGGCAAGACGATGAATGCTTTGAATATCCAGAAGGGCGCCTCCAGCCATTCGGCCTACGACCTGCGCGACCCGAACGCCCAGGTCGAGGAGACCCACACCCTTGCCGTCCTGGTGGAAAACGAGCCGGGCGTTCTGGCCCGGGTGATCGGCCTGTTTTCCGGGCGCGGCTACAACATCGACAGCCTGACCGTGGCCGAGGTGGATCATACCGGCCATCGCTCGCGCATCACGCTGGTGACGCGCGGCACGCCGGCGGTGATCGCGCAGGTGAAGGCGCAGCTGGGCCGGATCGTGCCGGTGCACGAGGTTCACGACCTGACGGTGGAAGGACCGGCGGTCGAACGCGAGCTGGGCCTGTTCAAGGTGCGCGGCCAAGGCGAAAAGCGGGTCGAGGCGCTGCGGATCGCGGAAATCTTCCGGGCCAATGTGGTTGATTCTGACGCTGGAAAGCTTTGTCTTCGAACTGGTGGGCACGCCCAGCAAGCTGGACGCCTTCGCCGATCTCATGCGGCCGCTGGGTCTTTCGGACCTCGCCCGCACCGGGGTCGCGGCGCTGTCGCGCGGGGTCTGAACCCCGCGATCAGCGCCAGGCGGCGGCCTGGCCCCGCGCCATGATGGGCTGCTGCTCTTTCGGCTCGGACGGCACGACGCGAAGATGCGGCTCTGCATGGGCCGGGGCCGTGCTGGTGCCGGTCCGGAGCAGCGACGGCAGATCGGGGAATTCCTGCTCGGACAGCATCGTGACGCGGCGGGCGTTGCGCAGCAGGCCGACGACCTCGCTTTCCAATTCGACGAGATCGCCGGGCTGGGGCCAGTTCGCGGTCCGCACCAGATTTTCGCGTCCTTGCAGATACGCCAGGGCCGCATGATCTTCGCACCAGATCACGGCTTTCTCGCGTTCCGCACTACTCCAAACAACAACGCCTATCATTGCGACACTCCGAACGAATGCTGTCGGCATCACGTCAATCCGAGCAAACTCACTTGCACTTTATGTGCATGGTAATAACCACGGAAGCATAAATTTGCGTCCTTGATAGGATTTTTTTAAAGATTTGCCCCACAAATGAGACAGTCACCCGGAAGCGACAGGACGTTCCTCCTAAAATACTGAAATCTCATCACCTTAATTTAAGATTTTAGAAACGATAATCTTGAACACACTGCAAGGTTATTGATGCTGCCTTTCTGGCTGTGGCAATTTTACCGCAGGCCGTGGCGTCCTTGCCGGCCTCAGCGGATCTCGCCCGCTGCGCACATCCTCGACAGCCTGCCGGACCTGCGCCAGACGGGCGGCGCGCGAGGGATGCGTGCCCATGATGTGATCGCCGGGATCGGGGATGCGCTCGAAGAACCGCGAGCCGTTGATGGGGTCGAAGCCCGCATTCAGCGTCATGATGGCGCCCAGGTAATCCGCCTGAAGTTCCCAGTCGCGCGAGTAATAGCGCGACCCGACCGAGGCGCCGATTCGCTGCGCGGCCTCGATGGCTTCCTGGTTGTTGCCATAGACCGATGCGATCGAGCCCAGAATCACCGCCCCCGCCGCGGCCGCCCCGGCCTTCTGGTCCAGGTGGTTCAGGACGTGGTGGCTGGCCTCGTGTCCGACGACGAAGGCGATCTCGTCGCCGTTGCGGGTCTGGGCAATCAGCGACAGGGTAAAGCCGATGATGGGCCGCCCGGTCGGGTCGATGGTCTGGAAGGCATTGGCCTCTTGCCCGGGGCGGTCGTCCACGACGAACTGGAAATCGCAGTTGATGGGGCGGGTGCGCCGCTGCAGGCATTCGCGCTCCACCGCGGGTTCCATCCGCCGCATCACCGACACGAACAGCCGGGCCGCCGATTGCGGGCTGCCGTCGTTGGTCAGGACCGGCGCGGGCGCGACCGAGCCATAGGGGCCCGTTGGCGGCGGGATCTGGCCGGGGGGCAGCGGCGCGCAGGCCGACAGGGCCAGAAGTGCCGCAACCAAGCTTGCCGTAAGCTGCCTCATCACCCGCCTCATGCCCTTGCCGCACCTTCCTGCGGCGCGGGTTTCCTGCTTTGCGCCGATCTTAGCGGCTTGCAGAATCCTGCGCAAACCCTGCCACTTGTCCCCTGTGCCACATCACGCGAATGTCGTGCAAAGACAAGGAGGGCCGCGATGTTCACCATCGAGCATGATTTCGACGCCACCGTCATCACCCTGATCGACGAGGCCGACCCCGACACCGGCCCCCTGAACGAGGACGTGGTGATCCTGTCGTTCGACGATCGGGTGGTGCTGGAACAGGTGGGCCCCGACGACGAGGTGGTGCGCATCACGCTGTCGATGCACCAGCTGGCCGAACTGCGGCTGGCGCTGAACCTGCCCGAGGGCAACTACCGGATCGACCGGGGCTAGCTTGTGGCGCCCGCCGTTTTCGTGAAGAACCGCGGAAAGGAGACAGCCATGCCCCACCGCAACGAAGCCGCCCTGGACTTCCTGGCAACGCGCCGGTCCCATCCGCCCAAGCTGCTGCGCGAGCCCGCCCCCGACCGGGCCGAGATCCTGCGGCTGCTGACGCTGGCCGCCCGCGTTCCCGACCACGGCAAGCTGGAGCCCTGGCGCTTCGTGGTGCTGGAACGCGCGGCGCTCGACCGGCTGGGGCCGCTGCTGCGCGATCATGTCCTGGCGTCCGGCCAGCCCGAGGCGGCGGCCGACAAGGCCGCTTCGGCCTTCGCCTCTCCGGCGATCGTGGCGGTGGTCTCGGCCCCGGTGGCCAGCGACAAGGTTCCCCAGTGGGAACAGCTTCTGTCGGCGGGCGCGGTCTGCCTGGGGCTGGTCAACGCGGCGCTCGCCTCGGGCTGGGGGGCGGCCTGGCTGACCGGCCCGGCGGTGCTGGACGAAGGCTTCGGCCGCGCCCATCTGGGACTGTCGGGCAGCGAACGGATCGTCGGTTTCGTCCACTTGGGCAGCCGGGGCGACACGCCCTCGAACGGCCGCGACCCGATGTCGCGGCCAAGACGACGTGGCTGGCATGACGGTCCTCAGGGCCCTGGCGCTGGGCTGGCTGGACCTGCTTCGCCCGCGGATCTTCGGACTGGCGCTGATGGGGATCGGGCTGACGATCCTGCTGTTCGTGGCGCTGCAGACCGGCCTGTTCTGGGCCGTCCGCCGCTTCGTGCCGGGCGATCTGGCCCTGCCCTGGATCGGCACGCTGGACGTGGGGGCGGCGCTGTCCTGGGGATCGCTGGCGCTGTTTCCGGTGATGGGCTTCTTCCTGATGGCCCCGGTCGCGGCGGGTTTTGCGGGGCTGTTTGCCGAACAGGTCGCCGAGGCGGTCGAGGAGATGCATTATCCCGGCCGCCACGGAACGTCGGTGGATTTCTGGGACGGCCTGCTGGAATCCGTGGCGGTGGTGCTGGCGGTGCTGGCGGTGACGGTCCTGTCGTTGCTGACGACGCCCTTCCTGGGGCCGCTTGCGCCGATTCTGCTGCTGGGCGCCAACGGTTGGCTGCTGGGGCGCGAGTTCTTCCAGATGGCCGCGCGCCGTCACCTGGACGAACCGCAGGCGACGGCGCTGCGCCGCGCTCATTCGGCCCGCGTCACCCTGGCGGGCGTCCTTGTGGCAGTCGCCCTGGTGATCCCGGTGGTCAACATCGCCGTGCCGCTGCTGGCGGCCGCGGCGTTCACCCACCTGTTTCACGACCTCAGCGGAAGATCCGGTCCAGGTTGGCGATATCCGCGCGGGTGACGACCCCGCCCAGGATCACATAGGCGATCGCCGCCCAGATGATCGCCGCGATGGCCGAGGTCCAGATCAGCTTCGGCTTCAGCCGCAGGTCGGCGGGCGCGCCGGCATGGGTCCCCGGCACGATCTCTCCGGCGTCCTGCTGGCTGCGCTGGCCGATCAGCACGACGATGAACAGCGTCAGGAACCACAGAACGGCGTAAAGGACGATTCCTCCGGTCAGGTTCATCAGACTTGCTCCAGTTCGATCAGGCAGCCGTTGAAGTCCTTGGGATGCAGGAACAGCACGGGCTTGCCGTGGGCGCCGATCTTCGGCTCACCGCTGCCCAGGACGCGCGCGCCCTCGGCCTTCAGCCGGTCGCGGGCCGCCAGGATGTCCTCGACCTCAAAGCACATGTGGTGGATGCCGCCCGAGGGGTTCTTGTCCAGAAACCCCCGGATCGGGCTGTCGTCGCCCAGGGGATGAAGCAGTTCGACCTTGGTGTTGGGCAGTTCGATGAAGACCACCGTCACCCCGTGGTCGGGTTCGTCCTGCGGGGCGCCGACCTTGGCGCCCAGGGTGCCGGCATACTGCGCCGAGGCGGCCGCAAGGTCGGGAACCGCGATGGCAACGTGATTGAGGCGTCCGATCATCTTGTCCTCCGGTTTTGGGGGGTTCTAGGCCTTTCGCGCGGCCGGCGAAAGGAAAACCCCGGCCGCATTAACGGCTTCTTAGCGATTCGGCCACTAACTGGAGCGCGACATCGGTAGAGGAACAGACCATGCAGAAAGACATCGTCTCCGACATGATCGACGCTTTGCCCATGTGGCGGGTCTCGATCCCGAACCGGCCCCTCACCGGCCTGACGGTGCTGGTGGTCGAGGATCTCGCGCTTCGCCAGCGAGGCGGTGCGGCTTTTGTGCCTGCGGTCGGGCGCGCGCATCCGGCGGGCCGACTGCCTGCGATCCGCCGCCCGGCACCTGCAGACCTACCGGCCGGCGGTGGTGATCGTGGATCTGGGCCTGCCCGACGGCGACGGTGCCGACCTGATCCGCCAGATCGCCGCGTCCGAGCCGCGGGTTCCGGTCCTGCTGGGCATCTCGGGCGATCCGGATCTTGCCGATGTGGCGCTTGCCGCGGGCGCGGACGGCTTCCTGCCCAAGCCGGTCGAGAGCCTGGCGGTGTTCCAGCAGACCATCCTCTCGGCGCTTCCGGTCGAGGCACGGGGCCACGGGCTGCGCGTCCTGCCCGACGAGGTGATCCAGCCCGACCCCTCGGGCCTGCGCGACGACCTGGCCCACGTGGCCGAGATCCTGGCCGCCGCCCAGGACACCGCGGCCGTGGATTACATCGCGCATTTCCTGGCCGGCATCGCCCGGTCGGCGCATGATCCCGTGCTGGAAGCCGCGGCGACGGCGCTTGCGCGCGATCACGACGCCGGCCGTTCGCTGGCCGGCGATCTGGCGCGGATCAGCGGGCTGGTGCAGGAACGCCTGGCGCGCGTCGCCAGCATGTAGCGGGTTCAGCCCAGGATGCGCGGGCTGTCGCCCATGTCGAGGCCGGGAAAGACGCTCTGTTCCAGCACCGCGCGCGGGAGGTCGAACAGATCGCGCATGACCCAGGCCGCATGGGCGCGGATGTCGCGCAGCGGCATCAGGTCGCGGCCGGCGTAAAGGTCGCTGTCGGCCAGCCCCGGCCAGCCGCCGATCGCGCGCCCTCCGCGGATGTTGCCGCCCGCCACCAGCATCGCCCCGCCGGTGCCGTGATCCGTCCCGCCGGTGCCGTTTTCCCGCACCGTCCGCCCGAATTCGGTCATCGCCAGAACCGTCGTGCGCCGCCAGTTCGCGCCCAGGTCCGCGCGCAGCGTCAGGATCGCCGCCCCCAGCCGCTGCAGCGCGCGTTCGATCACCGGCCCCTGCCGCGCATGGCTGTCCCAGCCCGAGATCGAGAAGCTGGCGATCCGGGTCTCGCCGTTCAGGCGGTCGGCGGTGAAGCGGGCCAGGCCGGTGGCGTCGCGGGTCGGGCCTTCCTCGGTCTCGATGCGGGCCAGGTCGCCGCCGATGATGTCAAGCGCCTGGTCCCCCGCCGCGCGGAACAGCGGATCGTCGTGCCAGACCTCGGCCAGCAGCCGCTGGCCCTGCGCCGACAGCCGGAACCGGGTCTGCGGCGCCCAGCTCTTGGCCGGCGCCGCGCCGTCCAGGATGCGCATGTCGTCCAGCCCGACCGAATAGGCGGTTTCCGAGCGCAGCCCCGGCATCGCCTGCAGCAGCCGGTTCAGCCAGCCGTCGCGCAGGCGCATCGCCTCGACATCGGTGCCGGTCCCGGCCTCCAGCAGATCCTGCCCGTCGAAATGGCTGCGCTTGTCGCGGTAAGGGGTCGAGACCGCGGGCGCGAAGGCCAGTTCCCCCGCCCGCCACAGCGGCAGCAGCGGCGCAAGCGCGGGGTGCAGCGCGAAGAAGCCGTCCAGATCGGCCGCCCCGCCACCGGGGCCGGGCGACAGCGTCTGGCGCAGGCGGCGCAGGTTTTCGTCGCCATAGGGCTGAAAGACGTCCATCCCGTCCATGGCGCCCCGCAGGATGATGACGACCAGCCGGTTCTCGCCCGGCAGGGCGGCGAAGGCGATGGGTAACAGCAGCGGATGGGCCGCCGCCGAACAGCCGATCAGCGCCGAGGACTTGAGGAACAGGCGGCGGGACAGCATTGCGTCATCTCCGGTTGAAATCGGGCGAGGCAAGGATCAGCGCCAGCCCCTCGGCCGGACTTTCGGCGCGCGGCACCGCCCGGCGCAGCGCGTCCGAGGCGCTGCCGCCAAGCGCGGTTTCCAGCACGGCCCGCGGGTCCGGCGGATTGGGCAGCAGCCTGGGCAGCAGGCGCGTGGCCCAGTCGATGCGCCCGGCCAGCCCCTGCGCCGTGGCCCAGGCCGAGGCATCCTCGGGCCAGCCGTTCTGGCCCGCGCGGCCGGCCCCACCGCTGCCCCATCAGCGCAAGGCCCGTCAGCACCAGGTTGGTGAAGCGGCGCTGATCGAGCGCCAGGACATCGGCGCCCGTCAGCCCGCAGGCCCGCAGCGCCGCAACCATGTAGTCGAGCGGCTGGCGGACCTTGCGGCGAAAGCAGGCCTGCAATTCAGGCGCCTCGGCCAGCACCCGGTAAAGGGCCGGCAGATCGCCGCCGCTGTCGCGGAAGGCCGCCGCCAGGCGGTCCACCAGGCTTGCGGGCGGGTCGTCGGCAACGAAATGCACGGCCAGCTTGCGGGCGATGTGCCGCGCAGTGGCGTCGTGCTCCGCCAGATCGACGATCGCCTGCCGGATCGCGCCGTCGTCGCCGCCCCGCCGATAGGTCCTGCCCAGGACCCGGAAAGACCCCGGCTCTGCCCAGGCGGGGTTGAAGAAGCTGCCGGTGTCGCGCAGCGGGCGCAAGGTCAGCCCCGTCAGCAGCAGGGCCAGCTGGCGCACGTCGCCCTGCCCGTAGCCCGATCCGCTGCCCAGGCTGTGCAGTTCGATCATCTCGCGGGCCAGGTTCTCGTTCACGCCGCGGCCGCGCCGGCCGGCGGGCGAGGCCGGCCCCACCGACTGCGCCTGATCCAGATAGGCGATCATGCGCGGATGCGTCTCGGCGGCCAGCATCAGGTCGGCGAAGCGGCCGGTCAGGTGGGGGCGGATCGCCTCGTCCACGAAGGCGGCCGAGGCCACGGCCTCGAACAGGTTGCCGGTGGCGACGGTGAAGTGATCGGCCCAGAACTGCACCAGGCGTTCGCCGAAGCCGCCCCGGTCATCGACGGCCCGGGCGATCCTGACCTGCGGCGCGCGCATCCCCAGGTCGCGCACCGTCTGGCGCAGGCGCTTCAGCGCGGGCCGGTCCGGCCCCCCGTCCCCCTGGTTCAGGCGATGGTTGCGGATCCGGTGCGGCAGATAGTCCCGCGCCATCGAGAAGCTGCCCGCGTCCGGTCCGGCCGCGCCGACCGCATCGACAAGGGCGCGGGCATCGGCAGGCGGATCGGCCCGGGGCGACAGGCCGTAGCCCAGGCGGATCGCGGCCAGGTGGGAATAGGGCAACATGCGCAACCCCTTGCGGCGGGGGGCCTTCCCCCGCCCGAAGGCTATGCGGCCGTGGACAGGATGTCAGATCACTCTTTCGGCAGGACGCGCAGGCGCAATTCGCGCAACTGTTCGTTGCTGGGTTCGCTGGGCGCGCCCATCATAAGATCCTCGGCCCGCTGGTTCATCGGGAACATGATGACCTGACGGATGTTCTGCTCGTCCGCCAGCAGCATCACGATCCGGTCGATGCCGGCCGCACAACCCCCGTGCGGCGGCGCGCCAAAGCGGAAGGCCTTGACCATGCCGCCGAAGCGCTTTTCGACCTCGGATGCCGGATAGCCCGCCAGTTCGAAGGCCTTGAACATGATCTCGGGCTTGTGGTTGCGGATCGCACCGGAAATCAGTTCGTAGCCGTTGCAGGCCAGGTCGTACTGATAGCCCTTGACCTGCAAGGGATCGCCGTTCAGCGCGTCCAGCCCGCCCTGCGGCATGGAAAACGGGTTGTGGCTGAAGTCGATCTTGCCGTCGTCGGTCCGCTCGTACATCGGGAAATCGACGATCCAAGCGAACTTGAACTGGTTTTCCTGCGTCAGGCCAAGCTCGCGGCCGATCTCGGTGCGGGCACGGCCTGCGACGGCCTCGAACTGCTCGGGGCGGCCGGCCAGGAAGAAGACCGCATCGCCTTCGCCCAGGCCAAGCTGCTCGCGGATGGCCTCTGTGGGTTCATGGCCAAGCGCCTTGGCGATGGGACCGGCCGCTTCGGTGGACCCATCCTCGGCCCTGCGCCAGAAGATATACCCCATCCCCGGCAGGCCTTCCTTCTGCGCAAAGGCGTTCATGCGGTCGGCGAACTTGCGCGAGCCGCCCCCCGGCGCGGGGATGGCGCGGACCTCGGTTCCTTCCTGCTCCAGCAGCTTGGCGAAGATGCCGAAGCCGGAACCCCGGAAGTGATCGCTGACCACCTGCATCTCGATGGGGTTGCGCAGGTCGGGCTTGTCGCTGCCGTATTTCAGCATCGCCTCGGCATAGGGGATGCGCGGCCAGTGGGGATCGACCGGGCGGCCGCCTCCGAACTCCTCGAACAGGCCCTGGATCACCGGCTGGACGGTGTTGAACACGTCCTCCTGCTCTACGAAGGACATTTCCATGTCCAGCTGGTAGAAGTCGGTGGGGCTGCGGTCGGCGCGCGGATCCTCGTCGCGGAAGCAGGGGGCGATCTGAAAATACTTGTCGAAGCCCGCCACCATGATCAGCTGCTTGAACTGCTGGGGGGCCTGCGGCAGGGCGTAGAACTTGCCCGGATGCAGGCGCGAGGGCACCAGGAAGTCGCGCGCGCCTTCGGGGGACGAGGCGGTGATGATCGGGGTCTGGAATTCCGTGAAGCCCTGGTCCCACATGCGGTTGCGGATCGACCGGATCACCCGGGACCGCAGCATGATGTTGTCGTGCAGCGACTCGCGGCGCAGGTCGAGGAAGCGATAGGCCAGCCGCGTTTCCTCGGGGTATTCCTGGTCGCCGAAGACCGGCAGCGGCAGATCCTCTGCCGGTCCCAGCACCTCGAGGTCGGTGGCATAGACCTCGATCTCGCCGGTGGGCAGCTTGGGATTGACCAGCGAGGCGTCGCGCAGCTTCACCCGGCCGTCGATGCGGACGACGGTCTCGGCCCGTAGCCTGTCCATCGCGGCGAAGGCGGGGCTGTCGCTGTCGGCCAGAACCTGCGTCATGCCGTAATGGTCGCGCAGATCGACGAACAGCACGCCGCCGTGGTCGCGGACCCGGTGGACCCAGCCCGACAGGCGGACGGTCTCGCCGGCATGGGCGGCGGTCAGGTCGCCGCAGGTATGGCTGCGATAGGCGTGCATGGTCGTTCCCCGAATAATCCGCCGTGCATCAAGCGCGGCAGGGGCGGGAAGTCAACCGCTCAGAACGGCCGCTCCACGTTGCCGCTGTAGAAATAGACGCCCATGCCGACCGCGAACAGGACGTTGCCCGCCACCGCGTGCAGAAGCCAGGCCGAGGGGAATCCGTGGCGCAGATAGGCGCGGGCGAAGACCCACCCGCCCGCGAAGGTCAGCACCGCCACGATCCAGGACCAGTACATCAGATGCGCGAAGGAAAAGATGGCGGCGTTCAGGGCGATCGCGCCCCGCCCCTGCGGCAGGATCGCGCCGTAGCGGTGGAAGAACAGCGGGCGGAAGATCAGTTCCTGAGGCAGCGCGGACAGCAGCGGGTAGAGCAGCCAGATCGCGGCCAGGAACTCGGGCCGCGCGCGGGCGGTGGCGAACAGCGCGCCGGGCCGGGTCTGCCACAGGATCAGCGCGCCGAAGGCCAGCGTGACCAGCGCGATGCCCGCGACCTCGGACCAGGGGAGGCGGCGCCAGCCGCGCACCAGCGACCGCCAGGGAAAGCCCCCGGTGCGCCACAGCAGGACCAGTCCCACCAGGCTGAACAGCGCCAGTGCCCGGAACAGCAGGTGCGGCGGCATGAACAGCGCCATCGCCAGCGGCGCCCCCAGATAGAGCGCCGCGAACTCGACCCGCAGCCAGGGGCCGGGCCTTACCGTGTCAGGCGCGCCTGCAACCATCGCACCCAGTCCTCGCGGCTTCCCGCGAACGCGTTGAGATCGGTGTTGCCGCGGATGCCCGGCACGATCCCGGTGCCGGTGTATTGCCAGAAGGCCCACCGCTGGCCGGGATAGGGGACGCTGGGGTGGTTCGCGACCGACCGCAGCCAGAACTCGGCCCGCATGTCGCCCAGCCGGTTGTCGCGGTAGAAATCGACCGTGGTGTAGATGATCGGCTGCTGCCCGTAGTGGCGGCCGACGATGTCCATGAAGATCGAGGCCTGCTGCTTGATCTCCTGCGGCGAGGGGCGATAGGGGCAGGTCCGCGAATTGGTCCATTCAAGGTCGATCACCGGCGGCAGAGAGCCGATTTCCCGCGGCACCTGACGGATGAACCACAGGGCCTGTTCGGCGCCGCTGCGGCAGAAGTAGTAATAGTGATAGGCGCCCCGCGGGATGCGGGCATCGGCGGCCTCGCGCCAATAGCGGTGGAAGCTGGGGTCGTAATGATCGCCCCCTTCGGTCGCCTTGATGAAGGCGAAGCTGATGCCGGCGCCGCGGAGCCGGTTCCAGTCGATGTCGCCTTGCCAGCGGGACACGTCGATGCCGTGGACCGCATGGCCGTAGGGGCCGCGCCCGCCCCAGTCGTGGGGCGCTGAATCGCCCAGTTGCGCATTGGCGCCCGGACCCGGCGCTGCGCGGTAGCCGCCGCGTTCCGGCGTCCGCGCGCAGGCCACCGCCAGCACCACCACAAGCCCAAGCAAAAGCTTCGTGAAAATCCTCATCCTGCCCCCGTGACGTCCTGATCCGGATCTTGTTCTGTGCGGCTTATCGCAAGGCCGTGAGAAAAAGTCACCGGGCCGTGACGGTCACGAGTGCGTCAGAGAGGATCCTATTCGTCGGCGGGCTCGCCCACGGCGACAGGCGCCGCCTCGGTGGCGCGAACCTCGCCTTCCTCCATCTGCGGCGTCCCCTCGGGAGACACCAGGGGCGGGGCCGTGCCATCGATGCCCTCGGCGTTGGTGACGGGCGTCTCTGCAGGCGGTGGCGTGGTGGCGATGCCGTCGTTCTCCTCTTCGATCCCGGGCCTGAACACCATGAAGGCCACGAAGGCCGCGATCAGGACGATGGCCAGGGCGGCCAGGGCGGGCACGTGGCGCCGGGCGGACCTCTGCGGATTGTTGTCGTTGTATGACATGGGATCTTCTCCGATTGCTTGGCAAGGCAACGGTCGGCGGCAGGCCTAGTTCCTGTCGGGCACCAGCTTTCCCGGGTTGAGGATGTTGCGCGGATCCAGTGCCGTCTTGATCTGTCCCATCAGGGCCCAGCCCTCGCCATGCTGGGCTGCCATCAGCCCGCGCTTGCCCAGCCCGATGCCGTGTTCGCCGCTGATCGTGCCGCCGACGGCAAGCGCGCGTTCCGCCATGCGCCGGGCCACCCGCTTGGCCGCGGCCAGTTCGTCGGGATCTGCCGGATCCAGCAGCAGCACCGAATGGAAGTTCCCGTCGCCCACATGGCCCACGATCGGCCCGATCAGCCCCTCGGCCGCGATGTCCTCGGCCGCGGCATGGACGGCGGCGGGCAACTGCGACATGGGCACGCAGACATCGGTGGTCAGCCCCGAGGCCCCCGGCCGCAGCGCCAGGCAGGCGTGATAGGCGCCGTGCCGCATCCGCCACAGCCGGGCGCGCTCCTCGGGGGTGGTGGCCCAGTCGAAGCCCTGGGCGCCGAACTCGGCCGCGATGTCGCCGAAGCGGGCCGCATCCTCGCGCACGGCAGAGGGGCTGCCGTGGAACTCGATCATCAGATGCGGCTGCTCGCGCAGGGCGCTGCCGGACTGGAGGTTGAACGCCCGCGCCGTGGCGGCATCGACGAATTCGATCCGCGCCATGGGGATGCCCGACTGGATGGTGGCGCTGACGCATTCCACGGCGTGATCGAGGCTGTCGAAGGCGCAGACCGCGGCCGCCACATCCTCGGGCTGGCCGTGCAGGCGCAGGGTCAGTTCGGTGATGACGCCCAGCGTGCCTTCCGATCCCACGAAAAGCGCCGTCAGATCGAAGCCGGCACTGGACTTGGCGGCCCGCGTCCCGGTGCGGATGATGCGCCCGTCGGCCAGCACGACCTGCAGGGCCAGCACGTTGTCGCGCATGGTGCCGTAACGCACCGCCGTCGTCCCGCTGGCGCGGGTGGCGGCCATCCCCCCAAGCGAGGCATTGGCCCCCGGATCGACCGGGAAGAACAGCCCCGTCGCGCGCAGTTCGGTGTTCAGCGCCTCGCGGGTGACGCCGGGCTGCACGCTGGCCTGCATGTCCTCGGCCCGCACCTCCAGCACCCGGTCCATCCGCGACAGATCCAGGCTGACCCCGCCCTGCACCGGCAGCGCATGGCCTTCCAGCGAGGTCCCGGTGCCCCAGGGCACCACCGGCACCCCGGCCTCGTTGCAGACCGCTAGGATCGCGGCCACCTCCTCGGCGCTTTCGGGCCAGGCCACGGCGTCGGGCGGGGGCGAGCGGTGGAACGCCTCGGACTGGGCATGATGGTCGCGATCCGCCGCCGTCTGCGACAGGCGCGGGCCCAGGACGGACCGCAGGCGGTCAAGGATCTCGGCAGGCAGGCTCATGGGGGTTCCTCCGGCTGTCCCGGCAGGTTAGCGCCAAGATGAAACTTGGCAAACCCCACCGCGTTCTGCCATCAACGGTGCAGAAAACGGGCCGCATCGCCGCGGCCAAGGCCGTTGCCAGACCCTTTGGACTTCCAGGACCCCAGATGGACACCTACCGGATTTCGCCGCTGTACCGCTCCCCGCCCGGCAAAGGCGATCCCGCCCTGCCCGACGGCCTGCGCGCGGAAACGGCGGCCCGATCCGACCGCGCCTATGTCACGCTGGTGACGAACCCCGACTATCTTCCGGGCGCCGAGGCGCTGCTGCGGTCGCTGAAGCTGACGGGAACCCGCGCCGATCTGGTGGTCATGCATCGCGGCCTGGGTCCCGCCCACCTGATGCGGCTGCGCGCGCACGGGGCGCGGCTGATCCACGCCGATCTGCTGCCCACCTCGGAAAGCTTCGACCGCGCCCATGCCCGCGACGCGCTGCACGCCCGCGCGGCCTTCACCCAGGGCGGCAAGCCCGACTTCCACACACCCCTGGACAACTTCGTCAAGCTGCGGCTGTGGCAACTGGACTACGAGCGCTGCGTGTTCATCGACGCCGACGCGGTGGTGCTGCGCTGCGTGGAAAAACTGTTCGACCTGCCGGAATTCTGCGCCGCGCCCAATGTCTATGACGGCCTGGACGGCTTCCACCGCATGAACTCGGGCGTGTTCACGGCCCGGCCGGACATCCGCACCTTCAACGCGATGATGGCCCATCTGGACCGCCCCGGCGTGTTCTGGCGGCGGACCGACCAGACCTTCCTGCAGGACTATTTCCCCGACTGGCACGGCCTGTCGATCCACCACAACATGCTGCAATACGTGTGGATGAACATGCCCGAGCTGTGGAGCTGGGAGGACATCCGCATCCTGCATTTCCAGTACGAGAAGCCCTGGCAGGACCACGACAAGTCGCACCTGCTGCGCCCGCTGATCGACCTGTGGCGCGCCATCGCCGACGGCCACCCGGTGCCCGACCTGGCCGCCCAGGTCCGCCCCGCCGCCTGATGCGCCTCGCGCTGACGGGCGCCTCGGGCATCGTCGGGGGC
Source organism: Paracoccus sp. BR5-17 (assembly GCF_055693925.1). Lineage (NCBI taxonomy): Bacteria > Pseudomonadati > Pseudomonadota > Alphaproteobacteria > Rhodobacterales > Paracoccaceae > Paracoccus > Paracoccus sp. BR5-17. The sequence goes on from NZ_JBVFUV010000003.1 coordinate 183,150, forward strand.
TTCGTGCTGCGCGCGGCCGTTGCGGCCGGCCACCAGGTCACCCGCCTGGACCGCAGCAGCGGCTTCAGCCTGGGCGAGACGCCCGATCTCTTCGGCCATGACGCCCTGATCCACTGCGCCTTCGCCCACGCCCCCGGCCGCTATCGCGGCGGCGAGGGGGACGATCCGCAGGGCTTCCTGCGGCTGAACCGCGACGGGACGCTGCGCCTGTTCGACGCGGCGATCCGCGACCGCGTCCCCCGGATCGTTTTCCTGTCCTCTCGCGCCGTCCATGACGGCCATCCGGCAGGCATGGTCCTTGCCGATGACCTGGCGGCACGCCCCGCAAACCTTTACGGCCGGATCAAGGCCGAGACGGAGGCCTGCCTCGCCAGCCTGCCGGTGGCCGGAACCTCCCTGCGCGCGACCGGCGTCTATGGTCCGGGCCCCGCCAACAAGTGGCGCGGGATCCTTGAGGACTACCGGGCGGGGCGTCCCGTCGCCCCGCGGGTCGCGACCGAGGTGCATGGCGAGGACCTTGCCCGGGCGATCCTGCTGCTGCTGGACCAGCCCGCGCCGCCCTCGCCGGTCAACTGCAGCGACCTTGTCCTGGACCGCCGCGATCTGCTGGCCGAGGTTGCGGCCCTGACCGGCTGCCCGCATCCCCTGCCCGACCGCGCCGACCCGTCCGGCCTTCGCATCCAGACCTGCCACCGGCTTCGAGACTTGGGTTGGCAACCCGGCGGCATGGCCCGGCTGCGCGCCACGCTGCCGCATCTTCTGTGCTGAAATATCCTCGGGGGTAGGACGCCCCCGGCGTCCGCAGGGGGTCCGAGACCCCCTGCCCGCCCGCGCCGCAGGCTCAGCCGCGCCGCGCCTGCGCCATGCCCAGAACCCGGGCGCGCTTGCGGGGATCGGCGTCGAACAGCGCCGCCAGCTGTTCGGTGATCGCGCCGGCAAGCTGATCGGCGTCGGTGATGGTCACCGCCCGCTGGTAATAGCGCGTGACGTCGTGGCCGATGCCGATCGCCAGCAGTTCCACCATGCGTTTCTTCTCGACCATCGCGATCACGTCGCGCAGGTGCTTTTCCAGGTAGTTGGCGGGATTGACCGACAGGGTCGAATCATCGACCGGCGCCCCGTCCGAGATCACCATCAGGATCTTGCGCGCCTCGCTGCGCCGGACCAGCCGCTTGTGCGCCCATTCCAGGGCCTCGCCGTCGATGTTTTCCTTCAGCAGGCCCTCCTTCATCATCAGCCCCAGGTTCGGCCGCACCCGCCGCCAGGGCGCGTCGGCGGGCTTGTAGATGATGTGGCGCAGGTCGTTCAGCCGCCCCGGCTGCGCGGGCCGGCCCGCCTGCAGCCAGGCCTCGCGCGATTGCCCGCCCTTCCAGGCGCGCGTGGTGAAGCCCAGGATCTCGACCTTGACGCTGCACCGCTCCAGCGTCCGGGCCAGCACATCGGCGCAGATCGCCGCGATGCTGATGGGCCGGCCGCGCATCGAGCCGGAATTGTCGATCAGCAGCGTCACGACGGTGTCGCGGAACTCGGTGTCCTTCTCGACCTTGAAGGACAGGGGCGTGGTCGGGTTCGCCACCACCCGGGCCAGACGTCCGGCGTCCAGAACGCCCTCCTCCTTGTCGAACTCCCAGCTGCGGTTCTGCTGGGCCTGCAGCCGGCGCTGCAGCTTGTTGGCCAGCCGCGACACCGCGCCGCGCAACGGTTCGAGCTGCTTGTCCAGATAGGCGCGCAGCCGCTCCAGCTCGGCCGGCTCGGCCAGATCCTCGGCGCGGATCTCCTCGTCCCAGGCCTGGCTGAACACCTTGTAGTCCGCGCTGGCTTCGCTGACCGGCGGCGGCAGGTCGGGCGGGGTTTCGGATTCCGGCATCTCGGCCTCGTCGGTCAACTGCTCGTCGGACTGGTCGTCCATGCTGACCTGGGCCTGCCGCTCGTCCTGCTGCTGTTCCTGCGACCGTTCGGGCGAAGCCTCGGCATCCTCGCTGTCGTCCTGGTCGCGCGACTGGTTGTCGCCGGCTTCCTCGTCCTGCTCGGCCTGCTCGTCGGCCTCGTCCTCGTCGGGCTGGTCGGGATCGTCGCCCAGCTGGTCGCCATAGCCCAGGTCGCTGATGACCTGCCGCGACAGGCGCGCGAACGCCGCCTGGTCGGCCAGCACCTCGTTGACCCCGGCCAGCGAACCGCCGGCCTGCTGTTCCACGAAGGGCCGCCACAGATCGGCCACATGCTGCGCGCCCGCCGGAAGCGGACGGCCGGTCGCTGCCTGGCGCAGGATATAGCCCGCCGCCACCGCCAGCGGGGCGTCGGCGGCCGCCTTGATCTGGCCGTAGCCCTTCTTGTCGGCGTCGGCGCCGATGCGGGCGTCGATGTTGGACAGCGCGCCCGGCATCTCGCGCGCGCCAAGCGCCTCGCAGCGCGCGGTTTCCATCGCCTCGTAAAGTTCTTTGGCCATCGGCCCGGCAGGAGAGAAGCGGGCGTGGGTCGCCGCGTCGTGGTGGCGCATCCGCATCGCCAGGGCGTCGGCGGTGCCACGCGCCTGCAAGACCTCGTCCCGGCCCATCCGGCGGCTGACCTGCGGCAGGCGCATGGTGTCGCCCGCCACCCCTGATGGATCGGCGCTGAAGGTCACGTTCAGATCGCGGTCGTCGGCCAGCGCCCGTGTCGCCTCGGACAGGGCCTTCTTGAACGGATCGGCAGGGTTGTCGGACTTCTTCATGCCACCAGATAGACCACCGCCGCGACTGCCGTTCAAGGCGTCATCTGCGGATCTTGTGCATGGATGCGCGACCCGCTGTGCGCGCCTGCCCTGTGGAAAGATGCAGCGCGGCCCCCAAAACAGGCTAGTCTGCGGCTGAGATTCAACCCCGAAGAAAAAGGAGAGCTGCCATGTCCAGGCCCCGCATCGGCGTCATCATCAGTTCCACGCGCGACAGCCGGTTCGCCGACAAGCCGACGCAGTGGCTGATGGAGAAGGTCAGGGATCACCCGGGACTCGACTTCGCGCTGATCGACCTGCGCGACCACGACCTGCCCTTCTTCAACGAGCCCGCCTCGAACCTGTGGATGCCCTCCAGCGATCCCCGGGCGGTCGCCTGGCAGGAAACCCTGGCGGGCTTCGACGGCTTCATCTTCGTGGTGGCCGAATACAACCGCTCGATCACAGGGGCACTGAAGAACGCGCTTGACCAGGCCTACAAGGAATGGAACCGCAAGCCCTTCGGCGCCCTGGCCTATGGCAGCATGGGCGGGACGCGGGCGCTTGAACACCTGCGCCTGATCGGGATCGAGCTTCAGATGGTGCCGCTGCGCAACGCGGTTCACATCGGCGGGGCGGACTTCTTCAAGGTCTCGCCCCTGGGCGCGAATGCCCCGATGACCGAGATCGAGGGCAATCTTGAAGGCTCGCTGAAGGCCATGCTGGACGAACTGGCCTGGTGGGCCGGAACCCTTCAGGCCGCGCGGACCTGACAGGACCGGGGGCAGCGCGGCAAGGCGCTGCCCCCCTTTGCGTCAGAGGCGGTCGAGATGGGTGTCCAGGGCCGCAGCGATCTCGCGCCGGATCACCGCGCGCAGATTGGCCGAGAACCGCTCGCCCAGCTCGCCGTTCAGCTCCTCTTGCACCATCTCGCGCAGAAGCTCGCGGATGCCGCGCTCCTCGGCCGCGGGGTCGGCGGGGATGTGGTGTTCGGCGTCGCAGGCCGCGACTTCGGCGGCCAGTTGCGCGACGGGGTCGAGGGCAACCGGATCGGGCGACAGAACCCAGCCCGACAGGCGCTGCTCGGCCGGCCTGGCCTCGGCCATCAGCGGCTGCGGCTTGGGCTCGTCGATCTCGGGGCGCATCCGGGCCTTCCAGTCGAAGGCTTCGGCAAAATCATCCTCGTCCTCGGCCACGGCGTCCACCGGTTCGGAGAGGCTGGCCGCCACCGGCGCGGGGGCTTCGACCTGCGGCGCGGGTTCGCGAAGCTCAGGGCGCAGCCAGGCCCGCCAGCCGGATACCTTCGCGGGCTCGGGCTCCTCGGCACGGCGCTCGGCGCGCAGACGCGGGCGGACGGGATCGGCAGCGGGACCGGTGTCGGGACGGGCGCGCAGGATGAAGGGCGGGACCGCGGGGGCCGGGGCCTCGGCCTCCTCCTCGGCAACGGCCGGGGCGGGCGCCGGGCGGGCGGCGGTTTCGACCATCTGCCGCGCAAGGGCGGCGGCGCCGCCATGCCGGCGGGCCAGGAACTCGCCGGCATCATCCTGCACCAGGCCGGTCCGGCCGCTGCGGATGCTGTCACGGGCGGAACTAAGCGCATCATCATCCGCGATCATGCGACGGATCGCGGTCAGGACGTCGCCGATATCCTCGGACAGGCGGGCGGCGTTTTGCGAAGCGCGGGGATCACCCATGGTGGCCCCCGCAGTTCAGCGTGTCAGTCGCGCCCGATTGCGCGCAGGACGCGGTCAAGGCTTTCGCCCTGCTTGCTGGTGTAGGGCGCGTCGCGCACGGCGTTGTAGTACTGCGAAGGGTCATAGGTCGGGATCCCCAGGTTCAGGTGTTCTACCGTAAGGAGACCCATAGCAGCCAGAAGTTGATAATGTGCTAACTGCAGCAGGGCTTGCGCGTCGATCTCGTCGGCGCGCGCCTCCAGCAGGGACTGCTCTGCGTCCAGCACGTCCAGCGTCGTCCGCGCGCCCAGCGCCGCTTCTTCGCGCACGCCGTTATAGGCTTGCTCGGCGGCGGCGATCTGTTCGTCGATGGCGCTGAGCTGCGCCCGCGCCACGGCGATGTTGGCCCATGATTCGCCGACCTGCTGGCTGATCTGGCGGGCGGTGTTCAGCAGGGCCGCGCGCGCCTGATCCCGTTCGGCCATCGCCTGACGATGCAGCGCCGACAGGCGGCCGCCGGAATAGAGGGTCTGGCTCATGCTCAGGCCGACCTGCGCGCTGTTGAAGTTGTCCCGCTGGTTGTCCAGCGGACTGCGTGCGCTGCGGCTGACGCCGGCGCCGATACTGCCGGTCAGCGTGGGGTTGCGCTCGGCGGCGACGGCGGCGACGCGAAGCTCTGAAAAGGCGGCGCGCCGCTGGTTCTGGGCGATCAGGGGATGGTTGCGCTGCGCGATCGCCCTGGCCGCATCAAGCGTGGGCGGCAGCTGCGGCAACGGCGGCGGCGGGGCCAGCGCGCCGGGCACGAGCCCCGTCACCGCCAGATATTCCTCGCGCGCGATCTCGAGATCGCCCTGGGCCGCGGCAAGGGCCGCCTGCGTCTGCGCAAGCTGGGCCTCGGCCAGGGCCACGTCGGTCACGGTGATCTCGCCCACGTCGAAGCGGTCCTGCGCGGCCTGACGTTCGCTGGTCAGAAGCTCGACCGAGTTCTGCTGCAGGGCCACCCGCTCGGACGTGCGGCGGATGTCGAAGAAGGCCACGGTCGCCGACAGCAGGACATCCTGCTCGACCGCCACCAGACCCTGCCGCGTCGCCAGCACCAGTTCCTTGGCGGCGTCGATGGCAAGCTGCGAACGCCCCCAGTCGTAAAGCAGGATCTGGGCGCCGATCTGCACCGAGGTCGAACGGGCGGTGGTATAGCCGGTCAGCCCCTCGACCCGCTGGACAGTATGGCTGGCGGTCCACTCGATCACCGGGCGCAGCGCGGCGACGGCTGCCGCCACGTCCTCGTCGGCGGCGCGCAGGACGGCGCGGTTCTGTTCGATCAGGGCCGAGTGCCGATAGGCGGCAACCATCGTATCGGCCAGCGTCTGCTGGGCCTGGACGGCCTGCCCGCCAAAGGCGAACGCGGCGCCGAACGCGATCCCGGCAACAGCGTGAAAACCCCTCATAGCGAGAAACTCCGCACCCGCTGGAAGCCCGGCAGGAGCGGGGCCCAGGCGTTGAAGGCATAGCGCCAGACGACCCGGCCGACCAGGCAGTGGCCGATGCGGACGACGCCGAGCGCGCCTTCCAGAAACAGCGCGGCGATCCGGCCGCCCTCTTTCAGCTGGGCAAGGATCGGCGCGGGAACCTCTTCGACGCCGCCGTTGATGAGGATCGCGTCGAAGGGGCCCTGCCGCTCGGCGCCCTGGGCCAGCGGGGCGTTCAGCACCGCGACGTTGAAGACGCCGGCCTCGGACAGCCGCCGCTCGGCCTCGGCGGCCATCTCGGGATCCTCCTCGATGGCGACGACGGTCTGGACCAGCCGCGCCAGCAGGGCCGAGGAATAGCCGTAGCCGCAGCCTACATCCATCACCAGGTCGTCGGGGTCCAGATCCAGCATGTCGATCATCTTTCCCAAGGTCCGCGGTTCCAGCACGACACGGCCGCCGCCCAGGTCCAGGTTTTCCCCGGCATAGGCCACGGACCGGCGCGAGGGGGGAACGAAATCCTCCATCGGGACCGCCAGCATGGCCTCGATGACCGGGAATTTCGTGACATCGTTGGGCCGAACCTGGCTGTCCACCATCATGGTGCGCCGCGTGGCGAAATCGCTCATTACCGGAACCTCTGCGAACTGCTTTTTGCGCTTATTGCCATGATTCCGAGGGTCCCGCAACGACGCAGGTTCGCGTCTTGCAAGCCGTGCGGCAATCCTCTATTGGATGCAGACCTCACGGCGGCGGGTTGGCGGAGAGGTTACGCAGCGGATTGCAAATCCGTGAAGACCGGTTCGATTCCGGTACCCGCCTCCAAGGAAAATCAATCACTTAGCTGGAAGATCGTAGCGCGGGGCAGCTGCCGAATAGGGACAGTGTAGCCGCTTTGTCGCCACGCTTCTTAGGAATCAAGAACTGGTGACGAGGGGCCATTAAGGGCTGCTTGTATGGTCGTCAGCATTGACGGAAGCGGCGCGGCACCGGCTGAAGTGCAGCGGCTGCGCGTCGGTCGGGCCGCGTGTTGAAGCTGCATGGGAGCAAGAGATGTTCTTGCGTTACCGTACAAGACGTGCAGTTGCTCGAACAATAATCACAACTGACATAAATTGATAGATGAAGCGTAAGAATGAACATCGGTTAACTTCGAATGGTTAAGTTAGATGAAAGGATCGTAGTGTGGAAGTGATAGAGTGGAACAGCGGCGACAACCTCTGGAGCTTTATGTCGTATTTAAGCGATAGCGGATGCCTTGGTCATGACTTTGTTTTTAGAGGTCACAGCGACGCCGAATGGCGTCTTATTCCATCGCTCTACAGGCACAACTACAATCTGTGGGGACAAAACAAGGAAAAGCTATTTTATAGTCAAGAAGAATATATGGTTTCAGCTTTTTTTAACCGTGGTGCAATCCTTCTCCCAAATTATGAAAGAAGCCCCATTGCCGATAGAGTCATTGCTCAACACTACGGCGTCCCTACGCAACTATTAGATTGGACCTTGGATCCACTGATTGCACTTTACTTTGCTGTAAATAATCTCAACCACAATACAGACTGTGCGTTGTTTTATATTTCTCCCACACACGGTCGAAGATTTGTTAGCCCCGATCTTAGGGTCCAGACTCATTGATCTTCAAAGCCAGAACATGATGGTTGCCGCGAGTGCGACAGCGGACAGGAAGGTCTTGGCGCATCTGTCATAGCGGGTTGCGACCCTGCGCCAGTCTTTCAGGCGACCGAACATGATCTCGATGCGGTTGCGGCGGCGATAGCGCCGCTTGTCGTAGCGGACCGCCTTGCCGCGCGACTTCCGCCCCGGGATGCAAGGGCGTATCCCCTTGTCTTTCAACGCTTCCCGGAACCAGTCGGCGTCGTAACCGCGATCCGCGATCATCCACTCGGCAGCGGGCAAGCTGCCCAGCAGGGCGGCGGCTCCGGTGTAGTCACTCACTTGGCCCGCGGTCATGAAGAACTTCAGGGGCCGTCCCTTGGCGTCGGTAACGGCATGTAGCTTGGTATTGAGCCCGCCCTTCGTTCTGCCAATCAAACGTCCGCGCTGGTCGTCGGGCCCCCTTTTTCGCCCGCAGGCTCGAAGCCGTGCGGTGCGCTTTCAGGTAGGTCGCATCGATCATGATGGTCTTCTGCTCGGCACCCTCGGAGGCCAGTCCTTCCATCATCCTGGCGAAGACTCCCATGTCGCCCCACCGCTTCCATCGGTTGTAGAGCGTCTTCGGAGGTCCATATTCACGCGGCGCATCGCACCATCTCAACCCATTACGATTGATGAAGATTATGCCGCTCAAGACCCGACGATCATCAACCCGCGGCTTGCCATGACTCCTCGGAAAGAACGGCTTCAAACGCTCCATCTGCTCGTCGGTCAGCCAGAAAAGATTGCTCATCATTGCCCCCATCAGTTCGGGAGCGTGAATCACGCAGCCAAGGCGACCGCAAGCCGATTAATGGGTCCTGACCCTAGGCTACCTTGGAGCGATCGCATCACCAGGTTAAATCCTCCTGTGATTGATGAGCGCATACGCATGCAAAAAAGTGTCTTCACAATTCAAAACTACGGCGACCAGGAGGATTTTACACCTTTAGATGAGCGCAATTTAGATCGGTTGGAGATCAATAAAATGGGAAAAGTCATTATAAGGGCTGCATGTAGACGTCCGTTTCTCCAGCAATTGCTCAACTTGGGCGTCGATAGTTCTCTTGTTTACCCCGGCATCCAAGGAATTGGGCAACGGATTGCCGAGGCGGCGATAGTTGGAGTTTCAACTTCATGAGGAACCTGTTGATGGGCTTGTCAGTCAACGTGATTTCTCGGCACAATTTTTCGTGGCCTATCTACATACTCGGGCGCGACAACTTCCCCCATACCCCCGGCGCGACAGTCAGGGATACCCCTTATCGCATTGCAGTTTGAGCGGTGCAGGGCAAGGCGGTTCAACCTGCGTAGGGCCGGTACAAGGCAATTCGAACAGTTGACAGGTAAACAACTCAGACAGCATAAGCGTGACACGAAGTGCGACATACAACTCAACCTCACACTCGGTTATTCAAGCCGCCCAGTGGCTTAGAACAATGGTAGCAGGTCCGGTACCCGCCTCCAGATCCCCGGTATCCTGGTGCGCAGCGTCGTCCCGGCCGGCCCCCTTGCCGGAACGGCGGGCTGGCGGATGTCGCGTTTTCGCGTCAGGCAGCGGTCTTGCGCCGCAGCCGCAGGGACAGTTGCCAAGGGGCGCCATAGGCAAGCCACAGGGCCGACAGCCACCACAGCGCCAGCATCGCCCAGACATCGACCACCATGCGGCGCAGGATGCCCTGGTCGGGCGGGTTCATCTGGAAAGCGTCGCCCAGCACCGACAACAGAACGCAGGCCAGAAACGAGAACAGCCCGCCCCGCCCGATCTGCTGCAGGGCCACCCCCAGCCGGCTGGCGGCCATCCGCTCCATGATGTCGGCAAGGGGGACGGCGACCAGCCAGCTTGCGGCCATGATGGCCATGTAGCGGGTGCCGTCCAGATCCCACTTGCCGATCTCTCCGCCATAGATCAGGCGCAGGGCGTCGCGGAAGGCCAGCGCCGGCGCGCCGATCTTGGCGCCGATGATGATGGCGGTGCCGAACAGGAACATCCCGGCCGAAAGCACCGTCAGCAGCGTCCTGTGCTGCATCAGGACCGGCATCATCTGCCTGCGGAACAAGCCCATCGCGATGCCGGAAAAGAACAGCATCTGCCAGCCGAAGGGATTGAACAGCAAGCCGCCCAGGCGGTGGTTGGGCACGAAGGCGTTCAGCAGCGGCGCAAAGCACCACAGCACGAAGGATCCGGCCGCGAACCCCACCGGATAGCGGATCAGCAGCGGCACCAGCACCGGCACCGAGGCCAGCAGGATCACATAGACGGCCAGCACGTCCAGCAGGTTCGGCTGCAGCCACATGCTGGCCAGCACGCCAAGGAAGCCGAGAGGGTTTTCCAGCACCCAGACCGCATACTGGTGCCAGATCGCGGTATGGTCCATCTCCAGCGCCAGCAGGCCGGCCGACACCAGCGCCATCAGCATCCCGCCGAACACCAGGGCCCGCCAGACCTCGAAGGCGCGGCGGGCAAAGCGCCATTGCGCGGCGCGGCGCCCCTGCTTCATCTCGACTGCCAGCCAGACCATGCCGACCAGGAAGCCCGACAGCAGCACGAACAGTTCCGCCGCGTCGAAGATCGAGAAATTGGCCAGCGTGAACGACCGCAACGCCGAAACCGGCATGTGGTCCAGCATGATGCAGACCAGCGCGTAGCCGCGCAGCATGTCCAGAGCGATCAGCCGCTTCATGAGGGAAGCAGGCTCCATTGCCGCAGCAGCGCGGGGTCGGACACCAGGGCGTCGGTTTCGTCGCGGGTCAGATAGCCGAGGGCCTGCGCCTTGGTGGCCGCATGGCCGATCTTTGCGCCGGCGGTGATGCGCGCCAGGCGCTTGTCGTCGGGCAGGGCCGGGTTTTCGGGAAGCAGCGCCACGTGGCGGTCGATCTGGCCGGGTTCCTCGGCGAAGGCCAGAAGGCCCGGTGTTCCCCTCAGCGGGCGGGGCATCGCCCGCACCACCGCGCTGGCCTCGGTCAGGATGGCCGGGGGATCGCGTTCCTCGGGGGTGACCAGCAGCCCGCGCATCCGCGCCCAGCGGCCGAAGATCGGGCTGGCCGAATAGCGCGAGGTGAGCGGCGACAGGATCAGCCCCGCCAGGATCGGCGACAGCCAGATCAGTTGCGGGGGCGAGAACTGCGCCAGCACGATCAGCGTGCCGAGGCCCAGCCCGACATGCACCCAGTGCCGCGCGATCACCACGTTCCAGTCGGGCATGGATCCGGCGCGCACCTGGGCGTTCCAGCCGCTGTCGCGGCCGCGCAGGATGTCGAAGATCTGGCGCGTCTGGATCAGCATCTGGACCGGGGCGATCAGCGCCGACAGAAGGATCTCGAACAGGGAACTGGCGAAGATCCGCACCGGCCCGCCGGAATTGCGCGCCAGCGGCCGCAGCCAGGCGCGGAAGGTGGCGATCAGCTTGGGCAGCAGCAGAAGCGCCATCGACACCGCGAACAGCCACAGCATCCGCTGGGCGTCGAACACCGGCCAGTCCGGGAACAGCTGATAGGCGGTGGGAAAGTATTCGGGCGTGGACAGCAGCACCGTGGCCGACAGCGCAAGGCCGACCAGGATCAGGGCCAGCCACAGCGGGCTCATCAGGAAGCCCAGGATGCCGATGGTGAAATGGGCTAGGGTGATGGCGCGGGCGCCGCGCATCCCGAACAGGCGCGAATGCTGCAGGTTGCCCTGGGCCCAACGCCGTTCGCGCACGGCCATGTCCAGAAGCGTCGGCGGGCAGCCCTCGAAGCTGCCGCGCAGATCGTGGTCCAGCCGGACCTTCCAGCCGGCCCGGCACAGCGCCGCCGCCTCGACGAAATCGTGCGACAGGATGGTGCCGCCGAAGGGCGGCTTGCCGGGCAGGCGCGGCAAGCCGCAGGCCGAGGCGAAGGCCGGCAGGCGGATGATGGCGTTGTGGCCCCAGAAGTTGCCGGTGTCGCCCGACCAGGCGGAAACGCCGCGCGCGATCATCGGGCCATAGACCCGGCCCGCGAACTGCGTCAGGCGGGCAAAGATCGTCTCGCCCCCCACCAGGACCGGCATGGTCTGGATCAGCGCCAGCCGCGGATCGGCGTTCATGCGCGCCGACAGCGCCCGGATCGTGGCGCCGGTCATGATGCTGTCGGCATCCAGCACCACCATCTGATCGTAGCGGCCACCCCAGCGGCGGATGAAGTCGCCGATGTTGCCGGTCTTGCGGTCCTCGTTGGTGATGCGGCGGCGATACCAGATCGGCAGGGGCGACATGCGGCGGGCCGCGTCGATCACCAGCGTCTCGTTCACGGCCACGACCGGATCGCGGGTGTCGGACAGCACGAAGATCTCGGCCCGCTCGCCCAGGCCCTCGCGGTCAAGCTCGCGCGCCAGGGCGGTCAGCAGGCCGATGCTTTTCTGCGCGTCCTCGTTGTAGATCGGCATGACCACGACCAGGCGGGCCGTGTTCGGCCCTTCGGGCGTGGTCAGGCGCGGCGCGAACAGGCCCGCCAGCACGTTGCAGAAGGAAAACCCCACCCAGGCGAAGGTCGGCACGAACAGGACCAGCAGCGCCCATTGCATCGGCGTCGGATCGTCGCCGAAGGTGCGCAGCATCTGCTGAAAGCCGATGACGGCCAGGGCCGCGGTGCCGCCGAAGGCGACCAGCCGGGCCATCCAGACGCGCCAGCCGTCGTGGACGCGCGGGAAGGCCGGTTGCGGCGGCGCCCCGAAATCCTGCACCGGCATGGCCAGCGGCGCTTCGGCCGGAGTGGCGGGCAGCCGGTGGCAGTCCGCCAGGACGCGCGCCCGACTCATGCGGTCCAGCGCGCGAGCCAAGTTTCGCTTTGCGCCACGCCCTCGGGCGAGGTCAGCACCGCCTGCAGGTCGGCCAGCATCGCGTCGCCCGGCTCGAACTCGAAGGCCAGGCGCAGGACGCCCTGGTCGGCCAGCGGCTTCAGGTAGGCATGGGCGATCCGTCCCGCCGAGGTAGTCACCTGCGATTGCGGCATCGCGTCGGTGAAAAGCGACAGGTCGAAATCGACGATGACGCTGCGCGCGGCTTCGGAATTGATGGACCGGCCGCTGCGCACCTGCCGGACCTTGGCCAGCGGCAGGTCGTTGGCCGGCAGCCCCGAGAAGATCAGCCGATAGCGGAAGTCGTGGCGCCGGTCGCGGGCCAGCGGCTCTTTCGGCACCCAGAAGCTGACGATGTTGTCGTTGAACTCGTTCTCGACGGGGATCTCGACCAGGCGCACCTCGCCCTCTCCCCAGTTCTCCTCGGGCTCGATCCAGGCCGAGGGACGCAGGTGGTAAAGCGCCTCGGCGTCCTGATAGTTGTCGAAGTCGCGGCTGCGCTGCACCAGACCGAAGCCCCGCGGATTGTTGTCCACGAAGGACGAGATCTGCAGGTTTTCGTGCGCCCCCAGGGTCCGCCACAGCGCCTGCCCGGCGCCCGTATGCATGGCCAGGCCGTCGCTGTCGTGAACGGCGGGGCGATAGTCGTCAACCTCGCGGCGGCTTGCCGGGCCGAACCAGAACATCGATGTCAGCGGCGCAAGACCGGTGCTCTGCAGATCGACGCGCGGGAACAGCGCGGCCCGCGTCCGCACCACCGTCGCGGCACCCGGATTGACGTCGAACTGATAGGCGCCCGCGACGGACTTGCTGTCCAGAAGCGCGTAGATGCGCACCCATTCCGATGTCTCGGACGGTTCCTGGATCCAGAAGTCGGTGAACAGCGGGAACTCCTCGCCGTCGGGGCTGCCGGTCTTGATGGCAAGCCCGCGCGCCGACAGGCCATAGATCGTCCCGCGCGCCACGGCGCGGAAATAGGTGGCCCCCTGGAACACCAGGAACTCGTCCATCACGCCGGGGCGGTTCAGGATGGTGCGCAGCCGGAAGCCCGACCAGCCCATGTCGCCCTTGTTCTGCAGATCGGCGCCCTCGGGGAACTGCGAGGGATCGAACTCCAGCATCGCCGGGTCGAATTCAAGCCGCTGCGGCACGCCGTCGCGCACGATGCTGATGTTGACCGGCTCGTAGAAGATCGCGCCGGGCGGCAGCAGATCCATCCCGAAGCGCGGGTTGCCCGCGAAGGGGTCAAGATCGCGGCGAAAGCGGATCGCGCGGTACTTGTCATAGGTCAGGTTGGCGAAACTGCCCACCTGCTCGGCAACCGGCTGTTCGTAAACCCGGGTTGCGCGATCCGCGGCCATAGAGGCCACGTCCTCGAATCCGAAGGTGGCCGGGGCCGGAGGGGTGTCTTTCCCCTCGCCGGCCGATGCCGCCTCGTCCGGTGCTGTCTGCGCCTGCGCAGGCACGGCCATGAACGACCCTCCTGCGGCCAAGGCGGTCGCTGCGTTGAGAAAATGACGGCGTTTCATGTCGGGTGATGGTTACCAAAAACCGTTTCAATATAAGGGGGCTGCGTCGCCGCAGCAAGGCAGAAGCCTGACGTGCGACGGTCCAGCCGGCGCCGACCGGGCAGCCGATGCCCCGCCCTGCGGCTTTCCGCCTAATGCCGCGCCAGCCATTCGGTGACCGGACCGCGCAGGTTGGGCAGCCCGGCGTCCAGACCTGCGTCGATCACCTCGCGCAGGCCGGTCAGCGACACCCGCCGGATCAGGTGCTTGACCGGCCCGATCGAGGCCGGGCGCATCGACAGGCGCGGGATTCCCAGGGCGGCGAAGGTCAGCGCCTCGACCGGGCGGCCGGCATCCTCGCCGCAGAAGGACAGCGGCACCCGCGCCTCCTCGCACCGCTCGATGATCTGGCGCAGAAGCAGCAGGAAGGAGGAACTGAGCGTGTCATAGCGGCGGCGCACCCGTTCGTTCTCTCGGTCGGCGGCAAAGAAGAACTGCTTGAGATCGTTGCCGCCGATCGACACGAAGTCGCACATCTCGAAGAACTTCCGGGGCGCGAAGGCCAGCGAGGGGGTTTCCAGCATGGCCCCCACGCGGATGTCGGTGGGCATGGCATGGCCCAGCCGCTGTTCGCGCGACAGCTCGTGCATCAGGATCTTGTAGGCGGCCTCGTATTCGCCGATGTCGGCGATGAACGGGAACATGACGTGCAGCGGCCGTCCCGCCGCGGCGCGGATCAGCGCCTGGATCTGCATCCGCAGGATCCCGCGCTTGTCCAGCCCCACCCGGATCGCACGCCAGCCCATGGCCGGATTGGGTTCGTCCTGCGGCTTCATGTAGGGCAGCACCTTGTCGGACCCGATGTCCAGCGTGCGGAACATCACCGGCTTGCCCTGCGCGTTGTCCAGCACCCGGCGATAGAGTTCGGCCAGTTCGCGGCGGCGGGGGACGTGGCTGCGGACCAGGAACTGCAATTCGGTGCGGAACAGGCCCACCCCCTCGGCGCCCGACCCCGCCAGCGAGGGCAGGTCGGCCATCAGGCCCGCGTTCATGTAAAGCTGCACCGTCGTGCCGCAGGTCGCGGTGGCAGGCAGTGTCCGCAGGCTGGCATAGCGGTTCTGCGCCTCGGCCTGCATGGCGATCTTGTCCAGGAAGGCCTTGTGGACGCTTTCCTCGGGGCGAAGATGGACCACGCCATGATCGCCGTCCACCAGGATGGTGTCGCCGTTCAGCGCCTCGGTGGTGATGCGGGCGGCGTGGATGACCAGCGGGATCGCCAATGCGCGGGCGACGATGGTGGCATGGCTGCCCACCGATCCGTCCTCGAGCACGACGCCCTTCAGGCGGCGGCCGTATTCCAGCAGTTCCGCAGGGCCGATGTTGCGGGCAACCAGGATCGGGTTGTCGGGCATCTGGGCGCCGGTGTCGGCCCCCTGCCCGGTAAGGATCCGCAGCAGCCGGTTGGACAGGTCGTCCAGATCGTGCAGCCGTTCGCGCAGATAGGGGTCGGCGGCCCGTTCCAGCCGCGCCCGCGCCGCCGACTGTTCCTTTTCCACAGCGGCCTCGGCAGACAGGCCCAGATGGATGTCCTCCTCCATGCGCTTCAGCCAGCTGCGCGAATGGGCGAACATGCGATAGGTTTCCAGGACGGCGGCGTGTTCGCCCTCGCCGCCCATGTCGGCCGCCGCCACCATCTTGTCCACGGTGCTGCGCAGCATCGCCACGCCCTCGTTCAGGCGCGCGAGTTCCCGGTCGGGATCGTCGCCCACCGGGTTCGTCACCACGACGCGCGCCTCGTGCAGCCAGACCCGGCCCTCGGCCGCCCCCTCCTGCCCGGTCGAGCCGCGGATCAGCAGCGGAAAGCGGTGCTTGGGCGGCAGCGAATCGGACTGGCCGCCCTGGAAGGCGCCCAGTTCCGCCATTTCAGCCAGCACCATGGCCACCACTTCCAGGCCATAGATCTCGTCTTCGGAAAACAGCCGCGCCTCGCGGCACTGGACCACCAGAACGCCCAGCCGTTCCCCGACCCGCTGGATCGGCACCCCCAGAAAGGACGGGAACACCTCCTCGCCGGTTTCCGGCATGAAGCGGAAGCCGGGTTCGGAGGGAGCGTTGGCGGTGTTCACATAGCGCCCCGTGCGCGCCACCCGCCCCACCAGCCCCTCGCCCAGGCGCAGGCGGGTGCGGTGGACGGATTCCGGCCGCAACCCCTCGGTCGCGCAGAGTTCGAGCGTCTGGGCATCGCGGAACAGATAGATCGAACAGACCTGCGTTCCCATCGAATCGGCGATGTGATGGGTGATCTGGTCAAGCCGGTCCTGACCACCGCCGGCGGCAGCCAGGATGTCCTTCAACCGTTTCAACAGCTTGCGTGAATCGCTGTCCTTGCGGTCCTGCATCGCCCGCCTGCCCTGCCTTGCTTTGCCCCGCAGATGCCATCCGGCACGCCGTCAGGAAGATATCAGGCCGCTTCCAGGCCAAAGGCATCATGCAGCGCCTGCACGGCCAATTCCATATATTTGCGGTCGATCAGCACCGAAATCTTGATCTCGCTGGTGGAGATGACCTTGATGTTGACGTTTTCATCGGCCAGCGCCTTGAACATCCGGGCGGCCACGCCGGCATGGCTGCGCATCCCGATGCCCACCACCGACACCTTGGCCACCTCGGTGTCCACCACCAGTTCGTCATAGGCGATCTGCCCGGCGGCCTTGGCCTCCTCCATCGCCCGCTTCGCACGTTCGACCTGGTTGATCGGCACCGAGAAGGTCATGTCGGTCACCGAACCGGGATGGTTCTCGTAATCCTTTTCCGAGATGTTCTGCACGATCATGTCCACGTTCACGCCCGCCTCGGCCAGCGGCGCGAAGATCGCGGCCGAGATGCCGGGCCGGTCCTCGACCGTGACCAGGGTGATCTTGGCCTCGTCCCGCGAGGAGGCGACGCCGTTGACGACTTTCGATTCCATGATTTCCTCCTCGGCACAGATCAGCGTGCCCGAATTTTCGGTCGTTTCCTCGAAGGACGACAGCACCCGCAGCCGCACCTTGTAGCGCATCGCCAGTTCGACCGACCGGGTCTGCAGGACCTTGGCGCCCAGCGACGCCAGTTCCAGCATCTCCTCGAAGGCGATCCTGTCCAGCTTGCGGGCCTTCGAGGTGATGCGCGGATCGGTGGTATAGACCCCGTCCACATCCGTGTAGATGTCGCAGCGTTCGGCGCCGAAGGCGGCGGCGAAGGCGACGGCCGTCGTGTCCGAGCCCCCCGGCCCAGCGTGGTGATGCGCCCGTCCGGCCCCAGCCCCTGGAAGCCCGCGACCACGGCGACCTTGAAGCCCTCGGCGAACTTCTGGTCGATGTTGGCGCGCGGGATGTCCACGAAGCGGGCTGCGGAATGCTGGGCGGTGGTGTTGATCGGCACCTGCCAGCCCTGCCAGCTGCGCGCCGGAACGCCCAGTTCCTGCAAGGTCAGCGCCATCAGCCCGGCCGTGACGTTCTCGCCCGAACTGACGACGGCATCGTATTCGCGCGCGTCAAACAGCGGCGAGGTCTGTTCCACCCAGCCCACCAGTTCGTTGGTCTTGCCCGACATGGCGCTGACGATCACGATGACGTCATAGCCGCGCTCGACCTCGCGCTGCACCTTCAGGGCAGCGTTCTTGATGCGGTCCAGATCCGCGACCGACGTGCCGCCGAATTTCATCACCAGAAGCGGCATCGCGAGGCCTCCAGCCAGGGGTTTCTGCTGGCCGCGGCTTTTAGGGGCGGGGGGCGGAACCGCAAGGGCGGAAAGGGAATAGCCGCGCCTGCCCTGCCGATCAGTTCGTCTTCTGGCGCGGGATGAAGGGCAAGGGGGCCACCGGCACCCCGTCCTCAAGCAGCTTGCGGGCCTCGTCTGGCCTTGCTTCTCCGTGGATCGACCGGCGGGGGATGCGGCCTTCGTGCATGGCGCGGGCCTCGTCGGCGAATTTCAGGCCGACATAGTCGCTGTTGGCCTCGACCTGCTGGCGCAGGGCCTGCAAGGCGGCCTCCAGGGGGTTCGGGGCAGGCCCCGCCTTGCGTTCCGAGGCGACCGAGGGCGCCATCAGCGACTTCCGGACCTGCGCCGATCCGCACTGGGTGCAGGCGACGTACCCGGCCGCAAGGGTCGTCTCGAACGCATCGGACGACCGGAACCAGCCGTCGAAGTCATGGCCTTTCTCGCAGCGCAGCGCATAGCGGATCATCGGTTAAGAACCCCTTCCTTCCCCGCCTATATCGGATCGGCCGGGCGGCCCTGCAAGTTCCCGCAGATGCGCGATCAAAGCGGCGGGATCGCCGGCGCGACGGTCCAGCACCAGGCGCGCCGCCCGCCCCACCTGCCGCGCCCGGTCCGGCGCGTCGGCAAGCCCGGCCAGTTGCCCGGCCAGGCTGCCCGCATCGACGGCGATCGCCCCACCCGCGGCGTCGAGGGCGGCATAGGCCTCGCGGAAATTGCCGACATGGGGGCCGTGCAGGATCGCGCAACCGTGGGCGGCGGGCTCCCACGGGGTATGGCCGCCCCGGTCCGCCAGGGACCCGCCCACGAAGCAGAGCCCGGCTTCGCCATACCAGCGGTCCATTTCCCCCAGGGTATCGGCCAGCAGCACCTTTTCCCCCGCCGCGCCGCGCGACCGGCGCCCGTGGGCGATGCCGCGTTGCGCCAGCAGGGCCGCCACCGCATCGCCGCGCTGCGGGTGACGGATGGCCAGGATCAGGCGCAGGTCGGGGTGGCGGCGGCGGGCCAGGGCCCAGGCGTCCAGAACCGCGGCCTCCTCTCCCTCATGCGTCGAGGCCGCCAGCAGCGTCCTGTCGCGATCCGCCGAGGGCGGCGGCAGCGTGATCCCGGCGGGGCTCAGCAGCTTCAGATCCAGCCGCGGCAGGATCGCCCCGGCAGGAACCCCCAGCGCCCCAAGCCGCCCTTCGCTGTCGGCATCCTGGGCCGACAGGGCTGCCAGCCGCCCCAGCACCGGCCCGATCAGCCCCGGCAGCCGTGCCCATCTCCGGGCAGACCGTTCCGACATGCGCGCGCCGATGACCGCCTGGGGGATGGCGCGCCGCGCCAGGGCCCAGGATCGCAGCGGCCAGAACTCGGCCTCGACGGTGATCTGCAGGCGCGGCTGCACCTGATCCAGGAACCGCGCCAAGGTGCCGGGCAGATCCAGCGGCGCCAGCCGTGCCGGCAGGCCCCAGCCGGCCGCCCTGTCCCGCCCGGTCAGGCTGTTGGCCGTCACCAGCACGCGATGCGTGGCCGCCAGGGCTTCTATGACCGGCCGCGCGGAAGTCAGCTCTCCGACCGAGGCGCCGTGGATCCAGATCTCGGCCGGGCCGGCGCCGTCCAGCGCCAGACGCTGGCGCAGCGCCTCGGACCGGCCCAGACCGGCGCGCAGGCGAAGGACGTGTTCAAGAAGGCCACCGGCCGCGCGATGCATCATGCACTGGCTATAGCCCATGCCGCATCCGCCATGAAGCACCCCCTGCCGGGGGGCCGCCCGTCCGCAACGCAGCCAAATGGGAAGGATACCCGCACGCGATGGGCCGGACGCGCCGGCAGCGCGTCGTGATGGGGGGATCATGAGGGGAAGTGGCGGACCCGGAGCGATTCGAACGCCCGACCCCCAGATTCGTAGTCTGGTGCTCTATCCAGCTGAGCTACGGGTCCGTCATAGGGCGGTCATGTAGACGGCTGCCGGGGGGATGCAAGGGGGTCGGGCGGAAAAAACGCCGGGCGCGGGGTTGTCACGCCCCCGCCATCCGCGCGGCCGGAAGGATCGCCACGTCGCGCGGGATGTGGATCATGAACTCGCTGCCCTCGGCATCGCTGCGCACCAGCTCCAGCCGCCCGCCATGACCGCGCACCAGATCGGCGGCGATGGTCAGGCCCAGGCCCGTGCCGCCCTTGCGGGCGCTGCCGGCGAAGGGCTTGAACAGGTATTCCCGGGCCCTGTCCGGCAGGCCCGGCCCGGTGTCGCCCACGCGGATCCACCAGTCGCTGTCGCTTTCGCCGGCGCCGATCTCGACCGTGCCGGGCTGGCCGGTGCCCTCGATGGCCTGGCGGGCGTTGCGGGCAAGGTTGGCAAGGACGCGGAACAGCTGGTCGCGATCGGCCCGGATCATCAGGCTGGGCGGAATGTCGCACAGGAACTCGACCTTCGGGCCGTCGCCGCTGGCCAGGGTCTCGGCCTCGATGACCTCGGCGGCCAGTTGCGCCAGGTTGAAGCGCGACAGCGTCGGCGCAGGCTCCTCGGCCCTGCCGAAGGCCAGGGTCGTCTCGCACAGGTTCACGGCGCGGCTGATCGAATTGACCAGCTTGGGCGCCGCCCGCCTGACCTTGGGATCGCCGCTGTCCTCCAGCCGGTCGGCGAAGATCTGCGCGGTCGTCAGGATGTTGCGCAGGTCGTGGCTGATCTTGGCCACCGCCTCGCCCAGCTGCGCCATCCGCTCCCTCTGCTTCAGCGACGAGGTCACGGTCTTCTGCATCGTCTCGAGCGCGGTTTCCGCGTCGCGCAGTTCGGCCAGGCGGGCGTCGGGGATGATGATGTGGCGCGGATCGCCCGGCGCCTGGGCATAGGACACCATGTGGCTGATGACGCGCCGGATCGGCACCAGCACCAGACGCTGCACGGCCAGGTTCAGAAGGATCGCCGTCAGGATCGAGAAGGCCGCCGACAGCAGCAGCAGGCGGAAGCCGTATTCGATCATGCCGGTGCGCAGCGGCGCCGTCTCCATGGTGATCTCGATCAGCTGGCCGGCCTGGTTCACCGGGGCGCCGATGACCCGGATCACCTCGTTCTGGCGGTTCACAAGCACCCCCAGCGCGTCGTCGATGCTCTGGAACACGCCCTGTTCGCGCAGGTCGTAGGTCTGGGCGACCGGCCCCGGGATGGGCGAGGACAGCACAAGCTGGCGGATGTCGTCGCGCCGCAGGACGACGTTGAAGACCCCCGCATTCTGCAGCAGTTCCGATTCCAGGTCGGCGGCCAGGGATTCATCGGTCGCCAGCAGCGCAAGGCTGGCGATCTGCGCCCGCTCCAGCCGCGATTCGAGGTAATCCAGCCGAAAGCTGGCCAGCGCCGGAAGCAGGATCAGCACTTCGGCCAGCATGACGAAGATGATCGTCAACGCGGCGAATCGGCCAGAGATCGTGTTCAGTTGCATGCACTCTTGATGGTCAGCGCCCGAGGATGCGCGTGTTTCAGCCCGACCGGCCCCCGCTTGCGCATCAAACGAATGTGATCTTTCGCAGGTTCCGGCGGGGATTTCCAGTCACCTGCGCGAAACCGCGACTTGCCGGTTGACGGACCGGCCCCCTTCCTCTATCCAGCGGGCTTCGAACAACCGGCGCGTCCGCGTGCGGGGTGAAGCCTTGCTTCCTTGCCCCGGCTGCCCGCCATCCGCAAGACAAGATCCCGGAGAACGACCATGAAGCGCACCTATCAACCCTCGAATCTCGTTCGTGCGCGCCGCCACGGCTTTCGCGCCCGCATGGCCACCAGCGGCGGCCGCCGCGTGCTGAACGCGCGCCGCGCCAAGGGCCGCAAGCGCCTGTCGGCCTGATCCCGTGCGGCGGGACCGTCCCGCCCGATCCAAGGCCCTGCCGATGCCGCCCCTGCCCCATCCCGGTGCCTCAGAGCGACCTGCGGATGACGGCACGGCGGCATTTCGCATGTCGATGCCCCCGGTCATCGCCAAGCGGGCGGACTTTCTGGCCGCGTCCCGCGCGCTGCGCCAAGGGGCGCCCGGCTTCCTGCTGCAGGCCCGCGACCGGGGCGACGGGGCGCCGTTCCGGGTGGGCTTCACCTGTTCCAAAAAGATCGGCAACGCGGTGATGCGCAACCGCGCCAAGCGCCGCCTGCGCGAAGCGGCGCGGCTGCATCTGCCCCAGGGCGCGCGGCCTGGCTGGGACTATGTGCTGGTCGGCAGGCCGGATGCGACGATCGGCCGCGCCTTCGCCGACCTGTGCGCCGACCTGCGCCACGCGCTGCGGAAGATCCACGGATGAGCCCGCTGGCCTCTCTGCTGGCCCTGCCGGTCCGCGCCTACCGGCTGCTGGCCTCGCCCTGGATGGGGAAGGCCTGCCGCTTCCAGCCGACCTGTTCGGCCTATGCGCTGGACGCGCTGTCGCGGCACGGGGCGCTGCGGGGCGGGTGGCTGACGGCGCGGCGGATCGCGCGCTGTCATCCCTGGGGCGGCTCGGGCTATGATCCGGTGCCGGGCGCCGATCCCGATCACGACCGCCTTGGATGAAGGGCCTTGCCATGCTGGACGACACCGACGACCTGACCGAGATCCACCCGCTGTTCGCGGGCGCGCCCTCCTCGACCGAGTTCCGCAAGCTGCGCAAGCGCCTGGTGCGCGAGACGCGGCAGGCGATCGAGGATTACGGCATGGTCCGCCCCGGCGACCGCTGGCTGGTCTGCCTGTCGGGCGGCAAGGACAGCTATACCCTGCTGGCGGTGTTGCACGAACTGAAATGGCGCGGGCTGCTGCCGGTCGATCTGCTGGCCTGCAACCTGGACCAGGGCCAGCCGAACTTCCCCGCGACCGTGCTGCCGACCTTCCTGAGCGAACGCGGCGTGGCGCACCGGATCGAATACCAGGACACCTATTCCATCGTCACCGACAAGATCGCTCCGGGCGGGACCATGTGTTCGCTGTGTTCGCGGCTGCGCCGGGGTAACCTGTATCGCATCGCCCGCGAGGAAGGCTGTTCGGCCGTCGTCCTGGGCCATCACCGCGACGACATCCTGGAAACCTTCTTCATGAACCTGTTCCACGGCGGCAGGCTGGCGACCATGCCGCCCAAGCTGCTGAACGAGGACGGCGACCTGACCGTGCTGCGCCCCCTGGCCTATGTGGCCGAGGCCGACTGCGAGCGGTTTTCCCGCGCGATGGGCTATCCGATCATCCCCTGCGACCTCTGCGGCAGCCAGGAGGGCCTGCAGCGCGTTCAGGTCAAGCGCCTGCTGGACGAGTGGGAAAGCCGCACCCCGGGCCGCCGCCAGGTGATGTTCCGGGCGCTGATGAACGTGCGCCCCTCGCACCTGCTGGACCCCGGGCTGTTCGATTTTGCCGCGCTGTTCCCCGGCGCCAAAGCGCCTGACCCCGGCCAGGCGCCGCGGCTGCGCGACTAGGACGGACGCTGCGGATGCTGGCCACGGCGGCCAAATACGCTTGACCTTTAGCCGCCCCTTCTGTTGAAGCGGCGCGACCGACGCGAAAGGCTTTGCTGGCATGGAAGACAACAACCGCAATCTGATCCTGGCGACCGTCCTGTCGTTCCTGGTGATCCTGGTTTGGTACACGGTCTTCGCGCCCGAACCGCCCCTGCCCGCAGAACAGCCGGTCGCGGTCGAAACGCAGACGCAGGACATCCCGCTGGCCAACCCCGAAAGCAGCACCCTGCCCGCCGATCTGGGCGCGCCCGCCGAACCCGCCACCCAGGCCGGCCGGGTCGAGATCCAGACGCCCTCGCTCTCGGGCTCGATCTCGCTGGTGGGGGGGCGGATCGACGACCTGCTGCTGACGAAATACCGCGAGACCCTGGACGAGGATTCGCCCAATGTCCGCCTGCTGTCGCCGTCCTCGGCCACCGCCACGCAGGCGATCGCGACGGGCGCGGCCAAGCCCTATTACGCGATCTATGGCTGGACCCCCGGCCCCGGCGTCGATCCCGCGCTCGTTCCCGGCCCCTCGACCGTCTGGACCGTGGAAGCCGGCGACACGCTGGCCCCCGGCCAGCCGGTGACGCTGGCCTGGGACAACGGCTCGGGCCAGATCTTCCGCCGCACCTTCGCGGTTGACGAGGATTACCTGTTCACCGTCACCCAGTCGCTGCAGAACAACGGCGACGCCGCCTTCACCGCCGCCCCCTACGGCATCATCGCGCGCCACGGCCGCCCCGACACGCAGAACTTCTTCGTCCTGCACGAGGGCGCGGTGGGGATGCACGACGGCACGCTGATGGAGCTGAAATACGACGACATCGCCGAACTGGACGCAGTGGAACGCGAAGGCCGGGCCGAGGTGAACGAGGTCACCAACAACGGCTGGATCGGCTTCACCGACAAGTACTGGATGACCACGCTGGCCCCCGCGCCCGGCCAGGCCTTCACCTCGGTGGTGAAATACGCCGAAGGCGCGGACATCTATCAGACCGAAGCCCGCTACCCGATGCAGAGCGTCCAGCCGGGAACGCAGGTCAGCGCCGCCAGCTACCTGTTCGCCGGCGCCAAGGTCTGGGAGACGATCAACGCCTACGAGGAAAGCCCCGGCATCCAGGGCTTCGTGGATTCGATTGACTGGGGCTGGTTCTACTTCCTGACCAAGCCGATCTTCCGCCTGCTGCACTGGCTGCACGGCATGATCGGCAACATGGGCTGGTCGATCATCGCGCTGACCTTCATCCTGAAGATGCTGGTCTTCCCGCTGGCGCGCAAATCCTACATCTCGATGGCCAAGATGAAGGAGCTTCAGCCCCAGCTGGAGGCGCTGAAGGAACGCACCGGCGACGACCGCATGAAGTTCCAGAAGGAAATGATGGAGCTTTACAAGCGCGAGAAGGTCAACCCGGCCGCCGGCTGCCTGCCGATCCTGCTACAGGTGCCGATCTTCTTTGCGCTCTACAAGGTGATCTTCGTCACGATCGAACTGCGCCACGCGCCTTGGATCGGCTGGATTCAGGATCTGGCCGCGCCCGATCCCTCGTCGCTGTGGAACCTGTTCGGGCTGCTGCCCTTCGCGCCCCCCGCCCAGGGCACGCTGCTGCATTCGCTGTCGCTGCCGGCGCTGGCGATCGTTCTGGGCATCAGCATGTGGCTGCAACAGCGCCTGAACCCGACGCCCGCGGATCCGGCGCAGAAGATGATCTTCGCCTGGATGCCCTGGATCTTCATGTTCATGCTGGGCGGCTTCGCCTCGGGGCTGGTGCTGTACTGGATCACCAACAACCTGATCACCATCGCGCAGCAATACACGATCATGTCGATGCACGGCCACCGGCCCGACCTGTTCGGCAACATCAAGTCCTCGATCCCCACCCGTCCGAGGAAGGGCAGCAAGTGACGGCGCGCCTGGCCCATATCCGCCGCCACCCGATCAAGTCGATCGGCGGCGAGGGGCTGGACCGCGTCACCCTGACCGCCGCGCGCCGTCTGCCCGGCGACCGCGAATGGGCGGTGCTGACCGAGGCCGGCGAACGCCACGCGCGGGCCGGCCAGGCGGCGGGCGAACCCGACCGCTGGCTGCCCAAGTCCTGCTTCCTGCGGGGCGTGCAGTCGCCGGGCCTGCAGGCCGTCACCGGCGGCTGGTCAGCCGGTCGCCTGACCCTGCGCCAGCCGGCCCGGGGCGATCTGACCATCGACCCTGAAACCGAAGGCGACAGGCTGGTGGACTGGCTGCGCCCGCTATGGCCGGCCGACGCCCCCGCGCCCACCCGGCTGGTGCGCGGTGCGGCGATCTGGACCGACCAGAAGTGGCCCTGGATCTCGATCCTGTCGCTGGCCAGCCTGGCGGATCTCGAGGCGCGGGCCGGGTTGCCCCTGGGCCTGCACCGCTGGCGCGGCAACCTGTGGATTGAGGGCTGGGAGCCCTGGGCCGAACGCGACCTGATCGGCCGGATCATCCGCATCGGCACGGTCGAGTTGCGCGTCACCCAGCATGTCGGCCGCTGCGAGGCGACCTCGGCCGATACCGGGACCGGCGAACGCGACATCGATATGCCGGACGCCCTCGACCGCCTCTACGGCCACAGCGATTTCGGCATCTTCGCCGAGGTGGTGACCGGCGGGGACATCGCCCTTGGCGATCAGGTGGCCGCATGAAGGTCGCCTTTCCCGTCGCCCCCGAACCCGAGGCCGACCAGGCCGAGGCCGCGCGCCTGCTGTTCACCGGGCCGGTGGACTTCCTGAAAGGCGTCGTCGCGATGGACGGCTTGCCGCCCGCCGACCGCCCCGAGGTCTGCTTCGCGGGACGCAGCAACGCCGGCAAGTCCAGCCTCATCAACGCGCTGACCGGCCGCAAGGGCCTGGCGCGGGCCTCGAACACGCCGGGCCGCACGCAAGAGATCAACTACTTCACCCTGGGCGACCACAGCTATCTGGTGGACCTGCCGGGCTATGGCTTCGCCAAGGCGCCGGTCGCGGTCGTCGCCCGGTGGCAGGCATTGCTGAAATCCTATCTGGCGGGCCGCCCGACGCTGCGGCGCGCCTTCTGCCTGATCGATTCGCGCCACGGCGTGAAAGCCGTCGATCACGAGATCATGACCCTTCTGGACCGATCCGCCGTGCCCTTCCAGGTGGTGATGACCAAGGCCGACAAGCTGGGCCCCAATGCCCTCCGGCCGGTCCTGGACCAGGTCGAGACCGAATTGCAGAAGCATCCCGCCGCCTTCCCCCAGATCGTCGTCACCTCGTCCGAGAAGGGCCAGGGCATCGCCACGCTGCGCGCGATCATCGCCGGGCTGGACTGAACGCGACTGGACTGATCCGGCGTAGCGTCCTAGGGTCCGGCCGTCGAAAGGGGCCTTCAAGGATGAGAACGCAAGACATGGACCGCGACTGGACCGCCACCGCCAGAACCCTCTCCGAGGCCCTGCCCTACCTGCAGCGCTATTCCGGCGCGGTCGTCGTCGTGAAGTTCGGCGGCAACGCGATGGGCGACGACGACGCGATGGCGGAATTTGCCCGCGACATCGTGCTGATGAAGCAGGTCGGCATGAACCCCGTCGTCTGCCACGGCGGCGGGCCGATGATCAACGACCTGCTGTCCCGGCTGGGCATCGAAAGCACCTTCGTGCGCGGCAAGCGCGTGACCACCAAGGACACCGTCGAGGTGGTCGAGATGGTGCTGTCGGGCCTGGTCAACAAGCGCATCGTCCAGGCCATCAACGACGCCGGCGGGCGGGCCGTAGGCATCAGCGGCAAGGACGACGATCTGATGGTCTGCGAGGCGGACGATCCCGAACTGGGCTTCGTCGGACGCCCCGTCGAGATGAACGTCCAGATCATCCGCGACCTCTACAAGGCCGGCCTGATCCCGGTGATCGCCCCCGTCGCCACCGGCATGGCCGACAACGAGACCTTCAACGTCAACGGCGACACCGCCGCAGGCGCCATCGCCGGCGCGCTGCGCGCCGACCGGCTGCTGCTGCTGACGGATGTCGCGGGGGTCAAGGACAGGACCGGCCAGATCCTGACGCAGCTTCACCCCGACCAGGTCCGCGCCATGATCGCCGACGGCACCATCACGGGCGGCATGATCCCCAAGGCCGAAACCGCGCTGAAGGCGCTCCAGGACGGCGTGCGCGCGGTGGTGATCCTGGACGGCCGCGTTCCCAATGCGACCCTGCTGGAGCTTTTCACCGAACACGGCGCCGGCAGCCTGATCCGGTCCACGCCCCCCAGCACCCGCCCCCGCGGCCTGCGTCAGGGCGAGGCTTCGTTGTAACGGGGCGGCCCGCCTTGCCGAAGGCGCAGCGCCTGTGGCAGGCTGTCGTGCAAACAGGCATGACACGGGGACAGACCGCATATGACACCGCTTGGACACCGACGGCTGATCCTGACCCGCCATGCCAAGTCGGCCTGGGATGACCCGGGCCTGGCCGATCACGACCGGCCGCTGAACGATCGCGGCCGCCGCTCGGCCCTGGCGCTCGGCGACTGGATGGCCTCGCGCGGCTACGAGCCCGAGGAAGTGCTGTGTTCCTCGGCCGCGCGCACGCAGGAAACCTGGGCGACCATCGCCAGCGCACCGCTCGAGGTCCGCCCCCTGCTGCGGATCGAGCCCGGCCTTTATCAGGCGGGGCCCGAAAAGATGCTGGCGATCCTGAAGACCGCGACGCGGCCCACGGTCATGATGCTGGGCCACAACCCCGGCATTTCGGAATTCGCGGCGCTGCTGCCCGCCCGCCTGCCCCTGGACCCGGATTTCCGCCGCTACCCGACCGGCGCGACGCTGGTGGTGGATTTCCAGATCGAGGACTGGTCGCAGGTCGAACCGGGCCAGGGCAGCGTCATGGATTTCGTGCGGCTGGACGGGCGCCACTGACCATCGGGCCTGCGGCCTGCATCTTCTGTGCGCAAATATCCTCGGGGGGTCCGGGGGCGAAGCGCCCCCGGGCGGTCCGCCGATGATTCCCCGCAGGTGGCTCAGTGCCCCAGGATCTGGGACAGGAACAGCTTGGTGCGTTCCGACTTGGGGTTGTTGAAGAACTCGTGCGGCTCGTTCTGCTCGACGATCTGTCCCTGGTCCATGAAGATCACCCGGTTCGCCACCGCCTGGGCGAAGCCCATCTCGTGCGTGACGCAGATCATCGTCATGCCTTCCTCGGCCAGCTCGATCATGGTGTCCAGAACCTCCTTGATCATCTCGGGGTCCAGCGCCGATGTCGGCTCGTCGAACAGCATGATCCTGGGCTGCATGCACAGCGACCGGGCAATAGCCACGCGCTGCTGCTGGCCCCCCGACAGCTGGCCGGGATACTTGTGCGCCTGTTCGGGGATCTTGACCTTTTCCAGAAACCGCATGGCGGTTTCCTCGGCCTGGCGGCGCGGCACCTTGCGCACCCAGATCGGCGCCAGCGTGCAGTTCTCCATGACGGTCAGGTGCGGGAACAGGTTGAAGTGCTGGAACACCATCCCGACCTCGGAGCGCACCTTGTCGATGTTCTTGATGTCGTCGGTCAGCTCGATCCCGTCCACGACGATGTGGCCGGACTGATGCTCCTCCAGCCGGTTGATGCAGCGGATCAGGGTGGACTTGCCCGACCCCGACGGCCCGGCGATGACGATGCGTTCGCCCCGGTACACGGTCAGGTTGATGTCGCGCAGCACATGGAAGGATCCGAACCACTTGTTCATGTTGCGGATGTCGATCGCGACCTCGTCGCTGACCTGCATGTGGCTGCGGTCGATCTGGCGGGTGGAATTGTCGCTCATGGCGGGGTCCTTACCTGTGGTCGCGGGCCAGCCGGCGTTCGAGATACATCGAATAGCGCGACATGCCGAAGCAGATCAGAAAGAAGATGAGTCCGACGAAGATGTAGGGCTCCCAGTAGATGCCCTTCCACGAGGTACTGGCCCGCACGGCATCGGACATCGACTTCAGCGGATCATAAAGGCCCACGAAGGTCACCAGCGTGGTGTCCTTGAACATGCCGATGAAGGTCGAGACGATCCCCGGGATGCTGATCTTCAGCGCCTGGGGCAGCACGATCAGGCGCTGCGCCTTCCAGTAGTCCAGGCCCAGGGCATCCGCCGCCTCGTACTGGCCCTTCGGCAGGGCGGCAAGGCCGCCCCGGATCACCTCGGCCATGTAGGCCGCGGAAAACAGCGTCACCATGATGATGACGCGCAGGATGATGTCGAAATTCGTGCCCGGCGGCAGGAAATAGTTCAGCAGCAGCGAGGCCACGAACAGCAGCGCGATCAACGGAACCCCGCGGATGAACTCGATGAAGATGACGGCCAGCGACTTGACCAGGAACATGTCCGACCGCCGCGCCAGGGCCAGCACGATCCCCAGGGGCAGCGACAGCGCGATCCCGGCGATGCCGATGGTGATGGACAGCAGGAAGCCCCCGAAGCGGTCCGAGGCGACGGCCGGGATCGACAGAGAGACGATGCTTTCCGCGTCCCGGGCCGCCTCGGCCGAATAGCCGATCCACCACAGCAGCGGGATCGCCAGGGCCGCGGCGACCGCCGCGATGGGGGACAGGGGCTGAAGCACCCGCCAGGCGACCCAGCCCAAGGCCGGGCCGACCAGCACCATGATCGGCCCCCAGGCCGAGCCGCCCCACAGGAACCAGACGCCCATCAGCGGATACAGGACGGAAAATATCAGCAGCCAGGACACGCGGCGCTCGGACACCAGCAGCCCTGCGATCAGGACCAGCGCCGCAAAGACCAGCCAGGCCGCGGGCGCGTCCAGCCAGACCATCAGCCCCAGCGTCAGCACCGTCGTCGTGCCCAGCACGATCCGCCGGATGCCCGGCGCCTCCGAGAATAGGACCGGCGCCAAGGCCAGGAACAGCAGGCCGAAGGCCATCGTCGGACGCCAGTACAGTTCCGACGGATAGAACCCGTAGACGTACTGGTTCCAGCGTTCCCGGATGACCGCCCAGCAGGCCCCGCGCGCCCCCTCGCCCCAGCGTTCGGCGATGATCTGGCGGCATTCGGCAAGACTGCCGGCGTTCCAGACGGAATGGGCGAACCAGTCCCAGAAATGGCTGACCACGAACCAGACGATCAGGATGCCCAGGATGGTCAGGACCGTGTTGACCGGCCCCGAGAACAGGTTTTCGCGCAGCCAGCGGACGGACCCCGCCTGGCGCACGGGAGGGTCGGCGGGGGGCAGCATCGTGTCGCGCACGAAGGGGACGGTCTGGGCATGGGTGTCGCTCATCCTACCGTTCCTTCAGCTTGACGCGCGAGTTGAAGATGTTCATCCCCGACGAGATGATGAGGCTGAGAACCAGATAGACGCCCATCATCAGCAGGATGGCCTCGAGTTCCCGCCCGGTCTGGTTCAGCGTCGTGCCCCCCAGCGTCCCCTTGATGTCCATGTAGCCCACCGCGATCGCCAGCGAGCTGTTCTTCGTCAGGTTCAGGTATTGCGAGATCAGCGGCGGGATGATGACCCTCAGCGCCTGCGGCAGGATCACCAGGCTCATGGTGCGGCGGGGACGCAGGCCCAGAGCGAAGGCGGCCTCGGTCTGGCCGCGGCTGACGGCCTGGATGCCGGCGCGCACGATCTCGGCGATGAAGGCGCCGGTGTACAGCGTCAGCGCCAGCCACAGCGCGACCAGGCTGTTCTGCACGTTGAGCCCGCCCGTGAAGTTGAAGCCGCGCAGTTCCGGGGTCTCGAAATGCAGGCCGAAATACCAGATCAGCAGCAGCGACGGAACCGTCATCACCGCAAGGCTCATCCACCAGGTGGTGGGACGCTCGCCGGTCTGGTCCTGCACGCGCTGCGCCCAGGCGCGGATCATGCGGCGCACGAACCAGCCGCCGACCAGGACCACGACGAAGGCGATGGTCGCCCAGTTGACGGTGATCCGCGCGCCCAGATCCAGGCTGCCCGGATCGTTGGTCATCGCCAGCGTCGGGATCGCGGTATAGCGGTTGGTCAGCGCCACATGGTCGAACAGGATCATGCTGGCCGCCGGATCGTCGCCGCGGAAGGCGTTGGGGGGCGGCATCACCTCGGTGAAGATGGCGAAGACGATCAGGATCCACAGCAGCAGGGGGACGTTGCGGAAGGCCTCGACATAGACGGTCATCAGCCGGGCGATCAGCCAGTTGTTCGACAGCCGGGCCACGCCCGCGATGATGCCCACGAAGGTCGCCGCGATGCAGCCCAGGATCGCCACGATCAGCGTGTTCAGCAGGCCGACCACGGCGGCGCGGAAATGCGTGTCGTCTGCGGTATAGGGGATCGGCGTCTGGGGGATGTCATAGCCGGCCCGCTGCCACAGGAAGCCGAAGTTGAAGTCCTTGCCCAGGGCCTCCAGGTTGCGGATCGTGTTGTTGACCAGCCACCAGGCCAGGGCCATCACCAGAATGAACACGATCACCTGGAAGGTCATCGACCGGTAGCGCCGATCATAGATCAGCATGCTGGGCCGAAACGGCGGGCTCGCCGGCGCGGAGATGTCCGTCATTCGATCTTTACCCCTGCAGCCGGTCATGCCTTTCATGGCTGCGTTTGTCGCGACCGGTCTTTTGTGGTGATGCGCAGGGGCGCGGCCGCCCCCCGCCTTGTCGTGGAACCCTCAGCGGAAGGGCATCGCGTACATCAGGCCGCCCTGCGTCCACTGGGCGTTCAGGCCGCGCGCCAGGCCGATGGGGGTCTGTTCGCCGATATTGGCCGCGAAGATCTCGCCATAGTTGCCGCTGGCCATGATGGCGCGCTTAGCCCAGTCCTTGTCCAGGCCGATCATCGCGCCCAGATCGTCGGTCACGCCCAGCAAACGCTGCACCTCGGGGTTCTGCGAGGAACTGGCGAGTTCCTCGACATTGGCAGAGGTGACGCCGTATTCCTCGGCCGCGATCAGCGCGTAAAGCGTCCAGCGCACGATGTCGCCCCAGTTGTTGTCGCCGTGGCGCACCGCCGGCCCAAGCGGCTCCTTCGAGATGATCTCGGGCAGGATGATGTGGTTCTCGGGGTCGGCGAAGGCCGCGCGCGTCGCCGCCAGGCCCGAGGCGTCGGTCGTGTAGGCGTCGCAGGCGCCGGCCATGTACTGCTGCTCGCCCTCGGCGTTGCTGTCGATGTTGACGGGCTGATAGCTCATGTTGTTGGCCTTGAAGTAGTCGGCCAGGTTCAGTTCCGTGGTGGTGCCGGTCTGGATGCAGATGGTCGCGCCGTCCAGTTCCTTGGCCGAGGTCACGCCCAGATCCTTGCGCACCATGAAGCCCTGGCCGTCGTAGTAGTTCACGCCCACGAAATCCAGCGCCAGGTCGGTATCGCGCGAGAAGGTCCAGGTCGAGTTGCGCGCCAGCACGTCCACCTCGCCCGAGGACAGCGCGGTGAAGCGCGTCTGGCCGGTCGTCGGCACGTATTTCACCTTGGACGGATCGCCCAGCACGGCGGCGGCGACGGCCTTGCAGATATCGACGTCGAAGCCCGTCCAGTTGCCGTTCGCGTCCGGCGCGGCGAAGCCCACGAGGCCGGTGTTCACGCCGCAGTTCAGTTCACCGCGCGCCTTCACGTCTGCCAGCGTGTCGGCCATGCCGGCACCGGCCATCAGCGTGGCGGCGGCGACAGAACCCAGGAATACCGAAGTCTTCATTTCTACCCCTTGTGTTGGATGCCGCCCCTTTCCGGGGCGGGCGAGGCCCGGCCTTGGCGGTCGGGCTGTTCTGCGGAGGCCCCGGGCGGGGGCCGCTCCATGAGCAACATAGTGCCGATCCTTCCCGGTGCGTCAAGCTTGACGCCCCCTCGGGCCCTCACATTCACCTGCGGCGCGAAAGGTGCCAGAACCGTTCGGCCACCAGCATGGCCTCCTTCCGCCCCTGGGCGGCCGCATGCGCTTCCTCGTCCTGGCCCCAGCGTTCGGTCTGGAAATCCTCGTCGATGCGAGAGATGCGGAACGCCTCGGCCGCGTCGATCCGGCCGCGGATGACGGCCAGACCCAGGATCAGCGACCCCGGCAGCGTCACAAGATCGTGCAGCGCCGTCAGGCCGAAGGCATCCAGGTCGTCCAGATGCCCGCGCAGCCGCGCCAGCACCTGACGGTCCTGCGGGACGGGGATGATGCCGTGGGTGATGCGCAGGGGCGCGCGCAGATCCGTCGCGGCCCAATCCACCAGCGAATCCCAGGCCTCGGCCTGACGGCGGGCCAGTTCGGCCGGCTGGTCGGCGCGATAGGACAGCAGGTCGGTGCCGCCGTATTCGGCAAGCATGTCCGCCACCGAGGCAAACTGCGGCGTGACCTTCTCGACCGCGGAATTGGCGGCGCGGGTCAGCGGCATGGCGTTGGGGTCGATGATGTCGGCCTGCGCGTCCCATTCCCGGGCGATGGCCCAGGCCAGATCCTCGACCGGCAGGATCAGGGGCAGCTTGCCCGGGGTCCGCAGCGGGCGCATGTCCAGAACCACCTCGAACCCCGAACCGGCGGACACGACCGAGGCCGCCTTCCAGAACCGCCGTGCCTTCCACTCGCTCATGCCGCCCACCGTTCTATCGCCTGCGTCAGTTCCGTGAAGTCGCGCGCGATGCAAGCCGCGCCTGCGGCCTGCAACCGTTCCACGGGATGATAGCCCCATGCAACCCCGAAGCCCGCCATTCCCGCCGCCCGCGCCATGTCCAGATCGAAGCTGGTGTCGCCCACCATCGCCGCGTCGGCTGCCCCAACACCCGCATCGGCCATCGCCGCCAGCAGCATCGCGGGATGCGGCTTCGAGGGATGGTCGTCCGCCGTCTGCAGGCTGACGAAGCGCCCCTCCAGCCCATGCGCGGCGATCATCGCCGCAACGCCGCGCCGGGACTTGCCGGTGGCCAGCGCCAGCACCATGTCGCCGCGCCTGCCCAGCCTGTCCAGGCAGGCCATCGCCCCGTCATAAAGCGGCGCTGCCCGGTCCAGCCGCGCCTGCATGAAGGCCCCGCGATAGGCGACGACGATCCTGCCCTGCGTTTCGGCGTCGTGGGCGGGAACAAGCTGCGCCACCGCCACGGGCAGCGACAGGCCCACGACGGACAGCACCTGGGCCCGCGGCAGGGGCGCGAGGCCCACGGCCCGGAACGCCTCGGCCATCGCGCGATGGATGTGGTCCTGACTGTCGATCAGCGTGCCGTCGACATCGAAGACGACCAGCCTCATTCAGGATCCGCGAAAGGGTCGTCGGGCACGTCGCCCTCGTGCCAGCCCAGCGTCTTCCAGGTTCGCGCCATGTGATCGGGCAGAGGCGCGGTCAGGGTGATGCGCTTCTTGGTGATGGGATGGTCGAAGCTGATGCTGCGCGCGTGAAGATGCAGCTTCTTGCTGATCTCGCCGCCCAGCTGGGCGCCCCAGCCGTCGCCCAGGTTCTCTTGCCCCGAGCCGCCGTATTTGCCGTCTCCGACGATCGGGTGGCCCAGTTCCGCCATATGCGCGCGCAACTGGTGCGTCCGGCCGGTCACGGGCACCAGGGCGCACCAGCTGACCCGCGTGGCCAGCGCGTCCAGCACCGCGTAATCGGTGGTGGCGCGTTTGGCCCCCTCGGTCGTGTCGATGTCGCGGGGATGGACGGCGATCATCTTTTCGTTGTCGCCGCGCCCGGCCCCGCCCTTGACCAGGCCGAAGCGGATCGTGCCCATGCGCGGATGCGGCACGCCCGCCACGGCGGCCCAGTAGATCTTGCGCGTGGTGCGCGACCGGAAGGCGTCGGACAGGGCGCGGGCCACGCGGTCGGTCCGCGCCAGCAGCAGCACCCCCGAGGTGTCCTTGTCCAGACGATGCACCAGCTTCGGGCGGTCCTTGTAGCCGAACATCAACGCCGTGGTCAGCCCGTCCACATGGCGGTCGCCCTGCCCGCTGCCCCCCTGGCTGGGCAGGCCCGGAGGCTTGTTCAGCGCGATGATGTGGTCGTCCTTCCACAGCACGGCAGCCTGGATCATGCTTTCGTCCGCCCCCGAGACCCGGGGCCCCAGCGGCCGTTCCCTGACGGGCGCGGCGGGCCGGCCCTCGGGCAGCGGCGGGATGCGGACCTCCTGCCCGGGCTCGATCCGGGTGGCGGGCTTGACGCGCCCGCCATCGACGCGCACCTGGCCGGTGCGGCACAGCTTCTCGATGGCGATCTGGCCAAGCTGGGGGAACTTCTTCCTCAGCCAGCGGTCCAGGCGCTGATCGCCCTCGTCCTCGGCCACGCGGATGGTCTGCACGCCGCTCATGCCCAAAGCCCCCGCCCCAAGGCCAGCCCCGCCGCGACCGCGGCCAGCGACAACAGGACCGAGGCGCCGGCATAGGCCAGGGCCCCGGCCCCCTGCCCGCGTTCGTACAGGCTCAGCACGTCCAGCGAGAAGGCCGAGAAGGTCGTGAACCCGCCCAGCATCCCGGCCAGCGCCAAGGGTGCCCAGTCCTTGCCGAACCTGTGGGCGAAGGCGGCGGCGAGAAGCCCCATCGCGAAGCTGCCCAGGACATTGGCCAGCAGCGTGGCCAGCCAGGCCAGCGGCATCGCGCGATACAGCGCATAGCGGCAGGTGGCCCCGATGGCCCCGCCTATGGCGACTTGCAGAAAGGGGTTCATGGGCATGTCTGTGTGGCCCCGCGCGGGCAAAGTCAACCGCCCCGCTTCAGCCGCTGCGACACGAACCAGTCGAGCCGCTTCTTCAACTCGCGCTCGAACCCGCGTTCGACCGGGACATACAGGACCGGGCGCTTCATGCCGTCGGGAAAATAGTTCTGGCCGCTGAAGCCGTCCTCGGCATCGTGGTCATAGGCATAGCCGGCGCCATAGCCCTGGTCCTTCATCATCTGCGTGGGCGCGTTCAGGATATGGGCGGGCGGCATCAGGCTGCCCGTGCGCCGCGCCTCGGCCCGCGCCGCCTTGTAGGCCACGTAGCCGGCGTTCGACTTCGGGGCCAGCGCCAGATAGACCACCGCCTGCGCCAAGGCCAGTTCCCCTTCCGGGCTGCCCAGCCGTTCGTAAAGCGCCCAGGCATCCAGGCAGTGGCGCTGCGCCGCCGGATCGGCCAGACCGATGTCCTCGACCGCCATGCGGGTGATGCGGCGGGCCAGATAGCGGGGATCCTCGCCCCCCTCCAGCATCCGCGCCAGCCAGTACAGCGCCGCGTCGGGATCGCTGCCGCGCACCGACTTGTGCAGCGCCGAGATGAGGTTGTAATGCTCGTCGCCGGACTTGTCGTATTTCGCCGCCCGCCGCGTCAGGCGCTGCGCCAGGGCCGGCTGGTCCAGCGGCCTGTCGGTCTTCCAGGCCGCCACCTGTTCGATAAGGTTCAGCGCGGCGCGGCCGTCGCCGTCGGCCATCTCCAGAAGCGCCTCGCGCGCCTCGGGGGTCAGGGGCAGCTTGCGGCCCAGTTCCCGCTCGGCGCGCTGCGCCAGCAGTTCCAGATCGCGCAGCGACAGCCGCTCGAGCACGATCACCACCGCCCGCGACAGCAGCGCCGCGTTCAGTTCGAAGGACGGGTTTTCGGTCGTCGCACCGACCAGAAGGATCGTCCCGTCCTCCATGTAGGGCAGGAAGCTGTCCTGCTGGGCCTTGTTGAAGCGGTGGATTTCATCGACGAACAGCAGCGTGCCGCGTCCCTGCCGGCGACGCAGCTTCGCGGCCTCGAACACCTTGCGCAGTTCGGGCACGCCCGAAAAGATGGCGCTGATCTGCACGAAGGCCAGATCAGTCTCGTCCGCCAGAAGCCGGGCGATCGTCGTCTTTCCGACGCCGGGCGGCCCCCAGAGGATCAGCGACGACAGGCTGCGGGACGCCAGCATCGAGCCCAGCGGCCCTTCGGGGCCAAGCACCTTGCCCTGGCCGATCACATCGCCCATGCGCACGGGGCGGATGCGGTCGGCCAGGGTCGCACCGCCGGGGAAGGCGGTGGATCAGAGGCGGTGCTGGCGTCGAACAGGTCTGGCATGATGCGATCAATGTAGGATCGGCCTGGCGCCCCGAACAGCCCCGCCGTCAGTGCATCTTGCCGGCCAGGTTGATCGCCACGCACTGGAAATTGGCGTCGTCGATCCACATGACCCGGCCGATGGCCTCGGCCTCCAGGCCGCAGCGGCCATACCAGCGCGGCCACGTGGCGCCGGTCAGCGCGATCAGCCGGGTGGCGCCCAGGTCGCGGGCCGATCCGGTCATGGCCTCGACCATCTTGAAATGGACCTTGCGGCGATACATCTGCGGGATGTCATGGCAGACGAACACCCGCGAGCATTCCCAGATCTGCTCGTCCACCGGCGCCTCGTGATCCAGCAAATCCTGCGGGATCGACCCGCCCAGGATGCCCTTCTGCGCGTCCCGGATCATGTAGCTGTAGATGCCGCAGCGCGCGGTCGTGGGCGTCAGGCGGAAGCCTGCCAGAACCTCGCCCTTGTCATGGACCGCGATCCAACGGCTTTGAGGGGTGTCGTACTGGTCGAACTCCATGTCCTCGGCCTCGGGAAGGTCCCAGTTCTTCTGGATGATGAAGCTTTGCTTGCGGGCGCGAAACAGGTTGGCGAAAAGCTCGCCATGGTTGTGGAGGTTCGAGAAGGAAAGCGTGGTCGTCTGCATGGTCATACTCCTGGGGTGTGAGATCTGACCCTTCCCACATCACGGATCCCCTGGGCGAGCGCCTAGAGCAGCCGGTACTCCTTGGCCCGCTGGAGCGCCTCGGCCGTGGTGCGTGCGTTCAGTCTTTCGCGGACCGAAATCAGCCTGGCCTTGAACGCGCTTTCGGTAATGCCAAGTTTGGCTGCCGCTGCCGCATGACGATCGCCCTCCGCAACGCAACGAAGGGCCTCTTTCTGAGCCTTTGTCAGGCTCGCCGGCGGCTCCGTGATGTCATGAAGCCGACGTACCGTGGTCGAGATCTCCTCGATCTCGCTATCCGTGAACTCGCGGTCGCCGCGTGCGAAGCTGGCGATGGTGCGCGAGGTGATCGGACCGCTGGAAACCGTCAGGCCATAGGTAAGACCGTGGTTGGCCGCGTCCTTGAGAATGTTGAACGGATCCGGGATCGGCAGGCTGGACCAGCGGCAGGCGCCGGTCGTGGAAAACCCCCAGGCGATCGTGGGGTCGCGCAGTGCGTATCCGTTCTGTGAATAGAAGTCCGCCCAGGCCTGGGAATAGGTCTGGAACTGCATCAGGGGGGCGGCAAAACGGATGTGCAGGCCGACGAAATAACCTGCGGGGGCCAGTTTCCCCAGTTTCTGCAAGCCAGCATTGATATCGGCGCGTGATGACATGACTTTTTAGACAAATTGCCTTAGCTGGCGTCAACGGACAAAGTAGGTATGACCGACAATAGTTGCCATATCCTTAATAGGATAGGAGAACCCGCCTATGCGGCCCCCGTGCGGCATTTCCGTCCTGCCTGCCGATCTTCACCAGCAACTGCTGGA
This sequence comes from Paracoccus sp. BR5-17, assembly GCF_055693925.1. NCBI lineage: Bacteria > Pseudomonadati > Pseudomonadota > Alphaproteobacteria > Rhodobacterales > Paracoccaceae > Paracoccus > Paracoccus sp. BR5-17. The sequence goes on from NZ_JBVFUV010000003.1 coordinate 221,516, forward strand.
GATGCCGCTGACGGATGACGAACGGCGCGAAGCCGCCGATGCGCTCTGTCAGCTTCTGTCGCAGCCGGAAACCGAAGCCTTCTATCGCTACATCGTCAAAAACGCCCCGCAACCGGATTGGCTGCGGGGCGTTTGATTCGACCTGAACCCGCCTAGGGGATTATTCGGCGGCAGCCTCGGCTTCCAGACGGCTGCGGTCGGCAGCGCCCTTGGCCGACACGTCGCGATCCACGAACTCGATGATGGCCATCGGCGCCATGTCGCCATAGCGGAAGCCGGCCTTCAGCACGCGGACATAGCCGCCCTGACGATCCTTGTAGCGCGCGCCCAGCACCTCGAACAGCTTGGCGACGTGCTGATCCTGCTTGAGCTGCGAGGCAGCCTGGCGGCGGGCATGCAGGTCGCCGCGCTTGGCCAGGGTGATCAGCTTCTCGATGATCGGGCGCAGTTCCTTGGCCTTGGGCAGCGTGGTCTTGATCTGCTCGTGCTCGATCAACGAGCCGGCCATGTTGGCGAACAGCGCCTTGCGGTGTTCGTGGGTGCGGTTGAGTCGGCGATAGCCGCGGGCGTGACGCATGATGGTTCTCCGTTGACGTCTTTTGCTTTGTCCGGCAGCCCATGCGTGCGGGCCGCTCTCCTTGGGGCGGAATGCCCGGGTGGCAGGGGCCGAAGCCCCCGCCGAAACTCAGAACTGGTCGTCGAAGCGCTTGGCCAGATCCTCGATGTTCTCGGGCGGCCAGTCCACGACATCCATGCCCAGGTGCAGGCCCATGCCCGACAGCACTTCCTTGATCTCGTTCAGGGACTTGCGGCCGAAGTTCGGGGTCCGCAGCATCTCGGCCTCGGTCTTCTGGATCAGGTCGCCGATATAGACGATGTTGTCGTTCTTCAGGCAGTTGGCCGAACGCACCGACAGTTCCAGTTCGTCCACCTTCTTCAGCAGCCGCGGATCGAATTCCAGCCCGTCCTCGGCGTCCTGGCGGTTGGCCGATTCCGGCTCGTCGAAGTTGACGAAGACCGACAGCTGGTCCTGGACGATGCGCGCGGCATAGGCCACGGCGTCTTCCGGGGTCAGCGAACCGTCCGTCTCGATCTTCATGGTCAGCTTGTCATAGTCCAGCACCTGCCCTTCGCGGGTGGGCGTGACTTCATAGCTGACGCGCTTGACGGGCGAGAAGATCGCGTCGATCGGAATCAGGCCGATGGGCGCGTCCTCGGGGCGGTTCTTGTCGGCGGCGACATAGCCCTTGCCGGTCTGCACGGTCAGTTCCATGCGCAGTTCCGCGCCGTCGTCCAGATGGCAGATGACGTGATCGCGGTTCAGCACCGTGATGCCCGCGGTTTCCTGGATGTCCCCGGCCTTGACCTCGCCCGGGCCCTTGGCGGACAGCGTCAGGCGCTTGGGCCCCTCGACGTCCATCTTCAGCGTGACGCCCTTGAGGTTCAGCACGATGTCGGTCACGTCCTCGCGGACGCCGGCGACGCTGCTGAACTCGTGCAGGACGTTGTCGATCTGGACCGCCGTGATGGCCCCGCCCTGAAGCGAGGACAGCAGCACGCGGCGCAGGGCGTTGCCCAGCGTCAGGCCGAAGCCGCGCTCCAGCGGTTCGGCCACCAACGTGGCGGTGCGGGTGGCATCCGCGCCCGGCCTGACGACCAGCTGCGTCGGCTTGATCAGCTCGGCCCAATTCTTGTGGATCATGCGTTTGCCTCCATTCTTGTTCCCGCCCCATGTCCTTGGCCGGAAACGCCCGAGGTTGAAAACGTAAAGACCGAACCGCGCGAAGTCGCGCGGTCCGGGTAAGCATCATCTGAAATCAGACGCGGCGGCGCTTCGGCGGGCGGCAGCCGTTATGCGCGATGGGGGTCACGTCGCGGATCGCGGTGATGTTGAAGCCCACCGCCGCCAGCGCGCGCAGCGCCGATTCACGGCCCGAGCCGGGGCCCTGGACTTCGACTTCCAGCGTGCGCACGCCGTGTTCCTGCGCCTTGCGGCCGGCGTCCTCGGCGGCCATCTGCGCAGCATAGGGCGTCGACTTGCGCGAGCCCTTGAAGCCCATGGTGCCGGCCGACGACCACGAGATCGCGTTGCCCTGCACGTCCGAGATCAGGATCTTGGTGTTGTTGAAGCTGGAGTTCACATGCGCCACGCCGGTGGCGATGTTCTTGCGCTCCTTGCGCTTCATGCGGGTCTTGTCACGTGCCATGTCCGTTCCCCCTTACTTCTTCTTGCCGGCGATGGGTTTCGCCGGGCCCTTGCGGGTACGGGCATTGGTGTGGGTGCGCTGACCGCGGACCGGCAGGCCGCGACGGTGGCGCAGACCGCGATACGAACCCAGGTCCATCATGCGCTTGATGTTCATCTGGGTTTCGCGGCGCAGGTCGCCCTCGACGGTCAGGTTGGCGTCGATGTATTCGCGGATCTGCAGCACTTCGGCATCCGACAGGTCGTTGACGCGGCGGGCGCGGTCGATGCCGACGGCTTCGCAAATCTGTTCGGCATACATCGGGCCGATGCCGTGGATATAGGTCAGGGCGATCGGGACGCGTTTCCCGGTCGGAATGTTGACGCCAGCAATACGAGCCACGCGTTTTCCTTTTTTCGGTTGCGGTTCCGTAGCGCCGGAACCTTTTTTCACAACGTAAGGCCCGAAAGCGATGCCTTCGGGCCGATGATGGTCCACCCGAAACCGGGTGATTCTCTTGCGAGATGCCGTGACTTAAAGGGAGTGCGCTACCGCGTCAAGTCCCGGGCGGATTTTTCGCTTGACACGGGTAGCACGGCGGCAATCTGTCCGGCGACCTTGTCCATGTCGGCCAGGCCGTCAACCGGGGCAAGCTTGCCCTTGGCATAGTAATAGCCGATCAGCGGAGAGGTCTTCTTGTAGTATTCCAGCAGCCTGGTCTTCAGGCTGTCCTCGTTGTCGTCGGCGCGGCGGCGCAGATCGTTGGATCCGCAGACATCGCAGACCCCGGGCTTGGCGGTCGGCTTGGTGTCGTCGTGGTAAACCTCGCCGCAGTTGCCGCAGGTGAAACGCCCGGTGATCCGCCGCACCAGCGCCTGGTCATCGACCTGCATCTCGATCACCGCGTCCAGCACCATGCCGGTCTCGTCCAGCAGCTGCCCCAGGGCGTCGGCCTGGGCCAGCGTGCGCGGGAAGCCGTCGAAGATGAAGCCGTTGCCGCCTTCCGACAGCTTCTCGCGGATCAGGCCGATGACGATCTCATCGGTGACAAGTTCGCCTCGGTCCATCACCTCGGCCACGCGCCGGCCCATCTCGGTCCCCGAGGACCGCGCGGCGCGCAGCATGTCGCCGGTGGACAGCTGGACCAAGCCCCGCTCCTCGACCAGCTTGCGGGCCTGCGTTCCCTTGCCGGCGCCCGGCGGCCCGAGCAGAATGATGTTGATCGTCATGTCGGATCTGTCCCCCTCGTCAGCCCTTCTGGGCCGTTAGCGGCGCGACGGTGCGCGACGCGGCTTGGCGCTTCCCTCTTTGCGTTTACCACGCAGTTGGGATTTCTCAATCAGGCCTTCATATTGATGGGCCAGAAGATGGCTTTGAACCTGGTTGATCGTGTCCATCGTCACCGACACCACGATCAGCACCGAGGTGCCGCCGAAATAGAACGGGATCGACCACTGGCTGCGCAGGATCTCGGGCAGCAGGCAGACCGCGGCCAGGTAGGCCGAGCCGATCACCAGGACCCGGTTGACCACATAGTCCAGATATTCCTCGGTCCGCTTGCCGGGGCGGATGCCGGGAATGAAGCCGCCCTGGTTCTTCAGGTTCTCGGCCACGTCGTCTGACTTGAAGCTGACGTTATGGGTATAGAAATACGCGAAGAACACGATCATCGCCGCAAAGAAGACCAGATACAGCGGCTGGCCCGGCCCGAAATAGGCCAGGATCGTGGACATGATCGGGCCGGTCTGGTTGCCCGAGAAGGTCGAGATCGTGACCGGCAGCAGCAGCAGCGACGAGGCGAAGATCGCCGGGATCACGCCCGCCGGGTTCACCTTGATCGGCAGGTGGCTGGACTGGCCGTCATAGATCTTCATGCCGACCTGGCGCCGCGGATACTGGATGCGGATCTTGCGCAGCGCGCGTTCCATGAACACCACGAAGGCGATCACGGCCACGACCATCACGATCACGCCCAGAATCACCGGGGTCGAGATGGCGCCCGACCGCCCCTGCGCGAAGAAGCTGGCCATTGCGGCGGGGATCTCGGCGACGATGCCCACGAAGATGATGAGCGATATGCCGTTGCCGATGCCGCGGGCGGTGATCTGTTCGCCCAGCCACATCAGGAACATGGTGCCGCCCACCAGGGTGATGACCACCGAGGCCTGGAAGAACAGGCCCGGATCATGCGCAAGGCCGCCCGCCTCCAGCGAACGGGCAAGGCCATAGGCCTGGAACAGCGCCAGGGCCACGGTGCCGTAGCGCGTGTACTGGTTGATCTTCTTGCGGCCCTGTTCGCCTTCCTTCTTCAGCTGCTCCAGCGACGGCACCATCGAGGTCAGAAGCTGCACGATGATCGAGGCCGAGATATAGGGCATGATGCCCAGCGCAAAGACGCCCATCCGCCCCAGCGCGCCCCCGGTGAACATCGACAGGATGCCGCCGATCCCCGACTGCGCCTCGTCCATGAAGTTGCGCAGCGCCGCGCCGTCGATGCCCGGCACCGGGATGTAGGTGCCCAGCCGATAGATGATCAGCAGGCCGATGGTGAACCAGATACGCTGGCGAAGTTCGGTGGCCTTGCCGAATGCGCCCCAGGAAAGGTTCGCGGCCATCTGTTCTGCGGCTGACGCCATGTGATTTACGTCCCGTGTCATGACAGCGCCGCCGGCCCGTTTCCGGGGACCGGCGGCGCCAGGAAAACCTGTGGGCTATCTATGGGGCGCAGGCGCCCCGATCAACAGCTTATTCCGCCGCCTCGGCCCGCACCGGCATCGACACCTTGCCGCCCGCCTTCTCGACCGCCTCGACCGCCGATTTCGACGCGCCGGTGACGCTGATGGTCACGGCCGAGGTCAGTTCGCCCTTGCCCAGCAGGCGGATGCCGTCAAGCCGGCGGCGCACCAGACCCGAGGCGACGAGCGCCTCCTCGGTCAGTTCCGCGCCCGCGTCGATCTTTCCGGCGTCGATGAAGGACTGGATCTGGCCCAGGTTCACGACCGCGAACGACTTCGCGTTGGGCTTGTTGAAGCCGCGCTTCGGCAGGCGCCGATACAGCGGCATCTGGCCGCCTTCGTAGCCGTTCAGCGCGACGCCGGAGCGCGAGCTCTGGCCCTTGATGCCGCGGCCGGCGGTCTTGCCCTTGCCCGAACCGGGACCGCGCGCGACGCGCTTCTTCTTGCGGTTCGCGCCTTCGTTGTCGCGGATTTCATGCAGTTTCATGTCGCTTCTCCTGGGCCGGACGCACCCCCGAAGCGATGATGGGGCGGCCACGGCATGACGTGTTTCGTGAATCGTGCCCGACGGCACCCGGGGCATATAGACGCAACGCCGTTCACCGGCAAGTCCTGCCGTGACGCGCGGGCGCCGCCGAAGCGGTCGCACCCGTGGGCGCGACGACCCCTCAGAACTCGAACCAGGTGCCCAGCTTGAACCCGGCCTCACCGGGGCCGGAAAGCGGCGCGATCACCCCCGCCTCGAGGCGCGCGGGGCCGGCGACGTCATAGACGACGGAACTGGCCAGCTTGGCCTGGAAATCGCTGTCCTTGCCGCTTTCCAGCCGAAGCTGGTTGACGATGGCCCAGTCGGGCCGTGGACGGATGCCCAGGGTCAGGTCCAGCTTGCCGACGATCTCGGGGGTCAGATAGGCGTATTCGACCTGCGTCAGCCCCTCGCGGACGATGATCTCCTCGGTCTTGCCGGCGACCTTCAGCCGTGCCTCGGCGGTCATCCAGCCGCCGTCCCAGGGACCGGAGAAACCCCGGCCCAGCATCAGGGCGGCCTGGCTCAGCGGCTGGATCTCGCCGTTCCGGCGGATCGCCCCCAGGCCCAGGGAATAGGACAGCCGATAGGGCCCCTCGCCGTCGTCCAGAGACTTCTGATACCACAGCAGCAGGGTCGTCTCGCCCACATCGGTATGGCCCAGTTCTGCGCCCAGAACGCGGCGCCGCGACAGGCCGTATTCGCCGTAAAGCCCCAGATGCGAATTGCCCGCCCTGTCGCCCTCGCCCGTCAGGGCCAGGAAGGTGTGCCCGGGATCACGTGGCCAGGGCCCCGCATGGGCCGGCAGCACCAGCACGAGCCAGCCGAGACAGACGCCAATGAGCCGGGCCACCGTCTTCCCCTTCCGGTGCGTGTCTTCGGAAGGAATAGGAAACAGAGGTTACGAATTGGTTAACGCGGCGGCGCCAAGACGAACGCCCCGGGGTTTCCCCGGGGCGCGGTTGACTGCCGATCCTGATGGGTTCAGGCCTTTTCCTCGACGATGGTCACCAGATGCGGGATCTTGGCGACCATGCCGCGGATCGCCGGGGTATCCTGCAATTCGCGGGTGCGGTGCATCTTGTTCAGGCCCAGGCCCTTCAGCGTCTCGCGCTGGATGGCCGGGCGGCGGATCGGGCTGCCGATCTGCTTGACGACGATGGTTGCCATGCGCCTCTCTCCTTAGGCTTCGACCGGCTCGGCAGCCGGCTTGTTGTCCTGCTGCAGGATGTCGGCCACCTTCTTGCCGCGACGCTGCGCGACGGAACGGGGGCTGGCTTCCTTCTTCAGGCCGTCCAGGGTGGCGCGGATCATGTTGTAGGGGTTCTGCGAACCCTGCGACTTCGCCACCACGTCCTGAACGCCCAGCATCTCGAACACGGCGCGCATCGGGCCGCCGGCGATGATGCCGGTGCCCGGGACAGCGGTGCGCATGATGACGCGGCCGGCGCCGTGGCGGCCTTCGATGTCATGGTGCAGCGTGCGCCCGTCGCGCAGCGGCACCCGCACCAGCGAGCGCTTGGCCTGCTCGGTCGCCTTGCGGATGGCTTCCGGCACTTCCTTGGCCTTGCCCTTGCCGAAGCCGACGCGGCCGCGCTGATCGCCGACCACCACGAGGGCCGCGAAGCCGAAGCGCTTGCCGCCCTTGACGGTCTTCGAGACGCGGTTGATCGCGACCAGACGATCCTGGAACTCCGGGTTCTCCTCGCGGTCCTCGCGGCGGCCCCGGCGGTTTTCACGTTCTGCCATCAGGCATTCCTTCTTCTCTGGCGCGCGACCCGCGCCGTTTTTGCCAATCCAGGTGGGCGCGCCTGCGCGGGCACGCCCCCGGATCATCGGGGTGGCGCTGACGCCACCCGCCTCATCAGAACTTCAGGCCACCTTCGCGGGCGGCGTCGGCCAGGGCCTTCACCTTGCCGTGGAAGATGAAGCCGCCACGGTCGAAGACCACTTCCTCGATGCCGGCGGCCTTCGCCCGATCGGCGATCGCGGCGCCGATCCTGGCGGCGGCCTCGACGTTGTTCTTGCCCACCAGGCCGAAGTCCTTTTCCAGCGTGCTGGCCGAGGCCAGGGTCACGCCGCGGACATCGTCGATCACTTGGACCGAGATGTTCTTGGACGAACGGTGGACCGACAGGCGCGGACGGCCGTTCGACATCGCCCGCAACTTGTTCCGAACGCGCAGGCGGCGCTTCTGGAACAGCTCTTGCTTTTTCAGTGCCATTTCATGCGCCCCTTACTTCTTCTTGCCTTCCTTGCGGAAGACGAACTCGCCCTTGTAGCGGATGCCCTTGCCCTTGTAGGGCTCGGGCTTGCGCCATTCGCGGATGTTCGCGGCCACCTGACCAACCAGCTGCTGGTCGATGCCTTCCACAACGATTTCGGTCTGCTTCGGCGCGGTGATCGTCACGCCTTCCGGCGTTTCGAAGTTCACGTCGTGCGAATAGCCCAGAGCCAGCTTCAGGGTCTTGCCCTGCATCGTGGCGCGGTAGCCCACGCCCTGGATCTCCAGCTCTTTCTTGAAGCCTTCCGACACGCCGACGGTCAGGTTCTCCACCATCGAGCGGGTCATGCCCCACTGCTGGCGCGCCCGCTTGGAGGTGCCGCGCGGCTTCACCGAAACCGCGCCCTCGTCCAGCACCAGATCCACGTCGTCCGTCGCCGTGAAGCTGCGGGTGCCCTTGGGACCCTTGACCTGGATGGTCTGGCCCTTGATCTCGGCCGTCACGCCCTTGGGCAGAGCGACCGGCTTCTTACCAATCCGAGACATCTGCTGCCCTCCTCAGAACACGGTGCAGAGGACTTCGCCGCCGACATTGGCGTTGCGAGCCGCTGCATCCGACATGACGCCCTTGGGGGTCGAGACGATCGAGACGCCCAAACCCTGACGGACCTGCGGGATTTCCTTGGCGCCGGCGTAGACGCGGCGGCCAGGCTTCGACACACGCGACAGTTCCCGGATGACCGGGGCGCCGTCGTGATACTTCAGACCGATCTCCAGCTCGGCATGGCCGGCTTCGGAGGTCACTTCTTCATAGCCGCGGATGTAGCCTTCGGCTTTCAGCACGTCCAGGACCCAGGCGCGAAGCTTGGAGGCCGGGGTGCGGACGGTCGATTTGCCGCGCATCTGCGCGTTGCGGATGCGGGTCAGCATATCGCCGAGAGGATCGTTCATCGACATGGTGCCCCCTTACCAGCTGGACTTGACGAGACCGGGGATCTGACCTTGCGAGCCCAGCTCGCGCAGCATGATCCGCGACAGTTTCAGTTTGCGGTAATACGCGTGCGGACGCCCGGTCAGTTGGCACCGGTTGTGCAGACGCGTCTCCGACGAGTTGCGCGGCAGTTCGGCCAGCTTCAGCGTGGCCTTGAAGCGCTCTTCCATCGGGCGGGACTGGTCGTTGATGACCTCCTTGAGGGAGGCGCGCTTGGCGGCGTATTTCGCGACCAGACGCTCGCGCTTCTTCTCGCGCTCGACCATGGATTTCTTTGCCATATCTCTTACCTCCGCGATCAGCTGTTGAAGGGCATGTTGAAATGCTTCAACAGCGCTTTCGCTTCCGCGTCGGTCGGCGCGGTGGTGCAGATGATGATGTCCATTCCCAGAACTTCGTCGACCTTGTCGAAGTTGATCTCCGGGAACACGATGTGTTCCTTCAGGCCCATGGCATAGTTGCCGCGGCCGTCGAACGAGGTGCCCTTAACGCCGCGGAAGTCGCGCACGCGCGGCAGCGCCACGTTGATGAGGCGATCGAGGAATTCGTACATCCGGTCGCCGCGCAGCGTCACCTTGGCGCCCAGGGGCATTTCCTCGCGGACGCGGAAGCCCGCGATCGAGGTCTTGGCCTTGGTGATCACGGCCTTCTGGCCGGCGATCAGCGACAGTTCCTCGGCGCCCTGCTTGACCTTCTTGGTGTCCTTCACCGCCTCGCCGATGCCCATGTTCAGGACGATCTTGTCCAGACGCGGGATCTGCATGTCGTTGCGGTAGCCGAATTCTTCCTTCATCGCGGCGCGGATCGTGTCGCGATAGACCGCCTTCAGGCGCGGCGTGTACTTGGTTGCGTCCAGCATCAGATCACGTCTCCGGTGGTCTTGGCGAAACGGACCTTCTGATCGCCTTCCATGCGGAAACCGACGCGGGTCGCCTTGCCGTTCTTGTCCAGCAGCGCCAGGTTCGACAGGTTGATCGGCATCGCCTTCGGCGTGCGGCCGCCCTGGGTCGTCTGGGTCTGGCGCTGGTGACGGATCGCGATGTTGATGCCGTCAACGATGGCCTTGTTGTCCTTGGGCATGACCGCGGTGATCTCGCCCTGCTTGCCCTTGTCCTTGCCGGCCAGCACGACGACCTTGTCGCCCTTCTTCAGCTTGGCAGCCATCACAGCACCTCCGGCGCAAGCGAGATGATCTTCATGAAGTTCTTCGCGCGCAGTTCGCGCACGACCGGCCCGAAGATCCGGGTGCCGACCGGCTCGCCCTGGTTGTTCAGGATGACGGCGGCGTTGCGGTCGAAGCGGATGGACGTGCCATCCTCGCGCTTCACTTCCTTGGCGGTCCGAACGACCACGGCCTTGCGGACGTCGCCCTTCTTGACCCGGCCCCGGGGGATGGCTTCCTTGACGGACACCACGATGATGTCGCCCACCGACGCATAGCGGCGGTGCGAACCACCCAGGACCTTGATGCACTGAACCCGGCGGGCGCCGGAGTTGTCAGCGACATCCAGATTGGTCTGCATCTGGATCATTTGGTTTCTCCCGACCTTTGGGGACCGCGCCCGGATTGTCTGATGGGGGCGGCCCCAGGGTTTCGATCATTTCTGACCTGTGATGATGGACCTACGCGGAAACCGCTTCGTCCGTCAGGACAGTCCAGCGTTTCGTCTTCGAGATCGGCGCGCATTCGATGATGCGAACGATGTCACCGACCTTGAACTGGTTGTTCGCGTCGTGCGCCCGGTACTTCTTGGACGAACGGACGGTCTTGTGCAGCAGCGGGTGCTTGAAGCGGCGCTCGACCAGGACGGTGACGGTCTGTTCGTTCTTGTCGCTGGTTACGCGGCCTTGCAGGATGCGTTTGGGCATGGGCCGGGCTCCTTAGTTCGAGGCCGCGGCTTGCGCCGCTTTCTGGTTCAGAATGGTTTTCACACGGGCCACGTCGCGGCGCACGGCGCGCATCCGGGCGGTGCTTTCAAGCTGGCCGGTGGCCTGCTGGAAGCGGAGGTTGAAGGCCTCCTTCTTCAGCGCGATCAGTTGATCCTTCAACTGATCGGGCGTCTTCGACGTCAGATCCTGCGCTTTCATGGCGCCATTCCTTTCAACATCACCGGAGAGCCCCTGCATCGCAGGGCCACCCTGATTCCCGGTGGAGTTTCGTGATGAAGGCCTGCCCATACAGGCAACGCGGCCTTCGTGCAACCCTTTTCGGGGCGGAAAAGGATGACCCCGCCGGTCGCCCGGCGGGGTCATCCCTGGGCAGGGCTTTCGGCCCCGCCTTTTTCTTACCAGTCTTCGCGCGCGACGATCCGGGTCAGGACCGGCAGCTTGTTGGCGCCAAGCCGCAGGGCTTCACGGGCGATCTCGTCGGACACGCCGTCGATCTCGAACATGATGCGGCCGGGATGCACGCGGGCGGCCCAGAAATCGACCGAACCCTTGCCCTTGCCCATCCGCACCTCGGTCGGCTTCGACGACACCGGCACGTCCGGGAAGATCCGGATCCAGACCCGGCCCTGACGTTTCATGTGGCGGGTGATCGCGCGGCGGGCCGCCTCGATCTGGCGGGCGGTGACGCGCTCGGGCTCGGTGGCCTTCAGCGCGTAGGAGCCGAAGTTCAGGGCGAAACCGCCCTTGGCTTCGCCGTGGATCCGGCCCTTGTGCTGTTTGCGGAACTTGGTCCGTTTCGGTTGCAGCATCTCATGTCTCCTTAGCGCGCGTCGCGGTCACGGCGCGGACCACGGGGCGCGGGACCTTCCTGGGCCTCGGCGGCCTTGCGGTCGCGGGCCTGGGGGTCGTGCTCCATGATCTCGCCCTTGAAGATCCAGACCTTCACCCCGATGATCCCGTAAGGGGTCGTGGCTTCGGCCAGGGCATAGTCGATGTCGGCCCGCAGGGTGTGCAGGGGCACGCGGCCCTCGCGATACCATTCGGTCCGGGCGATCTCGGCCCCGCCCAGGCGGCCCGAGACGTTCACGCGGATGCCCAGGGCGCCCATGCGCATGGCGTTCTGCACCGCCCGCTTCATGGCGCGGCGGAACGAGACCCGGCGTTCAAGCTGCTGGGCGATCGATTCCGCGACCAGGGCCGCATCGACTTCCGGCTTGCGGACCTCGACGATGTTCAGGTGAACCTCGGACTTGGTGAAGTTCGCCAGCTTGTTGCGCAGCACCTCGATGTCGGCGCCCTTCTTGCCGATGATGACGCCCGGGCGCGCGGCATGGATCGTCACGCGGCACTTGCGGTGCGGCCGTTCGATGATGACGCGGCTGATGCCGGCTTGCTTGGCTTCCGACTTGATAAAGTCCCGGATCTTCAGGTCCTCAAGCAGCAGATTGCCATAGTCCTTGTCGTCGGCGTACCAGCGGCTGTCCCAGGTGCGGTTGACCTGGAGGCGCATGCCGATCGGATTGACCTTCTGACCCATTACGCTTGCTCCTCGACTTGGCGCACCTTGATGGTGATTTCCGAAAACGGCTTCATGATCTTGCCATACCGGCCACGCGCCCGCGGGCGGCCGCGCTTCATCACCAGGTTCTTGCCGACCCAGGCTTCGGCGACGATCAGGTTGTCGACGTCCAGGCCGTGGTTGTTCTCGGCATTCGCGATGGCCGACTGAAGGCATTTCTTCACGTCGCCCGCGATCCGCTTGTGCGAGAAGGTGAGGTCGGCCAAGGCCCGGTCCACCTTCTTGCCGCGGATCAGTTGCGCGACCAGGTTCAGCTTCTGCGGCGAGGTGCGAAGCATCTTGGTCTTGGCGAACGCCTCGTTCTCCGCCACGCGGCGCGGATTGGTTTCCTTACCCATGACGATTACTTCCTCTTGGCTTTCTTGTCCGCCGCGTGGCCGTAATAGGTCCGCGTGGGCGAATATTCACCGAATTTCTGGCCGATCATTTCCTCGGTCACGGCAACGGGGATGTGCTTCTGCCCGTTGTAGACGCCGAAGGTCAGGCCGACGAACTGCGGCAGGATGGTCGAACGACGCGACCAGATCTTGATGACGTCGGATTTCCCCGACTCACGGGCCTTTTCCGCCTTGCGAAGCACATAGGCGTCGACAAAGGGGCCTTTCCAGATAGAACGTGCCATAGGTCAGCGCCCCTTCTTCTTCGCGTGACGCGAGCGCAAGATGTACTTGTCGGTCGCCTTGTTCGAGCGGGTCTTCTTGCCCTTGGTGTCCTTGCCCCAGGGCGTGACCGGCGTCCGGCCGCCCGAGGTGCGGCCCTCGCCGCCGCCATGCGGGTGGTCGATCGGGTTCATGGCGACGCCGCGGACGCTGGGGCGGATGCCCTTGTGGCGGTTGCGGCCGGCCTTGCCGAGGTTCTGGTTCGAATGGTCGGCGTTCGACACCGCGCCGATGGTCGCCATGCATTCCTGGCGCACCAGGCGCAGCTCGCCCGAGGACAGGCGGATCTGCGCATAGCCGCCGTCGCGGCCGACGAACTGGGCATAGGTGCCGGCCGAGCGGGCGATCTGGCCGCCCTTGCCGGGCTTCAGCTCGACGTTGTGGACGATCGTGCCGATCGGCATGCCGCTGAAGGGCATGGCGTTGCCGGGCTTCACGTCCACCTTGGCGCCGGCGATCACCTTGTCGCCCACGGCCAGGCGCTGCGGCGCGATGATATAGGCGCGCTCGCCGTCCTCGTAGCCGATCAGGGCGATGAAGGCAGTGCGGTTGGGATCGTATTCGATCCGCTCGACCACGGCGGCCATGTCGAACTTGGTGCGCCGGAAATCGACGATGCGATACAGGCGCTTCGCCCCGCCGCCCTTGCGGCGCATGGTGATCCGTCCGGTGTTGTTCCGACCGCCGTTCTTGGTCAGACCCTCGGTGAGGGCCTTGACCGGGCGACCTTTCCAAAGCTCCGAACGGTCGATCAGAACCAGCCCGCGCTGGCCAGGCGTCGTCGGTTTGTACGACTTCAATGCCATCTTTCTGTCTTCCGTTGCTTTGGACCAGGGTGGTCCGTTACGTCCAAAAGATCGCGGCCCCGGTTGCCCAGGGCCGCGGATTCGAGCCTGCTATCAGAGTCCGGTGGACACGTCGATAGTGCTGCCCTCTTCCAGGGTCACATAGGCCTTCTTGACATCGCTGCGGCGGCCGAGGATGCCCCGGAACCGCTTCTGCTTGCCCTTGGTGATGGTCGTGTTGATCGCCTTCACCTTGACCCCGAACAGCGCCTCGACCGCCTGCTTGATCTGCGGCTTGCTGGCGTCCTTGGCGACCTGAAAGACCACGCCGTTGTTTTCCGACGTCATGGTGGCTTTCTCGGTGATGATCGGCTTCACGATCACGTCGTAATGTTCCGCTTTCGCGCTCATTTCAAACGAGCCTCCAGAGCTTCGACGCCCGAACGCGTGATCACCAGGGTGTCGCGCTTCAGGATGTCATACACGTTGGCACCCATCGACGGCAGGACATCCACGCCCTCGACGTTGCGGGCGGCGCGGGCGAAGCCTTCGTTGACTTCGGCGCCGTCGATGACCAGCACGCGCTTCCAGCCGTTTTCCTTCACAGCCTTGGCGACCACCGAGGTCTTGGCGTCCGTCAGGTTCAGATCCTCGACGATCACCAGTTCGCCCGCGGTGGCCTTGGCCGACAGCGCATGGCGCAGACCCAGGGCCCGCACCTTCTTGGGCAGGTCGAAGGCGTGCGGAACGCGGGTCGGCCCCTTGTAGGTGCCGCCGTGGCGGAAGGTCGGCGCCTTGCGCGAGCCGTGACGGGCGCCGCCGGTGCCCTTCTGGCGATAGATCTTCTTGGTCGAATAGCTGACATCCGACTTGCCCAGCACCGAATGGGTGCCGGCCTGGGCCTTGGCGCGCTGCCAGCGGACCACGCGCTGCAGGATGTCGCCGCGCGGCTCCAGCCCGAAGATCTCGTCCGCCAGCTCGATTTCACCGGCCTTGCCGGAATCCAGCTTGATCACATCGAGTTTCATCACTTGTCTCCTTCGGGCGCAGCATCGCCGTCCGAAGCCTCGGAGGCGGTCGAAGCCTGGGCCTCGGCCAGTGCGGCTTCCTCGGCGGCGGCGGCTTCGGCGGCGGCAGCCTGACGGGCGGCCTCCTCGGCGGCAGCGGCCTCGGCAGCGGCGGCTTCGGCGGCGCGGCGGGCCTCCTCGGCGGCGGACCTCAGCGCGGCGGGATAGATCACGTTCTCGGGCGTCGCCTTCTTGACGGCGTCCTTGATCGTGACCCAGCCGCCCTTGGAGCCGGGAACCGAGCCCTTCACCATGATCAGACCGCGGTCGGCATCGGTGCGCACGACCTGCAGGTTCTGCGTGGTGACGCGGACGGCGCCCAGATGGCCGGCCATCTTCTTGCCCTTGAACACCTTGCCGGGATCCTGGCACTGACCGGTGGACCCGTGCGAGCGGTGGCTGATCGACACGCCGTGCGAGGCGCGCAGACCGCCGAAGTTGTGACGCTTCATGGCGCCCGCGAAGCCCTTGCCGATCGAGGTGCCGGCGATGTCCACATACTGACCGGCGAAATAGTGGTCAGCGGTGATTTCCTCGCCCACGTTGATCAGGTTTTCTTCGGCCACCCGGAACTCGGCGATCTTGCGCTTGGGCGCCACATTCGCCTTGGCGAAGTGGCCGCGCATGGCCGCGGTCGTGCGCTTGGCCTTGGCGACCCCGGCGCCCAGCTGGACGGCGGTATACCCGTCACGCGCGGCGGTGCGCTGATCGACGACCTGCAGGTTGTCCAGTTGCAGGACGGTCACCGGAACCTGACGGCCGTCCTCGAGGAACAGCCGGGTCATGCCCAGCTTCTTGGCGATAACACCAGTACGCAGCATCATCCCCTCCTTACACCTTGATCTCGACATCCACGCCGGCGGCGAGGTCGAGCTTCATCAGCGCATCGACGGTCTGCGGGGTCGGATCGACGATGTCCAGCAGCCGCTTGTGGGTGCGGATCTCCCACTGGTCGCGCGACTTCTTGTCGATGTGCGGACCGCGCAGGACGGTGAACTTCTCGATGTTGTTGGGCAGCGGGATCGGGCCGCGGACGGTCGCTCCGGTGCGCTTGGCGGTGTTGACGATTTCCTGGGTGCTGGCTTCCAGCACGCGGTAATCGAACGCCTTCAGCCGGATGCGGATATTCTGACTTTGCATGGTCATCCCTCTGACGGGGAGTTCCAGTCGAGAGGCTGACAACGCACCACGCGGCGCCAGCGTCGGACCGTATAAAAACTGCAAGGCCGCCCTGGATCAGGCGGCCGCGCGCATGACAGGCGAATCTGCGTGACGGCAGGTTCGGGCTGCGATGCGCGCCTATAGCCCCGCGCAGGCGGTGCCGTCAAGCCCGAAGCATCGCCCCCCACGGCGAAGGCCGCGCTTTGGGGCGCGGCCTTCGGGTTGGTTCTGGGGCTGCGGGCGGCCGGGCCGCCCTGGGATCACTTGATGATCTTCGACACGACGCCGGCGCCGACGGTGCGGCCGCCTTCGCGGATGGCGAAGCGCAGCTTTTCCTCCATGGCGATCGGGGCGATCAGCTCGACCTCGAACTTCAGGTTGTCGCCCGGCATCACCATCTCGGTGCCCTCGGGCAGCTTCACCGTGCCGGTCACGTCCGTGGTGCGGAAGTAGAACTGCGGGCGGTAGTTGGCGAAGAACGGCGTGTGCCGGCCGCCTTCCTCCTTGGTCAGGATGTAGGCCTCGGCCTCGAAGGTGGTGTGCGGCTTGACCGAGCCGGGCTTGCACAGCACCTGCCCGCGCTCCACGCCGTCGCGGTCCACGCCGCGCAGCAGCGCGCCGATGTTGTCGCCCGCTTCCCCGCGGTCCAGCAGCTTGCGGAACATCTCGACGCCCGTGCAGGTGGTCTTGCGGGTGTCGCGGATGCCCACGATCTCAAGCTCGTCGCCGACGTTGACGGCGCCGCGCTCGACCCGGCCGGTGACGACCGTGCCGCGGCCCGAGATCGAGAACACGTCCTCGATCGGCATCAGGAAGGGCTGGTCGATGGCGCGCTCGGGCGTCGGGATGTAGTCGTCCACCGCCTTGATCAGCGCCCGGATCGAGTTCTCGCCGATCTCGGGGTCGCGGCCTTCCATCGCCGCCAGCGCCGAGCCCTTGATGATCGGGATCTCGTCGCCCGGATAGTCGTAGCTGCTCAGCAGCTCGCGCACCTCCATCTCGACCAGCTCCAGCAGCTCCTCGTCATCGACCTGGTCGACCTTGTTGAGATAGACGACCATGTAGGGGATGCCCACCTGGCGGCCCAGCAGGATGTGCTCGCGCGTCTGCGGCATCGGGCCGTCGGCGGCGTTGACCACCAGGATCGCCCCGTCCATCTGCGCCGCGCCGGTGATCATGTTCTTGACGTAGTCGGCGTGGCCCGGGCAGTCCACATGCGCATAGTGGCGCGCTTCCGATTCGTATTCCACATGCGCCGTCGAGATGGTGATCCCCCGGGCGCGTTCTTCCGGCGCCCCGTCGATCTGGTCATAGGCCTTGAATTCACCGAAATACTTCGTGATCGCAGCCGTCAGCGTCGTCTTGCCGTGGTCAACGTGACCGATCGTGCCAATGTTGACGTGCGGTTTCGTCCGTTCAAACTTTGCCTTTGCCATGAATGGCCTCCTGATCGCGGGGCATGGCGAAGACGGCCCCGAATTGACGTGCGCCGCGATGTATAAGCCTGCCCTGGAAAAATCAAGGCCGCCCGCGCCCCCGCGCCGGGCGGACCGGACCCGCCGTTCCCAGGCCCCGCGGAACCATTCCGGGCAAAGTTCTGTTCGACCGGCAACCGGGGTGCCCTGCGCCCCCACCCACCCTTGCGGAGGATGAACTCGATGAGCCTGATGAAAACCCTGGGCCGGGTCGCGGCCGGCGTCATTCTTGCCAAGGGCCTGGGGGCCGCCATGCAGCAGCAGCGCCCGCAGGGCCAGCACGGCAGGCAGATCCCGCAGGGCCGCAGCGGCCAGGGCGGGCTTCTGGGCGAGTTGTTCGGCAACAACACTGCCCCCGGCCAGAGCGGCAACCTGGGCGACGTGCTGGGCCAGGTTCTGGGCGGAGGACGTTCCGGGACGGGCCCGCGCTATGGCGGCCCGCAGTCGCGCGGCGCCCAGGGCGGCCTGGGCGGGCTGCTGGATGGCCTGACCACCAGGGCCCGCACCGGTGGCAGCGGCAGCAGCGGCGGGCTGAACGACCTGCTTGCCCAGCTTGGCGGCGGCAGCAAGACCCGCAGCGCGGGCACCGGCACGGGCACGGGCGGCGGGCTGGGCGACATCCTGGGCGGCCTTCTGGGCGGGGCGGCGGCAGGAGGCGCGGCCGGCGCGCTGGCACGCAAGGATTCCCAGCCCAGCAACGATGCCAGCTTCGGCGAGCTGTTCAACGACGCCGTCATCAACAAGGGTGAACCGCAGGTCGCACCGACGCCCGAACAGAACGCGGTGGCCGGGCTGATGCTGCGTGCCATGATCCAGGCGGCCCGGTCGGACGGCACCATCGACGAGGCCGAGAAGCAGCGCCTGCTGGGCAAGCTGGGCGAGGACCTGGACGAAGACGAGCGACAGTTCATCCGCGACCAGATGGCCGCCCCCGTCGATCCCGAGGGACTGGCGCGCGACGTGCCCCGCGGCCTTGAAGCGCAGGTCTATCTGATGTCGCTGCTGGCCATCGACCTGGATCACCAGGACGAGGCGCGCTATCTGGACAGGCTGGCCCGCGCCCTGAACCTGGACCGGCCCACGGTCAACGACATCCATGCCGAGGTGGGTGTCACGAAGCTGTACGATTGACAGCTTGAAAACGGTCCCTGGAACGGCCCCTTCGGGGGCCGTTTTGCGCCGGCACGGCCGGCTTCTGATTCCGTTGCTCCAGTCAGCTGATTCGGCTATGGTTTTCCGGACAGTCCCCGCGATGTAGCCAGTCCCCTTTCAGGAGCCAGCCGATGAACGCAGTCAAAGCCCTTGCCCTTGCCGCCGCCCTGACCGTCCCGGTCGTGGCCCTTGCCCAATCCGCAGAGGAAGCCGCCGAAAATGCCGTCGAGGCGCGGCACGGCTTCATGACCATGCTGGCCATCAACATGGGACAGCTGTCCGGCATGGCCAAGGGCGACATCCCCTATGACGAGGCCGCGGCCAGCCGCGCCGCCGCCAACATCGTCGCCCTGACCCAGTACGACGCGCCCGCGCTGTTCATCGAGGGCACATCCTCCGAGGAGATGGAGGACTCGGCGGCTTTGCCGGCGATCTGGGAAAACCCCCAGGGCTTCGGCGAACGCTTCGCCGGCCTGCGCGAAGCCGCGGCGGGCAGCCCCGATGCGGTGATGGGCGGACAGGAAAACCTTGCCCCCGTGCTGCAGAAGCTTGGCGGCGCCTGCAAGGCCTGCCACGACGATTTCCGCCAGGAGGACTGATGGAGGACGAGGCCGCGCAGCGCGAGAAGGTCTGGGACCCGGCGCTGCGCGTCTTCCACTGGTCGCTGGCGATCCTGGTGGTCGCCAACTGGCTGCTGGGCCAGTTCGGCCCCAGCGACATGACCCTGCATTTCTGGCTGGGCTACGGGGTGATCGCCCTGCTGGCCTTCAGGCTTGTCTGGGGCTTCGTCGGCCCGCCCTCGGCCCGGTTCAGCGGCTTCCTGCGCGGACCGCGCGCGGTGGCCGCCTACCTGCCCGAGATGATGCGCCGCCGTCCCAGCCGCTGGCCGGGCCACAGCCCCGTGGGCGCGCTGGCGGTGGTGGCGATGCTGGCGGTGCTGATCCTTCAGGTCACGACCGGCCTCTTCGCCGACCCCGAGGACTTCATCAATGTCGGTCCCTTGGCCTCGGAGGTCAGTTCCGACACCGCGCGGATGGCGCTGCGGTGGCACCACCGGGGCGCCGACCTGATCCTGATCCTGGTGCTGCTGCACTGGGCGGTTCTGCTGTTCTATCGCCTGTGGAAGCACGAGGATCTGGTTCGCCCGATGATTACCGGCTGGAAGCTGGTCCGCCGGCGCGGGGACGGTTCCCGGCCCGGCACCCAAGACCGGCCCGGCTGAAAGGCCCGGCCCCCTGCGCCCGGGCGGAAGGAACCGCGCCGGTCGTCAGTCCGGCGCGTTGACGCGTCAGGTGAAGCGGTTGTTGCGGGGAAAGCCGCGCGGCGCCATGCGGCCGGCGCCGGACCGCTTGCCCAGCCATTCGCTCAGATCGCTTTCGGTGCGGGTCCGGCCGCCGCTTTCCTGCCACCGCAGACCTTCGGACAGGGTGATGAAGGTGGCATCCGACAGCGTGTCCCCCGCCACCAGCCCGCCGCCGCTGCCGTATTTCTGCAGCTTGACGCCCTTGCCGCGCGACATCTCGGGCAGGTCGGCCAGCGGAAAGACCAGCATCTTGCGGTTGGTGCCCACCACCGCGACATGGTCCCCGCGGACGGGCCGGCACAGCCGTGCCTCGCCGTTCAGCACCTGCTTGCCGGTCCGGGTCTGGGCCAGGATGTCGGCGGCGGCCACGATGAAGCCGTCCCCGGCCTTCGAGGCCACCAGATAGCGTTCGTCCGGCCGCCAGGGGAACATGGCGATCACCTCGGCCTCGTTGGGCAGGTCGATCATCAGGCGCAGCGGCTCGCCCATGCCGCGGCCGCCGGGCAGGCTGTTGGCCGGCAGCGTGTAGAACCGCCCGTTCGAGGCGAAGACCATCACCTTGTCGGTCGTTTCGGCATGGACCGCCAGGCCCGGGCCGTCGCCATCCTTGAACTTGACCTCGGCATCCAGGGGCTGGTGGCCCTTCAGCGTGCGGATCCAGCCCATCCGTGACAGGATCACCGTCAGCGGCTCGCGCTCGATCATGGCATCCATGTCCAGCGGCGCGATGTCCTGAGCCTCGGCGATCCGGGTGCGGCGTTGCCCCAGCGGCTTGGACTTGCCGAACAGGTTGCGCACCTCCTTCAGCTCGGCCGCGATGCGCGCCCATTGCACGCCCTCGTCGGCCAGCATCGCCTCGAGGCCCTGCCGTTCCTGCTGCAGGGCGTCGCGTTCCGAGCGCAGTTCGATTTCCTCGAGCTTGCGCAGGGCGCGCAGGCGCATGTTCAGGATCGCCTCGACCTGCACCTCGGTCAGGGCGAACTCGGCCACCATGACCGCCTTGGGGTCGTCCTCGTTGCGGATGATCTCGATCACGCGGTCCAGGTTCAGGTAGGCGATCAGATAGCCTTCCAGCACCTCGAGCCGGGCGGCGATCCTGTCCAGCCGGTGGGTGGCACGGCGGACCAGCACCTCGCGGCGGTGGTCCAGGAAGGCGCGCAGCACCTCCTTGAGCGAGCAGACCTTGGGCACGCGGCCGTCGATCAGCACGTTCATGTTCATGTTGAAGCGGATCTCCAGATCGCTGACGCGGAACAGCGCGCCCATCAGCTGTTCGGGATCCACGGTGCGGGCCCTGGGCTCCAGCACGATGCGGATGTCCTCGGCGGATTCGTCGCGGACATCGGCCAGGATCGGGATCTTGCGGGTCTGGATCAGTTCGGCCAGACGCTCGATCAGCCGGGACTTCTGGACCTGGTAGGGGATCTCGGTCACGACGACCTGCCACTGGCCGCGGCCCAGATCCTCGACCGCCCAGCGGGCACGCAGGCGGAAGGCGCCGCGGCCGGTGCGATAGATCTCGGCGATGGTGTCGCGGTTTTCCACGATGACGCCGCCGGTGGGGAAGTCCGGCCCCTGCAGGATGCCCGCCAGCGTGTCGTCGCCCGCACCCGGCGTCTTGATGAGGTGCAGGCAGGCGTCGATCACCTCGTGCAGGTTGTGGGGCGGGATGTTCGTGGCCATGCCCACCGCGATGCCCGAGGCGCCGTTGGCCAGCAGGTTCGGAAAGGCCGCGGGCAGCACCACGGGTTCCTGAAGCGTGCCGTCATAGTTGGGGCGGAAGTCGACGGCGTTTTCGGCCAGCCCGTCCATCAGGCTTTCGGCCGCCTGGGCCAGCCGCGCCTCGGTATAGCGGGCGGCGGCGGGGTTGTCGCCGTCGATGTTGCCGAAGTTGCCCTGCCCGTCCACCAGCGGATAGCGCATGGCGAAATCCTGGGCCAGCCGCGCCATCGCGTCATAGATCGCGGCGTCCCCGTGGGGGTGATAGTTGCCCATCACGTCGCCGGTGATCTTGGCCGACTTGCGGAACGGCCCGTTCGGCGCCAGGCGCAGTTCGCGCATCGCGTAAAGGATGCGGCGGTGGACCGGCTTCAGCCCGTCGCGCGCATCGGGCAGCGCCCGGTGCATGATCGTAGACAGGGCATAGGTCAGATAGCGTTCGCCGATCGCGCGGCTCAGCGGCTCGGTCAGGGTGTTGTCGTCGGGGTCGATGGGCAGGCTGGACATGGGCCACCAGATAGGGCGCGGCGGGCCGGCGGTCCAGCGGGAATCGCGGAACGGCGGTTGCGCCGCTGGCGTTGCGCTGCAACATGGGACGACAAGATCCGCAAGGACGCAGGGGGGCTGATGATCAGACTTGGCGCGCTGATTCTGGCGACCCTGGCCGGGCTGTTCCTGGTCCTGTCGGTCTGGGGCGAGGGCGACCCGAGGGCAGAGCGCCGCGCCGCCCTGCGGCAGCAGGCCGCGGCCCCCGCCGCCGAGCCCGCGGCCGATCCTGCGGCAGCCGTCCCGCAGCCGCAGATCATCCCCGCCCTGGTCGAGGCCCAGAGCCAGACCCCCCGGCAGGTGCAGCGCTTTCCCGGACCGGCGCTGCGGCCTTCGCCCGAACATGCGGGACAAAGGCCTGCGGCGGCCTCCCTTCCCGACGGCCCGGTGCTGTATGTCACCGCGGACCGCGTGAACATGCGGGCCGGGCCATCGACGGGGGACCGGGTGGTGACCTCCCTGGCGCGGGGGACGGCGGTGCAACCGCTGGGGCCGACCGGCGGCGAATGGGTGAACATCCGCGATGCCGACGGCCGCCTGGGCTATGTCGCGGGCCGGTTCCTGTCGCCGGGGGCGCCATGACCCGGCGCGTCCTGATTACCGGCTGCTCGTCCGGCATCGGGCTGGACGCGGCGCGGCGGATGCAGGCCGAAGGCTGGCGGGTCGTCGCCACCTGCCGCCGCGACGAGGACATCGCCGCCCGGCGGGCCGAAGGCATGGAATGTCACCATCTGGAGCTGTCTGACGAAGATAGCGTCGCGGCCCTGGCGGACCGGGTGCTGTCGGACGGGCCGCTGGACGCGCTTGTGAACAACGCCGCCTTCGCCCTGCCCGGCGCGGTCGAGGACATGCCCCGCGGCGCCCTGCGCGCCATCTTCGAGACGAACCTGTTCGGCACCCATGACCTGACCGTGCGGCTGATCCCGCATTTCCGCCAGCGCGGCGGCCGGATCGTGAACATCAGTTCGGTGCTGGGGCTGATCGGCATCCGCTGGCGCGGCCCCTATGTCGCCACCAAGTTCGCGTTGGAGGGGCTGACCGACGTGCTGCGCCTGGAGATGGCGGGCACCCCCGTCCGCGTCATCCTGATCGAGCCGGGCCCCATCGCCAGCCGCATTCGCGTCAACGCGATCCCGCATTTCGAACGCTGGGTGGACTGGCGCAGCAGCGCCCGGGCCGACGAATACCGCGACAGCCTGCTGAAGCGGCTGTACGAACCCGCCGCCGGCAAGGACCGGTTCGAGCTGCCGCCCTCGGCGGTCAGCGACCGGGTCGTTCATGCGCTGACGTCCGGCCGGCCCCGGCCGCGCTATTACGTCACCACGCCCACCTGGATGTCGGGGACGGCGCGGCGGCTGCTGCCCACGCGCGCACTGGACTGGTTCGCCCGCCAGGGTTAGGGTCCCGGCCAGCGAAAGGCGGTGGACATGACGGACGACCCCCTCTTCTACGTGATCGTGCTGGCCATGCTGGCGGTGCTGGCGATCCTGGCGACCGGCATCGGCGGCTTTGCCAGGGGCGGCGACTTCAACCGCAGGAACGGCAACCGGATGATGCGGTGGCGCCTGATCGCGCAGGCGGTGGCGGTGGCGCTGATCATGCTGTTCGTCTGGCTGGGGGGCCGCTGATGGTCGTGCTGAACCGCATCTATACCCGCACCGGCGACAAGGGCGACACCGCGCTGTCGGACGGCAGCCGCGTCGCCAAGCACGATCCCCGGGTCGAGGCCTATGGCAGCGTGGACGAACTGAACGCGACGCTGGGCCTGGCGCGCCTGCACGCCGCAGGAGAGATGGCCGCGCGCATCGGCGTCATCCAGAACGACCTGTTCGACCTGGGCGCGGATCTGGCCCGCCCGGGTCTGGCCGCGGACGATCAGGCGGGCTATCCGGTGCTGCGCGTCATTGATGCCCAGGTGGCCCGGCTGGAGGCCGAGATTGACGCGATGAACGCGGCCCTGAACCCGTTGCGCAGCTTCATCCTGCCCGGGGGCTCGGCCCTTTCGGCGCATCTGCATCTGGCGCGCACGGTGGCGCGGCGCGCCGAACGCCGCGCCACGGACCTTGCCACGGGGGGCGACGTGAACGGGGCCGCGATCCGCTATCTGAACCGCCTGTCGGACTGGCTGTTCGTGGCTGCCCGCGTCGCCAACAACGGCGGCGCCGACGACATCCTGTGGGTGCCGGGGGCCAGCCGCTAGGATCCGGGCCGCGCGAAAACGCTGCGTCGGGGAACGCTTTTGTATTGTGCAGGGCCGCGATCCGCCGATAACACTGCCCCCGACAATCAGACCCTAGGGAGAGCGCAGTCCATGAAGATCCTTGTGCCCGTGAAACGGGTGATTGACTACAACGTGAAGGCCCGCGTCAAGGCGGACGGGTCTGGCGTCGATCTGGCCAATGTGAAGATGTCGATGAACCCCTTCGACGAGATCGCCGTCGAGGAGGCGATCCGGCTGAAGGAGAAGGGCCAGGCCGAGGAGGTGATCGTGGTCTCGGTCGGCGTGAAGCAGGCGGCCGAGACGCTGCGCACGGCGCTCGCCATGGGCGCGGACCGGGCGATCCTGGTGGTCGCCGCGGACGACGTGCATCAGGACATCGAGCCGCTGGCGGTGGCCAAGATCCTGAAGGCCGTGGTCGATGCCGAACAGCCCGGGCTGGTGATCGCGGGCAAGCAGGCCATCGACAACGACATGAACGCCACTGGCCAGATGCTGGCGGCGCTTCTGGGCTGGGGCCAGGCGACCTTTGCCAGCAAGCTGGAGATCGACGGCGATGCGGCGCGCGTCACGCGCGAGGTCGATGGCGGCCTGCAGACCATCCAGGTCAGCCTGCCCGCGATCGTCACCGCCGACCTGCGGCTGAACGAGCCGCGCTACGCCAGCCTTCCCAACATCATGAAGGCCAAGAAGAAGCCGCTCGAGGAAAAGACCGCGGCCGATTACGGCGTGGACGTGACGCCGCGCCTTGAGGTGGTGTCCACCCGCGAGCCCGAGGGGCGGCAGGCCGGCATCAAGGTCGGCTCGGTGGACGAGCTGGTGGGCAAGCTGAAAGAAGCGGGGGTGATCTGATGGCTGTTCTTCTGTTGGGCGAAGTGACGGGCGGCGTGCTGAACCGCGACGCGACGGCCAAGGCCGTGAACGCCGTGGCCTCGCTGGGCGAGGTGACGGTGCTGTGCGCCGGCGCCCAGGCCCGCGACGCGGCGGCCGAGGCCGCGACCATCGCCGGCGTGGCGAAGGTGCTGGTGGCCGAGGATCCGCGCTATGGGCACCGGCTGGCCGAACCCACCGCGGCGCTGATCGCGCAGCTTGCCGGCGACTATGACCACATCGCCGCCCCGGCCACCACGGATGCCAAGAACGTCATGCCCCGCGTGGCGGCGCTTCTGGACGTCATGGTGATCCCCGAGGTGTCCAAGGTGATCGATGCCGACACCTTCGAGCGTCCGGTCTATGCCGGCAACGCCATCCAGACGGTGCGTTCGCGCGACGCCAAGAAGGTCCTGACCATCCGCACCGCCAGCTTCGACGCGGCGGGCGCGGGCGGCAATGCCCCGGTCAGCGAGGCGACCCTGGCCGATGATCCGGCGGTGTCGTCCTGGGTCGGCGACGAGGTTGCCGCCTCGGACCGGCCGGAACTGACCTCGGCCGGGCGGGTCGTCTCGGGCGGGCGCGGGGTGGGCTCGAAGGAAAACTTCGCCATCATCGAGGCCCTGGCCGACAAGCTGGGCGCCGCCGTCGGCGCAAGCCGCGCCGCGGTGGACAGCGGCTATGCCCCGAACGACTGGCAGGTGGGCCAGACCGGCAAGGTCGTCGCCCCCGAGCTTTACGTGGCAGTGGGCATCTCGGGCGCGATCCAGCACCTTGCCGGCATGAAGGACAGCAAGGTGATCGTCGCCATCAACAAGGACGAAGAGGCGCCGATCTTCCAGATCGCCGACTACGGCCTGGTAGGCGATCTGTTCACCACGGTGCCCGAACTGACCGAAAAGCTGTAAGGCCACGCCGGCAAAGGGCCGGAAGGCCTGCACCCATTCCTCGACCGCCCCCTTCGGGGGCGGTTTTGCGTTGCAGCACCGCTGCCCCCGCCCTATCGTCCCGTCAACGGAAAGCGAGGCGGCAATGACGGTTCAAACGGTTGGCATCATCGGGGCGGGTCAGATGGGCAACGGGATCGCCCATGTCTTCGCGCTTGCCGGCTTTGACGTGCTTCTGACGGATATCGGCCAGGAAGCCCTGGACAAGGCGCTGGGGCTGATCGACCGCAACCTCGAACGTCAGGTCGGCCGCGGCAAGATCACCGCCGAGACCAAGAAGGCGGCGATGGGCCGCATCAGGACCACCCTGCGGCTGGCCGACCTGGGCCAGTGCGACCTGGTGATCGAGGCCGCGACCGAGCGCGAGACCGTCAAGCAGGCGATCTTCGAGGATCTGGTTCCGCATCTGAAGCCGACGACGATCCTGACCTCGAACACGTCGTCCATCTCGATCACGCGGCTGGCCTCGCGCACGGACCGCCCGGAAAAGTTCATGGGCTTCCACTTCATGAACCCGGTTCCGGTGATGCAGCTTGTGGAACTGATCCGCGGCATCGCCACCGACCAAGCCACCTACGACACGCTGCACGAGGTGGTCGAGAAGCTGGGCAAGACCGCCGCCAGCGCCGAGGATTTCCCCGCCTTCATCGTCAACCGCATCCTGATGCCGATGATCAACGAGGCGGTCTATACGTTGTATGAAGGCGTGGGCAACGTGAAGTCGATCGACGAGTCGATGCGGCTTGGCGCCAACCACCCGATGGGTCCGCTGGAGCTTGCCGACTTCATCGGGCTGGACACCTGCCTGGCGATCATGAACGTGCTGCATGACGGGCTTGCGGACACGAAGTACCGCCCCTGCCCGCTGCTGACGAAATATGTCGAGGCCGGATGGCTGGGCCGCAAGACCGGCCGCGGATTCTACGACTATCGCGGAGAAGCCCCGGTCCCGACGCGGTGACGCGCACCGCCCCCTACAGGAGGTAGAGATGAAAGTCCTGACGACACTGGCCGCCCTGACGCTGGCCACCGCCCTGCCCGCCTTCGCGGATGACGCGGGCACCTGCGGCACCGTGCGCTATTCCGATCCCGGCTGGACGGACATCACCGCGACGAACGGGGTCGCTGCGGTCCTGCTCGAGGCGCTTGGCTACACGCCCGAAATCTCGACCCTGTCGGTTCCGGTCGGATACGAGGCGCTGAAGAACGGCCAGACCGATGTCTTCCTGGGCAACTGGATGCCCGCGCAGCAGAAGTTCCGCGACGACCTGGACGCCTCGGGCCGCGTTCAGGAACTGGCGCAGAACCTGGAAGGCGCCAAGTTCACCCTGGCGGTCAACCGGGCCGGCGCGGATGCGGGCGTGACCGACTTTGCCGACCTGGATGCGCGCAAGGACGCCTTCGGCGGCAAGATCTACGGGATCGAGCCGGGGGCGCCCGCGAACCAGTCCATCCAGGCGATGATCGAGGCCGACGATTTCGGCCTGGGCGACTGGGAACTGGTGGAATCGGGCGAACAGGCGATGCTGGCGCAGGTGACGCGCAGCGGCGACACGCCCGTGGTGTTCCTGGCCTGGGCGCCCCATCCGATGAACGAGGCCATCGACATCACCTATCTGTCGGGCGGGGACGCGCAGTTCGGCCCCGACTTCGGCGGCGCGACCGTGCATACGCTGGCGCGCAGCGAATGGGTCGAGGCCTGCCCCAACGCCGCGCGCCTGTTCAGCCAGCTGGTCTTCGACGTGCAGATGGAAAACGTGCTGATGGGCAAGATCCTGGACGGCGGCATGGACGCGAAAGAGGCCGCCCGGGAGTGGCTGGCCGAAAATCCCCAGGCCCTCGACCGGTGGCTGGACGGCGTGACGACCCTGGACGGCCAGCCGGGCGCCGAGGCAGCGAAAGCCGCGGTGGCTGGATAAGATCTTGAAGCCGAACATCCTGATCCTGATGGTGGACCAGCTGTCGGGGGTGCTGTTCCCCGACGGCCCGGCCGCCTTCCTGCACGCGCCGAACCTGCGCCGCTTGGCCCAGCGGTCCACGCGGTTCGCCAACACCTATACGGGCAGCCCGCTCTGCGCGCCGGCGCGGGCCAGCTTCATGTCGGGTCAGCTGCCGCGCCGCACCCGGGTCTATGACAACGCGGCCGAGTTCGCGTCGGACATCCCGACCTATGCCCATCACCTGCGCCGGGCGGGATACCACACCTGCCTGTCGGGCAAGATGCATTTCGTCGGCCCCGACCAGCTTCACGGCTTCGAGGAGCGGCTGACCACCGACATCTATCCCGCCGATTTCGGCTGGACGCCGGACTATCGCAGGCCCGGCGAACGGATCGACTGGTGGTATCACAACCTGGGTTCCGTCACCGGCGCCGGCGTGGCCGAGATCACCAACCAGTACGAATACGACGACGAGGTGGCCTATCACGCGACCCGCAAGCTTTACGACCTGTCGCGCGGCAAGGACGACCGCCCCTGGTGCCTGACGGTCAGCTTCACCCATCCGCACGATCCCTTCGTGGCGCGGCGCCGGTATTGGGATCTCTATGACGGGATCGCGGAACTGGAACCGCCCGCAGCGATCCCCTATGACGAGATGGATCCCCATTCGCGGCGGCTGATGGATGCCTGCGACTGGCGGGCCTTCGACATCGGCCCCGACCACGTGCGCCGCGCGCGGCAAGGATATTTCGCCAACATCACCTATGTGGACGACAAGATCGGCGAGATCCTGGACGTGCTGGAGCGCACCCGGCAGGACGCCATCATCCTGTTCCTGTCCGACCACGGCGAGATGCTGGGCGACAGGGGCCTGTGGTTCAAGATGAACTTCTTCGAGGCCTCGGCGCGCGTGCCGCTGATGATCGCGGCGCCCGGGATGACGCCGGGGCGTGTCGATCAGCCGGTCAGCACCATCGACGTCCTGCCGACGCTGTGCGATCTGGCCGGGCTGTCGCTGGAGGAGATCGCCCCCTGGACCGACGGCCATTCCCTGGCGCGCGGGGCTGCGCGCGGGCCGGTGCCGATGGAATACGCAGCCGAAGGCAGCGTCGCGCCGATGGTGGCGATCCGCGACGGGCGGTGGAAATACATCGCCTGCAACGCCGACCCCGAGATGCTGTTCGACCTTGGGAACGATCCGCAGGAACGCCAGAACGTCGCGGGCGATCCCGGTCATGCCGGGCCGCTGGCGCATCTGCGCGTCATGGCCATGCAGCAATGGGACCTGGACGCCTATGATGCCGAGGTGCGCCAGTCGCAGGCCCGCCGCCGGATCGTTTACGAGGCGCTGCGCAACGGCGCCTATTACCCCTGGGACCACCAGCCGCTGCAACGGGCCTCGGAACGCTACATGCGCAACCACATGGATCTGAACGTTCTGGAGGAAATCCAGCGCTTCCCGCGGGGGGAATAGCGCAAAAAGGGCCGGTCATCCC
Organism: Paracoccus sp. BR5-17; assembly: GCF_055693925.1. Taxonomy (NCBI): domain Bacteria; kingdom Pseudomonadati; phylum Pseudomonadota; class Alphaproteobacteria; order Rhodobacterales; family Paracoccaceae; genus Paracoccus; species Paracoccus sp. BR5-17. The sequence goes on from NZ_JBVFUV010000003.1 coordinate 250,985, forward strand.
GGCCCTTCGCGTCAAGTCCCGCCAGATGCGCCGGTCAGGCGGCCGCCTTGGGGCTGCGGCTTTCCATGAACTGGTCGAACTCGGCCTTGTCCTTGGCCTCGCGCAGCTTCTGCAGGAAGTCCACGAATTCGCGGTGTTCGTCCTCAAGCCGCTTCAGCGTTTCCTCGCGATAGGCGTCGAAGGCGCTGTTGCCGGTGCTGGGGGCGTAATAGCGGACGTGCGCGGCGCGGTTCTTGCCGGTGAACATGCGTTTGCTCCAGATCATGTAGCCCAGAAGGGCCAGGCCTAGGGGCCAGAAGGCGACAAAGCCCAGGATCATCGCGACGATCCAGGCTGTCCGGCCACGGGCATCCAGCCAGTCGCGCGCCCGGATCAGCGGTCCCTGGACGCGGGAGGGCAAGGGATAGGCGGGCATTTGGTAGGCTGCGGTCTGCATTCTGGGGAACCTCCCATGTTAATGTTAATCACATTTACATAGATGGAGCGCCGCCGGCCCGCGTCAAGCGACGGAAGCGAAATTAATCGCCGATCAGTCCCAGACCGCGCAGGTAGATGATCGCGCCGCTTTCCAGCATCTCGGAGGCGCCGACCGGGCTGCGCCCGCCGGGCGCGCCGCGCAGGAACAGTTCGACCACGCCGTGGCTCAGCGCCCAGATGTGGTTGGCGACCATGCGCGCGGGCGGACGGCGGTCGGGCGGCAGACGCCGGGACATCGTTTCGGCAGCGCCGATCAGCACCCGCTGCGCCTGTTCCGAGGCCGCCAGCAGGTCGGCATTTCCGGCGATCGACAGGCCGGATTCGAACATCGCCATATAGTAGCCGGGGCGTTCCACGGCGAAATCCAGATAGGCCTGACCCATCCGCATGAAGGCGGTCAGCGGCCGGGGCTTGCCGTCGTCGAAGGCGCGTTCCAGCCGTTCGCCGAAATCGACGAAGCCCTGGCGCGCCACCTCCTCCAGCAGGTCGTCGCGGCCCTTGAAATGGCGATAGGGCGCGGCAGGCGACACGCCCGCCCGGCGCGCGGCCTCGGACAAGGTGAAGGCCAGCGGGCCGGTTTCCTGGATCAGAAGGGCGGTGGCTTCGACCAGGGCCTGCCGCAGGTTGCCGTGATGATAGGACTTGCGGTCGGGCAAGGGTCCCCGGCCCCTCACATGCCTTCGCCGAAATAGTCCGCCACCAGCGCCTGGAGGGCGTCGGCCAGGGCGGCGGCTTCGGGGCCGGTGGTGGTCACGGTGATGCGGCTGCCGCGCGGGGCGGTCAGCATCAGCAGGCCCATGATCGAATCGCCCGACACGGTGATCCCGTCCTTTTCCACCTGCGCCTGGGCATCGAACCGTTCGACCAGGTCCACGAACTTGGCGCTGGCGCGGGCATGAAGGCCTTTTTCGTTGATGATCTCCAACTCGCGCGTGATCACCCCGGTCATCCGAAGCGCGATCCCGTGTCCAGGGCCGCCTCGAGAGGGACGTTGTAGGAGTTGATGTATTTCCGGCCCGCTTCCTTGGCGAAGGCCACGGCGTCGGGCACCGGCAGGTGCCGCGACTTGGCAAGCTTCACCAGCATCGGCAGGTTGGCGCCATAGAGGATCGTGCGGTCCCGCATCGCGCAGGCCGGCAGCGACAGGTTCGAGGGCGAGCCGCCGAACAGGTCGGTCACCACCACCACCCCGTCGCCAGTGTCCACGGCATTGGCGGCCGCCTGGATCTCCGCCGTCTTGGCGGCGCGGTCGTGATCGTCCTCGATCACGACGGCTGCAATGCCGCTTTGCGGACCCACCACATGTTCGACGGCCAGCAGGTATTCCCTGGCAAGACCGCCATGCGCCACGATCACGATACCAATCAACGCGTTCCACCACGTTCAACAGCGCGCAGCCGGCCCGCTTCCCTGGGACTGCCCTCGGCGTTCCCCAGGAAAGACGGCACCGGAATGCGACGTTCAAGTTCCCGGTGCCTTATTGACACCGGCCAGCCGGCCTTCGCAAGCACGGCCGCCACCTTTTCAGCCAAAGTGACGGAACGGTGTTGCCCGCCGGTGCAGCCGAAGCCGACCGCAAGATGCGATTTCCCCTCGTCCAGATAGGCCGGAAGCAGAAACAGGATCATGTCGCACACGCGATCCAGAAACTCGGCGAATCGCGGATCATCGGCGACGTGCTGCTGCACGGCCGCATCGCGCCCGGTCAGGGGGCGCAGCGCCGCGTCCCAATGCGGATTGGTCAGGAAGCGGCAATCGAACATCATGTCGATGCCGCGCGGCACCCCCGCTTGTAGCTGAAGGAATGCAGCGAGACGCTGAGCCTGCCATCGGGACGGATGTCGAACCATCGCGTCAGTTCGGCCTTCAGGTCGTGGGGCGTCAGTTCCGAGGTGTCGACCAGCACGTCGGCCCGGACCCGGATCGGCTGCAGCAGGTCGATCTCGGCCATCACGCCTGCCGAGGGTGCCGTGTCGGGCGACAGGGGATGACGGCGGCGGGTTTCGTTGAACCGGCGTTCCAGCACCTCGGGCGCGCAGTCCAGGAACAGAACCTGGGGGGCGTAGCGCGGGTCCCGGGTCAGCTTGTCGATCAGCTCTATCACGTTGCTGGCCGAGAAATCGCGGTTCCGCACGTCCAGGCCCAGGGCCAGCGGCTGGGGACGCGCCGGACCGTCCAGCAGCCGCGGGATCAGCGACAGGGGCAGGTTGTCGATGGCCTCGAACCCCAGATCCTCGAGCACGTTGATGGCCGTGGACCGTCCCGCGCCCGAAGGCCCGGTGACCAGCACCAGCCGCTGCGCCCCCTCGGACGACGGGGCGGCATCAAGGGTGGCGGGATCGGGATCGTCGGCCAAGGCGACCATCTTTCCTGTGGGAAGGGGATGCGGATCGTTCGTCACGCGACACGGCCACCCAGCAAAAGCTGCCGCAGCGCAGCGTAAAGATGCGGTTGATAGGGCCCTGTGACAAGGGGCAAGGCCAGCCCCAGCAGATCATAGCTTCGCGACTGTGGCAGGCGATCACCAGCCTCCGCCCCCAGATCGACCACCAGGGCAAGCCGGACGGGTCCGGCCTGCGCAGCCCGCAGGATGCCGATGCCGCGCGCCTCGATCCGGCCCGCAAGCGGGGCCGGGCAGCTGGCAACGACGTGATCCCCGTCGCGGTGAAGATCGGTCCGGTCATCCGCCACCAGAACCGCCCCCGCAGCCATCAACTGCAACGCGAGCGTGGTCTTTCCTGCGCCAGAGGGGCCGAGGATCATCATCCCCTGGCCGTCAAGCGCGACGGTGGTTGCGTGAAGCTGCATTCCGAATCACCCCCCTGCTTCGATCATCGGAGGATTCCCTAACAACCAGTTAGCAGGGGTGCGGCGCGCCTTGTTGGCGATAACATTTCCTGTTTCCGCTAACTGTTCGCGCCAACTTCTTTCTCGCCCATTCCGGCGTGTTATAGCGCCTTCATAGCGCGTCACCACGACGCCGCAAAGCCATCACCTGAGGAGCGTCCGAACATGGCCAGCCGCGTAAACCCGAACTGCAAGCTTGAGGATCAGGGAATCGAAGGCCTTGGCCGGGTTTACTACAACCTTCTCGAACCGGCGCTGATGACCGAGGCGGTGGCGCGGGGCGAAGGCAGGCTGGGTCTTGGCGGGACCTTCCTGGTCTCGACGGGCGCGCATACGGGGCGGTCGCCCAAGGACAAGTTCGTGGTCCGCACCCCCGAGGTCGAGGACACGATCTGGTGGGACAACAACAAGCCCATGTCGCCTGAGGCCTTCGACCGCCTGCACGCGGACATGCTGGCCCACATGAAGGGCCGCGACTACTTCGTGCAGGACCTGTTCGGCGGCGCGGATCCCGACAACCGGCTGGACGTGCGCGTGGTGACGGAACTGGCCTGGCACGGGCTGTTCATCCGCCACCTGCTGCGCCGCCCGGATGCGTCGGAGCTGGAAAGCTTCGTGCCCGACTTCACCATCATCAACTGCCCCGGCTTCAAGGCCGATCCCGAACGCCACGGTTGCCGCAGCGAAACCGTGATCGCGCTGAACTTCACCAGGAAGCTGATCCTGATCGGGAACACCGCCTATGCCGGCGAGAACAAGAAGTCGGTCTTCACGCTGCTGAACTATCTGCTGCCGGAAAAGGGCATCATGCCGATGCACTGTTCGGCCAACCACGCCATCGGCAACCCCGATGACAGCGCGGTGTTCTTCGGCCTGTCGGGCACCGGCAAGACCACGCTGTCGGCGGATCCCTCGCGCGTGCTGATCGGCGACGACGAACACGGCTGGTCCGACAAGGGCATCTTCAACTTCGAGGGCGGCTGCTACGCCAAGACCATCAACCTCTCGCCCGAGGCCGAGCCCGAGATCCACGCCACCTGCTCGCGCTTCGGCACCGTGATCGAGAACATGGTCTTCGATCCCGAGACGCTGGATCTGGACTTCGAGGACAACTCGATCACCGACAACATGCGCTGCGCCTATCCGCTGGAGGCCATCGGCAACGCGTCCCCCACCAGCCTGGGCGGGCACCCGAAGAACGTCATCATGCTGACCTGCGACGCCTATGGCGTGCTGCCGCCGATCGCGCGGCTGACGCCGGCGCAGGCCATGTATCACTTCCTGTCGGGCTTCACCTCGAAGACTCCGGGGACCGAAGTGGGCATTGCCGAGCCGACCCCCACCTTCTCGACCTGCTTCGGCGCACCCTTCATGCCGCGCCGCCCCGAGGTCTATGGCAAGCTGCTGCAGGAAAAGATCGCCCAGCACGGCGCAAGCTGCTGGCTGGTGAACACCGGCTGGACCGGCGGCGCCTTCGGCACCGGCAAGCGGATGCCCATTGCAGCGACCCGGGCGCTGCTGGCAGCCGCCCTGGACGGCAGCCTGAACGACGTGCAGTTCCGCAAGGATCCGAACTTCGGCTTCGAGGTTCCGGTGTCCGTGCCGGGGGTCGAGGATCGGCTTCTGGATCCGCGCCAGACCTGGGCCGATCCCGCGGCCTATGACCGGCAGGCCGCCAGGCTCGTCCAGATGTTCAGCGACAACTTCGCGCAGTACCTGGACGCCATCGATGACGAGGTGCGCGCGGCGGCCATCGGCTGATCCTGCCCCGACAGCAACAGGAACGGGGAAGGCCGCGCAGATGCGCGGCCTTTTCAGTGGCACCCGGCCGGCCTGCACCGGCCCTAGCCGATCCGGCCGCCGCCCTGCTTCGTGATCGCCACGACCGCGGGGCGCACCGGCATCGCCTCATTGAAGTCCGGCCAGCGGGTTGACAGATCCTCGTAATAGGACGGGCGGCCGTGGCCGTCCCAGTCCTCGCCGCCATCGCCCGGATGCTGGACGGCCACGAAGAAGGTGGTCATGTCACTGGTCATGCAGGGGCCGCACAGTTCGGCGCCCACCGGCACGCGATAGAACAGCCGAGAGGTGCCGCGCGCCGTCCCTTCGGTATCCACCGCCCACAGGCCGTCGGTGCGGCCGGTGTCGGCCATCGAGTTGCCGTCGGTCGAAACCCACAGCCGGCCATCCCGGTCCACCGTGGCGTTGTCGGGCATCCCGAACCAGCCGTTGACGGAGGTTTCGGTCGAGAAGGTCGCGCCAACCTGGGCGATCTTCGGATCCCCGCATTTCACCAGGATTTCCCAGGTCCCTTCCGTGGCGGTGAAATCGCCGTCCCGTTCGATGATCTCGACGATGTGGCCGAAGGCGTTCTCGGCGCGGGGGTTGGCCGCGTTGGCCCGGTCGCGCTTGGTGTTGTTGGTCAGCATGACATAGGCGCGGCCCGTCAGCGGGTTCGGCTGGATGTCTTCGGGGCGATCCATCGGCGTGGCGCCCAGCAAGTCGGCGGCGCGGCGGGTGTCGATGACCACATCGGCCTGGCTCATGAAGCCGTTCTCGGGCGTCAGCGGGCCCTGGCCCTGAACCAGGGGCATCCAGACCACCCGGCCGTCGGCATCGAAGCGCGCGACATACAGCGTGCCCTCGTCCAGCAGGTCCATGTTGGCGGCACGGTCCTGGGGGTCATAGCGTCCCGCCGTCACGAACTTGTAGACATAGTCGAAACGCTCGTCGTCGCCCAGGTAGAAGACCACGCGGCCGTCCCGGGCAACCACGCTTTCCGCACCCTCGTGCTTGAAGCGGCCAAGCGCGGTGCGCTTTCTGGGCGTTGAGGCCGGATCCATCACGTCCACCTCGACGATCCAGCCGAAGCGGTTGGCCTCGTTCGGTTCCTTCGAGACGTCGAAACGCTCGTGGAACCTGCCCCAGGCATAGGTCGCTTCGGGGATGCCCAGGCGTTGGTAGTTCGCTGCCTCGGGGTGGCCTTCGGGCAGTTCGCCCATGAAATAGCCGTGGATGTTCTCCTCGGCCATGATGTAGGTGCCCCAGGGGGTCACGCCGCCGGCGCAGTTGTTGATGGTCCCCAGCACCCTGGTGCCCGAGGGATCGGCCAAGGTCTGCAGGCGCGCATGGCCCGCCGCCGGACCCGACAGTTCCATCTCTGTCGTGGCGGTGATGCGGCGGTTCAGCGCGCCGTCCAGAACCGGCCGCCACTTGCCGTCCACGCGGCGGATCTCGATGACGGTGCCGCCATGAGCCGCCATCTCGATGTTGACGCGGCCCTCGTCGGCCTCGGCGACGACGATTTCCCGTGCGGTTGTCACGGTCCCGTCCTCGGCGGTGTCCTCGACCTCGCGGATGGTGACGATCCCGGGGAACATCAGGTGATCGTTGGTATATTCGTGGTTCACGACCAGCAGGCCCCTGTCGGCCGCGCCGTCCAGGGGGATGAAGCCCACGAAGTCGTTGTTGTAGCCGAACTGACGTTCCTGGGCGGCCGCGGACTGGTTCATCGGATCGAAGTCCGGCGCATCGGCGAAGACCTTGTCGCCCCAGCGCAGCAGCACGTCGGCATCATAGCCTTGGGCCACGTGATGGTCGGCATCCACGCCCGCCACGACTTCGGGGAAGGCGAAGGTCGAACCCGAGCCGGGGGCAGCCTGCGCATCGCCCGCCGACAGCAGGGCCATGGGGCTGACCGCGGCCGAGATCGCCGTCACCGCCATCGACCCCCTGAGAAAGCCGCGCCGCGAGAAGCGCGCGGCGATGATTTCGCCCATCGTCGGACTTTCGGTCGGGTTCAGGCCGGGCCCCTCCGCCTCCTCGAGCCTGCTGGTGCGGAAGATGTTCCGGGTTTGCTGGTCACGCATCGCGCTCTCCTGGCTGATCCTCGGGCCGCGGGGACCCGTCGGGCAGGGCTTAGAAGAACGGTGCGACAGCGCGGTGTCGGAACCGTGACGGTTTCTTGAAACGGGCACGCTTTCGCATGTCCGGCGGGCGGCCTTGCGGCTGGGTGGTCACACCCCCAGGCACCAGCGCATGATGGCCTTCTGGGCGTGAAGGCGGTTCTCGGCCTCGTCCCAGACCACCGAATGCGGGCCGTCCATGACGGCGCTGGTCACCTCGTCCTCGCGATGGGCAGGCAGGCAGTGCATGAACAGGCTGTCGGGCTTGGCCTTTGCCATCAGCGCCTCGTTGACCTGGTAGCCGCGCAGCTGGTTGTGGCGCCGTTCCTTGGCCGATTGCGGGTCGTGCATCGAAACCCAGGTGTCGGCGATGACCAGATCGGCGCCCGCGACCGCCTGGGCGGGATCGCGCACGATCTCGGCCCGGACGCCATGGGCGCGGGCGAAGTCCAGGGCCTCGCGTTCGGGATCCAGCGGGGGCGGGCCGCTGAAGGTGAAGTCGTAGCCGAACTGGCCCGCGCCGTGGATCACGCTGGCGCAGACGTTGTTGCCGTCGCCCACCCAGACCACCTTGCGGCCGGCGATCGGGCCGCGATGTTCCTCGAAGGTCATCACGTCGGCCATGATCTGGCAGGGATGGGTGCGGTTGGTCAGCCCGTTGATGACCGGGACAGTGGCGTATTCGGCCATTTCCAGCAGCGTCGCCTCCTCGAAGGTGCGGATCATGATGAGATCCACGTAGCGCGACAGGACGCGCGCGGTGTCGGCGATGGTTTCGCCGTGGCCAAGCTGCATTTCGGATCCCGACAGGACCATGGTCTGCCCGCCCATCTGGCGCACGCCCACGTCGAAGCTGACGCGGGTGCGGGTCGAGGGCTTTTCGAAGATCAGCGCCACCATGCGCCCCGCCAGCGGCTGGTCGTCGTCGGCCATCCCCTTCGGACGGTTGTTGCGGGCGGTCTTCATGGCGTGGGCCTGGTCGATGATCGACCGCAAATCGGCCTTGTCGGTGGTGTGGATATCCAGAAAATGCTTCATCTTCGATGCCTTCGCGGTTTGGACAAGGAAGCCTGCCGCGGCCTTCGCGGTCAAGAGGGGGCGCTGCCCCCACGCGCGTGCCGCGCGTTCCCCCGGGGTATTTCGGACAAAGAAGAAGCGATTATCGTCGCCGGACCGGAAGGAGCCCCGCGAGGGTTGCGGCGGCGAACAGGGGCAAAACCTCAGCCAAGGCTGGAGGCCGCCCGGTCGAGGCGCGCCACGGCCTCGGCGATTTCGTCGTCGGTGATGTTCAGCGGCGGCAGCAGGCGCAGGGTGTTGTCGGCAGCGGGCACGGTCAGCAGGTGCTGGGCGTATCCGGCCTTGACCACATCCGCGGGCGAAACCTTGCATTTGAGGCCCAGCATCAGGCCCTGGCCGCGCACCGCTTCGAAGACCTCCGGGTGGGCCGCGACCAAGCCCTCGAGCTTCTGACGGAACAGGGCGGCCTTGCGGTTCACCTCGGCCAGGAAGGCGTCGTCGGCCACGATCTCCATCACCCGGGCGCCGACCGCGCAGGCCAAGGGGTTGCCGCCATAGGTCGATCCGTGCGTGCCCGCGACCATGCCGGCCGCCGCCTTTTCCGTTGCCAGCACCGCGCCCAGCGGGAAGCCCCCGCCGATGCCCTTGGCCACCATCATGATGTCGGGCGCGATCCCTGCATATTCATGGGCGAACAGCCGGCCGGTCCGGCCCATGCCGCATTGCACCTCGTCCAGGACCAGAAGCGCGCCGTGCCGGTCGCAGAGCGCGCGGATCTCTTGCAGGTCGGCATCGGGCAGCGGGCGGATGCCGCCCTCGCCCTGCACGGGTTCCAGCATGACCGCGGCCGTCCTGTCGCTGATCGCGGCCTTCAGCGCCGCCATGTCGCCCCAGGGAAGTTGCCGGAAGCCGGGCATCAGCGGGCCGAAGCCCTTGACCATCTTTTCCGCCCCCGAGGCGGCGATGGCGCCGGTCGAGCGGCCGTGGAAGGCGCCCTCGAAGGTCAGGATCTCGATCCGGTCCTGGCCCTGGTCGTGCCAGTACTTGCGGACCATCTTGATCGCCAGTTCGGCGGCTTCGGTGCCCGAATTGGTGATGAAGGCGGTATCGGCGAAGGTATGTTCCACAAGCAGGTCGGCCAGCCGTTCCTGCTGGGGGATCTGGTAGAGGTTCGAGACGTGCCAGATCTTCCCCGCCTGTTCGGTCAGCGCAGCCACGAGGTCGGGGTTGGCGTGACCCAGCACGTTCACCGCAATGCCCGATCCCAGGTCCAGATACCGGCTGCCGTCGGTGGCGATAGCCCAGACCCCCTCGCCCTTCTCGAAGGCGATCGGGGCGCGGTTATAGGTCGGCAGGACGTGCGAAATCATGGGGAACTTCCCGATTGGCAGGACGGACGGCGTGGGCAGGACGGATCGGGCGGTGACGCAGGTCAACGTCGGGGACGGGCGGTGGTGGCGGTCCATGCGATCATGGCCCCGCCATAGCGCCGATTCGAGGGCCGTGCAATCACGCTTTCATCCGGTAGCCGGTTTTCAGCCACCGCCAGCCCAGCCACAGGATCACGGCCACGACCAGCACGCAGATCACCAGCCCGCGCCAGACCGGCGCATCGCTGACGCCGGTGACGCCGTAGCGCGCCCCGTCGATCAGGTAGAAGACCGGATTCCAGTGCGACAACGTGCGGAAGGGTTCCGGCAGGGACTGGACCGAATAGAAGGTGCCCGACAGGAAGGACAGGGGCGTGATGACGAAGTTGCTGATCGCCGCCATCTGGTCGAACTTCTGCGCCAGCACCCCGGCCAGGATGCCCAAGCCCCCCAGCATCAGCGCGGCCAGCAGGATGAAGGTCAGCGCCCAGACCGGATGGGCCACCCCCTGCCCCGTCACCAGCACCATTCCCGCGCCGATCACCGCCCCGACCAGCCCGGCGCGGGCGACCGATCCCGCCAGATAGCCGGTCAGCAGTTCGCCCGCCGACAGGGGCGGCATCAGCGTGTCCACGATGTTGCCCTGCACCTTGGCCGAGGTGATCGAGCTCGAGGTATTGGCGAAGGCGTTCTGCACCACCGTCATCATCAGGATGCCGGGGCCCAGGAACACCAGATAGGGCAGGCCCATCACCTCTCCGCGTCCCTGGCCCATCGCCAGGGCGAAGATCAGCACGAACAGCGCCGCCGTCATCAGCGGCGCAAAGACCGTCTGCTGCCAGACGGCCATGAACCGCATCACCTCTCGGGTGGCGAGGGTGCGCAGCCCCAGCCAGTTCACGCGGCCGAAGCGGCGCACGCCCATGGCGGGCTGTTCGCCGGCGGGGCGGTGGGGGAAGATCGTCTGGCTCATCCGGCGGTCCTTGAATTTCTGCGCATCGGCGGCTAAATCTCGGCATCCCGTTTCTGACGGGGCCAATCGCAGGTTTCAAGATGGGGCGGCGCGGATCGCACGCCCGGAAAGGCAGCCATGTCCTGGACGGATGAACGCGTCGAGACGCTGAAGCGCATGTGGGCCGAGGGCCAGTCGGCCAGCGCCATCGCCAAGGAACTGGGCGGCGTCACGCGCAACGCGGTCATCGGCAAGGTCCACCGCCTGGGTCTGTCCAACCGCGGCGACGAGGCCGAGCCGGTCCCCGCCCCTGCGCCCGCCCCCGAACCCGTGGCCGAGAAGAAGGCCGACCGCCAGCCGGCCGCGGCCGCCCAGGCCCTGCGCCCCGAACCGCAGCCCGAGCCGCAACCCGAGCCTGCCGCCCCCCAGCGCGAGGAGCGTGCCGAGGAAGAACCCGTGTCCCAACCCGTCTTCACCCCCGTCCCGCGCCGCCCGATCGTGCCGGCGGGTCAGCCCCTGCCGCCCCAGCCTTCCGCGAACGAGATCAGCCCCGAAACCTTGGCTTCGGTCCGCGAGGTGGAAAAGCGCGCCCGCAAGCTGACCCTGATGGAACTGACCGAGCGGACCTGCAAATGGCCGATCGGCGACCCCGCGACCGAAAAGTTCTGGTTCTGCGGCCTGCCCAGCCAGCCCGGCAAGCCCTATTGCGAGACCCATGTCAGCGTGGCCTTCCAGCCGATGAGTTCGCGCCGCGACCGGCGGCGCTAGCGGGCGGCAGCCCCGCGGCTTCAGGGCCGTCCTTCGGCGGGCGGCCCGTTTGCCGTCCGGGGACCCGCGACCGCCAGACCGATCGCCTGCAGGATCATGACCGCGGCGGCCAGCTCCAGGACCTCCTCGCTCTGCCCGGCGATGTCGTTCACCCAACCGGCCACCTCGATCCCCCAGGGGGCAAGCTTCCGCGCCAGGCCGTCTAGAGACTTCGCCACGGCATAGACCAGGACTGCCGCGGCGATCAGCCAGGCCGGCGCCATCCGCCGGCGCAGGGCCAGGCGCCAGGGCCGCAGGTCGCGCCTGAGCAGGCGCAGCACGGCCGCGCCCAGCAGCAGGACCACGATCAGGCCGGCGATCTTCTGTTCGGCGGGATTGTCGCGCGTGTACAGCTTCAGCGACAGGACGCCGCTGTTCGTGAAGGCCTTGTCCCAGTCCAGTTCCCGCAGGCCCGCGGCCAGGACCAGCACCAGCCGGTGCCAGTTCGCCCAGTCCCGACGGGCCGCCATGTCCCAGGCCAGCAGCCCCGCCCCAAGGCACAGGGTGACGGCCGACATCCGTTCCACCGGGCCCGCTTCGGACAGCAGTTTGGCCCCGGGGTCGGCCAGCGCCAGATGCAGAACGAGGGCAACGACCGTCAGGCCTGCGATCGCCGCCAGAACCAGCACCGGCCTGCCGAAAATCCGCGGCGGCGGGGGCAGTCCTGACGGATGTCGGGCGGATCGTTCGATGGGACTGTCCTTCCTGGCGGCAGGGGTCAGGGGCGGCTTCCGGTCGTGATGAGGCAGGCTAGTGGCCGCCACCCGGATTGGCAAGGCCGCCCTCGCCGCCCAGCTGGCCGGCGTCAGGCCCCGCGCTTCCGATCGCCTGCAGGAACTGCCTCACGCGGTCGGCATAGGCCGCCTCGTCGGGGCTGCGGGTCTTCCAGTCCGCAAGCCAGTCCATAAGCGATGCGGCGGCGGGGTCGGAAAAGCGCATGTCCCAGTCCGGGAACAGGCGCCGGGACAGCGAGCCCTGGTCAAGGACCGTCATCTGCAGATGCCGGTTGTCGTCGCGCAGGGTGTCCACCAGCCGGAAGATGCGCAACCAGGGCCCCTCGATCCACTGGACGAAGGTTCCGTCCTCGTAATGCAGGCAACCCGTCACGCCGGTGCGGTGGTTGCGCTCGCGCGCGTCCTCCAGGATCGCAGCAACGCCGGCCTGGTCAAGCGAAGGGTGGATCAGGCTGCGGTAAAGGCAATAGCCCAGCCTGTCATCCGCCTGCGGATTGCGGGGCTGAGCCGCGTTCCCGGCCTCCGGCGCCTCGTCCATCATGGCTCTGTCATGTCCCCGTCTGGTCATTTGTCTAATTCTACTAGGACACCTCTTGCAGGGAGTGCAACAGAAATCCTGCCTTTCTAAACCGCTTCAATTTGCCCGGCCGGGCGGCTAAGGAGACGCGACCCTGACAGGACGCACCGCATGGCCCGCCACCTCATTACCTCTGCCCTGCCCTATATCAACGGCATCAAGCACCTGGGCAACCTTGTCGGCTCGCAGTTGCCCGCCGACCTCTATGCCCGCTTCCTGCGCGCGCGGGGCCACGAGGTGATGTTCATCTGCGCCACCGACGAACACGGCACGCCCGCCGAACTGGCCGCCGCCAAGACGGGCGAACCCGTGGCCGACTACTGCGCGCGGATGCACCAGGTGCAGGCGGATCTGGCGCGGGGATTCGGGCTGTCCTTCGATCACTATGGCCGGTCCTCCAGCCCGCGGAACCATGCGCTGACCCAGCATCTGGCGGGCAGGCTGGCCGACAACGGCTATATCGCCGAGGTCAGCGAGAAGCAGGTCTATTCCGTTGATGACGGCCGCTTCCTGCCCGACCGCTACATCGAGGGCACCTGCCCCAACTGCGGCTATGACAAGGCGCGCGGCGACCAGTGCGAGAACTGCACCAAGCAGCTTGACCCCACCGACCTGATCGACCCGCGCAGCGCCATTTCCGGCAGCACCAACCTGGAGGTGCGGGAAACCAAGCACCTTTATCTGCGCCAGTCGGCGCTGAAGGACCGCATCAGCGCCTGGATCGACAGCAAGAGCGACTGGCCGATCCTGACCACCTCGATTGCCCGGAAATGGCTGAACGACGGCGAAGGGCTTCAGGACCGGGGGATCACCCGCGACCTGCACTGGGGCGTGCCGGTCAGACGCGGCGACCGCCCCTGGCCGGGGATGGAGGGCAAGGTCTTCTACGTCTGGTTCGACGCCCCCATCGAATACATTTCCGCGACCGCCGAATGGGCCGACGCCGCCGGCCTTCCCGACGCCGACTGGCGGCGCTGGTGGCGCACGGACGAAGGCGCGGACGACGTGACCTACACGCAGTTCATGGGCAAGGACAACGTGCCCTTCCACACCCTGTCCTTCCCCGCCACCCTGATCGGGTCGGGCGAACCCTGGAAGCTGGTCGACTACATCAAGTCCTTCAACTACCTGACCTATGACGGGGGGCAGTTCTCGACCAGCCAGGGCCGCGGCGTCTTCATGGACCACGCGCTCGAGATCCTGCCCGCCGATTACTGGCGGTGGTGGCTTCTGTCCCACGCGCCCGAATCCGGCGACAGCGAGTTCACCTGGGAAAACTTCCAGCAGTCCGTGAACAAGGATCTGGCCGATGTCCTGGGCAACTTCGTCAGCCGCATCACCAAGTTCTGCCGCTCGAAGTTCGGCGAGACGGTGCCCGGCGGCGGCGCCCATGGGGCCGAGGAAGCCGCGCTGGTCCAGGCCCTGACCGCCCGGATCCGCGCCTATGAAGGCTTCATGGCCGCGACCGAGGTGCGCAAGTCGGCCGCCGAATTGCGGGCCATCTGGGTTCTGGGCAACGAATACCTGCAGTCGGCCGCCCCCTGGTCCACGCACAAGGCCGACCCTGAAAAGGCCGCCATGCAGGTCCGGCTGGGCCTGAACCTGATCCGCCTCTACGCGATCCTGTCCGCCCCTTTCGTGCCCTTCGCTGCCGGGGCCATGCTGGAGGCGATGCGGACGCGCGACGCCGCCTGGCCCGACGACGTGGCGGGGGCGCTGACCGCGCTGCCCGCAGGCCATGCCTTCACCGTGCCCGAGGTGCTGTTCGCCAAGATCACCGACGAACAGCGCGAACGGTGGGAGGAGCGGTTCAAGGGGGTGCGCGCCACCGCGTGACGGGCGAAGGGCCGAACCGGCACGGGCACAGGCTGCCCGTTCCGACGCGCCGCTGCGACGGGCGGTGGAACCCCGTCGCCCGGCATGTTCTTTTGAACCGAGGCAACACAGGAAGGTCCCATGACCCATTGCATCCTGATCGGCGCGCCCGTCGATGAAGGCCAGCGGCGCCCCGGCTGCCTGATGGGGCCCGCCGCCTACCGGGTGGCCGGTCTCGCCGGCACGCTGACGGCGCTGGGCCACACCGTCGAGGATCGCGGCGACATCCGCCCGGGTCCGGCGCCCGATGCCCATTGCGCCAACCCCGCCGTCCACCACCTGCCCGAGATGATCGCTTGGACCCACGCCCTGCGCGAGGCGATGGCCGAGGCGCTGCCCCAGGGGCTGCCGGTAGTGATGGGCGGAGACCATGCGCTGGCGCTGGGCAGCGTCGCCGGGGCGGCGATCCACGCCCGGCAGCAGGGAAGGCCGCTGTTCGTGCTGTGGCTGGACGCCCACAGCGACATCCATACGGTGCAGACCACCACCTCGGGCAACCTGCACGGCACGCCCATCGCCTATGCGCTGGGCCTTCCCGGCTTCGATCCCTTTCCCCCTTCCCCGATCCGGTGCCCGGCCAGAACATCTGCATGTTCGGCATCCGCAGCGTCGATCCGGCCGAACACGCGGCGATGCTTGCCGTCGACATCACCGTGAACGACATGCGCGTGCTGGACGAACAGGGCATCGTCGCCCCGCTGCGCACGTTCCTGAACCGGGTGGCGGCGGCAGGCGGGATGCTGCACGTCTCGCTGGACGTGGATTTCCTGGACCCCTCGATCGCGCCCGCAGTGGGCACGACCGTGCCCGGCGGCACCACCTTCCGCGAGGCGCATCTGGTCATGGAACTGCTGCACGAATCGGGCCTGGTGACATCGCTGGATCTGGTCGAACTGAACCCGTTCCTGGATGACCGCGGCCGCACCGCCAAGCTGATGGTCGATCTGGTAGGCAGCTTGATGGGCCGCAAGGTCTTCGACCGTCCGACCCGCAGCTTCTAGCGCCAGACCGCCGAAAGCCTTGCCAACCGCCCCCCGCCCGTTAGCCAATCCGGGAGCGGGCGTGGCGGAATGGCAGACGCATGGGACTTAAACTCCCTGGGGCGCAAGCCCGTGCGGGTTCAAGTCCCGCCGCCCGCACCATCATTCCGGCCCGGAAACGCCAACGGCCAGCCCGGGGGACTGGCCGTCTGCTGGAACAACCTGGTGCCGGTGAAGGGACTCGAACCCCCGACCCCATCATTACGAATGACGTGCTCTACCAGCTGAGCTACACCGGCATCTGGTTGTGCGGCGCCGGATAGCAGCTTCCGCGCGACGGGAAAAGGGGGCGCGGCGTTTTTTCTGTGCGCCCCCGAACCGTCCGCCTCAGGGGCGGGTCTTGCCCTCGGTCCAGTCGGCCTCCTCGGGCGGCAGCACGTCGGGACGCACCGGGACCGGCTCGGGTTGCGACGCCGGGGCCTTGTCGAAGGGACGCTCGGGGGCCGGCCTCACCACCGGTTGAATGCTGGGCGCGGACACCGTCTCGGGCCGGGCCGGGGCCGGTTCGGGGGTGGTGATCGTGGTGGCCGGCTCGATGGTCATGTAGTCGCTTTCCCGCGGCACCATGCCCGGCGCCACCTGCGCGATCTCGATCTTGCGGGGCGCCGGCGCAGCCTTGGCCGCGGGCTCGGCGTCCGGCCTTGCGGTGGGCTGCGGGACCGACGGCGGCCGGACCTCTGCATCGGCGCCAGTATGGGTGTCGGCGGGTTCCGGCGCGGCGGGCTTCCGCTTCGGCGCGCCGACCAGAAGCGGCAGCATCTCGGCCCCGGGCGCCACGGTCGCGACGGGGCGGCGGGTGTCGGGTTCGCGCCAGGTCAGCGTGTCGAAGCCGCCGCAGCTGTCGCAGACCGGGGCCCAGGCCTCCATGACGTTGTGGCACTTGTCGCAGACCCACTGCGGCCCGCGCGAGGCCGTCAGCGCCCGCGTCAGGTAGCCCCGCACGACGCTGTCGTCGGCCCCCTCGCCGCGCTCAATTGCCGCCATGATCGAAAGCGTCCGCACCGTGGGGTGCTTTTCCGCCACATCGCCCAGGGCGCGCCGGGCGCCGGGAAAGTCCTCGGCCATCAGCAGCAGCTCGGCCCGCAGCAGGCGCGACTCCTCGTGATCGGGGTTCCTGGCGATCAGCCGCTCGAACCGCTCCAGACGGGCCGCGGTCGATTCGTCGGGCACGATCTCGGCATAGGTCGCCGCCACGTCGGGATGGGGACGCACCGACCAGGTCTTTTCCAGCACGCGAGAGGCGTTGCGGTAATCCTTCTGCGCGATGTAGCTGCGCGCGGCCAGCACCGCCGCCGGGATCAGGTCGGGCGACGCCTTGCTGGCCGAGATGGCGGCCTCGCGCGCGCTGATGGAGTTGCCCTGGGCCAGAACCTCGCTGGCTTCCTGCAGGGCCAGCACCGCGTCACGGCGGATATGCACGTCCTTGGGCAGATCGCCCTGGCGGCGCTTGTCCTTCAGCACTTGGCGCGCGCCCTTCCAGTCATGCTCGCGCATCTCAAGATCCAGCAGCGTGTCCTGCAACTCGCGGTGGCGGGGCTTCAGCGCATAGGCCTTTTGCGCCAGCAGCAGCGCGGTGGCGGTGTCGCCGTCCTCGATCTTCTGGCGCATCAGCCCGCGGATGCCCACGAAGCGGGTGCGGTCGTCCTGCAGCAGGGTGCGGTAGACCTGGCCTGCCCGGTCCCTGTCGCCCGCGACCTCGGCCGCCTGGGCCGACAGCAGGTTGGTGATGTGGGGCATGTTCAGGTATTTCTCGGCCTTGGCGGCCTTTTCCTGGGCCAGCTTGCCCTCGCCCGAGGCGACGGCAAGCATCCCGTCGGCCAGGGCCTCGTAGCCCTTGCGCTCGCGCGAGCGGGCGAAATAGCGGTCGATGGCGGTTTCGTCGCCGGCGATGAAGCGGATGAAGGCCAGCAGCAGCCCGAGGGCCTTGAACACCAGCCAGGCCAGCACCATCAGGATCAGCAGCGCCACGACCGCCTTGACCGGGGTCAGCACATATTCGGTGCCGGCGTATTCGATCCGCAGCATCTGTCCGGTTTCCGACAGATGCACCGCGCCAAGGGCGACGGCCACGACGACCGCGAAGAAGAACAGGATTTTCAACAGGGACAGCAACATTGCCCGAACCTCAGTTTGCAGGGGCGGACAGGTCGGACAGGGCCGCCTGCGCATCGCGATAGGCGGTGGCCCCGTCCAGCCAGTCGGCCATCGCCGGGGCGGCCCGGGCCTCCTCGGGCAGGGAATCGATCTCGGCCAGCGCGTCGGCGATGCGGCCTTCCTCGACCGCGTCGTTGGCGCGCGACAGGACCGCGTCCGGGTCCGATCCCTCGCGCGCCTCGACCGACCGCGCGCCGGTCTGGGCGCGCAGGAAGTTCGTCAGCACGTTGCCGTCGCCCTCGGCGCTGTCCTGGCGCAGCGCCGCCCGCAGCGCGTCCCGGGCGGCCCGGGGAAAGTCCGCCTGAAGCCCGTCCAGGCTGGGAACCTCGCGGGTCAGCGCCTCGGGCGTCTGCAGGCCCGCGCCTTCCAGCGTCTGACGCGCCTCGTCGGGCGTCACGCCCTGGTCAAGCCGGGCCTGCAGCGACGCGATTGCCGCCACCGCCTCGGCCCGGCGGGTGCTTTCGGCGGCGGCGTCCTGCAACCGCTGCGCCTCGGACTGGGCCGCGTTGATCTGGGACAGGGCGGATTGTGTCGCGGTCTGGATCTGCTGTTCCAGCGCCCCGGCCTGATCGACAAGGGACTGGAGACGCGAAGCCGTCTCGGGATCGACTTGCGGACGCGCCGCCAGTTCCTCGATTCGGGCGGCCTGCTCCTCGATCCGGGAAACCTGTTCATCAAGGCGCGCGGCCTGCTGCTCGATCTGCTGGCGCAGCGCCGCCAGGTCCTCCTGGGACGGGCCGGCGGGTGCGGCCTGGGCCTCGGCCTGCGCCTGTTCGGTCTGCGCGGCCAGTTCGGCGCGCAGCGCGTCGATCTGCTCGGCGGTGGCGTCCTGGGCGGCGGCGACGGCATCGGTGCGGATGGCGGCAAGGTCCAGTTCGGGGGCGGCGGCTGCCGGCTCGGGCTGCGGGGGCAGCCAGCCTTCTGGCAGATTGGGCAGCGCCCAGATCGTTGCGGCCGAGCCCAGGCCCGCGGCCACAACGCCCCCCAGCACCACCGGCCAGAAGCCGGTCTTGCGCACCGTCACCTTCTGCGCGGGCGCAGGGGACGCTGCAGCGGGCGACGCTGCCGGAGAGGTCGAGGAGGCCGAAGAACCCGAGACGCCCGTGGATCCGGTGGACGCTGCGGACCCTGTGGATCCCGTGACCGCCGACGATCCGGAGACTGCCGAGGAGGCCGGCTCCGTCGCAGAAGCCGGGACGGCGGTCGTCGCTTGGGTCGCCGCCGCCTTGCCGCCCGTGGGCGACAGGCTGGCATCGCGGGACGCATCGGCGCCGCGGGTCGCCGCCTGGTCCTGGGCGGCCCTGCGCGCAGCAGGGGGTTCTGGCCGGTCTTGTCGCCCAGCAGCGTCGATTCGACGGGCTTGACCTCGCCGCCCGAGGCTGCGGCCGCCTTGCCCTCGCCCGAGGGGATGTCGGCCGAGGCGATGACGCCGGGCGCGGCTGCCTGCCTTTTCGACGTCGAGGGCGCGTCGTCCTGCGGGGTTGCGGATGGGCTGGTCGTCCTGGTCTTGTCTGGCTTTTTCACGTTTGGTCCCCGTCTCGCGGCGGCAGGCTGGCCGCGGCTGGCCCGCAGCCTAATCAGGCAGGGGCCGCTTCTCAACCCGCCCTGCGCATCATTGTTCCGCGACGGGCAGACGGCGGATGGCCGCCGCCATCGCCTCGATGTCGGGGCTGCGGGCAACCGTGCGGCCCGCGCTGGGCGCGTCCCAGGCCGCCAGGGCCGCGTCGCTGATCGCGGCCAGCCACAGCGGCGCGCGCGCATCCCGCGCGGCCTGCGCGACCAGCCGCGCGCTGCGGGGGGAAAACAGCGGCAGCGCCACCGGCCCGTCCCCGGCCAGCAGGGCCCGCGCCTGCGGGGACAGGGGCTGCGCCTGCTGGTCATAGACGACCACGCCCGGCACCGGCAGATCCCTGGCCAGATGCCGCCCGTGCGGATGGATCAGCGGCACCGGCGCCGCCCGGATCAGCGGCAGCAGGCTTTCCGCGAAGCCGTTACCCTGCTGCACCGCAAAACCC
The DNA here is from genome assembly GCF_055693925.1 of Paracoccus sp. BR5-17. NCBI lineage: Bacteria > Pseudomonadati > Pseudomonadota > Alphaproteobacteria > Rhodobacterales > Paracoccaceae > Paracoccus > Paracoccus sp. BR5-17. Next base: position 270,755 of record NZ_JBVFUV010000003.1, read on the forward strand.
GCCCGGCGCGCGGTGGCGGCCGTGTGACCGCCCACGCAGATTGCCAGCCGCCCCTGCCCCGGTCCCGCCGCCGCCACCGCATGGGCCGAGGTGAAGACCAGCCCCGGCGCCGCGCGCAGCGCCGCCTGGTCGTGATCGACCGCCACGATCCGCAGGATGGGCGAAATCACCGGCCGCCAGTCCGGCAGCAGCGCCGCAAGGCGCAGCGAGATCCGGCCGGGGACGGGTCAGCAGCAGGACGCGCTGCGGGTCGGGGGACATTGGCAAATCCTGCATCCGATGCTAGGGCCTTCAGGCGTAAGCGCCAATCCCCCGCCCGGCAAGAGCATGGACGACACCCAGATTTTCCTTGGCATCGAGAGCAGCTGCGACGACACCGCCGCGGGCCTTGTCACGGGCGGACGGCGGATCCTCGCCTCGGTGGTCAGCAGCCAGACCGCGCTTCATGCCGACTTCGGGGGCGTGGTGCCGGAAATCGCCGCCCGCGCCCATGCCGAACGGCTGGACCTGGTGGTGGAACAGGCGCTGTCGCAGGCGGGCGTCGGGCTGTCCGATGTGACGGCGGTCGCCGTCACGGCGGGGCCGGGCCTGATCGGCGGGGTGATGGCCGGCGTGATGTGCGCCAAGGGCATCGCCGCCGGGGCCGGCCTGCCGCTGCTGGGCGTGAACCACCTGGCCGGCCACGCGCTGACGCCGCGCCTGACCGACGGCATCGGCTTTCCCTATCTGATGCTGCTGGTGTCGGGCGGGCATTGCCAGTTCCTGCGCGTGGACGGCCCGCAGGACTTCACGCGGCTGGGCGGCACCATCGACGACGCCCCGGGCGAGGCTTTCGACAAGCTGGCCAAGCTGCTGGGCCTGCCGCAGCCGGGCGGCCCCTCGGTCGAAGCGGAAGCCGCCGCCGGCGATCCCGACCGCCTTGCGCTGCCGCGCCCGCTTCTGGACCGGCCCGGCTGCGACATGTCGTTTTCCGGGCTGAAGACCGCCGCGCTGCGGCTGCGCGACCAGATGATCGGCGATCAGGGCGGTCTGCGCCAGCAGCACCGGGCCGATCTGTGCGCCGCCTTCCAGCAGGCCGTGGCCGAGATCCTGGCCGAGAAATCGCGCCGCGCCCTGGCGGCAAGCCCGGCGCCGGTGCTGGCCGTGGCGGGGGGCGTGGCCGCCAACGGCACGATCCGCGCGGCCCTGGAACGCGTGGCCCGCGACCGGGGCGTGCGCTTCCTGGCCCCGCCCCTCGCGCTTTGCACCGACAACGGCGCGATGATCGCTTGGGCCGGGGCCGAACGCTTCGCCCTGGGCCACCGCGACGGCATGGATCTGGCCGCGCGCCCCCGCTGGCCTCTGGACCAAGGCGCTGCGCCGATGCTGGGCGGCGGCAGGAAGGGGGCCAAGGCATGAGCATCGCGATCCTCGGCGCGGGCGCCTTCGGCACCGCGCTTGCCGTGGCCCTGTCGGCGAACGGGCCGGTGACGCTCTGGGCGCGCGACACCAGCTGGGGCCGCGACAACCCGCGCCTGCCCGGCGTCACCCTGCCTCAGGCGGTGCGCGTGACCGGGGATCTGCCAGCCGCGACGACCGCCGGCACGCTGCTGCTGGCGCTGCCCGCACAGGCGCTTGGCGGGTTTCTTGCGGATCATGCCGCATGCCTGAACGGCAAGCACCTGGTCAGCACCGCCAAGGGCATCGACCTGACGCACCTCACCGGCCCCTCGGCCCTGCTGCAGGACGCCTGCCCGCAGGCGACGGTGGCGGTCCTGACCGGGCCTTCCTTCGCCGCGGACATCGCCCGCGGCTTGCCCACCGCCCTGACGCTGGCCTGCGCGGATCCCGATGCGGGCCGCGCCCTGCAGCACGACCTGTCCACCCCGGTCCTGCGCCTTTACCGCAGCACCGACGTGACCGGGGCGGAACTGGGCGGGGCGCTGAAGAACGTCATCGCCATCGCCGCCGGGGTCGCGATCGGCGCCGGCCTGGGCGACAGCGCCCGCGCCGCCATCATCACCCGCGGCTTCGCCGAGATGACCCGCCTCGCCACCCGCCTGGGGGCGCGGCCCGAAACCCTGACCGGGCTTTCGGGCCTGGGCGATCTGACGCTGACCTGCACATCCGCGCAGTCGCGCAACTTCCGCTATGGCCAGGCCCTGGGCGCCGGCCAGCCCTTCGACGCCACCACCACCACCGTCGAGGGCGCCGCCACCGCCCGCGCCGTCGCCTCCCTGTCCCGCCGGATCGGCTGCGACATGCCCATCGCCGCCATGGTCGCCCGCCTCGCGGAAGGCCGCATGAGCGTGGACGACGCCACCCAGCACCTGATGACCCGCCCCCTGAAGGAGGAATGATGCCCCTGTTCGCCGTGATCTGCCGGGACAAGCCCGGCGCCCTGCAAACCCGCCTGGACACGCGCGAGGCGCATCTGGGCTTCATCCGCGACAGCGGCATCGTCCGCATGGCCGGCCCGCTGATCGAGGCCGGCGAGATGCGCGGATCGCTGCTGATCCTGGAAGCCGACGATCTGGCCGCCGCCCGGGACTGGGCCGCGAACGACCCCTACAAGTCCGCCGGCCTGTTCGACAGCGTCGAGGTGATCGAATGGAAGAAGGTGATCGGCTGATGGCCTTCTGGCTGTTCAAGTCCGAACCCGACGTGTTCAGCTGGGACGACCTCGTGGCGCGCGGCGATGCGGGCGAGGAATGGGACGGCGTGCGAAACTACCAGGCCCGCAACTTCATGCGCGCCATGACGGTGGGCGACCGGGGCCTGTTCTATCACTCCAACATCGGCAAGCAGGCCGTGGGCATCGTCCAGGTCATCGCCGCGGCCCATCCCGACAGCACGACGGATGATCCCAGATGGGAATGCGTGGACATCAAGGCGGTGCAGCCGCTGCCCCGGCCCGTCTCGCTGGAACAGGCGAAGCAGGAACCGGCGCTGAAGGACATGGTGCTGGTCAAAAACTCGCGCCTGTCGGTGCAGCCCGTCAGCGACCGCGAATGGGCGGCGATCATGCGGCTTGCAGGGCTATGACCGCTCTTTCACCTTTGCGCAAATACCCCGGGGGTCCGGGGGCTGGCCCCCGGCCTGCCGCTTCATCTCGACGCGCCGCGGCATCAGGTTCGCGCCCGTCACAACCACAGGAAACACCCATGAGCCAACGCCTGCATCTCGTCTTCGGCGGCGAACTGACCGACCCGCAGGGCACCCAGTTCCGCGACACCGACAACATCCACATCGTCGGCATCTTCCCGAACTACCAAGCCGCCTACGACGCCTGGAAGGCCGAATCGCAGCGGACCGTGGACAGCGCCCATACCCGCTATTTCATCGCCCACCTGCACCGCCTGCGCGACGAGGAAACCGCCGCCAGCGCGACCGAGGAACTCGAGGTCAGGGGCTGAGGCCGGTCCGGGGACGCGGGACATGGCCCTGGGGCGCGGGGGGATCGGGCGACTGGGCCTGTGGTGGCAGGCCCGCCGGCCGGGTCTGGCCGATGACGCGGGGGTGCCGGACATTCCGCCCGGCAGCGGCCCGCTGCTTCTGGTGCAGGTCGCGCCCGAAGCCCGCGCGGCCTTCGCCCAGGTGCAGCGCCGCCTGATGCGCGGCAGGCCCGACCTGCGCATCCTGGACGCGGGCGATCCCGGCCCCGCCACGGCCGAGGCGCTGATGCAGGCCAGCCCGGCGGCGCTGCTGCTGCTGGGGACCGACCTGCCCCCGGCGCTGATCCAGGCCGCGGCCCGCCGGCGCTTGCCGATCATCCTGGCCGAGGGACGCTTTTCGGCCGAGGATGCCGGCTGGACCCTGCGCGCCGTCGCGCGGCGCGAACTGGTGCGCCAGATCCGCACGATCCTGGTCACCGACGCGGCCAGCCAGTCCGTCGTCCTGCGCATGGGCGCGCATCGCAAGCGGGTGACCGTGACCGGCCCGGTGGCGGAAATCCGCGACCCCCTGCCCTGCTCCGAGGCCGAGCGCAGCGTCATGGCGCAGCTCTTGCGCGGCCGGCAGGCCTGGCTGGCCGCCTCGGTCCCCCCGGACGAGGAACAGGCGGTTCTTGTCGCCCATCACGCGGCGCTGGCCCAGTCGCACCGGGCGCTGCTGTTCCTGGCCCCGCGCGATCCCGACCGCATCGACCCGCTGGCCCGGGCGATCGAGGCCAGCGGCCTCATCGTCGCCCGCCGCGCGCTGGACGAGGATCCGGCCGAGGACGTGCAGGTGATGCTGACCGACGGCCCGACCGAGATGGGGCTGTGGTATCGCCTTGCGCCCGTGACCTATCTGGGCGGCACGCTGGGCGGCGACGACGCGGCGGCCCGCCACCCCTTCGAACCGGCCGCGCTGGGATCGGCGATCGTCCACGGCCCGCACACCGCCCGCTTCGCCGCCGAATGGCAGCAGCTTGCCGGCGCGGGCGCGGCGCGACAGGTGTCGGGCCCCGAGGAACTGGCCACCGCCATCGCCGAACTGTCCCAGCCCGACCTGGTGGCGGCGCTGGCCAACAACGCCTGGGCCGTCAGCACCGGCGGGGCCGAGGTGACCATGCGGATCTGCGCCCCCGTGCTGGATGCCATCGCAAAGGCCAGGACATGAGACGCGCCCCCGCCTTCTGGTATCTGCGTCCGCCAAGCCTGCGCGCCCGCCTGCTGTCGCCCCTGGGCGCGGCCTATGCCCGGGCCACCGCCTGGCGGCTGGCGGCGGGTCCCCGGACCACGCTTGGCGTGCCAGTGATCTGCGTCGGCAACCTGAACGCGGGCGGCACCGGCAAGACGCCCACGGTGATCCACCTTCAGCAGGCGCTGCAGGCGCGCGGGCTGGCCGCCCATGTCGTCTCGCGCGGCTATGGCGGCAGCGGCCAAGGCCCGCTGCGCGTGATCGAGGCGCAGCACGACGCCGCGCTGACCGGGGACGAGCCCCTGCTGATGGCGGCCTTCGGGCCGGTCTGGGTCGCCAGGGACCGGCTGGCGGGCGCCCGGGCGGCCGTGGGCGGCGGCGCGCAGGCCGTGATCCTGGACGACGGCTTCCAGGATCCGGCGCTGGCCCACGACCTGTCGCTGGTGGTGGTCGATGCCGCCAAGGGCTTCGGCAACGGCCTGTGCATCCCCGCAGGCCCCCTGCGAGAGCCGGTCGCCGCCGGCCTGGCCCGGGCCGACCTGCTGTTGTCGATCGGGCCGGACGACGCGCAGGCGCGTTTTGCCCCCCGCCGGGCGCCCCGCCGCATCTGCGGGGCCGGCTTGCACCCCTGCCGACGGGCATGGACTGGCAGGACCACCGCGTGCTGGCCTTCGCAGGCATCGGCCACCCCGAGAAGTTCTTCGCCACTCTTGCCGGGCTGGGCGCCGATCTGGTCCGCGCCGAGGCGCTCGAGGATCACCAGCCCTTCACCCCGGCCCTGCTGACGCGGCTGGAAACCGAAGCGCGGCTGCTGGGGGCGCAGCTTGTCACCACCGAAAAGGACGCAGCCCGGCTGCCGCGGGCCTTCCGGCCGCAGGTCATGACCCTGCCGGTCCGGCTGTCGCTGGACGATCCCGCGCCTCTGGATGCGGCGCTGGACTGCCTGTTTGCGCGGCGCTGATCTTTGCAATCGCGGCTGCAATCCCGATATAGGGCTTGCACGGCCATCCGGGCCGCAGGGGAAAGCACGGGCATGTCGCAAAAGGCCATCCAGAGGCTCAGCTTCTATCTGCTGATACTCGTGACGCTCTATGCCTCGGTTGGGGCGGGATAGGGCATGTCGAAACGCTTTGGCGGGCGCCCCTGGCCTGATCTCGGCCCGCAGGACGACAACCGGAACCCGGCGCCCGCGCCAGCGATCCGCCACCCGCTGGCGGGACGGCCGAAATACGTGACCATCGCTGCCACGCCCTTCCTGTTTGGCGCCTTCTTCCAGGATCCGGTCGGCATGGCGGGCAGCCTGGCCGCCTTTGGCGTCATCGCCAGCGCGATGTGGATGACCGGCGAGGGGCTGGCCGCCGAGGCCGCCTATCAGGTCCGCCGGGTGGCCCGCCGTCCGGCCGTCCCGCGCAAGCTGCTGGGCAGCGTGATGACGGGGCTGGGGCTGGGCCTGGGCACCGTCGCGCCCGACAGCCTGGCCGGGGCCGGAGTGATCGGAGCCACCGGCATGGTGCTGCACTGGCTGGCCTTCGGGGCCGACCCGATGCGCGACAAGGGCATGAAGACCGGGGACGACTTCCAGCAGGACCGCGCCCGCAAGATGATCGACGAGGCCGAGGCGACCCTTGCCCAGATCCGCGAGGCGATCGGGTCCTTGGGGGACCGCTGGCTCGAGGCCCGGCTGCACCGCTTCGCGGCAACGGTCGAGGCGCTGTTCGACCGCGTCCGCGCCAATCCGGGCGACCTTTCGGCCGCGCGGCGCTATCTGGGGGTCTATCTGGCGGGCGCGCGGGATGCGACGGTGAAGTTCGCGGGCCTCTACCGCCAGACCCGCGACCCCTCGTTGCGCGCCTCGTACGAGGCGTTCCTGGACGATCTGGAACGGGATTTCAGCGCCAAGTCCCGCCGCCTGCTGGAAGGCGACAGGACGGATCTGGACCTCGAGATCGCGGTCCTGCGCGAACGCCTGGCGCGCGAGGGGGTGGGCGCCTCGGAACCCGCCGCGCTTGATCCGCCGCGCAGCGAGACGGCGCGCTTTCTGGACGGGCTGCTGACCCCCGACCGCGACAAGGCGCGGCGCTGAATCCGTGCCGCGCTTCGCCTTCAGGATCGAATACGACGGGCGTTCCTTCGCCGGATGGCAGGCGCAGGCCGACCAGCCCTCGGTCCAGGGCGCGATCGAGGCGGCGCTTGCCAGGCTGGATCCGGGGTTCGCGGCCGGTGCGCGGGTTGCTGCCGCAGGGCGCACCGATGCCGGCGTCCATGCCACGGCCCAGGTCGCCCATGCCGACCTGCACCGCGACTGGGACACCTTCCGACTGGCCGAGGCGCTGAACTTCCACCTCAAGCCGGTGCCGGTGGCGGTGCTGGCCGCCGCGCGGGTGCCCGACGATTTCCATGCCCGGTTCTCGGCCGTCGAACGGCGCTATCTGTTCCGCCTGCAGGCCCGCCGCGCGCCGGTGACGCACGACCGGGGGCTGGTCTGGCAGGTGCTGAACCCGCTGGACGCGCTGGCGATGCGACAGGCGGCGGCGCACCTGACGGGGCGGCACGACTTCACGACCTTCCGATCCTCGATCTGCCAGGCGGCAAGCCCGGTGAAGACCCTGGACGAGATCCGCATCGACGAGGTCGAGATCCCGCATGGCCGCGAATACCGCTTTCGCCTGCGCGCGCGGTCCTTCCTGCACAACCAGGTCCGGTCCATCGTCGGGACGCTGGAACGCGTGGGCGCCGGTTCCTGGCCGCCGGACCGCGTGGCCGAGGTCCTGCGCGCCCGCGACCGGGGGGCCTGCGGCCCGGTCTGCCCGCCGCACGGGCTGTACCTCTGCGGCGTGGCCTATCCGCACGATCCCTTCGCCTGAACGCCGTCCCGCCACGGGCGGCGCGGCGGGGGGCGCGGTCAGTCCCGGCCCAGTGCTTGGTGCAGATCGGCCAGCCCCTGGTCCACCGTGAAGGCCGCCGCGAAGCCCAGGGCCGCCCGGGCCGCCTCTGGTGCGCCTTTCGAGATGCGGATGTCGCCCTTGCGCGCGGGCACGTGGTTGATGACCGCCGGCCCCGGGCCGCCCACGGCGTCGATCTTCCGCGCCAGGTCGATCACGCTGGTCCCGATCCCGGTGCAGATGTTGAAGCGATGCGCCCCGGGCCGGGCGCTGCCGAAGGCCATCGCCGCCAGCAGCCCGCGGGCGACGTCCTCGACATAGACGAAGTCGCGAACCTGCTGGCCGTCGCCATGCACCGTATGGGGCCGGCCCGCCCGCAGGTCGGAGAAGAACTTGGTGATGACCCCCGCATAGGGCGAACGCGAATCCTGGCGGTCGCCATAGACGTTGAACAGCCGCAGGCTGACCGAGGGCAGGCCCCGCGTTCCCGCCAAGGCGCGCAGGTGATGTTCGGCGCCCAGCTTGTCGGCGCCGTAGGGCGAGACCGGGAAGGCGGCGTCGGTCTCGCGGCAGAACTCCTGCGGCGAATCGCCATAGACGGCGGCGGTCGAGGTGAAGACCACCGGGATGTTGCCGCTGCGCTGCGCCGCCAGGAACACCGTCAGCGCGCCGTCCAGGTTGATGCGATGCGCGCCCATCCAGTCGGCGATGCAGGCCTGCACCGACACCTGCGCCGCCAGATGGAAGATGCCGTCCATCCCCACAGCCAGCCGGGCCACCAGATCGGCGTCGAGGATGCTGCCCTGGACGAAGCGCGCGCCGGGCCGGATGTTCCGCCGCCGCCCCGATGACAGGTCGTCGAGGATCACCACCTCGTCGCCCCGGGCGATCAGGCGGTCGGTCAGATGGCTGCCGATGAATCCGGCGCCGCCGGTGACAAGGAACCTGCCCACTGCGCTTATCCCCCGCCGATCGCGTTGCTGGGACGGGCAGCGATCTTCCGGCAGGCAGTCCCGTAAGGTGCTGCGACTGTCAGTTGCGGTTGCCCCTGGTGCCCCTGCGCGGACGCGGAGCATTGGCGAAGACGACGGCCAGGGTATGCCACAGGATCCACAGGTCCAGCGCCATGGTGCGGTTCTTCTGATAGATCAGGTCGATCTTCAGCTTGGTCGGCAGGCAGCGGCGGGCATAGGCGCGCTCGGTCTCCTCGGCGCTGCGGCAGCGGGCCAGGATCTGGCCTTCGTGCCGGTGATAGATCAGCGTCGCAAGGCCGGTCACGCCGGGGCGGTTCTTCAGGACCTGGCTGTAGACGGCGGGGAACCGCTCGACATATTCGCGGATGGTGGGGCGGGGGCCGACGAAGCTCATGTCGCCGCGCAGGATGTTGAACAGCTGCGGCATCTCGTCGATGCGGGTGCGGCGCATGAAATGGCCCAGCGGCGTGATCCGCCAGTTCTTGTGCGCCCCCGTCACGCCCGAATCCTGGTCCTGCTGCAGCATCGTGCGGAACTTGAGGTGCAGGAAGGTCTCGGTCGGGGTGCGCATCCGCGGCGCCGCATAGAGGATCGGCCTGCCCTGCACGACCAGCAGGACCACCGCGACCACGGCCATCACCACCGACAGCGGCACCAGCAGGATCAGGGCCAGCGTGATGTCGAACAGGCGCTTGCGACGGGGCAAGGGCTTCACGCCGGCCGCATTGGCCTGCTGCATGAGCCAGGTCAGGCTGGTCGCCGGAAGATACGCCGCCTTGGTGTTGTCCCAATCGGGGTGGATTGTCACGATACCTGCCTTGCCGTTTCCGCTTTTGCTCTCCGCTAGCACATCGTTCCGGGCATGGGAACACGGCGCGCCCGGCGGGGGCCGAATGACTTGCGCGACCATTGCAAAGTCGCCACTGTCAACCCGAACGAGGCGATGCACAGGCGGATGATGCGGAAATTTTTAGTCATGCTGGACGACAGCCGGGAATGCCTGAACGCGATGCGCTTCGCGGCCATGCGCGCCTCCAATTCCGGCGGGGCGGTGACGGTGCTTGCGGTGATCCCCCCCGACGAGATCCAGCATGGCTTCGGGGTGGCCGAAGTGATGCGCGCCGAGGCCTACGAACGGATCGAGGCGCATTTCGATGTCTATGCCAAGTGGATGAAAACACGCCCGAAGGTCGAACCGGAACTGGTCATCCGCGAGGGCGACCCGGCCGAGCAACTGCTGGCTTATCTGAACGAGGATCCCGAGATCGGCATCATCGCCATGGGCCTGGGATCGGACAAGTCGTCGCAGAACCCGCTGCTGCTGCGCCTGCTGCGCGATGCGGGAAGCCTGCCCTGCCCCATCACCATCGTGCCCGCCGACATCTCGAAGGAACGGCTGGAGGCGATCACCTGACCGCAGCCCCCGCTTGACCCGCAGGCGCCCCGTCGCCATATCCGATGCAAAGGAGCCTTGGCCAATGTTCATCCAGACCGAAACCACACCGAACCCTGCGACGTTGAAGTTCCTTCCCGGGGAAACCGTGCTGGACACCGGCACGGCTGACTTTCCCTCGGCCGACACCGCGGCGCGGTCTCCGCTGGCCCAGCGCATCTTCGCCGTGGGTGGGGTCACGGGCGTCTTTCTGGGCCGCGACTTCGTGACCGTGACGAAGGCGGACGACCAGCCCTGGGATCATCTCAAGCCCTCGATCCTGGGCGCCATCATGGAGCATTTCCAGTCCGGCGCGCCCGCGATCGAAGGCGTCTCCCAGCCGTCGGGCCATGCCAGCCATGACGGACCCGACACCGAGATCGTCACCCAGATCAAGGACCTGCTGGACACCCGGGTGCGCCCGGCGGTGGCACAGGACGGCGGCGACATCACCTTCCACGGCTTCGACCGGGGGGTGGTCTATCTGCACATGCAGGGCGCCTGCGCGGGCTGCCCGTCATCGACTCTGACCCTGAAGATGGGGATCGAGAACCTGCTGCGCCACTATATCCCCGAGGTGGTCGAGGTCAGGCCCGTTGCCTGACCCGGTCGCCCTGGGCTTCGACACATCGGCCGCGCATTGCGCGGCCGCTTTGCTGCGGGGCGACGCGGTTCTGGCCCAGGCCTCGGAGGAGATGACCCGCGGCCAGGCCGAGCGGCTGTTCCCGATGATCGAGGAGGTGCTAGGCCGGTCGGGCCTTGCCTGGCGGGATCTGGACGTGATCGGCGTGGGCATCGGGCCGGGCAACTTCACCGGCATCCGCATCGCCGTGGCCGCCGCCCGCGGGCTGGCCCTGTCGCTGGGGATCCCGGCCGTCGGCGTGACCGCGACCGAGGCTGCGGCCCTGGGCGCGGCCCGCCCCTGCCGCGTCGTGCTGCCGCTGCGGGGCGACCAGGTGGTGTGGCAGGACTTCGGCACGGCCAAGGGGGCCGTCCGCAGCAAGCTGCGGCCGGTCCGCTGCCGCCCGGCCCCGCGCAGGCTGCGCCTGCGGTTCCCCCCGCCATCGCCATCGCGCGCATCGCCCTGGCGCGCCGCACCGATCCCGGCCCGCGACCGGCGCCGCTGTATCTGCGCCCCGCCGACGCGGCACCCGCGCGCGACGCGGCGCCGCTGATCCTGCCGTGACGAGGGACGACCTGTCCGCCCTGCACGCCCGCTGCTTCGTCCGGCCCCGCCCCTGGAGCGGCGCCGAGTTCGCCACGCTGCTGGACAGCCCGCACGTCTTCCTGCTGACCCGCCCTGCGGGGTTTCTCATGGGCCGGATGGTCGCCGACGAGGCCGAGTTGCTGACCCTGGCGGTCGCCCCCGAGGCCCGCCGGCAGGGAATCGCCCGCGACCTGCTGCGCGATTTCTGCGCGACGGCCCAAGCGGGCGGGGCGCGCCGCGCCTTTCTGGAAGTGGCCGCCGACAACGCCGCCGCCCGCGGGCTTTATCTGGGCGAAGGCTGGCAGGAGGCGGGGCAACGGCGGAACTACTATGGCGCCGGCCTGAACGCGGTCGTGATGCAGCGCCATCTTCAGGCCGGCCAAGAAGGCGGTTGACCCGTGGGGGCCGTTGCGCCCTAATCTGGCCATCAAGCGGGCGACTTGAATCGCCGGCATCAACAGGATGAGGTTTCCTTATGTCCCTGACGAAATCGCTGCTTGCGGGCGTGGCGCTGTCGGCACTGGCGGGCGGCGCGGCCCTGGCCGAGCCTGCGCTGATCTTCGACCTTGGCGGCAAGTTCGACAAGTCCTTCAACGAGGCCGCCTTCATGGGCGCGCAGCGCTGGGCCGAGGAAACCGGCGGCACCTACAAGGAACTGGAGATGCAGTCCGAGGCGCAGCGCGAACAGGCGCTGCGCCGGCTGGCCGAAACCGGGGCCAACCCGATCGTCATGACCGGCTTTGCCTTCGGCGACGTGCTGAACCAGGTGGCCCCGGATTATCCCGACACGCAGTTCGCCATCATCGACATGGTCGTGGAACAGCCCAATGTGCAGTCCATCGTCTTCACCGAGGAACAGGGCAGCTATCTGGCCGGGATCATGGCGGCCGAAGCCTCGGAATCCGGCACCGTGGGCTTCATCGGCGGCATGGACATCCCGCTGATCCACAAGTTCGAATGCGGCTTCGCGCAAGGCTTCAAGGCCGCCCGGCCCGACGGCACGGTTCTGGTCAACTATACCGGCACCACGCCCGCCGCCTGGAACGACCCCGTCAAGGGGGGCGAACTGGCCAAGGCCCAGATCAGCCAGGGCGCGGACGTGATCTATGCCGCGGCCGGCGGGACCGGGATCGGCGTGCTGCAGGCCGCGGCGGATGGCGGCATCCTGTCGATCGGCGTGGACAGCAACCAGAACCACCTGCACCCGGGCAAGGTGCTGACCTCGATGGTCAAGCGGGTGGACAACGCCGTCTACGACGTCTTCACGAACGGCGTCGAGCCGGGCGTCAAGGTCATGGATCTGGAGGCCGGTGGCGTGGACGTGGCCATCGACGACAACAACAAGCCGCTGGTGACGCCCGAGATGCAGGCCGCCCTGGATGACGCCCGCGCCAAGATCGCCAGCGGCGAGATCGCGGTCCACGACTACATGACCGACAACACCTGCCCGGTCCAGTAATGGCGGCGGACAGGCGGACAGGGGGCGGCTGGAAACGGCCGCCCCTGCGGCGATTGAACTGCGCGGCATCTCGAAGGCGTTCGGGCCGGTGCAGGCCAACCGCGACATCCATCTGCGCGTCGAGAAGGGCACGATCCACGGCATCATCGGCGAGAACGGCGCCGGCAAGTCCACGCTGATGTCGATCCTCTACGGCTTCTACAGGCCCGACTCGGGCGAAATCCTGGTCGGCGGCCAGCCCCTGACCATCACCGACAGCCAGACCGCGATCCGCGCCGGCATCGGCATGGTCTTCCAGCACTTCAAGCTGGTCCAGAACTTCACCGTCCTGGAAAACATCATCCTGGGCGCCGAGGAGGGCCGCCTGCTGCGCCCGTCGCTGTCCAAAGCCCGCGGCGTGCTGCGGCAACTGGCGCAGGAATACGAACTGAACGTCGATCCCGACGAGGTCGTGGAAAACCTCTCGGTCGGGCACCAGCAGCGGGTCGAGATCCTCAAGGCGCTGTATCGCCAGGCCGACATCCTGATCCTGGACGAGCCCACCGGCGTGCTGACCCCCGCCGAGGCCGACCACCTGTTCCGCATCCTGGAAGGCCTGCGGGCCGAGGGCAAGACGATCATCCTCATCACCCACAAGCTGCGCGAGATCATGGAGATCACCGACACCGTGTCGGTCATGCGCCGCGGCGAGATGGTGGCATCGGTCAGGACCGACGACACCAGCCCCGAGGAACTGGCCGAGCTGATGGTCGGCCGCAAGGTGCTGCTGAACGTCCAGAAGGCGCCCGCACGCCCCGGCAAGCCGGTGCTGGAAGTCCGCAACCTGCGGATGGTCGATGACGACGGCGTGGAACGGCTGCGCGGCATCGACCTGGACATCCGCGCGGGCGAGATCCTGGGCATCGCGGGCGTCAGCGGCAACGGGCAGACGCAGCTTCTGGAGATCCTGGGCGGCTATCCCCCGAAGGGCAGCACCGTCTCGGGCGAGGTGCGGGTGAACGGCGCGCCGCTGCCCCTGCGCGGGGCCGCCTGCAACGCCGCCGAACGCCGCCGCCAGGGCATCGGCCACATTCCCGAGGATCGGCAGGCCGAGGGGCTCATCATGGATTTCTCGGCCTGGGAAAACGTCGCCTTCGGCTATCACGACGCGCCGGAATACGGCCAGGGCCCGCTGATGGACCGGGACGCCATCCGCCGCGATGCCGAGGGCAAGATCGCCCGCTTCGACGTGCGCCCGCCGAACTGCGACCTGGCCGCGCGCAACTTTTCGGGCGGCAACCAGCAGAAGATCGTCGTCGCCCGCGAAATCGAACGCAATCCGGACCTGCTGCTGATCGGCCAGCCCACCCGCGGCGTGGACATCGGCGCCATCGAGTTCATCCACAAGCGCATCGTCGATCTGCGCGACGCCGGCAAGGCGATCCTGCTGGTGTCCGTCGAACTGGACGAGATCATGGCGCTGTCGGACCGCATCGCGGTGATGTTCGACGGCCGCATCATGGGCGAACGCCTGCCCGGCCAGACCACGACCGGCGATCTGGGCCTGCTGATGGCGGGCGTGGACGCCGCGCCCCAAGACCAACCTTCCCGGATGACCTGATGAAGTCCATCTGCCTCGCCTGCCTTGTTCCCCTTGCTCTGGCTGCCGGTTGCAGCACCGGCGCCATGCCGCGGATGCCCAAGATGGACATCTGGCCCGATGGCGAGGCGCCCGACCGTCTGGTCATGGCCGCCGAGTCCCGCGCCCAGACCCGTGCCCGCAACCCGGACGGCAGCTGGGCGGTGGCCGATCCGGTCCGAGATTCGGATTATCAGGCCGACTTCCCGGCCAATTGCGTCACCGACGCCCGCGGCACGGCCTGCGCCGACCACGCCCCGGTCGAGGTGCCGGCCGAAGCCGCGACCGCGCCCCAGGTCACCGGCCGCGTCGCCATCGCCTTCGCCACCCTCGCCGACGGCAGCCGCTGCACCGGAGAGGCCCGCCAGGGCCAGTCCGCGGCCGAGGAGAACCTGCTGGCCGTGCGCGGCTTTCCCGGCGCAGGCGGCGCGGTCCCCCGCGCCCGAAGCCTGGCGCGCATGGCGGGAAACGGTGACCCGATCGGCTGGGACCAGATCGCCGACGCCCGCGCCTTCCTGGCGCTGTGTTCCGGCATGAAAGGCTGAGCCGATGGAAAAGATGCCGAAATGGGCCGACCTGATCCTGACGCCGCTGATCTCTCTGGTGCTGGCGATGGCGATTTCGGCGCTGGTGATCCTGGCCATCGGTGAAAGCCCGGTGGTCGCGCTGACCACGATGATCGACGGCGCCCTGGGCTCCAGCTATGGCTGGGGCTTCACGCTGTATTACGCGACGAACTTCATCTTCACCGGGCTGGCGGTGATGGTGGCCTACCACGCCAGCCTGTTCAACATCGGTGGCGAGGGGCAGGCAGCGATGGGCGGCCTGGGCGTGGCGTTGGTGCTGCTGTCGGTGCCGCTGCCGCACTGGGCGCTGGCGCTGCCCGCCGGAATGGCGGGCGCGGCGCTGTTCGGCGCCGCCTGGGCGCTGATCCCGGCCTGGCTTCAGGCGAAACGCGGCAGCCACATCGTCATCACCACGATCATGTTCAACTTCATCGCCGCCGCGGCGCTGAACTATATCCTGGTGAACCTGCTGCGCCCGGTGGGCAGCATGGACCCGGCATCCGCCCGCTTTCCCGAAGCCTCCCACCTGCCCAAGCTGTCGGACATGGCGCTGGCCCTGGGCTTCGACTGGGGCGAGAACACCCCCGTCAACATCAGCTTCTTCGTGGCGGTGATCGCCTGCCTGCTGGTCTGGCTGCTGATCTGGCGAACCCGCCTGGGCTTCGAAATCCGCGCCTTCGGCAAGTCCGAACCCGCCGCGCTTTACGCGGGCATCAACCCGGTGCGCATCACCGTGATCGCCATGCTGATCTCGGGCGGACTGGCGGGGATGATGGCCATCAACAACGTCATGGGCGAGGCCGAGCGCCTGGTCCTGAACGCCGTCGAAGGCGCGGGCTTCATCGGCATCGCCGTGGCGCTGATGGGCCGCAACCACCCGCTGGGCGTGTTCCTGGCCGCGCTGCTGTTCGGGTTCCTGTATCAGGGGGGCGAACTGGCGCTCTGGACCTCGATCCCGCGCGAACTGATCATCGTCATCCAGGCGCTTGTGATCCTGTTCACCGGCGCTCTGGACAACATGGTGCGGATGCCGCTGGAGCGGATGTTCATGGCGATGCGGAAAAGGGGCGCATGATGGATCTGAATACGATCATCCAGATCCTCGACAGCGCGGTGCGGCTGATGACGCCCCTGCTGCTGGCCTGCCTGGCCGGGCTGTATTCCGAACGCGCGGGGATTTTCGACATCGGCCTGGAAGGCAAGATGCTGATGGCCGCCTTCAGCGCCGCCACCGTCGCCGCGCTGACCGGCAATGTCTGGCTGGGCGCCTGCGCGGGGCTTCTGGGGGCGCTGATGCTGTCGGCGCTCCACGGCATCGCCTCGATCACCTTCCGGGGCAACCAGTTGATCTCTGGGGTGGCGATCAACTTCCTGGCCTCCGGCCTGACGGTGCTGCTGGGACAGAAGATCTTCGGCCTGGGCGGGCGCACCCCCAGCCTGACCCCCGGGGCCGAGCTTGATGCGCAACTGGGGCCGTTCCGGGGCTGGCTGTCTGGCATCGCCGGACCGGATGGCACGGCCGCGCTGACCGGCACGCCGCGCTTCGGGGAAATCACCCTGCCGCTGGCCGAGGCGATGCGGGGCGTCCCGGTGATCGGGCCCTTCTACGCCGAGGTGGTCTCGGGCCACACGATCCTGGTCTATGTGGCCTTCCTGATGGTGCCGCTGACATGGTGGGTGCTGTATCGCACCCGCTTCGGCCTGCGGCTGCGGGCGGTGGGGGAAAACCCCGCCTCGGTCGATACCGCAGGGGTGTCGGTCACGCGGCTGCGCTATGCCGCGGTGGCCATCGCCGGGCTGCTGTGCGGGCTGGCCGGGGCCTATCTGGCAACCGGCCTGTCCGCCGGCTTCGTCAAGGAGATGACCGCCGGGCGGGGCTTCATCGCCCTGGCCGCGCTGATCTTCGCGAAGTGGCGGCCCTGGGGGCGCTGGGCGCCACCTTCCTGTTCGGCCTGCTCGAGGCCGTGACCAACCGCTATCCCGATCTCGACCTGGGGATCGTCACGGTGCCCTCGATGTTCATGAACGCCCTGCCCTACATCCTGACCGTCATCATCCTCGCGGGCTTCGTGGGCCGCGCCATCCCGCCCCGCGCCGGAGGAGAGCCCTATGTCAAAGAGCGCTGAGCTTGCCCGTCTGATCCGCGACCGGGCGGGGGACCAGCCGCCCGAATACGGGCTGATCCTGGGATCCGGCCTGGGCCACCTGTCGGGAACGGTCGATGGCGTGGCGATCCCCTATGACGACCTGCCCGGCTTTCCCCATGCGGGCGTGTCGGGCCACGTCCCGCAGCTGGTGATCGGGCAGTTGGAAGGCCGCCGCGTCGCGGTCTTCGGGGGCCGGTCGCATTACTACGAATCCGGCCGCGCCGATGCGATGCGCCTGCCCCTGGAGACTCTGGCAGCCCTAGGCACGCGCAAGCTGATCCTGACCAATGCCGCGGGGTCGCTGCGCCCCGACCTTCCGCCGGGCGGGCTGATGCTGCTGGCCGACCACATCGCCTTCGCCGGCACCAACCCCCTGATCGGAGAGCCGACCGACGCCCGCTTCGTGCCGATGACCGATGCCCACGACGCGGACATGCGCGCAGCCTTGGCCGCCGCCGCAGCGGCCGAGGGGATCGACCTGCCCCAGGGCGTCTATTGCTGGTTCTCGGGCCCCAGCTTCGAAACCCCTGCCGAAATCCGCGCCGCGCGGATCCTCGGCGCCGATGCCGTCGGCATGTCCACCGTCCCCGAGATCATCCTGGCCCGCTTCCTGGGCCTGCGCTGCGCCGCCATCTCGGTCATCACCAACATGGGGGCAGGCCTGTCCGACGAATCGATCAGCCACGACCACACCAAGGCCATGGCCCCGCTGGGCGCCGCCAAGCTGGAACGCATCCTGCGCCGCTTCCTGCGCGACGCCTGACTTCTTCTTTGTCCCAAATACCCCCGCCGGAGGCACCCGCCCTCGCCCCCCTGCCCGGTGCCTCAGGTCAGGCGGACCAGTTCCGCCTCGACCCGCGCCGCGGCTGCCTCCAGGTCGCGCAGGTCGTCCAGGGCCACCACGGCGCGTTCGCGGTCGGCATAGCGCTGCCGGTGCTTCAGATAGCGCGGGTCATAGTGGTCGCGCAGCAGCCCCTGGGCAAGGCCGCGCCAGTCGCCCGCCGCGACGGCGGCCAGCCAGCCTCGGGTCCGCTCGGCCGGATGCAGCGGCGCCAGGGCGGCAACGACCGCCTCGACGCGCGCCGGGTCGGCCACCATGTCGGCATAGCTTTCCGCCGTATAGGCCGCCCGGGCTGCGACAGGCACCTGAAGCCGCAGGCGCGGCGCGGCGCAGATCGCCTGCCACATGGCCTTCGGCAGCGTCACCTTGCCGATGCGGCTGCTCTCGGCCTCGACCAGCACGGGACGCGCGGGGTCAAGCCCTTCCAGCACCAGCGCCAGCCTGCCCTCGAACAGCTTCTGGCCTGGCTGGCCCTCGGGCCGGCCGCCGAACAGGCTTCCGCGGTGGTTGGCCAGACCTTCAAGGTCGATCACCTGCCAGCCGCGCCGCGCCAGCCGCCCCAGGATCGCGGTCTTGGCGCTGCCGGTATCGCCGTCCAGGACGATCACTGGCGCCAGGACCGGCTGGTTCTGCACCCGGTCCACCACCAGCGCCCGCCAGGCCTTGTAGCCGCCCTCGATGCGGTCCACCCGCCAGCCTATCTGCGATAGGATCGTGGCGAAACTGCCCGACCGCTGCCCGCCCCGCCAGCAATAGATCAGCCCGCGCCAGCTTCCGTCGCGGTCGGCCAGCGGCCCGGACAGGTGGCGCGCGGCATTGGCGGCCACCAGCGCGCCGCCGACGCGGCGGGCGTCGAAGGCCGACACCTGCTTGTAGATGGTGCCCACCTGCGCCCGTTCGGCGTCATCCAGAACCGGCAGGTTGATCGCGCCGGGCAGGTGATCCTCGGCGTATTCGGACGGGGACCGCACGTCGATGATGTCGTCGAACCCCGCCAGGGCGGGGTCGAGCAGGCGCGTCAGGGCCAGGGGCACGTCAGTAGACGTAGACCGGCGTCCCGATGGGCACCTGGTCATACAGCGCCATCACCGCCTCGTTGCGCATCCGCAGGCAGCCGTTCGACACCGCCCGCCCGATCGAGCCCGGCTCGGTGGTGCCGTGGATGCGGATGGCCGTGTCCTGGCCTTGGTCGTTGTACAGATACAGCGCCCGCGCGCCCAGCGGGTTCTGCGGGCCGCCCGGCATCCCGTTGGCCCATTTGCCGTACTGTTCGGGCTTGCGCTTGATCATGTCCTGCGTCGGCGTCCAGGACGGCCATTCGACCTTGCGGCCGACGGTCGCGCGGCCCTTCCAGACCAGCTCGTCGGTGCCCACGGCCACGCCATAGCGCACGGCCCGCCCCGGCGCGATGACGTGATACAGGAAGAAGTCCTTGCTGACGACGACGATGCTGCCGACCTCGAAATCGTTGCGGATCGCGACTTCGGTCGGGGCATAGGGATCGCGCGGAGCCTCCTGCGAGAAGGCCAGCGAGGGGGCGAGGCAGGCGGCGGCCATCAGCGGCGCGGCCAGCGACATCAGTTCACGGCGATTCATGGTGATCCTGTCATTCTCGTGTTCTTCTGCTCTTGATCCTGTCCTAGCAAGACGGGACCCACAGGTGCAACTCACGAGGGCGTATCGCGTTCAATCGCCCTTGACCGCGGCGCCTCCAGGCCACATCTGCCGGATATGGCCTTCGCCCCGCGCCCCTGCTGTCAAGACGCCCGCCGCCGCCCGCTGCGGCGTCCCGCGCATCTGTGCCGGGGCAGGGGCGACCGCGCCTGCCGCTGCCATCAGGACGCCCGGCCGGTCCAGGCCCGGCCGCGCCGCCCCCTGCGGCTCGACCCCCGCGCCCTGATCGCCGCGCAGCTTCCGCGGCAGGCCCCGCTGCGGCCCCAGGCGCCGCCCCGTTTCCTGAACCCGTGCCGCATCTCTTGCATGACTTCAGGAAACCGCCATGACCGCCACTTCCACTGACCTGCCGCGATCGGGCACCGCGCCCGATCTTGCCACCACGCGCCTGTCCATCCAGGGCATGAGCTGCGCCGCCTGCTCGGCCCGCATCACGCGGGTGCTGTCCGCCCGCCCCGGCGTCGCCGAGGCGCAGGTGAACCTGCTGGCCGGCTCGGCCAGCATCCGCCACGACCGCTCGCTCTCGCCCCAGGATCTGGCCCAGGCCGTGACGAAGCTGGGCTATCCCGCCACCGTCCCGCAAGAGGCGGCGCCCCGGCCCGCCCCTGACGAGGCCGGCCCGCTGAAGCGCGATTTTCTTCTCGCCCTGGCCCTGACCCTGCCGGTCTTTGTGGCCGAGATGGGCGCGCACCTGGTTCCGGCCTTCCACCACTGGCTGCAGGGCACGTTCGGGGCGCAGCCCCTGAACTGGGCGCAGATGGTCCTGACCGCGCTTGTCCTGGCGCTGCCGGGCCGGCGCTTCTTCGTCACCGGCATCCCCGCCCTGCTGCGCGGCGGCCCCGAGATGAACAGCCTCGTGGCGCTGGGATCGGGGGCGGCCTTCCTCTATTCGGCGGTGGTGGTGCTGATGCCGGGGCTGATCCCGCCCGCCTCGCGCCATGTCTATTTCGAGGCCGCGGCCGTCATCGTCACCCTGATCCTGATGGGCCGCTGGCTGGAGGCGCGGGCCAAGGGCCAGGCGGGGGCGGCTATCCGCGCGCTGATCGAACTGGCGCCCGATCACGCCAATGTCCTGCGCGACGGCAGGCCGGTCCGGACCCCGGTCGCGGACCTGCATCCCGGCGACCTGGTCCTGCTGGCCCCGGGCGAACGCGTGGCCGTGGACGGCGTCGTGACCGAAGGCCAGGGTCATGTCGATGAATCCATGCTGACGGGCGAACCCGTCCCGGCCCCCAAGGCCCCGGGCGACGGCGTCACCGGCGGCACCGTGAACGGCACTGCCGCCCTGACCTACCGCGTCACCGCCACGGGCGCCGACACCACCCTGTCGCGGATCGTGCAGATGGTGGAGGGCGCCCAGAACGCCCGCCTTCCGGTGCAGGCCCTGGTGGACCGCATCACCCGCGTCTTCGTGCCGGTGGTGATCGGGCTGGCGGCGCTGGCCTTCCTACTGTGGCTGGCCTTCGGCCCGGATCTGGCCCATGCGGTCGTCGCCGGCGTGGCGGTCCTGATCATCGCCTGCCCCTGCGCGATGGGTCTGGCGGTGCCGGTTTCGATCATGGTGGGCACGGGGCGGGGGGCGCAGCTTGGCGTGCTGTTCCGCCGGGGCGAGGCCTTGCAGCGCCTGTCGAAGGCCCGGCTGGTGGGCTTCGACAAGACCGGCACCCTGACCCGGGGCCGCCCGGAACTGACGGGCGTGCAGACCGAGGGCATCGCCGAGGACGAGGTTCTGCGCCTTGCCGCCGCCGCCGAGGCGCGGTCCGAGCATCCCCTGGGCGCGGCCATCGTGGCCGGAGCGGTCGGGCGCCGACTGGACCTGCCCCCGGCCACAAGCGTCCAGGCCACTGCCGGACGCGGCCTGACGGCCCTGGTCGAGGGCCGGCGCCTGCTGATCGGCAACATTGCCGCGCTGACCGAGGCCAGGGTTACCCCCGCCCCCGCGCTGGAACGCGCCGCATCAGAGATGGCGGGCCGGGGCGCCACGCCGGTTCACGTGGCGGTGGATGGCCGGCACGCCGCCGTCTTCGCGCTGGAAGACCGGCTCCGCGAGGAAGCCCCCGGAACGGTTGAGGCCCTGCACCGGATGGGCCTGACCACGGTGATGCTGTCGGGCGACATTCCCGCCACCGCCCAGGCCGTCGGCCGGCGCCTGGGGATCGACGACGTGCGCGCGGGACTGATGCCCGGCGACAAGCTGGCGGCGGTCGGCGGCATGGGCGCGGGATCCGTCTTTGTGGGCGACGGGATCAACGATGCCCCCGCGCTTGCAGCGGCGGAAACCGGCATCGCCATCGGCACGGGCACCAGCATCGCCATCGAATCGGCGGATCTGGTGCTGATGTCGGGCGACCTGTCGGGCGTGGTACGCGCCATCCGGCTGTCGCGGGCGGTGATGCGCAACATCCGCCAGAACCTGTTCTGGGCCTTCGCCTACAACACCGCGCTGATCCCGGTCGCGATGGGGGTGCTGGTGCCCTTCGGCGGCCCGCAACTGTCGCCGATGCTGGGCGCCGCGGCGATGGCCCTGTCCTCGGTCTGCGTGGTGGGCAACGCCCTGCGGCTGAGAAGGGTGCGCTAGGCCGGCAACCGCGGGCGCCTGCTGCCGCCCGCGGTCCCAGGGGCCTCAGTGGCCCGTATGGCCCTGCACTTCGTCGGGCGCGCGGTCGTTATCGACCGCCGCCTCGATCTGCCGGGTTCCGCAGTCGCCGAAGTCCAGCGTCAGGGTCACCGTGTCGCCCTGGGCAAGCGGCGCCTTCAGTCCCATCAGCATCACGTGATCGCCGCCGCGGGCCAGCGCGTGTTCGCCGCCCGCAGGGACGGGGATGCCCCCCTCGACGCGCATCATCTTCATCACGCCCCCTTCCTCGGCATGGGTGTGCAGTTCCGCGCGCTCGGCAGCCTCGGTCGAGACGGCGGTCAGCGTGCAGGCGGCGGGGCCGCGATTCTCGACCACCATGAAGACCGCGCCAGTCCTGGGGTTGGCGCTGCGGGCATAGGCGTCGCGGACGGACAGCCCGTCCTGGGCAAGGGCGGCAGCGGGAAGAAGGGCCGCTAGCGCGGCCAGGGTCATGCGGATCATCGGTTCTTGTCCTTCGTGTCAAACTGGCTTGGCGGGGAAGACCTGTTGGGCCGGGGGATCCCGCGCGGCGGCCGGTGGGGCAGCCTGCCCCGGCACGACAAGGACGGAAGAGGGCCGGGCCGTGCGCGCCGGCCCCTGCGGCGAAAGCGCGTCGGCGGACGGAGCGGGCGCCGCCGCCAGCAAGGACAGCGCCATGTCGGGGCAGACATGCGCCCGCCGCTGGCCGTCGGGGCGTTCGACGACGACTAGGCCGTGGCCGGTGCAGATCACCACCCGGTCGGCCCGCAGGATGGTGCCGCGCGCGGCACCCAAGCCGATGCCGGTAAGCATAAGGCACAGAATCAGCGCGTGATGGACCAGGCGTCGCATGGCGCGACCATCGGCGATGAACGGGATCAAGGCAACCGCAATGCAAAAGCCCCGCCGTGGGAACGACGGGGCATGTTGCCGCAGTCAGGGACCGGATCAGGCCTGGGGCGCGTCAGCCTTGGCCAGTTCCCGCTTGATCTTCAGCGCGCGGTCCGACAGCTCGCTGTCCTTGGCCTTGGCCAGATAGGCGTCCAGCCCGCCCCGGTGATCGACCGAACGCAGCGCCGCGGCCGAAATGCGCAGCGAATACGAGCGGCCCAGCTTGTCCGACAGCAGCGTGACCTCGTTCAGGTTCGGCAGGAACCGGCGACGGGTCTTGTTGTTGGCATGGCTCACGTTGTTGCCGGTCATCGGGCCTTTGCCGGTCAGTTCGCAGACGCGCGACATGGTGTTGATCCTTCGTCTTTGCTATGCGGGCGGTCCCGGCGGGGGTTCCGGCCCAAAGTGAAAGGGCGCCGCGAGGCAGCGCCCGGAATTCCGTTTGCGCGTCCCTAATGGAACCGGGTGGGGCCGTCAAGTCCCATCAGGCATAGCCCCGTTCGATGGCGATCAGCCTTTCCTTGCGCCACAGCCCGCCGGCATAGCCGGTCAGCGTGCCGTCGGCGCCGATCACCCGGTGGCAGGGCACCACCAGGGCGATGCGGTTGGTGGCATTGGCCCGCGCCACCGCGCGCATCGCCGTGGGCCGCCCGATCGCTGCGGCAAGCTGGGCATAGCTGCGGGTTTGCCCGGCGGGAATGTCCTGAAGGGCGCGCCACACGGCCTGCTGGAAGGCCGTGCCGTGCAGCGTCACCGGCACATCCAGCCGCAGCCCCTGCCCCGCGAAATAATCGGCAAGCCGCGCTTCGGTCAGGTCGTGGACCGGACCGCGCCCCAGCCCCACCCGCCCGCCGACATGGGCCGACAGGCGACGAAGCCCCAGCGGCAGCGCCTTGCGGTCGATGAATTCAAGCAGGTGCAGCGTCCGGTCGTCGGCAATGGCGATCATGCCCCCCAGCGGCGTGTCGATCCAGTGGGCCAGCAGGTCCGACCCCTGCCGCAAAAGGTGCGGCGCGTGGCCGAACAGCCGCGCAAAGGCCGACCGGAAGCCCGAGGCCGAATCGAATCCCGCGTCCAGTTGCGCCTCGATCATCCGCGATCCCCTTGAAAGGCTCGTCACTCCGTCCCGCAGCCGCGCGGCGCGGGCCATGCCCAGGAAACTTTGCCCGAAATGGCGCTTGAAGGCCCGCCGCACGGTCGAGGGGTCGTGCCCCAGGGCCAGCAGGTCCGCCTCGGACCAGCGGTGGCCGGGGCGGTCGCGCAGCCGGGCCAGAAGATCGCGCACCAGGGGATCGCCTTCGACGGTGGCGCCGGCGGGGTGGCAGCGGCGGCAGGGCCGGAAGCCCGCCGCCCGCGCGGCATCGGCCGTGGCGAACCAGCGGCAGTTCTGCGCCAGGGGCTTGCGGGCCGGGCAGGTCAGCCGGCAGAAGATGCCGGTGGTCGTGACCCCCACCAGGGCCCGTCCCTCCCAAGCGGGATCGCGGGCCAGAAGGGCCGCGTAAAGCGTCGCGTCGTCGGGCAGATCAAGCATGTCACTCACCTTGTCCATGCCCCCGAGCCTAGCCGATCTCGCGGCGCCTCGCGGGCCGCAGGATCGGGCGTCGCATCCTGCCGCGCCAGCCAGTCCAGCATGTCCTGCGCGGCCTCGGCCGGGGCCTTGGCACCGGCCGCCACGGCATCGCCCAGACGGGCCAGCCGGTCGCGCGCCGCGGGCGCGTCCAGCCGGGCCAGCAGCCCCGCGCGAACGTCGGCCAGAAACCACTGGCGTTCCTGTTCGGCGCGGTTGGCCGCGAAATGGCCGTGGTCGCGGCGCCACTGGGCCAGGGACTGCATCTCGGCCCAGGCCTTCTCCAGTCCCTCGCCGGTCGCGGCGGAAACCGGCAGCGCCTTGGGAAAGCCCTCGGGGTCCTGCGGGCGCTTGCGCAGCAGCCGCAGCGCGCCCGCGTAATCGGCCACCGTGCGCCGGGCGGTGCCCAGCAGGTCGCCATCGGCCTTGTTGACCAGGATCAGGTCGGCCATCTCCATGATGCCGCGCTTGACGCCCTGCAATTCGTCGCCGCCGGCCGGGGCCAGCAGCAGCACGAACAGGTCGCACATCTCGGCCACCAGCGTCTCGGACTGGCCGACGCCCACCGTCTCGATCAGCACCACGTCGAAGCCCGCCGCCTCGCACAGCCGGATCGCCTCGCGCGTGCGGCGCGCGACGCCGCCAAGCTGGGCGCTGGAGGGGGTGGGCCGGATGAAGGCCATCGGGTTTCGGGACAGCGTCTCCATCCGGGTCTTGTCGCCCAGGATCGACCCGCCCGACCGGGCCGAGCTGGGGTCGACCGCCAGCACCGCCACGCGCAGGCCCTGCCCGATCAGCATGGTTCCGAAGGCCTCGATGAAGGTGGACTTGCCGACCCCCGGCGTTCCCGACAGCCCGATCCGCAGCGCCTGCCGGTCGGGCAGGCGGGCCAGCAGCGCCACCGCGCGGTCGCGGTGGTCGGGGCGCGTCGATTCGATCAGCGTGATCGCCCGCGACAGGGCGCGCCGGTCCTTGGCGACAAGGGGTTCCAGAAGCTCGTCCATGCCAGAAGGGATAGGCGGCGGCGATGCGATTGCCAAGCGGTCACGGCCGATGGATACTGCGCCGATGATCCGACGCCTTGCCGCCGCAGCCCTGATGATCCTGGCCGCCCTGCCCGCGATGGCCGGCCCGCTGCGGCTGATGATGGTGGAAAAGGACGGCTGCATCTATTGCGAGGCCTGGAACCGCAGCATCGGCCCGGCCTATGCCGGGTCGGCGGCGGGCCGCGCCGCGCCGCTGATGCGGGTGGACATCCACGGCCCCTGGCCCGACGGGCTGGCCCTGGCGCGCAGGCCCTTCGTCACCCCGACCTTCATCCTGCTGGACGGCGGGCTGGAGGTCGGGCGCCTGGAAGGCCACATGACCGCCGCGCAGTTCTGGCCCGCCCTGGACGCCCTGCTGGACCAGGCCCGCTGAGCGGGCTTTCCCACGTCCCCCGCTTCGGCTAGTCACCGGCAACGCTGTCAGTTCAGGGGGACGATCATGCATGACATCCGTGCCATCCGGGAAAACCCGGCGGCCTTCGACGCCGCCCTGGCGCGGCGCGGGCTTGCGCCGCTGTCGGACCGCATCCTGTCGCTGGACGCCGACCGCCGGGCGCGCATCGTCGCGTCCGAGACCGCGCAGGCCGACCAGAACCGCGCCAGCAAGGAGGTCGGCGCCGCCAAGGCCCGGGGCGACGACGCCGAGTTCGAGCGCCTGCGCACTCTCGTGGCCGAGAAGAAGGCCGACGTCACCCGGATGCAGGCCGAGGCCTCGCTGCTGGACGGCCGCCTGCGCGACCTGCTGATGGAGATCCCCAACCTGCCGCTGGACGGCGTCCCCGACGGGCGCGACGAAAGCGACAACGTGGAACTGCGCCGCTGGGGCAGCCCGCGCGCCTTCGACTTTCCCGCGCGCGAGCATTTCGAGATCGCCGGCGTGCGTCCGGGCATGGACTTCCAGACCGCCGCCAAGCTGTCGGGCAGCCGCTTCGTGGTGCTGAAGGGCGCCGTCGCGCGCATCCACCGGGCGCTGGCGCAGTTCATGCTGGATCTGCACGTGAACCGTCACGGGCTCGAGGAGACCTGGACCCCCGTCCTGGTGCTGGAAGACATGATGGTAGGCACCGGGCAACTGCCCAAGTTCGGCCAGGACAGCTATCTGACCCGCGAGGGCTACTGGCTGATCCCCACGGCCGAGGTGACGCTGACGAACACCGTGAACGGCGATCTGGTCGATCACGCCAGCCTGCCCCGCCGCATGGTGGCCCATTCCCAGTGCTTCCGATCCGAGGCGGGCAGCGCGGGCCGCGACACCACCGGAATGCTGCGCCAGCACCAGTTCGAGAAGGTCGAGATGGTGTCCGTCACCGACGCCGAGGACGGCCTTGCCGAACACGACCGCATGACCCGCTGCGCCGAAGCCGTACTCGAGGCGCTGGAACTGCCCTATCGCACCATCGTCCTGTGCACCGGCGACATGGGCTTTGGCGCGCGCATCACCCATGACCTGGAAGTGTGGCTGCCCGGCCAGGACAAGTACCGCGAGATCAGCAGCGTCAGCTATTGCGGCGATTTCCAGGCGCGGCGGATGAACGCGCGCTATCGCTCCGACAAGACCGGCAAGCCGGAATTCGTCCATACGCTGAACGGCTCGGGGCTGGCGGTGGGACGGGCGCTGATCGCGGTGCTGGAAAACGGCCAGCAGGCCGACGGGTCGGTGGCGCTTCCCCAGGCGCTTCACCCCTATCTGGGCGGCGCGACCCTGCTGGGGGCCGATGGCCGCCTGGCCTGAAGCCGGCAAAATGCGCGATCCGGCGCCGCGGCCGAAACTGCGGCGCCGATCCCCGCGTTGGCTGTCATGGCGCGCGGGGCAGACATCTTCCATCTGGGATCGGTGACGATCTTCATCGCCAGCGGGATCCTTCTGGCGACGCTGAGGCGCCCCGCCGCGCAGGGCGCGGTGCCCGACCTGTCGCAGGGTCCGGTTCTGGATGCCTTCGGGGTGGGGGCGAACCTTCCCGTCGCCAGCCTGCCGCAACTCTATCTCCAGCCGCAGAACCCGCTGATGTGGGCGCTGCTTCTGACGCTGTGGGGGCTGCTGCTTCTGGACGGGATCGGCCAGTACCTGGATCCTTCGGACCTGGGGCCGGCCCCCGCCGCCCATCCGCTGAGCCTTGCGCTGCTGTGCGGGGCGGCGTGGCCCTGGCTTGCGGTGCTGAGCAAGCCGCTGGCGACGCTGGGGGCGCTGCTGATGATGGCGGCGGCGCTGTCGGGGGCGATCCGGGCGCGGGGCCAGCGCCGCCCGACCCCGGCCTTCCTGGCGGGGTGGAGCGTCGCCCTGGCCACCGCGACGGTGGCCACGCTGATCGGCGCGCCGCTGTCGCTGACGACGCCGCAGACGGCGATCCTGGCGATCCTGCCTGGCGCCGTCATCGGCATGATCGGCCAGGAACGGCTGGGACGGTCGCTGGGCTTCTCGATCGCGATCATCTGGGCCTTCTGCGCGGTGGCGATCACGACGATGGGCAGCAATCCCGGCGTGGCGCTGGCGGCCATCATCGGCATCTCGGGGATGGGGATGGTGCTGGTGCGCGCCGCGACCTGATCGCGCTAGCTGCCCTTGGGCTTCTGCCGATTCCGGTGCTTGGACAGCGCCCCCGACTGGCTGATCCTGCCGGCCTTGTCCTTGTAGGGGTTGTCCGCCCCCTGGTCGCGGAAGAACAGCCGGATGGGTGTGCCGGGCATGTCGAAGTCCTGCCGCAACCCGTTCACCAGATACCGCTGGTAGCTGTCGGGCAGCTTGTCGGTATGGGTCGCCTTGACGACGAAGGCGGGCGGACGGGTCTTGACCTGCGTCATGTAACGCAGCCGGATCCGGCGGCCGCCCGGCGCCGGGGGCGGATGGCTTTCGGTCATCGCGGCAAGCCACTGGTTCAGCCGGGCGGTGGGGACGCGCCGGTTCCAGACCTCGTGCGCCTTGAGGATCGCGGCGTGCAGCCGGTCCAGCCCCTTGCCGGTTCGCGCGGACACCGTGACCAGCGGCGCGCCCTTCAACTGCGGCAGCAGCTTTTCGAAGTTGGCGCGCAGTTCGTTCAGCTTGTGGGGCTTGTCCTCTTCCAGATCCCACTTGTTCGCGGCGATGACGACGGCGCGGCCCTCGGTCTCGGCGAAGTCGGCGATGCGCAGATCCTGCTGCTCGAAGGGAATGGCCACGTCCAGAAGGACCACCACCACCTCGGCAAAGCGGACGGCGCGCAACCCGTCGGCCACCGACAGCTTCTCCAGCTTGTCCGTCACCCGGGCGCGCTTGCGCATCCCGGCGGTATCGAAGATGCGCATGGGCGTGCCCATGAAGGTCGTGCTGACGCTGATCGAATCGCGGGTGATCCCGGCCTCGGGGCCGGTCAGAAGGCGATCCTCGCCGATGATCTTGTTGATGAGGGTGGACTTGCCCGCATTGGGACGGCCGATCACCGCCAGTTGCAAGGGGCGCGCCGCAGATGGCCGCCAATCCTCGGCCCCGGTGCCCGCTTCGGCATCGGCTTCGGACAGATCCACGTCCGTCTCGGCGGCTGCCGGGGACGGCCGCTCGGCCTCGATGCGGTCCGCCAGCGGCACCAGGGCGCGATAGAGATCGTCCATCCCCTCGCCGTGTTCGGCGCTGATGCGCAGCGGCTCTCCCAGGCCCAGGCCATAGGCCTCGATCGCGCCGGATTCGCCTGCCCGACCCTCGGCCTTGTTGGCGGCGACGATGACATGGCGGGCGCGGCGGCGCAGGATTTCTGCAAAATACTCGTCGGCGGCCGTCACGCCCGCGCGGGCGTCGATCACGAACAGGCAGATGTCGGCCTCGTCCACGGCGCGTTCGGTCAGGCGGCGCATCCGGCCCTGCAGGCTGTCGTCGTCGGCCATTTCAAGGCCGGCGCTGTCGATCACCACGAAGCGCAGGTCACCCAGGCGCGCGGCGCCCTCGCGCAGGTCGCGGGTGACGCCGGGCTGGTCGTCGACCAGGGCCAGCTTCTTGCCGACGAGGCGGTTGAACAGGGTCGATTTGCCGACATTGGGCCGGCCGACGATGGCAAGGGTGAAGGTCATCGGAAGGCGTGCAACTGGCCCGCGCGCGAGACGACATAGATCGTCTGGCCCGCCACGGCGGGGGCGGCGGCGGCGCCGCCGGGGATCGGCGCCTGGCCCACCAGGGCGCCCGAGCCGGGATCGAACACCCGCATCACCCCGTCCGAGGAGGTCACGAACAGCCGACCCCCCGCCAGGACCGGGCCGAAATGGGCGTGGATGCGGTCCTGCCTGCGGATCCGCCTGTCCGTGTAGTAGGGAAGCTGGACGCGCCAGATCACGCCGCCGCTGGCGGCATCGAGGCGGACCAGTTCGGCCTGATCGTTGACGGCGAAGACCGACCCGCCCGCCACGACGACCGGGCTGTTGGCGCCGTCGCGGGCCGACCAGGCCTCGATCCCGCTGTCCATCTCGACCGCGTTGATGCGCCCCGAGGAGGTGCCGCCATAGACCCTGTTGCCGGCGATCACCGGATCGCCGGTCATGTCGCGGATGTTGGCGATGGCCCGGCCGATCCGCATCCCGCCCACCTGCGAGGTCCACAGGGTCGCGCCGGTTTCGCGGTCGGCGGCCAGAAGCTGGCCCGAGGCGAAGGGAAAGATCACCGTGTCGCCCTGGACCGCGGGCACCGACACGCCCATCACCCCCGCCGTGGACGGCGTGCCGGATGTCTGCCACAGCACCCGGCCGTCGGCCGCGCGCACCGCCCAGCCGATGTCGTTGCGGCCCAGCACATAGACCACGCCGTTCTGCACCGCCGGGCCGCCGCCGATCGGCGCATCGACCCGCTGGCGCCACAGCACCCGGCCCGAGGCCGCGTCAAGCGCGACCAGTTCGCCGAAGCCGCTGGTGGCATAGACGCGCCCCGCCTCATAGGCCAGCCCGCCGCCCGACACGCTGTCGCGGGTTTCCAGGGCCGGGGCGATGTCGCTGCTCCAGACGGTGGCGCCGCCGGTGCTGGTCGCCGTCACCCGCGTCCGGCTGTCCAGCGTGAAGACCAGCCCGCCGCCCACCACCGGGTCGGCGCTGATGCGATGGCGCTTGTCGCTGCCCTGCCCGACGGGGGCGGTCCAGATCCGGGTCGTGCCGGCGCCGACGGCCAGATGCCCCGGCTGGTGGGCCGCATTGCCGGCGCGGTGGGTCCATTCCCCGTTCGTAACCGGCGCGGCAAGGTTCAGCGCGGTCGAGGTGACCGGAGCGGGTCCTTCGATCGCCGGCCCGTCAGGAGAGGTGACCGCCAGCGGGTCCAGCCGCTGTCCCGGCAAGATGGGATCGCGTTCGCCGCAGGCCTGCAGGCCAAGCGTGGCCGCCAGGGCCAGGGTCAGTCGCAGCGTGGCGGTCATTCCTCGCCTCTCCCTCGTGTCTTCGGTCATTGGCCCGCGTCAGCCGGCAGGCATGGTGTCGGACGGTTCCGCTTCGACGCCCAGCGCGATCATCATCTCGGACAGGCGCAGGCGCAAGGCTTGCGACAGGCCGTCCTTCTGCTGGATCTGGCGGATCAGGCTGACCGCATCCTCGGTCCGCCCGGCGCCGACCAGGGCGATCGCCTTCTGCTCGAGGGCCAGCAGCTCGAAGGGGGCGCCGGTGCGCGACAGGCGGGCCAGGATCTCGTCGCGCTGGGCGGGATCCATCCTCTCGCCCTGCAGGATCACCAGCTTCAGTTCGGCCAGGTCGTGCAGGACGGTGCCCGCCGCCTGATCGCCCGCCACCTCGCGCAGCGCCTGGGCCGCGGCCTCGTCCTCGCCGGCCTCGGACCACTCGGACGCGGCCAGCAGCGCCGCCAGGATGCGGCGGGATTCGGCGCCGCGGGGATCGACCTCCAGGATGGCCGCCGGATCGCCCGCAGCCTCGGCCGCCAGGATCGCGTCGCCCCAGGCGCGGGCCTGCGCCTGGTCCCGGGCCTGGCTGTATTCGCGCCAGATGACGCCCGCGACGATGCCCAGGATGACCAGGCCCGCCAGCCAGCCCCAGCGGCGGAACAGCCGGAACAGCCGTTCGCGGCGCAGGTCCTCGAAGACCTCGTCGATGAAATTGTCGTTCTGGTTGGCCATGCCGCCTTCCGCCCCGCCTTCCGCAGTCTCTTGCGCCTTGTCTTATACCGCTGCGGGCCGGAAAGCCAAGCAGGCGCTTGGCCGGAACGGGAAAGGCCCGGCGCGACGGCCGGGCCCTGTGCCTGCTGGCGCGGGGATCACATCCGCGAGGCGACGTTTTCCCAGTTCACGAGGTTGTTGAGGAAGTTTTCCAGATATTTCGGCCGCGCGTTGCGGAAGTCGATGTAATAGCTGTGTTCCCAGACGTCGCAGCCCAGAAGCGCGGTCTGCCCGTGGCAGAGCGGGTTCACGCCGTTCTCGGTCCGGGTGACCTCCAGCCCGCCGTCGGCGTTCCTGACCAGCCAGACCCAGCCCGAACCGAACTGCGCCACGCCGCCTTCGGCGAACTTCTTCTTGAAGTCATCGACCGATCCGAAGGACTCGGTGATCGCCCGTTCCAGTTCCGAGGGCATGGCGCCGGGGGTCGGCGTCATCATCTCCCAGAACTGGGCGTGGTTCCAGTGCTGGCTGGCGTTGTTGAAGATGCCGTTCTGCGCCACCGCGCCCTTCTGGTAGGTGCCCCTGACGATCTCCTCCAGCGGCTTGCCGTCCCATTCGGTGCCCGCGACCAGCTCGTTCAGCTTGTCCACATAGGCCTTGTGGTGCTTGTCGTGGTGGTATTCCAGCGTTTCCCTGGACATGCCGCCCTGGGCCAGGGCGTCATGGGCGTAGGGAAGATCGGGGAGGGTGAAGGCCATCTTTCTGTCCTTTCATAAGGGGTTGAGGCATCGGTCGGGGCACAGTCCGGGATCTCGTCCGGCCGACGCAAGAGGGCCGGATGCTTCGCAGGGGCCGCCGCAACGCCGCAGACCGGGGGCGCTTGCCCCCGGTCCTTGCCGGATGACGGAATGTGGATCGGATGTCCGGTCAGTCGGCCGGAGCCGTCGTCGCGGGCGCAGCCGGGGTCGCGGGCGCGGCCGGTTCGACTTCCACCGCATCGTCCTCGAGTTCGTCGTCCGCGGCGGTATCCGCGGTGCCGGCAGGCTCGGTGGTGACCGCCGTATCGGTGGTCGCATCCGCAGCCGGCTCCTCGCCGCCCGACATGAAGAAGAACAGCAGCGCCACGATGACGATGATGGCTCCGATGATGATGTACATGCGATTGCTGTTGCGCTCGGCCATTCTTGCCCCTTTCGGATCAATCATTCATATCCGGACAATGAAGGCCGGGCTTCTCTGGTTCCCTCGATGTCCCGCGACCGGCGAATCCGCCGCGTCATGGGCCAAGGCCCGCCGGTGTCCTTCGCCGCCCTTGCGACAGCCTGCCGCTTTCCGCCGGACGCAAATGCCCTTAGAAGATGGGCCTGACCAAAGAGGCTCGCATGTTCTGGATCATCTGCGCCGCACTGACGGGGGCCGTGGGCCTTGCGATCGCCGCCCCCTTGCTGCGCGGGCGCGGCCATGCCGCCCCGCCTGCCGCGGCCTACGACCTTCAGGTGTACCGCGACCAGCTGCTCGAGGTGGACCGCGACCTGCAACGCGGGGTGATCGCGGCCGAGGATGCGGCGCGGCTGCGCACCGAGATCGGGCGCAAGGTGCTGGACGCCGACCGCCGGCTGTCGCAGGCCGGGGGCCAGGGGAAGGGCGCGGGGGCCGGCGGGCTGGCGGTGGCCCTGCTGGCTCTGTGCCTTGCGGCGGGCCTGGCGCTTTACCTGCGCGAAGGCCGGCCCGGGCTTGGCGACCTGCCCCTGGCGCAGCGCATCGCCCAGGCGGAACAGCGCTATCAGGACCGCCCCGGCCAGGCCGAGGCCGAGGCCTTGGCGCCCGCCCCTGCCCCGCCCGAGGTGCCCGAGGACTTAGCCGCCCTGATCCGCCAGCTTCGCGAGGCCGTGGCGCGCAATCCCGACGATCCGCAGGGCCTTGCGCTTCTGGCCGTCAACGAACTTCGGCTGGGCAATGTGGCCGCCGCCCGCGATGCCCAGCAGCGGCTGGTCGAGCTTCGCGGCGACCAGGCCTCGTCGGACGACCTGGTGCGCCTTGCCGCGCTGATGATCGAGGCGGCGGGCGGCCTGATCACCCCCGAGGCCGAGGAAGTCCTGGCCCGCGGCCTGGG
Organism: Paracoccus sp. BR5-17; assembly: GCF_055693925.1. NCBI lineage: Bacteria > Pseudomonadati > Pseudomonadota > Alphaproteobacteria > Rhodobacterales > Paracoccaceae > Paracoccus > Paracoccus sp. BR5-17. Next base: position 304,414 of record NZ_JBVFUV010000003.1, read on the forward strand.
CCGGGATCCGTCCAATCCCCAGGGGCGCTACCTGCTGGGGCTGCTGCAGCTGCAGAACGACCGCCCCGACCGCGCCTTCCCGGTCTGGCGCCGCCTGCTCGAGGAAGGCCCCGAGGATGCGCCCTGGATCCCGCCGATCCGGAACGCCATTGCCGACCTGGCCTGGCTTGCGGGCCATCCCGACTACGTTCCCCCCGCGCCCGTCGCCGCGCCGCTGCCCGGCCCCGACGCCGATGCCGTGGCGGCGGCCGAGGAGATGACCCCGCAGCAGCGTCAGGACATGGTCGTCGGCATGGTGCGCCAACTCCAGGCGCGGCTGGCCCAGCAGGGCGGCAGCCCCGAGGAATGGGCGCGGCTGATCTCCTCTCTGGTGGTGATCGGCGATCTGGACCACGCCCGCGAGATCTGGGCCGAAGCCCGGACCCGCTTTGCCGACCAGCCCGAGGCGCTGGAAACCGTCCGCCGCGCCGCCGCAGGGTCGGGGCTGGCGGAATGATCCACGCCGACATCACCGACTTCGCCGCCGGGCTGCCCCCGGTCGGAGCCATCGCCGGGCTGGATCTGGGCACCAGGACCATCGGCGTGGCCGTCAGCGACGGGCTGCGGCAGGTGGCCTCGCCGCTGACGGTGATCCGGCGGCAGAAGTTCACGCTGGACGCGCAGAGCCTGCTGGCCATCGCCGCCGACCGCGCCCTGATCGGCCTGGTCCTGGGCCTGCCGCGCAACATGGACGGCAGCGAAGGCCCGCGCGCGCAGTCCACCCGCGCCTTCGCCCGCAACCTGGAACGGCTGACCGATCTGCCCATCACCTTCTGGGACGAACGGCTGTCCACGGTGGCCGCCGAACGCGCGCTGCTGGAAGCCGACACCTCGCGCAGGCGCCGGGCCGAGGTGATCGACCAGGTGGCGGCGGGCTATATCCTGCAGGGCGCGCTGGACCGTCTGCGCCATCTTCGCCGATGATCGAAAGCCCCTGCATCAGGATCTGCGTGATCGACCCGAAGACCCGGCTCTGCACCGGCTGCTGGCGCAGGCTGGACGAAATCGCCGCATGGTCCCGCCTGTCGCCCGAAGACCGCCGCCGGATCATGGCGGACCTGCCCGCCCGCGCGTCCCGGCAGGGCTGACATCTTCTGTGCCGAAATATCCCCGGGGGACGCGCGGAACGCGCGGGGGGCAGGCAGCCCCCTGCCCGCTTGCTGCGTGATCGGCCATCTGCGATAGAAGCCCGACCCGACCTTGAGGCCCGTCATGACCTTTCGCGCCCGCCACCTTCTGGGCATCGACCACCTCTCCCCGCCCGAGATCACCGCGCTTCTGGATCTGGCCGGGGACTACGTCGCCCTGAACCGCCGCACGGTCAAGCATTCCGACGCGCTCGCGGGGATGACGCAGATCAACATGTTCTTCGAGAACTCGACCCGGACGCAGGCCAGCTTCGAACTGGCGGGCAAGCGGCTGGGCGCCGACGTGATGAACATGGCCGTGGCCCACAGCAGCGTGAAGAAGGGCGAGACGCTGATCGACACCGCCCTGACGCTGAACGCGATGCAGCCCGACCTGCTGGTGGTGCGCCACCCCAACAGCGGCGCGGTGAACCTGCTGGCGGAAAAGGTCACCTGCGCCGTCATCAACGCCGGCGACGGGCGCCACGAACACCCGACGCAGGCGCTGCTGGATGCGCTGACCATCCGCCGCGCCAAGGGCCGGCTGCACCGCCTGACCATCGCCATCTGCGGCGACATCGCCAACAGCCGCGTGGCCCGGTCGAACCTGCTGCTGCTGGGCAAGATGGAAAACCGCCTGCGCCTGATCGGCCCCGCCACCCTGATGCCCGCGGGCGCGGCCGAGATGGGGGTCGAGCTGTTCGAGGACATGCGCCAGGGCCTGAAGGGCGCCGACGTGGTGATGATGCTGCGGCTGCAGAAGGAACGCATGGACGGCGGCTTCATCCCGTCGGAACGCGAATACTTCCACCGCTTCGGCCTCGACGCCGAAAAGCTGGCCTGCGCGGCCCCCGATGCCATCGTCATGCATCCCGGCCCGATGAACCGCGGGGTCGAGATCGACGGCCTCATCGCCGACGACATCAACCGGTCGGTCATTCAGGATCAGGTGGAAATGGGCGTGGCCGTGCGCATGGCCGCGCTTGACCTGCTGGCGCGGAACCTGCGCGCGGAACGCGGCCGGGCGGCGGCGGGGGTGATGGTATGACCGCCATCCTGTTCACCAACGCCCGCCTGATCGACCCCGAGGCGCAGTCCGATGCCCCCGGCAGCCTGCTGGTCCAGGGGGGCGTGATCCGCGGCAGCGGCGCGGACGCCCCCGATGGCGCCACCGTCATCGACTGCGGCGGCCGGGCCCTGGCGCCGGGGATCATCGACTGGGGCGTGAAGATCGGCGAGCCGGGCGAGCGCCACAAGGAATCCTTTCGCAGCGCCGGCCTTGCGGCGGCGGCGGGCGGCGTCACCACCATCGTCGCCCGCCCCGACACCCTGCCGCCGATCGACACGCCCGAATCGCTGGAATTCGTCACCCGGCGGGCGGCGGACGCGCCGGTGAACATCCGCCACATGGCCAGCCTCACCAAGGCCCGCGAGGGGCGCGAGATGGTCGAGATCGGGTTCCTGACCGATGCCGGGGCCGTCGCCTTCACCGACGGCGTGCGCCAAGTCACCGACACGCGGCTTCTGTCGCGCTGCATGACCTATGCGCGGGGGCTGGGCGCGCTGATCGTGGGCCATCCGCAGGACGCGGGGCTGTCGCGGGGGGCGGCGGCCACCAGCGGCAAGTTTGCCTCGATCTATGGCATCCCGGCCGTCTCGCCCATGGCCGAGGTGATCGGGCTGGACCGCGACCTGTCGCTGGTCGCCATGACCGGCTGCCGCTGGCACGCCGACCAGATTACCGCGGCCGCCGCCCTGCCCGCGCTGCGTCGCGCGCGCGACGCGGGACTGGACGTGACGGCGGGGATCTCGATCCACCACCTGACGCTGAACGAATACGACGTGGGCGATTACCGGACGTTCTTCCGCTTCACCCCGCCGCTGCGGTCCGAGGACGACCGGCTGGCGATGGTGCAGGCCGTGGCGGAGGGGCTGATCGACGTGATCGCCAGCTTCCACACCCCCCAAGACGAGGAATCCAAGCGCCTGCCCTTCGAGGCCGCCGCCCCCGGCGCCGTGGGCCTGCAGACGCTGCTGCCCGCCGCGATGCGCCTGTATCACCAGGGCGGGCTGACCCTGCCGCAGCTGTGGCGGGCGATGTCGCTGAACCCGGCGCGTCGGTTGGGCCTGCCCGGCGGCCGGCTGACGGCGGGCGCGCCTGCCGATCTGGTGCTGTTCGACCCGGACGCGCCCTTCGTGCTGGACCGCTTCACCCTGCGGTCGAAGTCGAAGAACACGCCCTTCGACGGCGCCCGGCTGGAAGGGCGCGTCCTGGGCACCTGGGTCGCCGGCCGGCGCGTCTTCGGAGGCGAGGCATGATCCTGATCCTGTGGAGCGTTTTCGGCTATCTGCTGGGCTCGATCCCCTTCGGGCTGGCGATCGCGCGGGCCCTGGGGCTGGGCGATCTGCGCAAGATCGGCTCGGGCAATATCGGGGCGACCAACGTGCTGCGGACCGGCAACAAGGGCGCGGCCTTGGCAACGCTGCTGCTGGATTCGGGCAAGGGCGCCATCGCCGTGCTGGTGGCCCGCCATTTCGGCGGCGAGACGGCGGCGATGCTGGCGGGCGGCGCGGCCTTTCTGGGCCATTGCTTCCCCGTCTGGCTGGGCTTTCGCGGCGGCAAGGGCGTCGCCACCTTCCTGGGCACGCTGATCGCGCTGCACTGGGCGCTGGGGCTGACCGCCTGCGCCGTGTGGCTGGCCACGGCGCTTGTCAGCCGCATCAGCAGCCTGTCGGCGCTGCTGGCGGCGGCGCTGTCGCCGGTCTTGGCCTGGGGCCTCGGACGTTCCGACCTGGTCGCCGTCAGCCTGTTCATGGCGGTGCTGATCTTCATCCGCCACCGCCCGAACATCGCCCGCCTGCTGGCCGGGACTGAACCCCGGATCGGCCGGCGCTAGGCCCGGCGGCGGCGCAGGGCCACGAAGCTGCCCAGCCCGGTCAGAAGAAACGGCAGCCCGCCCGTCAGCGGAACCGGCGCCAGTTCCGACCCGATCGCGTCCAGGGCGGCCTGACCGAACTGCGCATGGGCCAGAAGGTTCGGATGGACCGAATCGAAGAACAGCCGGGTCAGCGATTCGGCGTCGCTGCACACGGCCGGCTGGCCGAACGCCCCCGCCACCCCCGCGCTGGGAAACAGGCAGGGCAGCGTCGTGTCGCCATAGCCGAACCCGGCAGGATCCGCCAGGATGCTGTTCAACTGCGCATAGATGTCCAGGTCGATGACGTTCAGGCCCCCGGATTCGAGCGCGGCGACATTCGCCGCCAGCCGCGCGTTGTAGGCCGATGTGGCCGCGCTGGCCAGCAGCCGGGCCTGGGGCTGGAACAGCGAAAAGCCCGGCGTCGCGCCTAGATCGGGCAGGTTCGAGATCAGGAAGTCGCGCACCCCGCGGGCGCCCAGGAAGCTGGCCGTTTCCGCCACCGCGTCGGCCGCCCTGACCGCCGCGGTCAGGGCATTGGCCACCGGGTCGCCGCTGGCCAGGCCCGCAAAGATGTCGTTCGCCCCCGCCAGGATCGACACCAGGGGCCGCGATCCGAAGCTGGCCGAGGCCGCGGCCAGGACCTGCCGCTGGGCGGTCAGGCCCGGCGTGGGATCCAGCAGATCGGCCGGCTCGGCCGCCTCGGCCCCGCCGAAGGCCAGGTTGCCCGTCGGCCGGCCCTCGGCCTCGAACGCCTCGGCGACGTATTCCGCGAAGGTCCGGCCGTTGGAAAAGCGCGGCCCGTCCTGGGGCGCGTAATAGGCCGCCCGTCCCGGCTGGGCAGAGATCGGCGCCCCCGGATGGCCCGCGGCAAAGACGGCCAGCGGCAGGTTGCCGTCGTCCGTCAGGCTGTCCCCCAAGGCCCAGAAGCTGGTGAAGGCATTCGTCACCACCGAGGCCTGCGCCGTCAGCGGCGCTGCGATGATGGCAACGGTCAGCAGGAATTTGCGCATGATCCCCCCATGTGCTTTTCCGCTCAGGCTAAAGGCAGCAGGGGCGCCGAGACAACAGGAAAGATCCGGGGGGCAGGCTGGGTCCCGGGCCGGCCGCGGATCGCCGCCCTCAGCGTTCGGCGACCAGGCTGCGGCCCGTCGGGCGCGCGGGACGGCCGGGGGCCGGTTCGGGCTGCGGCTGGGCCACGACCTCGCGCAGGGGCGCCTGGCTGAACAGCCGCGCGGGGGCGGCCAGGGGCGCGGCCCCGCCCTGTCCGGCGATCCGACGCAGCGCCTCGGCCCCGCGCCGCGCCGAGATCGCCAGCGAGATCAGCGCCAGGCAGGTCCCGGCCGCCAGGATCAGCCCGACGATGCCCAGAAGCCCCAGGAAGATCGGCAGCGGTGGCAGGCCCTCGGCCTGGCCGACCTGCGAGACGATCGCCCCGATCAGCGCGATGACCCCCACCGCGAAGACCGCACCGACGATCCGCTGCACCCATACCATCGCATCCGCCTTCATCCGTGCCGCTCCTTCGCCGCTGTTTCAGGCCGTTCCCGCCTTGGCGTGCCACCGACGCCAGCGGCTTTCAAGCCTGTTGCGGTCATTTTGTCGTGCATTGGGGATGGCGGCACGGGCCCCTGCCGGATCACCCCGGGGCGGATCAGTAGGAATAGTCGCGATAGATCGCGGTCAAATCGCCGTTCCATTCGCCGTGGTACTTTTCCAGCAGTTCGTCGGCCGGCACCTTGCCGCTATCCAGGCTTTCCTTCAGCGCATCCAGGAAATGCGTCTCGTCCGGGATCATGCCGCCGGCGCCGGGGCGGGCGCGGTTGGCCAGACCCTGTTCGGCGATGGCCACGACCTCGCGCGCCAGATCCTGCATGTGGATGCCGTTCACGCTGGCCTGCAGGGCATGGAGACCGGCCTGCCGGCGCAGACCCTCGCGCGTCTCGTCATCCCAGCCCTTGACCAGATCCCAGGCGGCATCCAGCGCACCCTGGTCATAGATCAGCCCGACCCACAGCGCCGGCAGCGCGCAGAGCCGCCGCCAGGGGCCGCCGTCGGCGCCGCGCATCTCGATGTATTTCTTGACGCGGGCCTCGGGGAAGACGGTGGTCATGTGGTCGGCCCAGTCCGACAGGGTCGGCACCTCGCCCGGCAGGGCGGGCAGGCGGCCGTCCAGGAAGTCGCGGAAGGACTGGCCCAGGGCGTCGATATACTGGCCGTCGCGATAGACGAAATACATCGGCACGTTCAGGACGTAATTCACCCAGGCCTCGTAGCCGAAGCCGTCCTGGAAAACGAAGGGCAGCATCCCCGTGCGGGCGTCGTCCAGGTTCTGCCAGATATGCGCGCGCCAGCTTTTCCAGCCGTTGGGCTTGCCGTCGAGGAAGGGCGAATTGGCGAACAGCGCGTTGGCGACGGGCTGCAGCGACAGGGCGACGCGCAGCTTCTTGACCATGTCGGCTTCCGAGGCGAAATCCAGGTTCACCTGCACCGTGCAGGTGCGGTACATCATCTGCTTGCCCAGCGTGCCGACCCGGTCCATGTAGTCGGTCATCAGCCGATAGCGCCCCTTGGGCATCATCGGCATGTCGTCCTGTCCCCAGATCGGCGCGGCCCCCAGGCCGATGAAGCCCGCGCCGATGCGGTCGGCCACCTGCTTCACCTCGGCCAGGTGCTGGTTCACCTCGTCGCAGGTCTGGTGGATGGTTTCCAGGGGCGCGCCCGACAGTTCCAGCTGCCCCCCGGTTCCAGGCTGATATTGGCCCCGTCGCGCTGCAGGCCGATCAGCCGGTCCTGTTCCATGACCGGATCCCAGCCGAAGCCGTCCCGAAGCCCGGACAGCATAGCATGGACCGAACAGGCGCCCTCGTAGGGCAGAGGCTTCAGGGTCGCCTTGTCGTAGCCGAACTTCTCGTGTTCGGTGCCGATGCGCCAGGCGTCGCGCGGCTTTTCGCCGCTGGCGATATAGGCCGCCAGTTGGTCGCGGCTTTCGATCGGGCCTCCGCCCTGTTGTGGTATCGACATGAGGCGGGGCCTTTCGAGCGTGTCTGCCGGTCACAGGTGACAAGCGGCGATGGCCAAGTCAACCCGCCTCAGCCGGGGCGCCGCCAAACCGTCCGCACCGCGTCGGACTGATCGGCGACATGGGCCAGGGCGGCCGAGACCGCGCCCATGTCCAACCCGGGCAGCGCCGTGAAGGCATGAGCCAGCGCGTCCGAGCCCGCCGCATCGACAGGGACCAAGAGCGCCTCGCCACTGGCGCTGCGCAGCCGCCAGTGGCCCCTGCCCTCGAGGCGCAGCAGGCGGATCTCGACCAGGTCGCGAAGCGCGATCTCGCCGCCCAGGACGGCGGCGCCGTAATAGCGGACGGCGCCCTCGTCCACCTCGACCAGGCCGGGGGCGGCGATCTGGCGGCGGAACGGCAGGCGGCGGACCGCGCCGATCAGCAGCGACAGGCCCACCAGCACCACCAGGCCACCCAAGGCAGCGAAGAACCAGCCGCCGCGCAGGGCCAGCCACAGCCCCGCGGCCAGGATGATGACGGCGAGGATGGCTTCGGACCGGCGGGCGGCCCAGGCGCGCAGTTCAGGCCGGATCATCGCTGGCGGCCGGAGCCGGGTATTTGGGCAAAGAAGAAGCCTGCCATCGCGACAGGGATTCCTCGTCGCTGGTCCGGGCATCGACCCAGCGGGTGGCGCCGTCGCGGCCGATCTCGCGCTTCCAGAAGGGGGCGCGGGATTTCAGCCAGTCCATCAGGTAGTCCGCGGCCTGGAAGGCGGCGTGGCGGTGGCGGGCGGCGGTGGCCACCATCATGATCGGCTCGCCCACGGCAAGCAGGCCGTGGCGATGGACGATGCGCCAGTCGGCAAGGGCGAAGCGGGCCGCGGCCTCGGCGCCGTAATCGGCCAGCGCGCGTTCCGTCATGCCGGGATAATGCTCGATCTCGAGCGCGGCCAGGGCGCCGGTGTCGTCGCGCACGATGCCCGTGAAGGTGACGATGGCGCCCGCCCCGGCGCCGAACCGCGCCAGTTCGGCGGAAAGATCGAAGGGGGCGGTCTGGACGCGGGCCGACACCGGATCAGCCCCCGGTCATCGGCGGGAAGAAGGCGACCTCCCTGGCCCCGGCAAGGGGGGCGTCCAGGTCGGCAAGCTGCTGGTCCACCGCGCAGCGGACCGCCGCCAGGTCGGCGAAGGCGGCCGCGTGCCAATCGTCGCGCGCGGCAAGATCCGCGATCAGGTCGCGGACGGTCGCGGCGTCGGTCTCGATCCGTTCGCGGGGCTGGCCGATGCGTTCGCGCAGCCAGGCGAAATAGAGGACGTCAAGCGTCATGGCCGGGCTCTCGCAGGTAGGGGCGCGACTTCACGAAATAGTCCCAGCCCGTCCAGGCCGTCAGGACCGCGGCGACCCAGATCAGCAAAAGCCCCACCTGCGTCGCCAGATCCGCCCAGGACGACGAAAAGGGCAGCCGGGATTCGCCCACCAGCGGCGGGCGCCCGTGTTCGACATAGGCAAGGCCCGTGCCCAGAAACAGCACCGAGATCGCCACCATCTGCGTGGTGGTCTTCCACTTGGCCAGCTTGGTGACCTTCAGCAGCCGCGCGTTCGCGCCCAGGAACTCGCGCAGGCCGGACACGAAGACCTCGCGGAACAGGATCAGGGTGGCGGGCAGGATCAGCCAGGGATTCATGCCGGAATAGCCGGTGATGACGACGATGGCGATCACCACCATGGCCTTGTCGGCGATCGGATCCATGGCGGCGCCGAAGCGGCTTTCCTGCTGCCAGCTTCGCGCGAGGTAGCCGTCCACCCAGTCGGTCACGGCAGCGACCAGGAACAGCGCCAGGGCAGCCCAATCCGCGAAGGGGCGGCTGAAATACAGAAACATCAGCGGCACCGCCGGCGCCGCGATCAGCCGAAGCAGGGTCAGGATATTGGGGACGGTCCAACGCATGAGGGCAAGCTAGTCGGTGGCGCCGGACTTGGAAAGGGGGCGCATTGCGATGCCCGCCGCCGTGGTCCGGCCTGCCGCCCAGGGCGCCGGCTGCCCCGGCAGGCTGCAGCGGGGCCGGGGCGCGCCGGCTCAGCTGCGGGCGTTGAAGTGGTCGTGAACCTTCTGCGCCATCGCGGCCGAGATCCCCTCGACCGCCTGCAGGTCGGCCAGGCCGGCGCGGCTGACGGCCTTAGCGCTGCCGAAATGGGCCAGCAGGGCGCGCTTGCGCGATGCGCCGATGCCGGCGATCTCGTCCAGGGGGTTGGCCATTACCGATTTCGCGCGCCTGGCGCGATGCGAGCCGATGGCCCAGCGATGCGCCTCGTCGCGCAGCCGCTGGATGAAATAAAGGACCGGGTCGTTCATGCGCAGGGCGAAGGGCGGGCGGCCGGGGCGGTGGAACTCCTCTTTTCCCTGGTCGCGGTCGATGCCCTTGGCGACGCCGACGATGGGAATGTCCTCGACCCCCAGTTCTGCCAGGATCCCCTCGACGGCCGAGACCTGCCCGGCGCCGCCGTCGATCAGCAGCAGGTCGGGCCAGGCCTCGGTCTGCCGGTCGGGATCTTCCTTCAGCAGCCGCAGGAAGCGGCGGGACAGCACCTCTCTCATCATGCCGAAGTCGTCGCCGGGGGTGATCTCGGTCCCCTTGATGTTGAACTTGCGATACTGGCTCTTGATGAAGCCCTCGGGGCCGGCCACGATCATGCCGCCGACGGCGTTGGTGCCCATGATGTGGCTGTTGTCATAGACCTCGATCCGGCGGGGGGCGCGGGCAGCTCGAAAGCCTCGCCCAGGCCTTCCAGCAGGCGCAGCTGGGTGGCGCTTTCCGACATGCGGCGGGCCAGGCTTTCGCGGGCATTGCGCATCGCGTTTTCCACCAGATCGGCCTTCTCGCCCCGCTGCGGGACGCCGATGACGATGCGCCGCCCGGCGCGTTCCGACAGCACCTGCCGCGTCAGGTCGGGTTCATCGGGCGCGTGCGACAGCAGGATCATCCGGGGCGGCGGCTTGTCGTCGTAGAATTGCAGCAGGAACGCCTGCATCACCTCGGCCGGCGATTCGACGCCGCCCAGGCGCGGATAGAAGTCGCGGTTGCCCCAGCTCTGGTTCCCGCGGATGAAGAAGACCTGCACGCAGGCCTGCCCCCCTCCATGTGCAGGGCGACGATGTCGGCCTCGGCCACGCGCTTGGGGTTGATGGCCTGGACCGACTGCACCGCGGTCAGCGCCTTGATCCGGTCGCGCAGCGCCGCGGCGCGTTCGTATTCCATGTCCTCCGCCGCCTGCGCCATGTCGCGGGCCAGGTTGGCCTGGATCATGGTGGTCTTGCCCTGCAGGAAGCGTTCGGCGTCGGCGACAAGCGCGCCGTAATCCTGTTCGCTGATCCGACCGACGCAGGGCGCGCTGCACCGCTTAATCTGGAACAGCAGGCAGGGACGGGTGCGGCTTTCGAAGGTCGCATCGGTGCAGTTGCGCAGCAGGAACACCCGCTGCAACTGGGTCAGCGTGCGGTTCACCGCCCCCGCGCTGGCGAAGGGGCCGTAATAGTCGCCCTTTTCCGATTTCGCGCCGCGATGCTTCTTGATCTGCGGGAAGGCGTGGGACTTGGCGACCAGGATGTTCGGGAAGGACTTGTCGTCGCGCAGCAGCACGTTGTAGCGCGGCTTCAACTGCTTGATGAGGTTCTGTTCCAGAAGCAGCGCCTCGGTTTCCGTGCGCGTGGTCAGGAACATCATCGAGGCCGTCTCGCGGATCATCCGCGCGATGCGCGCCGAATGGCCCGAGGGCCGGGCATAGTTCGACACCCGCGCCTTCAGGTCGCGGGCCTTGCCGACATAAAGAACAGCCCCCTGGGCATCCAGCATCCGATAGACGCCGGGGCTGCGGTCAAGCTGGCGAAGATAGTCCTGGATCAGCGCGTGGCCGGTCTTGAGAGAAGGCGCTTGGGTCATGTCAGTGAAGAAAGTGATTCCCTTCCCCTGCCGCAAGATGCCGGGGCACCGCAAGGCGAAAGCTGTCCACCGGCTTTGGGGATAACTCTGTGCACTGGCTGTGAGACAGAGGGATTCCGTCCAGCAAACGTTACAGATCCTTCATACTGCCCGAAAATTGGGCACAAAGACAAATAGTTGTTTCCACAAGGAAAAACGGTGGACGCGATGCCGTGGTCAAAAAATCTTCACGGTTTCAGCCAGTTGGGCAACCCGTCTTAACCGGCCGGGACAACCGGGCGCCGCGTCGGCCCAGGATCACCGGCATCGAGCCTTCCGCAAGATCCCGTCGCGCCATCGGCCGGCCGCGCCGGACCAAACACCCCCGTGCGCGCCCCGCCGTGCCCGCCGATCAGCGGCCGCCGCGCAACCCCCTCAGCAGGCGGGACAGGAACCGGCGAAACGCGGGTCCGTTGACCAGGCCCAGCAGGATCATCGCCAGCAGGAACAGGATGACGATGCGGAGGCTCATCCTCCGGCGCCGAAGCGCGCGAAGGCCGCGCGTTCCTGGGCGGCGTCCAGAACCGTGCCCGCCGACAGGCCCAGCCTGCGGAACAGCGACTGGCGCGGCGCATGGACGACGAAGCGCGTCCTGTCGCCGAACAGGGCCTTCATGCGCGGGACCAGATGGCCGATGCCGTCGGCCAGGCCCAGTTCGACCGACTGCCGGCCGGCCCAGAATTCGCCGGTGAACAGATCGCGGTCCGCCGCCAGCCGCGCGCCGCGCCGGGCGGTCACGTGATCCTTGAACGCCTGGTGGATCGGTTCCAGGACATTGTGCAGCCGCGCGACATCCTCGGGGCGCTCGGGGCGGAAGGGATCCTGCGTGGATTTGGACCGCCCGGCGGTATGGACGCGCCGTTCGATCCCCCAGCGGGCGATCAGGTCCTGAAAGCCGAAGCCCGCCGAGATCACGCCGATCGACCCCAGGATCGAACTGTCGTCGGCCCAGATCTGGTCGGCCGCGCAGGCCAGCCAGTATCCGCCCGAGGCGGCCACGTCCTCGACGAAGGCGTGGACGGGGATGCCGGTTTCGTCCGCAAGCCGCCGGATCCGCGCGGCGATCAGCGAGGACTGGACCGGCGATCCGCCGGGCGAATTGATCGACAGGGCCACGGCTACCGGCTTGCCCTTTCGGAAGGCGCGTTCGATCACCGGGGCCAGGGCGGCGTCGGACAACGCGCCGCCGCGTCCCGCCATGCCGATGGCGCCATGCAGCCGCACCACCGAGACCCGGGGGCCCTTCTTCGTCAGACGGTCAAGGAAAGGAATACGCATGGCCGCAGACTTAGTTACCCGCCCGCCCTGCCGCAAGCGCCCGCCCGGCGGCAATCGTCAGCCATGCCGGATCGTGTCGCCGGGCAGGAAGGTCGGCGTCAGCGCCACGATGCGGTCCGCCGGCAGGCTGTCCTTGCCCGCCACCAGCCGCGCCGCCCGCCTCCCGATATCGACCCGCCGCGCGTCGGTGGTGGCCAGCCGCACCGGCAGCCCCTCCAGCAGATCGACGCCGTTGAAGCCCGCCAGCCCGATCCGGCCGGGGATGTCATAGCCCTTGTCCAGGCAGTAAAGCAGCCCGCCCGCCCCGATCATGTCGTTCGAGAAATAGAGGAAATCCAGATCCGGGGCGCGGGTCAGGATGCGCTCGGTCAGTTCGCGGCCCTTCAGCAGCGACGACCCGCCCTGATAGTATTCGCGCGCCTCGAGCGGCACGCCGGCTTCCGACAGGCCCTCCTCGAACCCGGCCAGGCGCTTGCGGGCGCGGTGATCCTCGGGCATGTGGGTGCCGACGAAGCCGATGCGGCGATATCCCGCGGCCAGGATCCGCGCCGCCATCTCGCGCCCCGCGCGGCGGTGCGAGATGCCCACCACGGTGTCGATCCCCTCTCCGTCCACGTCCATGATCTCGACCACGGGGATGCCGGAATTGGCCAGCATCGCGCGCGAGGCCTTGCTGTGTTCCAGCCCTGCCAGGATCACCCCCGAGGGCCGCCAGGACAGCATGTCGTAAAGCACCATCTCCTCGCGCGCGGGGGAATAGTTGGTGACGCCGATCACGGGCTGCAGGCCGGTGTCGTCCAGTTCCGCCGAAATCCCCCCCAGCACGTCGGGAAAGACCAGGTTCGACAGCGACGGGATGACCACGGCGACCAGGTTCACCCGCTGGCTGGCCAGCCCGCCGGCGATCTTGTTGGGCACGTAGCCCAGGGTCTTGGCCGCCGTCAGCACCTTTTCGCGGGTGGCCGCCGACACGTCGCCCCGGTTCCGCAGGACCCTGCTGACCGTCATCTCCGACACGCCGGACGCTTCGGAGACATCCCGCAGGGTCAGCGGGCGGCGGGGTCTGGGAACGTTCATCTGGCACCGGCATTGGGATCTTTTCCCGATGTTAGCGCCCGTTCGGCGGCGCGACAACCTTGCCAAAGCGCCCGTCTGCGGTCAAAAGGGCTGCAGGCGGCCCCGTGGCTCAACTGGATAGAGCAGCCCCCTCCTAAGGGGCAGGTTACAGGTTCAAGTCCTGTCGGGGTCACCATGAGGCCCGTATCCGGCCCCCTAAGCCCCTGCCAGGCATCGTCGGCCCGCACCCCTTGGAAGGCACGGAACAACAGCATCGGGATTGCCTTGGTGGCCTGCTAGGAACAGGCGGTCGTTAAGGGATCCGGCGCATGGATGCTCGACAAACTCTCTGCATCCTGTTCTCTGGAGCAAGGTCAACAAGCCGGGGCGATTCATGGGTGTGCGACAGGTTCTGGGGCGGGGCAAACGGACGCTGAAAAGCACGTTCTTGTGGATGCGCCATGAACTCCCCAAGGCGCCAAGGCTGGAACTGTATGCCCGACGGCTTGACCGCGACAACCGCCACCTCACCAAAACCCTGCGCGAGGGTGGCGGGGATGCCTTTCAGGCCTATATCTCGCCCTATCTGGACCGTGACATTCCCCGCATCCTCTGGATTTTCTGGGCCCAGGGCGAAGATGCGGCGCCCGAGCTTGTCAAGACATGCATCGCCTCGTGGCGCCGGGAAAACCCCGATTGGGACATTCGCATCCTGGACAATAACGCGCCCGAAGTCTTGGATCTTCCAGATTTGCCGAACGATCTGCCGCTCCGGTTCAAGGCCAACCTGCTGCGACTGAAGGCTGTGTCCCATGTGGTGGTGTAGGAGGCCGCGCGCGGAGCCTTTGGCGTAGCGCAGCGCGCGGCCGTAGGTAACGCTGGCGGTCATCGCCGATCTTCGGAGTAGGTTTGGGTTGCAAGACCTGAAACCTGGAATGGAGACGACGATGACCAATGACAGAATGGCGCTAATCGAGCTGGTTGAGAAGCAGGCTGATGGCGATCTCGTGCGCGAGATGCTGGCCTTTGCGGCCGAGCGGATCATGGAAGCCGAAGTTGAGGCGCGGACAGGGGCTGCCAAGGGGGCGCGAACGCCCCTGCGGGAGGTTCAGCGCAACGGATACCGTGACCGCGATTGGGACACCCGTGCCGGGCGGATCACGCTGGAGATCCCGAAGCTCCGGAAGGGCAGCTACTTTCCCAGCTTTCTGGAACCGCGCCGCACAGCCGAGAAGGCCTTGGTGGCGGTGATCCAGGAAGCCTATGTTCACGGTGTCTCAACCCGCTCGGTCGACGACCTGGTCAAGGCCATGGGCGCAGGCGGCATGTCCAAAAGCCAGGTCAGCCGCCTCTGCGCCGAGATCGACGAGCGGGTGAATGCGTTCCTGAGCCGTCCGTTGGAGGGCGCTTGGCCCTACCTGTGGCTCGACGCGACCTACCTGAAGGTGCGCGAAGGCGGGCGGATTGTCAGCCATGCCGTGATAATCGCTGTCGCCGTGAACGAGGATGGCAAGCGCGAGGTGCTGGGGGTCGCGACTGGCCTCTCTGAGGCCGAGGCGTTCTGGATGAAGTTCCTGCGCTCCTTAGCCGACCGCGGTTTGCGCGGCGTGAAGCTGGTAATCGCCGACGACCACAAGGGTCTGCGGGCCGCCGCGCGCCGGGTCTTCAACGCAACCCACCAGAGATGCCGGGTTCATTGGATGCGCAACGCCTTGGCCCATGCTCCAGCCAAGAGCCGCACCGCCATGGCGGCGATGCTGAAGACGATCTTCGCTCGAGGCAAACCAAGGCCGAGGCGGAAAAGCAGTGGGATATCGTCGCGGATGCGTTGCGTGAGAAGCAGTCGAAGCTGGGCGCCCTGATGGACGCCTCCCGTGACGACGTGCTGGCCTACATGTCCTTCCCCCGCGAACACTGGGCTCAGATCGCCAGCACAAATCCACTGGAACGGGTGAACCGCGAGGTGAAGCGACGCGCTGACGTGATCGGCATCTTTCCGAACGATGATGCAGTCATTCGTCTCGTCGGCGCGCTGATGCTCGAGACAAACGACGAGTGGACCGTCGCCCGGCGCTATATGAGCCTTGAAACGCTCGCCCGCGTCACCGACAATCCCAACGTCAGGCTGCCCGCCGTGGCATCCTGATCGAACCCTAATCTTTCCGGGGGTCGGCGCTCATACACCATGCCCTGGGGCACTATCCGACTGAACCTTCTGGCGCGTCATGGAGGGGTCTGGACTGATGCCACCACCTACTGCCACCGTCCCTTAAACCAGTGGATCCAATTGCTGGGCGGGCAGACGGGGTTTTTCGTCTTTTCCGCGCCGCATTCTGATCGCTGGATCGACAACTGGTTTATCGCCAGCCATCCGGCAAATCCGCTGGTCGCTGCCTGGCACGAGGCTTATCGGACGCTTCTGACCCGGGCGAAAACCAGGCCGTCCAGATACTTCATGATGATCTACGCCCTGCAATGGCGGCTGATCAACAGCAGTGACCTGATGGCGCATTTCCGCCGCCGTGGCAGCCTGCCTGCGGTGCCGTGCTTCTTGTTGCAGGGTGCGCTCGAGGGCAAGATCGACGCCGATGCTGCCCTGAAAGCAATCGGACGCGGATTGCCGCTGAGCAAGCTGTCCCACAAGGCTGTCGTGGCGGAAGGGCGGCTGAACAACCTGCTTGCCCGGATCGGGTCATGAAGCCCTTGCCATCCCGCGGATCCTGGCTCGGGTCCTGACCATCAGGACGGAGATCACCATCCACGAGGCGCGCAAGGCGCTGGCGGAAAATGCTCCCGCCGAGGCGGATGTCCGGCAGATGTTTCCCACGAAGGACGGCTTCGGAACGACCCTGTCGCTGGACAGCCTGCGGCCCTGACAGGACAGGCCCAATGCCTCCGCTTTCGGGCAGCGCAGATGGGGGGAAACGGGAAAATGGTGGGCGACCCTGGAATCGAACCAGGCATGGGTCTCCCCGGCGGAGTTACAGTCCGCTGCCGCACCTTGCAGCACGTCGCCCGCCGAACGCCTCGGCGTGGGGGCGTCATTAGCGGGCGGGCCGCAGGGCGTCAAGCGGATTTCCGGGCCTTGCGCCGGGGCGGTTTCCCGCGCCATGAAGGGGCCAGCCGACAAGGATGCTGCGCATGGCCGAACGACCGGGAAAGCCCCAGAAACCCGCCTGGGTGATCGACAAGGAACGTGCCCGGCGCGCCTTGGCGTCCGAGACGCTGTGGCTGTTCGGCCTGCACGCGGTGCGCGACGCGCTGGCCAATCCGCGCCGCGAGAAGCTGCGCCTTGTCGTCACGCAGAACGCCCTCGACCGTCTGGGCGACCTGCACGGCATGACGCCCGAGATCACCGATCCCCGGATCTTCGGCAAGGCCGTGCCGCTGGCCCCCGACAGCGTCCACCAGGGCGCCGCGCTCGAGGTCAGGCCGCTCAGATGGGGCGGGCTCAGCGATGTCGTGCTGCGCCAGGCACCGGGCGAAAGGCGGCCCCTGCTGGTGGCCCTGGACCGCGTCACCGACCCCCACAACATCGGCGCCATCCTGCGGTCGGCCGAGGTTTTCGGGGCCCGCGCGGTGATCGCCCCGGCCCGTCATTCCGCGCCGGAAACGGGCGCCCTGGCCAAGACCGCCTCGGGCGCGCTGGAGCGCCAGCCCTATCTGCGCGTACCGAACCTGGCCGAGGCGCTGAGCCAGTTGAAGGGGATGGGCTTCACGCTGATCGGCCTGGACGGAACCGGCACCACCCCACTGCCCGACCTGCTGGCAGGACTTCAGGGCCGCGCGGTCTGCCTGGTGCTGGGGGCGGAAGGGCCGGGGATGCGCGACCTGACCGCCAAAAGCTGCGATCACGTCGCCCGGATCCCCTTTGCGGCCGATTTCGGGTCGCTGAACGTGTCCAACGCGGCGGCCGTGGCCCTGTATGCGGCCAGCATGGCATGAACATCACATGGCTGCGACAATCTGCGCGGCAGCGTTGAGATTCGGATCGGGTGCTGTCATCTAGGGGTCCTGCCGCCGCAAAGACTGCCTGCCCATGAAATCGCTGCTTCTCTCGCTTGTGCTTGCCCTGGGGTCCGGCGTGCCGGCCGCGGCTCAGGACTGGGCCATCGACGGCTATGACGCGGTGGGGTTTCTGGAACGCGGGCAACCGGTGCCCGGGCGCCGCGACATCTCGACGCTGTGGAAGGGAAAGCTCTGGCATTTCGCGTCCGAGGAAAACCGCAGCCGGTTCGAAGCCGATCCGCGCAGCTTCGCCCCGGCTTTCGGAGGGCTGTGCCCCGTGGCGCTGTCGAACGGCCAGCGGGTTCCAGGTGATCCGCATCATTTCGTGGTCATCGGAAATAGACTGTATCTGGTAGGATCCGGACGCGCCGCACACAAGCTGCGGCAGGATCCCCAGGAAATCCTGGCCAAGGCGCGCGAAAACTGGGCGCGCCATTAACACGAAGCGCGACTTTTTCAATCACATGATCGAGATATGTCTGGAACCAATCCGGGGTGTTGCCCATTTACAAGCTGGAACATGACCTCGGAACCGTCATGTTCAGATCACTGTCCCTCGTTCCGCGACTTGCGCCCGGCCAGCCTTCTGGACCGGGCGCCTTTTCTATGTCAAGCTTGATTCAACTATTGGACGAGAAAAGGGAGGTTTGTCATGGACACGGATGTGACGGACGACCAAGATATTGCCCGCATCGCGCGCGACGTGAAAGTGATTGCGGTTGTGGGCCTGTCCCCGAACGAGGCACGGCCGAGCTGGGGCGTGGCGCGCTTCCTGCAGGCGAACGGATATCGGATCGTTCCGGTCAATCCCGGCCAGGCCGGAAAGACCATCCTGGGCGAAACCGTCTATGCCAGCCTGTCCGACATTCCCGACACCATCGGCGTCGAGATGGTTGACATCTTCCGCCAGTCCGAGGCCGTGGGCCCGATCGTGGACGAGGCGCTGGCGCATCTTCCGGCGCTCAGCGCGATCTGGCTTCAACTGGGGGTGCGCAACGACGCGGCGGCCGGGCGCGCCAGGGACTGCGGCATCACCGTCATCCAGGACCGCTGCCCGAAGATCGAGTTTCCCCGCCATCTCTAGCGGAAAAGGCCCCGGCGCTGCCGGGGCCTTTCGCGTCGGTCAGTCGGCCTCGGCCGTCTGCAGCAGATCGGTGATCCGGCGCACCGCCGCGCGGCGGTTCTCTCGGACATCGCCTTCCTGCCTCACCTGCAGGAACTGCTCGCCATAGCCTTGCACCACCAGATTCTCGGGCGGGACATCGAAGTATTCCGTCAGCGCCAGGGCCACGGATTCCGCCCGCCGGTCCGACAGCGCCAGATTGGCCGCGTCCGGGCCGACGGTGTCGGTATGGCCTTCGATCAGGAACATCTCGCGCGGGTTTTGCGCGATTGCGTCGGCGATCACGTTGCCCAGCGTCGAGAGCTGGCGCGCCTGGTCGGGCGAGATGGCGGCCGAGCCGGTGTCGAAGGTGATGGCGTCGATGGTGACCGGCGGCACCAGGGCGCGCACCTCGGGGATGCTGCGGATCTGGCCCAGGGTGAAGCGGCGGTCCAGCTCGACCTCGCGCTGCAGGGCCTCGCGCAGGGCGGCCTCGTCCTGATAGTCGGCGGCCGAAACGACCGGCGCCGGGGCGGGCAGAGACGCGACATCCACCGGCTCGACCGTGGCGGTGTCGTCGATCAGCCGGGTCTGGGTGCCGTCGGGCGATATCAGGGTGCGGCGCAGCACGCGCAGGTCGGCGTCGCGGATCGTGACCACCCGGCTGCCGTCGCTGCGCGTCACCACCGTGCGTGACGAGCCATCATCAAAGTTTTCGGTCGTGACGGTCGATCCGGGCTGGCGCAGCAGCGCGACCTCGTCCTTGATGATCTCCTGGCTGCCGTCCGGGCGCGTGACAACCACCCGGTCCGGCGCGCTGAGCGTGACCTGCCGGTTGTTGTTCAGGTAGGTGCCGACGGCGACCCCGCCCAGCCCCAGCAGCAGCGCCCTGGCCAGGTCGTTGTCATCGTCGTCATCGTCCTCGTCGTCCTCCTGGCGGGCCTCCTGGTCCTGCGAGGCTGCCTGCTCCTGCTCGGGCGTCAGGGCCTCGCGCAGGCTGGTTTCGAAATCCTCGTTCGAGGAGCGGCTGTTCTCCTCGGTGATCTCCTCCTCGACGACCTCGCCCTGCTCTTCCTCGTTCAGCGCGGCCGCCACCGCGCCGCCGCCGGTTTCCCCGGCGGCCTGCTGGGCGGCTTCGGTCCGGGGCGCGTCAGCCTCGGGCGGGGTGGCCGCGTCCTCGGGGGCAGCGGCCTGGTCGGCGGGTTGCCCGTCAGCCGCGGGTGCCTCGTCCTGCTGCTCCTGCTCAAGCGCCTCGCGCAGCGCGTCTTCGCTGCCGGCTTCGGCCTCGGTGTCGGCTTCGGTTTCAGCATCCGGGGCGGGCACAGGGCGGTCGGCCTGCTGTTCGCGGGCGGCCTCGACCGGGCGTTCCTGTTCCTGCTGGCGGTCCGCCTCGGCGGGACGCTCGTCGCCGACGGCCGGGGCCTCGGCGGGTTCGGCTTCGGCTGCGGCAGCGTCAGCGGGATCCTCGGCTGCGGCGGGGGCCTCCTCCTCGCTGCTCTCGGCGCGGGCCGGGCGATCGCTTTCCTGCTCGCGCTGGGCCTCGGCGGGGCGCTCAGATGCCTCGAGTTCGGCTTCGGGCTCTGCCGGCGCAGCCTCGGGGGCCGCGGCTTCGGGCTCGGGTGCAGGCTCCGCGGCAGGCTGCTCGGCAGGCGCGGCCTCAGCGGGGGCCGCGGCTTCCGGTTCCTCGGCAGCGGGTTCCTCGGCTTCCGCCTCCTCGGCGGCCGGCTCCTCTGCGGCGGGTTCCTCGGCAGCGGCCTCGGCTTCCGGTTCCTCAGCGGCCGGTTCCTCGGCAACGGGTTCCTCGGCGGGGACTGCCTGTTCGGCCTGGGGTTCGGCGGGTTGTTCCTGGGCCGGCGGGACGGGGGGCTGCTCGCCCTCGGCCGGGGCCTGGGCCTGGGCCAGGGGCGGCACCAGAAGCGACAGACAGGCCGCCAGGGCGGTAGAGTTCTTGAACATGCGGCGCATGGGTCTTCCTTCCCTTGAACGGGTTGATCCGTTGCGGATCCAACCGGCTATCGGACGGGGCGGTTCCAAACATCCGCGTGACGCGGCGGTGATCGGCAGAAACTGCCGCGTAGCGCCCCCAGCCGCGCAAGGCGCCGTTGGGGCGGGCCGCGGCCTAGCGCTTGCGGCGGCGCTTGGTGGCGCGCTTGATCTCGGCCAGACGGGACTTGGTGGACATCGGACGCGGGCCGCGGCCGCGCCTGCCCTTCTGCGGGCCGCGCGGCAGGGGCTGGCCCTCCAGTTCCAGCAGATCCAGCGTCAGCCCGCCGGTCGTCGGCACCGCCTCGGCCAGACGGACCGTGACCCGCTGCCCCAGGCCGATCTCGAGCCCGGTATCGCTGCCGATCAGCATCTGCGCGTCGGGATCGAAGTGGAAATATTCGTTGCCGATGGCGCGGATCGGCAGAAGCCCGTCGGCGCCGGTCTCGTCCAGCTTGACGAAGGCGCCGAACTTCTGGACGCCGCTGATCCGGCCGGTCATCTCGGTGCCGACGCGTTCGGACAGGAAGGCTGCCAGATAGCGGTCGGTGGTGTCGCGTTCGGCGGCCATGCTGCGGCGCTCGGTCTCGCTGATATGGGTGGCGGTTTCGGACAGCCGCTCCATGTCCTGGGCCGACAGGCCGTCCCCCTTCCCGTCCCGGCCCCCGCCCCAGCCATGCGCGGAAATCAGCGCCCGGTGCACGATCAGGTCGGAATAGCGCCGGATGGGCGAGGTGAAATGCGCGTAGCTTTTCAGCGCCAGCCCGAAATGGCCGAAGTTTTCGGGGTGGTAATAGGCCTGGGTCATCGAGCGTAGCGTGCTGATGTTGATCAGCTCGTCGAAGTCGGTGCCTTCGGACTGGGCCAGCAGGCGGTTCAGGTGGCTGGTGTGCAGCACCTGCCCCTTGGCCAGCGTGAAGCCCGAGGCCTGGGCCACCTCGCGCAGCGCGTCGATCTTGGCCAGGCTCGGTTCCTCGTGGACGCGGAACAGCAGCGGACGCTGACGGCGGGTCAGTTCCTCGGCGGCGGCGACGTTGGCCAGGACCATGAACTCCTCGATCAGCCTGTGCGCGTCCAGCCGCTCGCGGAAGTTCACCGACTTGACGCGGCCATCGGGCGTCAGTTCGATCCGGCGTTCCGGCAGGTCCAGATCCAGCGGCTGTCGGCGGGCGCGCGCTTCCTTCAGCAGGCCGTAGGCGTGCCACAGGGGCCGGATCACGCTGTCCATCAGCGGTTCCGTGTGCGCGTCCGGCTTGCCGTCCGCCGCGGCCTGGGCCTGTTCATAGGCCAGGCTGCCGCGGCTGTTCATCATGCCGCGGTGGAAGTTGTGGCTGATCTTGTTGCCCTGCGCGTCCAGCCGCATCCTGACCGCGATCACCGGCCGGTCCACGCCTTCGTGCAGCGAACACAGGTCGGCCGACAGCGCCTCGGGCAGCATGGGCACGACGCGGTCAGGAAAATAGGTAGAATTGCCGCGCAGCCAGGCCTCGCGGTCCAGGGCGCTGCCGGGGGTGACGTAATGGGCGACATCGGCGATGGCGACCCAGATGGTCGCGCCGCCGTCCTCCTCGACATGGGCGGCCACGGCGTCGTCGTGGTCGCGCGCGTCCGAAGGGTCGATGGTCACCAGCGGCAGGTCGCGCAGATCCTCGCGGCCCTTCATCGTGGCGGGCCTGGCGGCCTCGGCCTCGGCGATCGCCGCGTCGGGAAAATCGTCGGGGATGCCGTGCTGGTGGATGGCGATCAGGCTGACGGCGCGCGGCGCCGAAGCATCGCCCAGCCGGTCGACGACCCGCGCCAGAGGCAGGCCCAGCCGGCCCTTGGCGCCGACCTGTTCGGCCTGCACCAGTTCGCCGTTCTGCGCGCCCTGGGTCGCATCGGCGCGGACGCGCCATTCCTTGTCCTGGCCCTTGTCGATGGGCACGATGCGGCCCCCTTCGGCCTCCTTGCGGAAGATGCCGGTGATGCGGTGGGGCGCGGCCGTGATGCGGCGGATCAGGCGCGCCTGGTACTGGTAATCCTCGCCGTGAACCTCGATCAGGCGGCCCAGGAAGCGGTCGCCCCGGCCCAGCGCCGGGTCGCTGTCGCGCGGCAGGTAATGGATGCGCGGCATCGGGCCGTCGCCGTGCCATTCCAAGGGACGCGCGAACAGGTCGCCCGAACCGTCGGGGGCCAGCAGTTCCAGCACCGTGACCGGGGGCAGGCGTTCCGCGTCCAGGTAATGGCGGCGGCGGCGTTCCAGATGGCCCTCGCCCTCAAGCTCCTTCAGCAGGCGCTTGAGTTCGATCCGTTCGGCGCCCTTGATGCCGAAGGCCTTGGCGATGTCGCGCTTGGAATTGGCGTCGGGATGTTCCGCGACCCACTCCATGATCTGTTCCTTGCTGGGAAGCTGGGCCATCTGCCGGTCCTTCAAAGGTCGCGGGTCATGTCGCGATGCGGGATCCCGGCATCGTCATAGACCGGACCATAGGGGGTGAAGCCCAGCTTCTCGTAGAAGCCGAGCGCATGGGTCTGCGCGCCCAGCTTGGCGCGGGTGATGCCCGGCTGCACCCGCAGCACGTCCAGCGCGGCCCGGATCAGCGCCGCGCCCAGGCCGGTGCCGCGCACCCGGGGCAGCACGCAGACGCGCCCGATCTTGCCGGTGTCGCCGTCCAGCACGATCCGCGCGCTGCCGACGGGCTGGCCGTCCTGGGTCGCCAGCAGGTGGATGGCGGTGCTGTCCAGGCCGTCGATCTCGCGGTCCTCGGGGACGCCCTGCTCCTCGATGAACACGGTGCGGCGCAGGGCAAGGCAGGCGGCAAGGTCGGTGGTGGGTTCGATCTTCATTCGAAATACTGTTCCAGAATCCGCTGGTAGATGGTCTTGAGTTGCTGGACCTGCGCCACGGGAACGCGTTCGTCCACCTGGTGCATATAGGCGCCGACAAGGCCGAATTCGACCACCGGACAGTGGTTCTTGATGAACCGCGCGTCCGAGGTGCCGCCGCTGGTGGACAGCACCGGCTGGCGGTTGGTTTCCTGGGTGACGACGCTGCGCACCAGATCGACGAAGGGTCCCGGCCGGGTCAGGAAGGCCTCGCCGCTGATCTGGCTGTCGATGGTCAGGCTGACGCCGGTGGCCTGGGCGATGCGGGCGGCGCGGGCCTTCAGGTCGGCCTCCAGGCTGGCGCCGGTATGGAGGTCGTTGAAGCGGATGTTGACCACGGCCCGGGCCCGTTCCGGGATCACGTTCGAGGCCGGATTGCCGCAGTCGATGCTGGTGATCTGCAACCCGGACGGGTCGAAATGATCGGTCCCGCCATCCAGCGGCGCCGCGATCAGGTCGTTGAGATAGGCCGTCAGCGCGTGCAGCGGATTGCGGGCGCGGTGGGGATAGGCCGCGTGCCCCTGCACCCCCCGGGCGGTGACGGTATAGGTCGCCGATCCGCGGCGGCCGATCTTCATCATCTCGCCCATGACGTCGGGGTTCGATGGCTCGCCGACGATGCAGGCCTCCATCCGTTCGCCGTTCTCCTCCATCCAGTCCAGCAGGGCCAGGGTGCCGTCGCGCGACGGGCCTTCCTCGTCGCCGGTGATGGTCAGGATCACCGCGCCCTCGGGCGGGGGCGTTTCGCGGACGAAGTCGATGGCGGCGGCGACGAAGGCCGCGACGCCGGATTTCATGTCGGTGGCGCCGCGGCCCCAGATGACGCCGTCCTCGACATGGCCGCTGAAGGGGGGATGGGTCCAGGACGCCGGATCGCCCGGCGGGACCACGTCGGTATGGCCGTTGAAGCCCAGCGCCCTGTCGCCCTTGCGGCCCCAGCGGGCGAACAGGTTGGGCGTGCCGTTGCGATCGACGCGACGCACCTCGAAGCCCGCATCCGCCAGCAGATCGCCCAGCAGGACCAGGGCGCCGCCTTCCTCGGGCGTGACCGAGGGGCAGCGGATCAGGCGGGCGGTCAGGGCGGCGGCATCGGTCATGGTCATATCCAGTCAGAGAAGGCGCGGCGGACCAGGTTCAGGCCGGTCATCACCAGCAGGATCAGCGTCCAGCGGCGGAACTGCGCGACATCCATGCGGTCCTGCAGGGCAAAGCCCGCCATCATCCCCGCGAAGCCCGGAACGCAGAGGACGGCGGACAGCGGGATCGTCTGCGCGTTCAGCACGCCCGACGCCAGATGGGCCAGCGTCAGCCCGATCGCGCCCAGCAGGAACACCACGCCCTGCACGCGGACCTGTTCGCGCTTGTCCACCCCCAGCGACAGCAGCAACACCACCAGCGGCGGCCCCCAGATCCCCGAGACGCCGCCGTACAGCCCGCCGACGATGCCCGTCGCGATCTCGGCCCGGCGGCGGTGGCGGATCGCCAGGGTCATCGGCCGCCCCGCCAGCTGCCACAGCGCGAAACCCAGGATCGGCAGGCCCAGCAGCGCATACATCAGACCCTGCGGGATCTGGCGGGCCAGCCCGGCCGACAGCATCAGGAAGATCAGCACCATCGCGATATGCCAGCGGAAGTTTCGGACCGACCGCAGCGCCGCCCCGGGTCCCTGACGCAGGGCCTGGTGGATGTTGGTCGTCAGCACCGGCAGGATCAGCGCCGCAAGCGCCACCTGCGGCGGCAGAAGCGACGCGAAGGCCGACGCCATGATGAGCGGCATGGCAAAGCCGATCGCCCCCTTCACGAAGCCCGCAAAGGCCGTGACGGCGAAGACCGTCCAGAACAACCAGGGATCCAGTCCGAACATGGCGGCAGGCTAGCCGCCCCGACCGGGAATGGGAATGGCCCATCCCGGGCAAGAAAGGCAGACATAATCGTTCACCGGCCGCTGGCAAGCCGCATTATTGTTGCGCTGCGGCTGCGAAGGCGCTACCCATGCCGCGATGCCGCAAGGAGCCTGATCCATGAAAGACATGCCCCACCAGTTCGACAGCGTGCTGTCCGATCTTGCCGACCTGCAGGCGCGGGCCACCGACAGGCTGCGCGCGCTGGTCTCGGCCAACGGCAAGGTCGATGCCGAGGCGCTTGAACGCCACCAGCATGGCGCCCACACGCTGTCCTGGCTTGCGACCTATGTCGAATCGCTGCGCCAGCTTGCGGCCTGGTCGTCCCGCGTCGAGGGAGAGGTCGAGACCCTGATCGCCCGCATCGGCTTTGGCGAATACCTGACCCAGATCCTGGGCGGCATCCCCATGAGCCAGACCGAGTTCGCCCGGCTGTCGGATCTGGGCCTGGACTGGCAGCCCTCGGACGCCACCCGCGCCCTGATGGCGGGAAACACGCCCGAAGCCCGCGCCCGGCTTGCCGCCCTGCTGGCCGAACACCAGGGCAGCGCGACCTTCGGCGCCTCGGGCCTGGACGAGGATCTGGAGATGATCCGCGACCAGTTCCGCCGCTGGACCGACGACAAGGTGGTGCCGCACGCCCACGGCTGGCACCTGCGGGACGAACTGATCCCGATGGAGATCATCGCCGAACTGGCGGAACTGGGCGTCTTCGGCCTGACCATCCCCGAGGAGTTCGGCGGTCTTGGCCTGTCCAAGGGCGCGATGGTCGTGGTCAGCGAGGAACTGTCGCGGGGCTATATCGGCGTGGGTTCGCTGGGCACCCGGTCGGAAATCGCCGCCGAACTGATCCTGGGCGGCGGGACCGAGGCGCAGAAGGCCCACTGGCTGCCGCGGCTGGCCTCGGGGGAAATCCTGCCCACGGCGGTCTTCACCGAACCCAACACCGGCAGCGACCTGGGCAGCCTGCGCACGCGGGCCGTGAAGGACGGCGATACCTGGACCGTCACCGGCAACAAGACCTGGATCACCCATGCCGCGCGCACCCATGTGATGACGCTGCTGGCCCGCACCGATCCCGAGACGACCGATTACCGGGGCCTGTCGATGTTCCTGGCCGATAAGACCCCCGGAACCGACGCCGACCCCTTTCCCACACCCGGCATGACCGGCGGCGAGATCGGGGTTCTGGGCTATCGCGGCATGAAGGAATACGAGCTTGGCTTCGACGGCTTCACCGTCCGCGCCGAAAACCTGCTGGGCGGCGTCACCGGGCAGGGCTTC
Organism: Paracoccus sp. BR5-17; assembly: GCF_055693925.1. Taxonomy (NCBI): domain Bacteria; kingdom Pseudomonadati; phylum Pseudomonadota; class Alphaproteobacteria; order Rhodobacterales; family Paracoccaceae; genus Paracoccus; species Paracoccus sp. BR5-17. Next base: position 330,953 of record NZ_JBVFUV010000003.1, read on the forward strand.
AAGCAGTTGATGCAGACCTTCGAATCCGCGCGCATCCAGACCGCGGCCCGCGCCATCGGCGTGGCGCAGAACGCCTTGGAACTCGGGCTGCAATACGCGCTTGACCGCAGGCAGTTCGGCAAGGCCCTGATCGCCTTTCCGCGCGTGGCCGACAAGCTGGCGATGACGGCGGTCGAAATCGCGATCGCGCGGCAACTGACCTATTTCAGCGCCCGCGAGAAGGACCAGGGGCATCGCTGCGACCTCCAGGCCGGGATGGCCAAGCTGCTGGGCGCGCGCGTGGCCTGGGCCGCGGCCGACAACGCCCTGCAGATCCACGGCGGCAACGGCTTTGCGCTGGAATACCAGATCAGCCGGGTGTTGTGCGATGCACGCATCCTGAACATTTTCGAAGGCGCGGCCGAAATTCAGGCGCAAGTGATCGCCCGGCGTCTGTTAGGCTAGCCGGGTTTCGTCTAGGGTGCTGCAACCAAAGCCGTTTTGCCGCATTCCCCTTCGACGTCCGCCCACAGGAGCCCAGACATGTCCCGCCTTGCCCGACTCGGCACATTCGGCGCGCTGACCGCCGCAGCCTTCGCCCTTGCCGCCTGCGAGCCCACCGCGGCCGTGGATCCGGCGACCGACCGGGGCTTCATTCCCGGCGGGAACTACGCCCTTGTCGGGATGGACGGGGCGACCGTGCCGCTGCGCAACATCACGCTGACCGTCGCCGAACGCAGCGTGTCGGGGCGCGGACCGTGCAACGGCTACGGGGCGGCCAACAACTTGGAACTGCCGCTGGTCCAGTTGTCGCCGCTGCAGACCACCAACGTTCCCTGCGGCCGGAACGCCGCGCTTGAGAACCGGTTCTTCGAGGTCCTGCAATCGGCGACCGAGATGGAATATTACGGCGGGGTCCTGAAGGTCAAATCGCCCGAAACCTGGCTGATCTTCGAGCGTGGCGTGACCGAGGCGCAGGCCCAGGTGACGGCCCTCGATCAGGCGCGCGCGGGTCAGTAGGCCGCCGGCCCGCCCCGCGTCAGCCGGTCCACAAGACGCTGGCGGGCTGCCGGAACCGGCCGGCCCACCAGTTCGCCGCCAATCCTGGTGGTCAGGAAATGGCCGGTAATCGCCAGCCCCTCGGCCAGATCCTGCCCGCGGTTGTCGCCTGCCCCGCCCAGCATGGCGGGCAGAGGCAGAAGCCGGTCGGCCCATTCCCCGGCCCCTTCGCGGCTGACCGCGCGGCCCGACCGCGGGCTGACGAAGGCCAGCCCGTCTTGCGTTCCCGTCACCGCACAGGCCGACAGATCCAGGCCGAAGCCCATCTCGTCCAGCAGGCGGATCTCCCATCGCAGGTAATCCGGGCCCCAGTCGGCGCCGCCTTCCATCAGATCCAGCAGGCGTTCGGTATCGGCCACCAGGGCCGGATGCGGATCGCGTTCGGGCAGCGCAAAGACCAGCAGCGCACAGACCGCGATCAATCCCGCAAGCGCCAGGGGATCGGCCAGCAGTCCCGACCGCAGCCGCACGGGCTCGACCGAGAAGGTGCCAAGCTGGTCGTCGCGCCGCGCCCGCCAGCGCAGATCCAGGCGGCTGCCGGGTTGCAGCATCGCCGCCCGCCGCTGGGACGTGCCGCCGGGCACCAGGCCGGAATGGCGCCCGTGCAGGTCGGTCAGGACGTCCAGGATCACCGCCGTCTCGCCATGCGGACGGCGGGCCAGGACGGTGCCCTGGGCCTGCCATTCCATCAGGCGTCCGGCAGGGTCAGCGACCCGTCCCGGGCCAGCGGCCAGAAGGGGTTCATGGCGATTTCCCAGACATGGCCGTCGGGATCGGCGAAATAGCCGGAATAACCGCCCCAGAAGACCCGTTCCGGGCGCTTCAGGACCGTGGCGCCGGCATCCACCGCAGCCTGAAAGACGGCATCCGTCGCGGCTTCGTCAGGCCAGTTCTGCGCCAGCGCGACCGCCCCGGTGCCCAGGGCCGCCCCGGCCCGCCCCTGATCGGCGGCCAGGTCGTCCCGCCCGAACAGGGCCAGCACCGCACCGGCCATCTGGAAGAAGGTGACGCCGGGCTGCGACGCGGGATGGGCCACCCATCCCCAGCCCTGATAAAAGCGTCGCGCGCGGTCCATGTCGGCCACCCCCAGCGTGACAAGGGTGATGCGTTGGCGGGTCAGGGACATGGAACCTCCGGCGGTCGGGCCAGCTTGGCACGGTCCGCCGCCGCCGCCAAGTCAGGTCGCGGCACGGCGCCGCGCCCCTGCCCCGCGCAGCATCGACAGAGTATAGATCACCAGGGCCGCCCAGATCATCGGGAAGGCGATCATCTGCGCCGCCCCGAAGGCTTCGCCGAAGATCAGCACGGCGGTCAGGAAGATCATCGTCGGCGCGATGTATTGCAGGATGCCGATGGTGGACAGCCGCAACTGCTTGGCAGCGGTGGCATAGCAGATCAGCGGCACCGCCGTCACCGGGCCGCAGCCGATCAGCAGGATCGTGTCGGTCAGGCTGCCCGAGGCGAAATGCGACTGCCCGCTGGCCGTCAGCCAGATCACATAGGCCAAGGCTGGCGGCGTCAGCAGCAGAACCTCGAGCGTGAAGCCCTGGGTCGGACCCAGCGGCAGGCTTTTCTTGCAATAGGCGTAAAAGCCCCAGGTCAGCATCAGCCCGATCGCCACCAGCGGCAGGCGCCCCAGCTGCACCGTCAGCACCACCACCGCCAGCGAGGCCAGCGCGATCGCCACCATCTGCGCCCGGTTCAGCCGTTCGCGCAGCAGCGTGGCGCCCATCAGGATGCTGAACAGCGGGTTGATGTAATAGCCAAGCGCCGCGTCCAAGGCGTGGTTGTTGCCCACCGCCCAGACATAGATCATCCAGTTGACCGAGATCAGCGCCGCGGTGACCAGCGCCATGACCAGCAGGCGCGGCCGGCGCAGCGCCGCCATCACCTCGGCCGAGCGGCGCTGCCAGATCAGCACCGCAAGCGCGATGGGCAGCGACCACAGCACGCGATGGGCGATGACCTCGGCGGGGGGGACGTGCGACAGCTGTTTCATGAACAGAGGCAGAAAACCCCACATCACATAGGTCGCGACGGCCAGGATCAGGCCCGGCAGGGAATCACCCGATGGGGACGCGTTCTTCATGCCGATTGCATAGGCTGCAAATGCCGCCCGCACCAGACGGATCACGCAAGGCCGGGCTCGTCCAGCAGGGTGCGGCCGTCGCGGCTCTCGATCTCGATCACCCACAGGTCGGGGTCGAAGCCGCGCTGCCGGGCGATGGCCTGGTCGATCTCGGGTTCCGGGCCTTGGGCGATCACCCGCCAGGGGCGGCTGCCCGTGTCGAAATCCCATTCGCGGGCATATGCCGCGGCGGTGCCGTCCAGATGCGCGCATTTCACCAGCACGGCGCCCGCGGTGTCGTCGCCCCGGGCCGTGACATAGGCGGGGATGTTCGCCAGTCCCAGCCGCGCAAGATAGGCCGACACCCAGATGCCGGTCGCCAGTCTCGGCTCAGGCATCGCCGTCGCGGAAGTCCAGCCCCATTTCGCTGTAGCGCTCGGCCTCGTCCAGCCAGTTCTCGCGGACCTTCACCTGCAGGAACAGGTGGACGCGGCGGCCCATGAACTCCTCAAGCTCGGCGCGCGCCGCCTGGCCCACGGCCTTGATCGTCTCGCCGCCCTTGCCCAGAACGATGCCCTTGTGGCCGGGCCGCGCGACATAGACGATCTGATCCACGCGAGCGGATCCGTCCTTGCGTTCCTCCCAGGCTTCGGTTTCCACCGTCAGCTGATAGGGGATTTCCTCGTGCAGGCGCAGGGTCAGCTTTTCGCGGGTGATCTCGGCGGCGATCATGCGCATGGGCAGGTCGGCGATCTGGTCCTCGGGGTAAAGCCAGGGGCCTTCGGGCAGCCTGTCCGCCAGCCAGGCGCGCAGGTCGTCGCAGCCATAGCCCTTCTCGGCCGAGATCATGAAGGTGTTGACGAAGGGATAGGCGGCGTTGAGGTCCGCCGACAGCGCCAGCAGGGTTTCCGCCTTCACCCGGTCGATCTTGTTGATGACCAGGGCGACCGGAGTCCTGCCGTCCAGTCCCCGAAGCGAATCGATGATGGCCCCGACGCCCTCGGTCCTGCCGCGATGCGCCTCGACCAGCAGCAGGATGATGTCGGCGTCCGAGGCCCCGCCCCAGGCGGCGGCGACCATCGAGCGGTCCAGGCGGCGGCGCGGACGGAAGATGCCGGGCGTATCGACGAAGACGATCTGCGCCGCGCCGTGGATGGCGATGCCGCGGATGCGTGCCCGGGTCGTCTGCACCTTGTGGGTGACGATGCTGACCTTGGCGCCGACCATCTGGTTCAGCAGGGTGGACTTGCCGGCATTGGGTTCGCCGATCAGGGCGACGAAGCCGGCACGGGTCGGGCTTTCGGACAGGGGGCTCTCGGTATCGGTCATGCGCGGCCCTCCAGCCGGTCCAGCAGGGCCTGCGCCGCCGCCTGTTCGATGCTGCGTTTGGTGCCCGCGCCTCTGGCTTGCGCCTCGCGCCCGTCGGCCAGCCGCGCGGTGATCAGGAAGACCGGCGCATGGTCGGGGCCTCCGCGTTCGGTCTGTTCGTAGACGGGCGGCGGCATCCCGTTGGCCTGCGCCCATTCCTGCAGCGCGGTCTTGGCGTCGCGGGGATCGTCCTCCAGCGTCTCCAGCCGGTCGGCCCAGAGCCGCAGCACGATCCGCCGCGCCGTCTCGAAGCCCGCGTCCAGATAGACGGCGGCCAGGACCGCCTCCATCGCGTCGGCCAGCAGGGCGTCCTTGCGGCGGCCGCCCGACATCATCTCGGACCGGCCCAGCTTCAGCACGTCGCCCAGCCCGATCTCGCGGGCGATGGCGGCGCAGGTCTCGCCGCGCACAAGCGCGTTGTAGCGCGGGGCAAGCTGGCCTTCGCTGGCGGCCTTGTCGGCGTCGAACAGCGCCTCGGCCATGACCAGGCCCAGGACGCGGTCGCCCAGGAACTCCAGCCGCTGGTTGTCGGGGCGCGTGGTTGAAGCGATGGATCCATGCGTCAGCGCGCGCACCAGAAGTTCGGGACGCGCGAAGTCGTGCCCCAGCCGGGCCATGAAGGCGCGGATGTCGGCGCCGGGCTTCAATCGACCGCCTTGAAGAAGCGATCGGCCCGCCAGGTCCAGAAATACAGCAGCGACCGGCCCGCGGACGAGAACATGATCCGGTCGGCGCGGCCGATCAGGTATTCCGACGGCACGAAGCCCAGCCCGCCGATTTCCTGGGGAAAGCGCGAGATCCTCGGAATTGTCGCGGTTGTCGCCCATGAAGAAATACTGGCCTTCGGGGACGGTAAAGGTGGGCGTGTCGTCGGCGAATGCGCCGTCGGCAATGTTCAGGATATCGTGGCTGCGTCCGCCGGGCAGGGTTTCGGTGGAGCGCTGCTTGATGCACTGCCCGCCCTCGGCCACCGGGTCGTTCACGCAGCGCGGGATCAGGCCCTGCGGACCCTGCTGTTCCTTCACCTCGACGAAATCGCCGGCGGGGGTGACGGGCACTTCCTCGCCATTGATCCACAGCCGGCCGTTCCGCATCTGGATCGTGTCGCCCGGCAGGCCGATCAGCCGCTTGATGAAATCGACCCCGCGCGTGGGGTGGCGGAAGACCACCACATCGCCGCGTTCGGGTTCGGAACCCAGGATCCGGCCGCTGATCGGGCAGATCGAGAAGGGGCAGGAATAGCGCGAATAGCCGTAAGCCATCTTGTTGACGAACAGGAAGTCGCCGATCAGCAGCGTGTCCTTCATCGACCCCGAGGGGATCCAGAAGGGCTGGAAGAACAGCGTGCGGAAGATGCCCGCGATGACAAGCGCCCAGAACACGGTCTTGACCGTTTCCCACAGGCCTTCCTTCTTCTTGCCCGCCGTGCTGTCGGCCATGGTGTCGTCCTTCGTCATCAAGCGCGGGCGAATGGCCGCATTGGCGCGTTCATGGTCCCCGGCGGGGGGCAGAGTCAAGATTGCGGGGCGTCGGGCCGCGCCTCGATCACCACGAAAGCCTGCGCCCAGGGGTGGTCGTCGGTCAAGGTGACGTGAACGACGGCGTGATGGCCGGGCGGCGTCATCCGCGCCAGCCGCTCCGCCGCCCAGCCGGTCAGTTCCATCACCGGCTGGCCGCTGCGCAGGTTGCTGATCGCCATGTCGCGCCAGCTGATGCCCATCGCCAGCCCGGTGCCCAGCGCCTTGCTGCACGCCTCCTTGGCGGCCCAGCGTTTCGCCAGCGTCCCGGCCTCGTCCTTGCGACGCGCGGCCTTGGCCAGTTCGGTGGACGTGAAGACCCGGTTGCGGAAACGGTCGCCGAAGCGGTCCAGCGTCCCGGCGATGCGGTCGATATTGGCCAGATCGGTGCCGATGCCCAGGATCATTGTGGGACGGCCTTGAGTTCGTAGGATGGCTCCAGGAATGTCGCTGCCCATTTCGGCAGGGTGGGCCAATGCCAGGTGCCTTTCACCAGCCAGCTTGGCGCCGCTTCATCGACAAGCCTTCTTGCAAGCACCCAACTTGCAAATTCGTCGTGCGGGTAGACAAAAATCCTCTCTCTCAGACGGAACGCGATGTGCAGCCCCTTGCCGAGATATTTCTTGTCGATCACGAGCCGCGACTTCAACTGGACCCTCAGCACCGTCGCCCCGTCGATGTGGCAAGCAAGGAAGTCTGCGCCCTGCCAATCGTCGCTCAGCCACATGGAGTGAAAGCCATAATCTGCCAGACGTGCGGCGACCTTGTGGAAGTTGCGCAATTCCTTTTGACGGGCGTTCAGGGTCGCGGGATCGACGATCGTGAAGTTCATCCCTGCCGCGCCTCGTCCATCCGGCGCCGCATCTCGCGGATCGCGCCGTCGAGGCCGATGAACAGGGACTCGGCGATCAGGAAATGGCCGATGTTCAGTTCCCTGATCTGCGGGATCGCGGCGATGGGACCCACCGTATCGAAGGTCAGGCCGTGGCCCGCGTGAACCTCGAGCCCCAGGCGGTCGGCCAGGGCCGCGCCTTGGGCCAGGCCCGCCAGTTCGCGGTCGCGATCCGTGGGACGGCCCTCGGTATCCAGGTCGCAATAGGCGCCGGTGTGCAGTTCGACCACCGCCGCGCCGATCCGGGCCGCGGCCTCGATCTGGGCGGGGTCGTGGCCGATGAACAGGGACACGCGGCAGCCCGCGTTGCGCAGGGGGGCGATGAAATCGGCCAGCATCGCCTCGTTTCCGGCGACGTCCAGACCACCCTCGGTGGTGCGTTCCTCGCGCTTTTCGGGGACGATGCAGACGGCGTGGGGACGGTGGCGCAGGGCGATGGCCTGCATCTCGGGGGTGGCCGCCATTTCCAGGTTCAGGGGCAGCCGCAGGTTCGCCATCAGCGCGTCGATGTCGGCATCGCTGATGTGGCGGCGGTCTTCGCGCAGATGGGCGGTGATGCCGTCGGCGCCCGCGGATTCGGCCAGGCGGGCGGCGCGCAGCGGATCGGGCCAAGGCGTGCCGCGTGCGTTGCGGACGGTCGCGACATGATCGATGTTGACGCCTAGACGCAGCATGAAGTCCCCCTTCGCGGTTTGCGCCAGCTTAGCGGGGCGCCGGCGGCGGTGCCAGTTCCGAGGCGACGGCCCACCAGCCCTGCCGTTCCAGCGCGGCCGCGGCCGCCCGGGCGCGGTGCGGGCTGTCGAAAAGCCCGAAGCAGGTGGCCCCCGAGCCGGACATGCGCGCAAGGGCCGCGCCGCTGGCCCGCAGCGCCTGCAGCACCTCTGCGATGACGGGGGCGATCGCCAGGGCGGGCTGCTGAAGATCGTTGCGGGCAAGCGCCAGCCAGAACGCCAGATCCCGCAGACCCGCGAAGGCCGGAATGTCGGGCAGGCCGGGATTGCCGCGCTGCGCCAGCGCCGCAAAGACCTGGGGGGTCGAGACGGCCACGCCCGGGTTCACCAGCACCAGCGGGATCGCGGGCAGGGTCGGAAGGGGCGTCAGGATCTCTCCGACGCCCTGCATCCGGGCGGGCCGCGAAGCGATGCAGACCGGGACATCGGCGCCCAGCGTATCGGGCCGGTCGGGCACGGGGTGGCCCATGCGCGCCAGCCCGCGCAGCACCGCCGCCGCATCCGCCGACCCGCCGCCGATGCCCGAGGCCACGGGCAGGTTCTTGGTCAGCCGGATCGCCGCCTGCCCCCCGGCCAGCCGCGCGGCCCGCAGGCAGAGATTGTCGCCGCCGGACAGATCCCCGGCGAAGGGCCCGTCGATGCGCAGCGACAGGGGCCCCGGTTCCAGCACCACCTGATCCCCGGCCCCTGCGAAGGCCACCAGCGAGATCCAGCAGATGATAGCCGTCGGCGCGGCGGCCGGTCACATGCAGCGCAAGGTTCAGCTTGGCCGGCGCAGCCTCAAGGACGGGCATCTCTCAGTCGTTGGCGGCCTGCGGGGCGGGCGCCGGGGTCTGGACCGCGCCCGCGGCCTCCTCGGCCAGCACGGCGTCAAGCCCGCGGTCCAGCTTGGCGCGGATCCGGTCGGGATCGACGTCGTCCGTCTCGGTCGGATCGAGCGAGAGGGCGCGCTGCCACTGGATCTCGGCCTCGCGGTGGCGGCCGACCTTCCAGTAGATGTCGCCCAGATGGTCGTTGACCAGCGGATCCTGGGACATGGTCAGGATCGCCCGTTCCATCGGTTCGACGGCCTCCTGATACCGGCCCAGCCGGTAATAGGCCCAGGCCAGCGAGATCAAGGATATACCCGTCGTCCGGCGACAGCGAGACCGCCTTCTCGATCATCTCGAGCGCCCGGTCCAGGTTCACGTTCCGGTCGATCCAGCTGTAGCCCAGATAGTTCAGCAGGCTGGCCTGGTTCGGGCGGATCTCGATCGCGGCCAGGAAATCGGCCTCGGCCCGGTCGAACTGGCCCGACCGTTCCAGCGCGATGCCGCGCGCATAGAGGGGAACCACCGTGCCTCGGCCGGGGCATCCTCCAGCAGCGCCAGGGCCTTGTCGTAGGCGGGCACGGCCTGGGCGAATTTCTCCTGCTGGCGCAGAAGGTCGCCCAGCGCGATCCAGGCCTGGGGCAGGTCGGGATAGGCGGCGGTCAGCGACAGGGCGGCCTTGCCGGCCTCGTCGGTGCGGCCGGCGCGCGACAAGGTGTCGATGCGCGACAATTCGGCCGCCGGGCGCATCTGGCCCATGCGGCGCAGCGCGTCGTATTCGGGTTCGGCCAGCTCGAACTGCTGACGCTCCTGCAGGATCTCGGCCACCATCAGCCGCGCCTCGGCGGTTTCGGGGGACAGCCAGGCGGCCAGGCGGGCGTGGATCAGCGACAGCGGCTCGGGGTCGGGGCTGCTGAGCAGGGCCGAGGCGAAGGTCAGGAACACCTGGGCGATGCCGTCGGCCGGGGTCTTGACCACGTCGAAGGGGACCGGCTGGCCCGCCTTGATGCGGTCGCGCAGGGCCAAAAGCTGCGGCTCGGCCTCGACGCCGGGAACCGCCTCGATCATCGCCACGGCTTCGTCGCGACGCTCCAGTTGCGCCAGGATCTGCGCGCGGGCCGTGAAGCCCAGGATATGCGCGCCGGTCAGGTCGTCGGCCAGCAGCGATTCCGCGCCCTCGTAGTCGCCGACCAGGGCCCGCGCCAGGGCAAGATGATAGTTCACCATCGGGGCCACGCCCTCGACCCGGGCCAGCCGCTCGAACTCGGCCAGCGCTTCCGAGGCCTTGCCCCCGCCCAGAAGCCCCCAGCCGCGCAGCATCCCGGCCAGAAGGTCGGCTTCGGGTTCGGGATCGTCGGGGGTGCCCACATCGTCCAGAAGGGCGGCCCAGTCGCCGGAATGGACTAGGTCCGCCCGGCTGATCAGGCGCGACAGTTCCGTCGGTTCGCTTTCGGCACCGATGCGCGAGGCCAGTTCCACCGCCCGGTCGATCTCTCCGGCGGAAACCAGGGCCACCAGGGCGTTGTCCTGAAGGAAACGGTCGTCGGGATCATGGGCGACGGCCTGCACGAAGAACCGCGCGGCGGCCTGGAAGTCGTTTTCCACCGTCGCCATGCGCGCCGCCAGAAACGGCCCCGCCAGCCCGAAAGTCAGCGGCGGCGCGGGATTCGAGACGGGCGCCTCGGCCGCCGGCGTGTCACCCTCGGGGCGCGGATCGGGGCGGTCCTGTGCCTGGGCGGGCAGCGACAGCCCCGCCAGCAGCGCGGCGATCAGGGCCAGGGTCGGGCGGGTCAGGGTCACGGCATCCATCCCGGAAATCACGAAAATGTTCTGGCGACCCTAGCGCGGGGCCGGGCGCGGTTCAACGCCCCTGCCCTCGCCTCCCATCACATGTTCGGGTAATTCGGCCCGTCGCCGCCCTGGGGGGTGGTCCAGACGATGTTCTGCGACGGATCCTTGATGTCGCAGGTCTTGCAGTGGACGCAGTTCTGGAAGTTGATGACGAAGCGCGGGCCGCTGGCATCCTCGACCACCTCGTAGACGCCGGCGGGGCAGTATCGCTGCGCGGGCTCGGCGTATAGGGGCAGGTTCACCCGGATCGGGATGGTCGGGTCCTTCAGCTTCAGGTGGCAGGGCTGGCTTTCCTCGTGGTTGGTAAAGCTGAACGCCACGTTGGTCAGCCGGTCGAAGGACAGCTTGCCGTCGGGCTTGGGATAGTCGATGGGCTTGAAGTCGGCGGCCTTGCCGGTGGCTTCCGCGTCGGTCTTGCCGTGCTTCCAGGTGCGCAGGATGTTGCGGCCCGTCAGCCCCGCCCCCCACATGTCCATGCCGCCCAGCACCAGCGACGGCCACAGCCCATAGCGCGACCAGGCCGGCTTGACGTTGCGCACCTTCTTCAGGTCCTGGCCGATGGCGCCCGTCCGCACCGCGGTGTCATAGTCCGTCAGCCGGTCGCCCTGGCGCCCCGCGGCGATGGCCGCAGCCGCCGCCTCGGCCGCCTCGATCCCCGAGATCATGGCGTTGTGGTTGCCCTTGATGCGCGGCACGTTGACCATGCCCGCCGAACAGCCCAGCAGCACGCCGCCGTTGAAGCTCAGTTCGGGAAGCGACTGCCAGCCGCCCTCGGAAATCGCCCGGGCGCCATAGCTGATGCGCTTCCCGCCCTCCAGCAGCTCGGCCACCATCGGGTGGTGCTTGAAGCGCTGGAACTCCATGTAGGGATAGAGATACGGGTTCTCGTAGTTCAGGTGCACCACGAAGCCCACCATCACCAGGTTGTCCTCGTAGTGATAGATGAAGCTGCCGCCGCCGGCGTTCTTGCCCAGCGGCCAGCCCATCGTGTGGACCACCCGGCCCTTCTGGAACTTCTCGGGGCGGACTTCCCAGATCTCCTTCATGCCCAGGCCGTATTTCTGCGGCTCGTGGCCCTGGGACAGGCCCAGGCGGTCGATGATGACCTTGGCCAGCGACCCGCGCACGCCCTCGCCGATGAAGACATACTTGCCGTGCAGCTCCATCCCCGGCTCGTAGTTCGGGCCAGGCGTGCCGTCGGATTGCAGGCCCATCTCGCCCGCGACCACGCCCTTGACCCGGTCGCCGTCCCAGACGACCTGCGACGCCGCCATGCCGGGGAAGATCTCGACGCCCAGTTCCTCGGCCTGTTCGGCCAGCCAGCGGCAGACGCTGCCCATGCTGACGATGTAGTTGCCGTGGTTGTTCATCAGCCGCGGCATCGGCCAGTTCGGCACCCGGACCGACCCCGCCTCGCCCAGCACGAAGAAGTTGTCGTCGGTGACTTCGGTGCGCACGGGGGCGCCCTTTTCGCGCCAGTCGGGGATCAGCCGGTTCAGCCCGATGGGGTCCAGAACCGCCCCCGACAGGATATGCGCGCCGACCTCGGAGCCCTTTTCCAGCACCACGACCGACAGATCGGGGTCGATCTGCTTCAGCCGGATCGCGGCCGACAGGCCGCTTGGGCCTGCCCCCACGATCACAACGTCGTATTCCATCGACTCGCGCTCGGGCTGCGTGGTGTCGGTCATGGCTCGGGCCCCCCTGCTTTGGCTCATTGCCGATGTAGCCTCTTTGCCGCGGCGCGACAATGCCGACGCAGCGGCCGATTTCTGCTGGAAATGCTGCCTCCGGTCTTGCCAAGGCGCGGCTGTTCGGGGCACCTTGCCCGCAACCGAGGTCCCGCCCCTGCCATCCGCATGGCAGGGGCGTTGCCTTAGCATCTGGACGAAACCGCATCCCGAAAAGGGTTGCATCCCGCAGAGGAGTGGGCAGCGATGGACAAGATTCCGATGACCCGCAGCGGCTATGCCGCGCTTGAACGCGAACTGGGCGAACTGAAATCGAAGGAACGTCCCGCGATCATCCGCCAGATCGCCGAGGCGCGCGAGCATGGCGACCTGTCGGAAAACGCCGAATACCACGCCGCGCGCGAGAAGCAGGGCTTCATCGAGGGCCGCATCAAGGAACTGGAATCCATCCTGTCGCGAGCCGAGGTGATCGACACCGCCAAGCTGACCGGCTCGGTCAAGTTCGGCGCGGTGGTCCATCTGGTGGACGAGGACACCGACGAGGAGCGCACCTACCAGATCGTCGGCGAGGCCGAGGCCGACATCGAACGGGGGCTGCTGAACATCCGTTCGCCCCTGGCGCGCGCGCTGATCGGCAAGGATGTGGGCGACAGCGTCGAGGTCGCCACCCCCGGCGGTCAGCGCAGCTACGAAATCCTGGCGATCCGGTACGAATAGGCCATGTCGCTGGTTGCACGGATCACCTCGCTGGCGCAGCGCGACGCGCTGACGGTTACCGGCATCGCCCTGTCGGCAGCCTGGCTGTTTCTGCTCGCGCTGTTCTGGCTGCTGGCCCCCGCGGATCCGCAAGGGGGCCCCACGGGCATCGCCCGGCTGGTCACGATCATGGGCACGGTCCTGCCGCTGGCGCTGATCTGGCTGGCCGTCGGCATGGCCCGCGCCCTGGCCGTGCTGCGTGCCGAGGCCGAGGATCTGCGTCTGCGGCTGGGCCAGCTGCGCGAGGGCGCAGCGCTGCGCGATCCCGCCCCGCAGCGCCCGGCAGCCGGAAGCCCCGGTGCGGAGGATCGGGAACCTCAGGCCGCGGCCCCGCTTGCGGCTGCGCCCGTCGCCGCGCCGCCCGCTGCCCCTTCGCCCGTCCCCCCGCTGCCGCGCCCGGCGCCCCGTCCGGCCGAACCGCGCCCCCAGGCGCTTCGGCCGGAACCCGGTCCCGCCGTGCCGGTCGATCCCGAAACCCTGATCCGGGCGCTGAACTTTCCCGATGGCGCCGACGATGCGCCCGCCATCGCCGCCCTGCGGACCGCCCTGCAGGATCCCGACCATGCCCGCGTCCTGCGTGCCGCGCAGGATGTGGTGACGCTTCTGGCGGGACAGGATCTGTACATGGACGACCTGCCCCCCGACCCGGCCCCGGCATCGGCCTGGCGGCGCTATGCCCAAGGCCAGCGGGGCAGCGCGGTGGCGCAACTGGGTGCCATCCACGATCCGGTGGCCCTGGACATCGTGGCGGCGCTTTTGCAGCGCGACGAGATCTTTCGCGACACGGCGCACCATTTCCTGCGCCACTTCGACGCGATGCTGGTGCGGCAGGTGCCGCAGATGGACGACGCGCAGATCGCGGTCCTGGCCGGGACGCGGTCGGCCCGCGCCTTCATGCTGCTGGGGCGCCTTTCGGGGAACTTCGGCTGACGGCGCGGGTCGCGGTGCGGGCGGCGGCTAGACGGGCCGGCGCAGCAGCACCACCGGCCCGGACCAGGGCCATCCGAAGGGACCGCGCCCGATCTCGGCAAAGCCCAATGCGGCGTAGAAGGCCAGGGCGTCGCGGTTGCGGGCCTCGACCTCGGCGCGCAGGCCGGGATGGCCCGCCTGCCGCGCCGCCCGGGCCGCGCCCTCCAGCAGCGCGCGGCCGATGCCCGACCGCGGACGGGCGGCCACGATGCCGTCGATCACCAGATCCGCCGTGGCCGGCGCGGCGCGGTAACAGGCGCGCGCCAGCAGCGGCATGGCCGCCAGAAAGCCCCCCTGGGCGTCGCGTATCCCGGCCATTCCGGCAAGCCCGTCGTTCCCGCCGATCGCGGCGATGCCGTGGCAGGCGCGCCCCTGCGGCGGGCGGCAGGCCAGGGGCGGGGCAAAGGCCCGCCACCACAGGCCCGCGGCATCGGGCAGGTGCCGGGCCGGAATGGGAAACAGGATCTGCACCCGGCCTTGCCTTCCCGTTGCGCATCGTGCAACCAAGGTGCCGCGTTCCGGCCTGATGCGAAAGCCCCCATGTCACCGATCCCCCAGCCCCGTTCCGCGCCCCGGCAAGGCCGTGCCGACGCGGCCGAGGCACGGACCCCGCGCAGCCTCTATCGGCTGGGCGTGCTCAGGTCGCTGCCCTTCCTGATCGTGATGATGCCCTTCGGGATGCTGTTCGGGGTGGTGGCCACCAAGGCGGGCATGGATGTGGGGCAGGTCCTGGGCTTTTCGGTTCTGGTGCTGGCCGGTGCCTCGCAGTTCACGGCGGTCCAGCTTCTGTCGGAAAACGCGCCGGTCCTGATCGTGATCCTGTCCAGCCTGGCGGTGAACCTGCGCATGGCGATGTATTCGGCCTCGCTGGTGCCCTGGCTGCGCGGGGCCAGCGCGGCGCAGAGGGCGATGGTCGCCTATTCCCTGGTGGACCAGAGCTATGCCCTGGCCGTCCAGGAATACGAATCCAATCCCCGCCTGACCCTGGGGCAGCGGCTGGCCTTCTTCGCCGGCGTGGTCACCGTGGTCTGCCTGCCCTGGATGATCTTTTCCTGGATCGGCGCGACCCTGGGGCAGGCGATCCCCGAAGGGATCGCGCTCGATTTCGCGATGCCGATCACCTTTCTGGCGATGATCGCGCCGATGCTGCGCAGCGCGGCGCATCTGGCGGCCTGCTTCGTGGCGATCGTGGCGGCGCTGCTGCTGGCGGGTCTGCCGTCGGGGCTGGGGCTGCTGATCGCCGCGCCGCTGGGCATGGCCGCCGGAGCCCTGGTCGAGACGCGCGCCAGCCGGAGGGCCCGCGCATGACCGACGGACCTTCGGACCTGACCATCTGGCTGGTGATCGTGGTGCTGGGCATCGGCACCTTCCTGATCCGCTGGTCGTTCCTGGGGGCGCTTGGCAACCGGGACATGCCGCCCTGGGTGCTGCGGATGCTGCGCTACACGCCGGTGGCGGTGCTGCCCGCGCTTGTGGCGCCGCTGGTGGTCTGGCCCGCCGCGAACGGCGGCCAGCCCGACCCGGCGCGCATGGCGGCGGCCGCGGTGACGGTGGCGGTCGGCCTTTGGACCCGAAACATGATCGCGGCCATCCTTGCCGGCGCGATCACGCTGTTCGGCCTGCTTTACATGTTGTAGCCGACGATCCTGCCGTCCTTCTGGCGCAGCAGCACGTCGTGGTTGTTGGCCGGATCGCCGTCCATGTGCCGCTTGGACTGGACGCCCGGCTGCGTCAGGAACCAGTTGCGCAGCCTGATCGGGCTGAAGCCGGTGGGCGCGTTCTCGAATCCCGGAACGCGGCTCAGCGCCTGGCCGGTGTTCACGGCGCAGAAGCTCTTGGGCGAGGCGCCCTGCGATTCCACCGCGCGGATCGCCGCCTCGGCCACCTGGGGGCTGACGAAGACGGTGTCCTCGGCCACCCAGTAGGTGCTGCGGGCGTGGTAGTCGATGTAGAAGTTCTTGAAGTTGTCGGTGATCCCGTACAGCACGTCGTTGCGTTCGGGGATGCGCGGATGCTGCCAGCTTCCCGCGGGGTCATAGATCACCCTCTGGCTGCCGTTCACCATCAGCCCTGAATGGCCGCCCTCGCCCCGCGGAATGCCGATCACCGTCAGAAGCGTGATCGACGGCGGCTCGTCCGAGACGAAGCGCGCGGCCCGCAGTTCCTCGTCGGAATCCCACACGTGCTTGGCGCCGCAGGCGGCCAGGGCGGCCGGCATGGCAGCCGCCAGAAAAACCCGTCTTTTCATTGAGGATCCGCCTGCCGCTCAGGCATTCGCCAGGGCCAGGAACACCAGCACCAGGATCGACAGGATCACGGTCCAGGTGGCGAACTTGATGAAGCCCCTGAAGGTCCGTTGCTGTTCGGTGATGTCCATGGTGCCGACCTTGTGGTGTTCGGTCGTGTCGTGATGCTGCGCCATGCGGCTGCCCTCCTTGTCCGGTTCGCCCTTGCGATAACGGAAACCGTCCGCCCTGTCACGCCCCCCACAGCACGGCCCCGTCCTGCTGTCCCACCGGCGACACGACGCCCTGCCGGTGCAGGTGGTTCACATGGGCCACCGCCTCGACCAGGGCCAGGCCGAACTCGCCCGATCCGATGCGGCGCTTGAACAGGATGTCGAAGCAGCCGACCGCCGTGCGCGGGCCTTCGCGCAGGGCCGCGACCATCCGGGCCAGGGCGCTGTGGTGGTTGTCGATCAGCTGGCGCAGCCGCGTCGGCAGGCCGGTGAAGGGCAGCTTGTGGCCGGGCAGGACCAGGTGGCGAGGCTGGGCCAGATCCAGCATCCGCTGGCAGCTGTCGATCCATTCGCCCACCGGATCGGCCTCGGGTTCGGTCGGATAGACCCCCAGATTGGGAGAGATCGAGGGCAGAAGCTGGTCGCCGCCGATCACCAGGTCGTCATCCAGGGACCAGAAGGTGGCGTGGCAGGGCGCGTGGCCGTGCCCCATGACGACGCGCCAGCGGCGGCCCCCGAACACCGCGTCCTGCCCGTCCGTCAGCCGGGTGAAGCCCAGCGGCAGGGGATGGACGCAATCGGCGAAGTTGAAGGGCCGTTCCGCAGCGCGCTTCTCCAGCATCTCCGCCGGCATCCCGGCGCGGCGCCAGAAGGCCAGGGATTCGGCGGTGATATGGTCCTGCCGGTCCAGGACCAGCATCCGCGCCATCAGCCAGGCGGTGCGGCTCATGGCCAGTTCCGCCCCGTCCAGCGCCATGAACCGGCCTGCCAGGCCTATATGGTCAGGATGGTGGTGGGTGCCGATCACGCGCAGGATCGGCCGGCCCTTCAGCGGACCCGCCCGCAGCGCGGTCCAGGCCTCGCGGGCGGCGGGGGTGTCGAAGCCGGTATCGACCAGCGTCCAGCCGTCGCCCTCGTCCAGGGCATAGACGTTCACGTGGTCCAGCGCCATCGGCAGCGGCAGGCGCATCCACAGGACGCCCGGCGCGACCGTAATGGCATCGCCCGCCGCGGGCGGGACCTGGAACGGAGCGGCGATCACGCCGCCACAGCGCCGGCCAGCGCGGCGTCGCTGATGCCCTCCAGGTCGTCCAGCCCGGCCAGGGCCTCGGCCAGGTCGGCCGCGTGGCGCGGCAGGACGCGCGCCATGAAGACCCGGGCCAGGGCCAGTTGCGTCCCGCCGCCGGCCTGCACCGCGCGCAGGTGGTAAAGCCCCCCAGCACCCGGGCGAAGGCCGACAGATAGGGCACCGCCCCGGCAAAGCGGTCGGGCAGGTCGCGCTCGAGCAGCGTCTGCGTCGCCTCGCGCAGGGTCTCGGCCGCCTGCCACAGCTGGTTGGCCATCTGCGGGTGATCGACCTGGGCGGTCTTGGCGCCGTCGGCGATCTCGTCCAGAAGGCGCAGGGCGACGTCGCCGCCGTCCGACAGCTTGCGGCCCACCAGATCCATCGCCTGGATGCCGTTGGTGCCCTCGTAGATGGGGGTGATGCGCACGTCGCGCAGATACTGGGCCGCGCCGGTTTCCTCGACATAGCCCATGCCGCCGTGGACCTGCACGCCCATGTCGGCGACCCGGCAGCCGACATCGGTGCCATAGGCCTTGGCGATCGGGGTCAGGAACGCCGCGCGGGCGGCATGGGCGGCCTCGCCGGTGGCGCGCTCCAGGTCGATGGCGGTGGCGCAGGCCAGGCCGATGGCCCGGGCGGCAAAGACCTCGGCCCGGGCGGTGGCCAGCATCCGGCGGACGTCGGGATGGCGGATGATCGGCCCCATCTGGTTGCGTTCGGCGGCATAGGCCACGGCCTTCTGCAGCGCGGCCTCGGCCACGCCGACGCCCTGCATCCCCACGCCCAGGCGGGCGCAGTTCATCATCGTGAACATCGCGGCCATGCCCCTGTGCTCCTCGCCGACCAGCCAGCCGGTGGCGCCCTCGAAGCTCATCACGCAGGTGGGGCTGCCGTGGATGCCCAGCTTCTCCTCGAGGCTGAGGACCTTGAGGCTGTTGGCCACCCCCGGCCGGCCATCGGCATCCGGGATCAGCTTGGGCACCATGAACAGGCTGATGCCCCGGGTTCCCCTGGGGGCGCCCGGCAGGCGGGCCAGCACCAGGTGGCAGACGTTGTCGGTCACGTCGCTGTCGCCCCAGGTGATGTAGATCTTCTGGCCGGTCACGCGATAGGTGCCGTCGTCCACGGGCTCGGCCCGGGTGACAAGCGCGCCCACATCGCTGCCCGCACCGGGTTCGGTCAGGTTCATCGTCCCCGACCATTCCCCGGAGATCAGCTTTGGCAGGTACAGCGCCTTCAGCTCCTCGCTGGCGTGATGCTCCAGCGCCTCGATCTGGCCTTGGGTCAGCAGGGGGTTCAGCTGCAAGGCCAGGCAGGCGCCCGACATCATCTCCGAGACGGCCATGTTCAGCGCCTGCGGCAGCCCCATGCCGCCGTGACGGGGATCGGCGGAAAGCCCGACCCAGCCGCCCTCGGCAATGGCGCGGAAGCCCTGGGCATAGCCGGGCGAGGACCGGACGCGGCCGTTTTCCAGGACCGCAGGCTGTTCGTCGCCCGCCCGGTTCAGCGGCGCCAGGACGTTCTCGGCCAGCTTTCCGGCCTCGGACAGGATGGCGGACGCGGTCTCGGCCGTCGCCTCGGCGAAGCGGTCGGTCCGGGCCAGGTCGGGGAACGGCACGACGTGGTTCAGGATGAAGTCGATCTGCTCGACCGGGGCCTTGTAGCTCATCTGGATCCCTTTCCCTCGGCGCCTTGGCAACCTGCCGCGGCGCGGCTATCTGACTGTCGCGGCCCATCTTATGGGGCCTTGACCAATGCTCAACCGAAACCCGGCGTCACGGATGCAGACCGAACGACTGTTGCCAGACGAAAGCGGGCTGGCCCGCGCCGCCGCCCTTCTGGCGCAAGGACAGGTCGTGGCCATCCCGACCGAGACGGTTTACGGCCTGGCGGGCGACGCGCGCAACCCCCAGGCCGTCGCCCGCATCTATCAGGCCAAGGGCCGGCCCAGCTTCAATCCGCTGATCGTGCACGTGGCCGACCTGGACACGGCGCGCACCATGGCCGATCTGACGCCCGAGGCCGAGGCGCTCGCCGCCGCCTTCTGGCCCGGCGCCCTGACCCTGGTGCTGCCCCTGCGCAAGGAAGCGGGCATCGCCTCGCTGGTCACCGCGGGGCTCGAGACGGTCGCGCTCAGACTGCCTGCGCATCCCGTCGCGCAGGCGCTGTTGCGGCTGACCGGGCCGCTGGCGGCCCCTTCGGCCAATGCCTCGGGCCGCATCAGCCCGACAAGCGCGGCCCATGTGCTGGACCCCGACGGCGGCCTGAACGGCCGCATCGCGGCGGTGATCGAGGCCGGCCCCTGCAGTCTGGGCGTGGAATCCGCCATCGTCGGCTGGCCGGAAAACCGCGCGACGCTGCTGCGCCCCGGGGGCATCCCGGCCGAACGGCTGGCCGAGGTTCTGGGTCGCCCGCTGGCGGATCATTATGCCGATCCGGCCGCGCCCAGCGCGCCGGGCCAGCTGACCAGCCACTATGCCCCCAGGGCGGCGCTGCGACTGGACGCGGCCGATCCCGCGCCCGGCGAAACCCATATCGCCTTCGGCCGGCCCGGCCCCTTAACGCTGTCGGAAACCGGCGACCTGACCCAGGCCGCCGCCCGGCTCTTCGACATCCTGCGGCGCGCCGACCGCGAAGGCCGCCCGATCGCCGTCGCGCCGATCCCGGATCACGGCCTGGGCGCGGCGATCAACGACCGCCTGCGCCGCGCCGCCGCACCGCGGAGCTGAGGCCCCATCTTCTGTGCGCAAATATCCCGGGGGCGCCGCCGGAACGGCGGCGGGGGCAGCGCCCCCGCCTCCCGTCACAGCCCCAGCGATCCATAGACGTTGGCGATGCGCCGGATCGCCACGACGTATCCGGCGGTGCGCATGTCATCCATCTGCGGATTGGAAATCCAGACCTCCTTCATCTTCTTGAAGGCCTCGCGCATCGTGTCGTCCAGACCCGAGCGGACCAGATCCAGCTCGTCCGCGCCGTGCAGGAAGGCCTCCTTGAAGCCGCGCGCCAGTTCGAAGTTCGTGCCCGTGTCGGCCGAGATCCGCTCCAGTTCCTCGATCAGCAGCCGGGCGCGCGCTTCTTCATGGCGGCGTTCCAGACGGCCCAGGCTGATCTGCGACAGGTTCTTGACCCATTCGAAATAGCTGACCGTGACCCCGCCCGCGTTGGCATACATGTCGGGGATGATGACCACCCCCTTGCGCTTGAGGATCGCGTCGGCATCCGCCGTCACCGGGCCATTCGCGGCCTCGATGATCAGCTTGCAGCGGATGCGGTCGGCGTTGCCGGCGTGGATCACGCTTTCGACGGCCGCCGGGATCAGGATGTCGCACTCGTCCTCCAGCGCCGACAGCCCGATCTCGCGATAGTCGCCGCCGGCAAAGCCCCGGACTCCCCGGTCACGCGGATATGGCCGCGCAGGGCGTCGATGTTGATGCCCTGGGGGTTGCTGATCGCCCCGTCGCGCTCGATCACGCAGGTGACGATCGCCTTGTCCTCGGCCGACAGAAACTGGGCGGCGTGATAGCCCACATTGCCCAGGCCCTGGACGATCACCCGCTTGCCCGCCAGGCCGCCCTCCAGCCCTGCCCGCTTCATCACGTCCGGGTGGCGGAAGAACTCGCGCAGCGCGTATTGCACGCCCCGCCCCGTGGCCTCGACCCGTCCCTCGATCCCGCCTGCAGTGCGCGGCTTGCCGGTGACGCAGGCCTTGGCGTTGATGTCGTCGGGATGCAGCCGCTTGTAGGCATCGGCCATCCAGGCCATCTCGCGTTCACCCGTGCCCATGTCGGGGGCCGGAACGTTCTGGCTGGGCGAGATCAGGTTGCGCCGGGACAGCTCGTAGGTGAAGCGGCGGGTGATGCGCTCCAGCTCGTCCTCGTTCCAGGCGCGGGGGTCGATGCAAAGGCCCCCTTGGACCCGCCGAAGGGCACCTCGACCAGCGCGCATTTGTAGGTCATCAGGGCGGCCAGGGCCTCGACCTCGTCCTGGGTCACGTCCAGCGAATAGCGGATGCCCCCCTTCACCGGCTCCATGTGCTCGGAATGGACCGAACGATAGCCGGTGAAGGTGTGGATCTGCCCGCGCAGACGCACCCCGAAGCGCACGGTATAGGTCGAATTGCAGACCCTGATCTTCTCCTCCAGCCCCGGCTGGAGATTCATCAGGCCCGCAGCCTGGCTGAACATGCGCTCGACCGAATCGCGGAAGGATGTATGGGGGACGGTCATCAACTGCTCCTGAACTGGGCGCTTTCCTGGCGATGTCCCCGGACCCTATGCCGGCCCGGACGGGGGGCCAAGCGTCTTCTGGGCAAGATCCGGGCATTCCCGCCCCCTTCCCGGCCCAGCCCTGGCAGGCCCTGCCGACAAGGGGCCGCCGCCGGCCAACCGCAGGCGGGTGCGGCGGGCCCGGAGTCGATGATGCGAACGTGACCGCCGACACGCCTTCTCAACCAGAGGGGCTCTCTGTATGATCCGGGCGCGAAGCCCGCGACAGACGGGCGCTCCGAGGGAATCCGCCATCATGAAGACCATCACGATCCTGCTGCCGATCGCCGCCGCCAGCCTGGTGTCGGCCTGCATGGCCCCGGCACCCGTCCCGGCCCCCCTGCCCGAACCCGCCCCGATGGTTTATGCGCCCCCCGCGCCCGAACCGGCGCTTGGGGTGTCGGGCCTGACCGAACGCAAGCCCGACCTCTGCGGGGCGACCAAGAACTATGGTTCCACGGTGGGCCAGCCCGGCAGCGTGATCCCGACCCTCGGCATCACCAAGGATTACCGCGTCGTCGAATATCGCGGGATCGAGCCGCAGGACTACGACCCCAACCGGATCGTCTTCCGCCTGGACCAGGCGGGCATCATCACCAATGTCGATTGCGGGTGACATGATGCCTGCAAAAGCCTGCGCCCTCGCCCTGACCGCCGCCGCGCTTCTTGCCGCCTGCGAACCCTTGCCGGTCGAGCCCGCGCCCGACACGCCTCCCGATGACTGCCGCGCCTCGGCCTATCAGGGGCTGGTCGGGCAGCCGGCCTCGGTGGTGGCGGCCATGACCTTTCCCATCGGAACCCGCCAGATCGGCCCCGATGATCCCGTCACCTCGGATTTCCGCCCCGAGCGCCTGAACATCGAATACGGCCGCACCGGCCTGATCGAGAGGGTCAGCTGCTATTGACCGGCCCGGCGCCGTCGTTTTCGCCGTTGCCTTGCCCCGCGGCGGGTGTCACCATTCCGTCATGATGAATGCCGGCCCGCCGTTCCAAGCCGATCCCGATCGCGTCGTCTTCGACCGGGCGGAATTGTCCCTGATCCTGTCGGTCTATGGCCGATTCGTCGCCGCAGGCGAATGGCGCGACTATGCCATGTCCTTCCTGCGCGACGCGGCCGTGTTCAGCGTCTTCCGCCGCGCCGCCGAACATCCTCTCTACCGGATCGAAAAGCGCCCCCGGCTGCGCGCCGCCCAGGGCGCCTATGCGGTGATCGGCATGGACGGGCGCATCCTCAAGCGCGGGCACGACCTGGCGCAGGTGCTGCGCGTGCTGGACAAGGCGCTGATCCGCGCCGTCGACTAGGTTCCGCGCGGCTTGGCGCGCAGCGTGGGATCGGCCTGGCGCGGATCCTCGGGCCAGGGATGGCGGGGATAGCGCCCGCGCATGTCCTTCCTCACATCGCCATAGCTCGACGCCCAGAAGCCCGGCAGGTCGGTCGTCACCTGCACCGGCTTGCCGCCCGGGGACAGCAGGCTGATGCGCAAGGGCCGCCCGCCCACGGCCGGGTGTTCCGTGACCCCGAACAGCTCCTGCAGGCGCAGCTCGATCGAGGGCTGCTCGTGGCCGTAGTCGATCGGCACCCTGCGGCCCAGCGGCGTGACGAAATGCGCCGGCACCTCACGATCCAGCCGCTGCTGGCCGTCCCAGCCGATCCGGGCCTTCAGCGGCTCGACCAGATCCAGCCCGCGCAGATCGGCCAGCGTCCGGGCGCGGCCCAGCCAGGGCAGCAGCCAGTCGGCATCCGCCAGCAGGGCCGCGTCATCGACCGGGCCAAGCTCCGGCAGCAGCGCGATCCGCGCCCGCAGCCGCGCCGCCGCCGGACTCCAGGGCAGCCCGTCCAGCCGCAGTCCCTCCAGCGAGGCCCGGGCGATGGCCTCGGGCGGCGCCTCGGGCCAGGGGCGGTCCGACAGCACCAGCGCGCCCAGCCGCTCCTGCACCCGCGCCATCACCCGCGCCTCGCGCCGCGACCACGCGCAGATCGAGACCGTCTCGATCCGCCCGCCGTGCAAGGCGCGCAGCCGGTCCTCCTCCAGGGGGGCCGCCATGCGGATGCGCGCCTCGCGCGCGTCGCCGTCCAGATCGGCGGCGACGATTAGGCGCTCTCCGGCCAGCGGATCGCCCGGATCCATGACGGCGCCCCTGCCCCCCGACAGCACGAAGCGCGCCTCTCCGCCGCTGCGGCGCAATCCGATCCGGTCGGGATAGGCCAGCGACACCATGGCGCCCGTTTCTTCTTTGTCCAAATACCCCCGGGGGGCCCGGGGGGCAGAGCCCCCGCCGTCGCGGGACGCCACAAGCCGCCGCAGCCGCAAGGCCTCGTCGCGGATCTGCTGGATGACCGGCCGGTTCGCCTCCCAGGGATGGCGGGCGGAAAATCCGCCGGGGTCGCGCATCGCCGCCAGCCGCAGCGCCAGATCGGCGGGCGCGCCGCGCAGGGGATCGCGGCTCGACAGCAGCGCGGCCAGTTCCGCCGCTTCCGGCCCTGCGCGCAGCAGCATATGGGCCAGCCTGGGATGCAGCGGCAGCCGCGATAGCGCCCGCCCGTGATCGGTGATCCGGCCGGCCCCGTCCAGGGCCTCGAGCCCGCGCAGCAGGGCGCGGGCCTCCGACAGCGCCGCATCGGGCGGGGGCGTCAGGAAGGCCAGATCCCCTGGCGCGGCGCCCCAGGCGGCCAGATCCAGCGCCAGCCCGGCCAGATCCGCCACCGCGATCTCTGGCGGGGCGAAGGGGGGAAGCGCGCCTTCCTCGGCCCGCGCCCATAGCCGATAGCAAAGCCCCGGCGCCACGCGCCCCGCCCGGCCGCGGCGCTGGTCGGCCTCGGCCCGGCTGACGCGTTCGGTCACCAGCCGCGACATCCCTGAACCGGGGTCGAACCGCGCCCGCCGCGCCCGGCCCGCATCCACCACCACCCGAACCGCCGGAATGGTCAGCGAGGTTTCGGCGATCGCGGTGGCCAGGACGATCCGCCGCCGCGGCCCCGGGGGCGACAGCGCCGCCCGTTGCTGGGCCGGTTTCAACGCCCCGTAAAGCGGCAGCACTTCACAGCGGTCGCCAAGCTGAGCCATGACCCGCCGGATCTCGCCCTCGCCGGGCAGGAAGGCCAGGATCGTGCCGCCGGTCTCGCGAGTTTCGGCCTCGGCCTGGGCGATCAGCCGCGCGGCCTCGTCGACCAGGCGCGCGCCCGCGGGCAGCGGCCGGGGCAGCCAGCGCGTCTCGACCGGGAAGGCGCGGCCCTCGGACCGGATCACGGGCGCGTCGTCCAGCAGCGCGGCGACGGGTTCGGCGTCCAGCGTGGCCGACATCACCAGCACCGCCAGATCCTCGCGCAGGGCGCCCCTGGCCTCCCAGACCAAGGCCAGCCCCAGGTCCGCGTTCAGGCTGCGCTCGTGGAACTCGTCGAAGATGACGCAGCCAATCCCCTCCAGGCCGGGATCGGCCTGGATCATCCGCGTCAGGATGCCCTCGGTCACCACCTCGATCCGGCTGCCCGCGACGCTTTCGCCGCGCATCCGGTAGCCGACGCGGCCGCCGGGGGCCTCGCCCAGCTGCTCGGCCAGCCGTTCGGCGGCGGCGCGCGCGGCCAGCCGCCGCGGCTCGAGCATGACGATCCGGCCCGCCACCCTGTCCAGCAGCGCCAGCGGCACCCGCGTGGTCTTGCCGGCCCCCGGCGGCGCCACCAGCACCGCCCGGTCCTGCGCGGCCAGCGCCTCGCAGAGCGCGGGCAAAACATCCTCGACAGGCAACCGATCCAGCATCCCCGCGTTATGGCGCAACGGCGGGCCAAGCGGAACCCCGGCCCGCCGCCCTAGGCAAACCCTTCCCCGGGGCCTACCTTCCAGGACCGACGGCAGAAAAACAGGCAGGCGGAATGGGTATCGGCAGCAGCGTTCTGGCAGGCATCGGCATGGGTGATCCGGTCGTCCGGCTGGGGGTCACCGGCCTGTCGCGGGCGGGAAAGACGGTGTTCATCACCTCGCTGGTGGCGAACCTGATGGACCGCGGGCGGATGCATTCGCTGCGCGCCGCCGCCGATGGCACCATCAAGGCGGCCTGGCTGCAACCGCAGCCCGACGACACGGTGCCGCGCTTCGACTTCGAACGCCACCTGGCCGCGCTGACCGGCCCGCAGCCCCACTGGCCCGAGGGGACGCGCCATGTCAGCCAGTTGCGCCTGTCGCTGCGGCTGGACGGCCGCGGCCTTCTGGGCGGGCTGAGGGGGCCGCGCACCCTGCATCTGGACATCGTCGATTACCCCGGCGAATGGCTGCTGGACCTTCGCCTGATGGAGCGGGACTTCTCCGACTGGTCGGCCGAGGTTCTGGACCGGATGCAGGGCCGCCCCGGCGCCCAGGACTATCAGGCCGCGCTGGCGGGCCTTGATGGCGACCGCTTCGATGAACCCACCGCGCAGCGGCTCGCCGGGGTCTATACCGCGCATCTGCACGCCGCCCGGGACGCGGGCTGGTCGGACTGCACCCCCGGCCGCTTCCTGATCCCCGGAGAGATGGAGGGCTCGCCCGCGCTGACCTTCGCGCCCCTGCCCGCAACCCTTGCGGAGGGCCGGCTGCACCGGGAGTTCCGCCGCCGCTTCGACGCCTACAAGTCCCGCGTCGTCAGACCCTTCTTCCGCAACCACTTCGCCCGCATCGACCGGCAGGTGGTGCTGGTCGATGTGCTGGGCGCGATCCATCAGGGGCCTGGCGCGGTCGAGGACATGCGCCGCGCCATGGCCGACGTGCTGACCGCCTTCCGCCCCGGCCGCGCGGGCTGGCTGGCGCAGCTTCTGGGCACGCGGCGGGTCGAACGCATCCTGTTCGCCGCCACCAAGGCCGACCACCTGCATCACGTCCAGCACAACCGCCTGACGGCGATCCTGTCGGCGATGCTGCGCGAGGCGCGCGACCGCGCCGACTTCTCGGGCGCGCGGACCGAGGCCATGTCGATCGCCGCGCTGCGCGCCACGACCGAAGACACGATCCGCCAGAACGGCGAGGATCTGCCCGCCGTGCGCGGCCGGCTGCTGGACGGGCGGCAGGCGGCCTTCTATCCGGGCGAACTGCCCGCCGATCCCGCCGTGCTGCTGCATCCCGCGCGCGACGGCGCGGCACGCTGGCTGGACGGCGACTATGCCATCATGAACTTCGCGCCCGCGCCCATGACGGCGCGCCCCGGCGACGGCCCGCCCCATATCCGGCTGGACCGCGCCGCCGAATTCCTGATCGGGGACCGGCTATGAGCGATACACCCCCCGCCGCGGCCCGGTGCTGATCGAACTGGACGCCCCTGCCGCCGCCGATGCCCGTCCCGGTCCCAGCCAGGACGAACGCGAAGGCGACGGCGGCCCGAACCCGGCCGACGCCCCGCCCATCGACGCCGCCGATGCCGTCCTGCCCCGCCCCCGCACGATGGAGATGGTGGCCCGGCTGGTCGGGCGGCGCCCGTCGCGGCTGACGCGGTTCTTCGTCAATTCCGGCGTGGCGCTGTTCACCTTCCTGCTGTCGATCGCGGCGCTGAACTTCATCAACGACCTGCTGAACCGCTATCCGGTGCTGGGCTGGATCGGGGTTGCGCTGTTTGCGCTGTTCACGCTGGCGGCCCTGGGCATGGCCTGGCGCGAATACCGGGCCTGGGCGCGGTTCGCCCGGATCGACGCCATCCAGCGGCAGGCCGGCGCGGCCCTGGCAGGCGACAGCATGGACAAGGCCCGTGCGGTGGCCGACGACCTGCTGGCGCTTTACCGCGACCGGCCGGAACTGGACTGGGGCCGCAGGCGGCTGGCCGACGGCCGGGGCGACGCCTTCGATGCGCGCACCCTGCTGACGATGGCCGAAACGGAACTGCTGGCGGGCCTCGACCAGGATGCCCGCCGCGAGATCGAGGCCGCCGCCCGCACCGTGGCCACCGCCACCGCGCTGATCCCGCTGGCGCTTGCCGATGTCGCTGCGGCCCTGGCGGCGAACCTGCGGATGATCCGCCGCATGGCCGAGATCTATGGCGGCCGGGCCGGTGCGGTCGGCGGCTGGCGGCTGGCGCGCACGGTGATGACCCATCTGGTCGCGACCGGCGCGGTGGCTGCCGGCGACGACCTGATCGAGACCGTCGCGGGCGGCGGGATGCTTTCCAAGCTGTCGCGCCGCTTCGGCGAGGGCGTGGTGAATGGCGCCCTGACCGCCCGCGTCGGCATCGCCGCGATGGAGGTCTGCCGTCCCCTGCCCTTCCTGGCCCAGCCGCGCCCCCGGGTCGGCAACCTGGTCACGCGGGGGTTGCGCGGGCTGTTCGGATCCGGGGAACGCGGCTAGAACCGTCCCGAAGGGGGACAGGGCATGGCGTTCTTTCTGGGAATCGACGGGGGCGGCAGCGGCTGCCGGGCGGCGGTGTCGGACGCGGACGGCCGGATCATCGGCCAGGGCCAGGGCGGGCCCGCCAACATCAACAGCGATGTCGAGGGCGCGGCGGTCAACATCATGGCCGCCACGGCCCGGGCGATCGAGGGGACCGGCGCCGACCCGCGCGACCTCATCGCCGCGCTGGGCCTTGCGGGCGGCACGATGACGGCCGCGACCGAACGGCTGGCGGGGCTGCTGCCCTTCGCCCGGATGCGGATCGTCAACGACGCGGTGACGGCGGCCCGCGGAGCCCTGGGCACCCAGGACGGCATCCTGGCCGCGATCGGCACAGGATCGGTCTTTGCCGTGCAGCGCGGCGGCGATCTGCGCCAGGTGGGCGGGCGCGGCTTTCTGATGGGCGACGAGGGATCGGGCGCCGTTCTGGGCCGGGCGCTGCTGGCTCTGGCGATGCGGGCCGCAGACGGCTTCGCGGCCATGACCCCCCTGCTGCAGGAAATCCTGGAAACGCTCGGCGGCATCGAGGGCATCATCCGCTTCGGCAACACCGCCAGCCCCGCCGATTTCGCCGCCTTCGCCCCAGGCATCGTCTCGGGCGACGACCCGGCGGCGCGGCAGGTCCTGGATGCGGCCCTGGCCGATGTGCGCCACATCCTGACCGTCCTGCAAGGCGATGCGCCCTTGCCGGTGGTCTTCGTGGGCGGGCTTGGCCCCGCCTATGCGGCGCGGCTGACGGACTGGCCGCAGCGCCCGGCGCTTGGGTCGGGGGTGGACGGGGCGCTGCTGATGGCGCGGCAGATGGCCGGGGCGGCATGACGGTCCTGGCCGCGACGCGCGTCTTCGACGGCCGCCGGATGCTGGCCGATCATGCCGTGGTGATCGAGGGCGGCCGCATCGCCGCCGTGCTTCCGGTTGCCAAGGCCGGGCCTGTCACGCGGCTGAACGGCACCCTCGCCCCCGGGTTCCTGGATTTGCAGGTGAATGGCGGCGGCGGGCTGATGGTGGACGGCGGCACCGATCCCGCGGCGCTGCGCCGGATCTGCGCCACGCACCAGCGGCTTGGCTGCGCGGGGGTGCTGCCCACGCTGATCTCGGACAGCCCTGACGCCACGGCGTCCGTCATCGCCGCGGGCATCCGCGCGATCGGCACCCCCGGCTTTCTGGGCCTGCATCTGGAAGGCCCGCATCTGGACCCGCGCCGCCACGGCGCCCATGACCCGGCCCTGATCCGCCCGATGACGCCCGAGGATCTGGCGCGCCTTTGCGATGCCGCGCGCGCCCTGCCGGTGCTGATGGTGACGCTGGCGCCCGAAGCCGCGACGCCCGACCAGATCGCCGCGCTGTCGCGCGCCGGTGCGGTCGTCAGCCTGGGCCACAGCGACTGCGATTACGACACCGCCCGCGCCGCCTTTGCGGCGGGCGCGCGGCTTGTCACGCATCTGTTCAACGCCATGAGCCAGATGGGCCACCGCGCCCCCGGCCTGGTCGGCGCGGTGCTGGCGGGCGACGCCCGGGCCGGGCTGATCGCGGACGGGGTCCATGTCCACCCGGCGGCGATGCGCGCGGCCCTGGCGGCGCGCCCCGAAGGCATCTTCCTGGTCACCGACTGCATGGCCTTCGCCGGCACCGACCTGACCCGGATGGCCTTGCAAGGCCGGATCATCCACCGCCGCGACGGGCGGCTGACGCTGGCGGACGGCACCCTGGCCGGGGCGGATCTGCGTATGGATCAGGCGATCCGCGTGCTGGTCGATCAGGCGGGGATCGCCCCCGAACGGGCGCTGGCCATGGCCACGTCGGAGCCCGCGCGCGCCGCCGGCCTGGCGGGCGAGTACGGCGCGCTGCGCGAAGGCAGGCGCGCCGATCTGGTGCTTCTGGACGACGACTGGGGCCTGCAATCCGTCTGGATCGCCGGCCAGCCGGTCACTCCGGGATGACGCGCACCGCGCCGCGCGAGGCGCTGGTGGTCATCGCGGCATAGGCCCTGAGCGCGGTCGAGACCTGACGCTGGCGCGGCTTGGCGGGCTTCCAGCCCAGGGCCTCGCGCTGCGCACGGCGGGCGGCCAGGGTCGCGTCGTCCACCTCCAAGTGGATCACCCGGTTCGGGATGTCGATGCGGATCGTGTCGCCCTGTTCGACCAGGCCGATGGTGCCGCCCTCGGCCGCCTCGGGCGAGACATGGCCGATCGACAGCCCCGACGAGCCGCCCGAGAAGCGCCCGTCGGTCACCAGCGCGCAGGCCTTGCCCAGCCCCTTCGACTTCAGATAGCTGGTGGGATAGAGCATCTCCTGCATCCCCGGCCCGCCGCGCGGGCCTTCGTAACGGATCAGCACGATCTCGCCGGGGACCACCTTGCCGGTCAGGATTCCCGACACCGCATCGTCCTGGCTTTCGAAGATATGCGCGCGGCCGGTGAAGGTCAGGATCGATTCGTCCACCCCCGCCGTCTTCACGATGCAGCCGTCCTCGGCCAGGTTGCCATACAGCACCGCCAGCCCGCCGTCCTGGCTAAACGCATGGTCTGCCGCCCGGATCACGCCCGACTTGCGGTCGGTATCCACCGAATCATAGCGCCGGTCCTGCGAGAACGCGACCTGCGTCGGCACGCCCCCCGGCGCGGCGCGGTAGAAGTCGTGGACGGACGCGGCGTCGGTGCGCATCACGTCCCAGCGGTCCAGCGCCTCGGCCAGGGACCCGGCATGGACGCTGCCGACATCGGTGTGCAGCAGGCCCGCGCGGTCCAGTTCGCCCAGGATGCCCATGATGCCGCCGGCGCGGTGGACGTCCTCCATGTGCACGTCGTCCTTGGCGGGGGCGACCTTGCACAGCACCGGCACGCGCCGCGACAGGCGGTCGATGTCGGACATGGTGAAATCGACGCCCGCCTCGTGCGCGGCGGCCAGCAGGTGCAGCACGGTGTTGGTGGACCCGCCCATGGCGATGTCCAGGGTCATCGCGTTCTCGAAGGCCTTGAAGCTGGCAATCGAGCGGGGCAGCACGCTGGCGTCGTCGCCTTCGTAGTAGCGGCGCGCCAGATCGACGACCAGATGGCCGGCCTCGACGAACAGGCGCTTGCGGTCGGCATGGGTGGCAAGCGTCGATCCGTTGCCGGGCAGCGCCAGGCCCAGCGCCTCGGTCAGGCAGTTCATGGAATTGGCGGTGAACATGCCCGAACAGGATCCGCAGGTCGGGCAGGCCGAGCGTTCGATCACCTCGACCTCGGCATCCGAGATGCGATCATCGGCGGCGGCGACCATGGCATCGACCAGATCCAGCGCCTTGACCTTGCCGCTGTCCAGGATGACCTTGCCGGCCTCCATCGGGCCGCCGGACACGAAGACCACCGGGATGTTCAGCCGCAGCGCCGCCATCAGCATCCCCGGCGTGATCTTGTCGCAGTTGCTGATGCAGACCATCGCATCGGCGCAATGGGCGTTGACCATGTATTCCACCGAATCCGCGATGATCTCGCGCGAGGGCAGCGAATACAGCATCCCGTCATGGCCCATCGCGATCCCGTCATCGACGGCGATGGTGTTGAATTCCTTGGCGATGCCGCCCGCGGCCTCGACCTCTCGGGCGACCAGCTGGCCCAGATCCTTCAGATGGACATGGCCCGGCACGAACTGGGTGAAGCTGTTGACGATGGCGATGATCGGCTTGCCGAAATCGCTGTCCTTCACCCCGGTCGCCCGCCACAGGCCGCGCGCGCCCGCCATGTTGCGGCCGTGGGTGGTGGTGCGGGAACGATAGGCGGGCATGGCAGGCACTCCTCTGGCTGGCGCGCGGTTTTAACACCGTTGGCGGCGGAAGGAAATTGCCGATTGCGTGCGTTTGCGGTTCGTTTCGACCGTCACGAGGCCAGCTTCATGGTGACGATGCCCGCCACGATCAGGGCGGCGGCCAGAAGGCGCGCGGGGGTGACGGGTTCGCCGAACAGCACGATGCCCAGCAGAAAGGCCCCGACCGCGCCGATGCCCACCCAGACGGTATAAGAGGTTCCCAGCGGCAACGTCCGCATGGCAAGCGCCAGCAGCCAGAACGAGCCGATCATGCCGGCGACCATGACCACCGTGGGCAGAAGCCGCGTGAAGCCGGCGGACTGCTTCATCGCCGTGGCCCAGACGATTTCCAGAAGGCCGGCAAGAACAAGATGGAACCAGGCCATGACGGACCCCCTGCTGGCCGGGTCGTCCCGGCATGTCGCCCGTCACGGGGAGGTCGTCCTCTCTACCCCAGGTACGGGCGCGGGCGCCGGCGTTCAAGGCCGCAGGCGATCGACCTGCGCGTTCTCGACCAGGCGGGTCCTGGCGCCCAGCAGCCGTTCGGCCAGCATCTTGGTGCCGGTTATCAGCAGGTTGCTGCCGTCCCACAGTTCCGCCGCAACCGGCCGCACCGTGATGACCCGCAGATCGGGATTGTCGGGCGCCTTGAAGAAGGTCTCGTCGGAAAAGCGCCACAGGTCGCGGGCCTTCTGGGGGTCGTGGCGGACCTCGGCGATGCCGTTGATGACCACGTAGTCATTCGCGCGCTCATCGGAAAAGGCCAGCGCCACATGGGGGTTCGCCGCGATCTGGTCCAGCTTGCAGCCCTTGCCGTCGGACAGGACGTAGATCGCCCCCTCGTCGCGGCGGACGCGGGCGAAGACCGGGCGGACCCGCTGGCCCTGGCCGTCCTGGGTGACGAACATGCAGGGGTCCAGCTTTCCGGCAAGGGTCCAGATGCGGTCGATGACATCAGGATCGGGGGCGGAGTCCTGCGGTTCGGGGTCTTTCGGACCGGGGTTCTGCGGGTGGGGGGCATCGGGGGCAGGCATGGCGATCCTCGGGGCTCTGCGGTGGCGCAGAAACGCCCGGGCGCGAGGCCCGTTCCCTGCCGGCTTCCCCCTCAGCGCATCCCCAGCCCGGCCCGCATCATCAGCCGCCGCACCGGAGCAATGCCGTAGAGCCCGCCCAGCGCCGCCGCGCGCAGGTCGCGCAGCGGGCGGATCGAAGTCTGGCTGGCGCGGTTCAGCGCGTCGATGCCCAGCAGCCGGGCAAAGGCCTCGGGGCGGCGGTCGCGGTCATAGGCGGCAAGGCCCGCCGGATCGCCCGGCCGGTCGCCCGACAGGTCCAGCAGCGCCGACAGGTCGGCCAGGCTCATGTTCAGGCCCTGCGCACCGATGGGCGGGACCACATGGGCGGCCTCGGCGATCAGGGCGGTACGGGGGCCGGCGAAGCGGTGGGCGATCTGGCTGATGATCGGCCATTGCGTCAGCCGGGTCGCCAGCGCCAGATGGCCCAGCACCCCGGCGGAACGGGCGTTCAGTTCGGCCTCGAAGGCGGCGGGCGGCAGGGCGGCAAGGCGCGCCACGTCGCGGCCGGTCTCCATCCAGACGACGGCCGAACAGGGCCTGCCGTCGCGGTCGGGCAGCGGGACCAGCGTGAACGGCCCGCCCGAGCGGTGGATCTCGGTCGAGACGTTGCCGTGGGGGATGTCGTGCGTGACCGCGAAGGCCAGGGCCTTCTGCCCATAGCGGAAGGTCCGCACGCCGATGCCAAGCGCCTGGCGGACCGGCGAATCGCGCCCGTCCGCGCCCACCAGCAGCCGCGCCCGCAGGCGCCGGCCGTCGGTCAGCGTCACCAGCGCGCCCTCGTCCCGGGCCAGGACGCCGGCGGTGCCGGTGCCGGGCTGGAAGCGGACGTTCTCCATCCCGGACAGCCGGGCCAGGATCTCTCGCCGCAGCAGCCAGTTGGGCAGGTTCCAGCCGAAGGGCTGGTCGCCGATTTCCGAGGCGTCGAAATCGCGGATCAGCCGCGCCACCGGCTGCGCGCCGCCGGCATCGACGATCCGCATCACCTGCAGGGGCGTGGCGTGGGGCGCCAGCCGGTCCCACAGCCCGATCCGCCGCAGCAGGCCGACCGCGGGCGTCAGGAAGGCCGTGGTCCGCAGATCGGCGCCCTCGGCGGCCTCGTCCGTCACCGGCGCGGCCGGATCGACGCAGAGGACCGAACGGCCCTGCGCCCCGAAGGCCACGGCAGCGATCAGCCCGGCGACGCCGCCGCCGGACACCAGGATGTCGGTTCGCGAAGGATCGCCTGCGATCATATGCCGCGCCTAGTTTCCGGCGGTGAACAGCAGCATCACCGCGAAAACCACCGCCGTCAGCACCAGACCCAGCAGGCCAAGCGCCGGCAGGCCGATCAGGGCGACGGCCAGGACGCCCAGCGCCAGAACCACGGCGATCAGGGCAAGGACAGGAAAAGTCAGGCGATTGGCGGTCTTGCGAGTAGCGTGGGTCATGGCAAACCTGTTGATGGGCGCGTCCGGCCCCGATTGTGGCCCAACCGGTCGGCAAGGGCAATCTGGCGCAAGGCCCCGCGCAGGAACCCCATGCGGATCCGGGAACAGCGGCCTTGCAATCGGCGGATGCGCGGCCAATCGTGCAGGCCATGAAGGACGCGTATTCCCTGATCCTGGCCGCGATCGAATCCGGCACCTATCGCCCCGGCGACAGGCTGGTCGAATCGGAACTGGCCGAACGCTTCGGCGTCAGCCGCACCCCCGTGCGCGAGGCGCTGCAGCGGCTGGAAACGCAGGCCATGCTGGTGCGCGACGGGCGCAGCCTGATCGTCGCGTCGCTGGACCACAACCAGCTGGCGGAACTTTATACCGTCCGCGCCGAGCTCGAGGCCCTGGCGGCCCGCCTGGCCGCCCGCCACGCCACCCCCGAGGAGGTCCGGGTGCTGGCGCAGATGGTCGAGGACGACCAGAAGGCCGTGGGCGACCCCGAGGCGCTGGCCCGCGCCAACAAGCGCTTCCACCACCAGATCCACCTGGCCTCGCACAACCGCTATCTGGTGCAGCAGCTTGACCTGGTGCATCGGTCGATGGCGCTGATGGCGCGCACATCGCTGGCCGCCGAGGGGCGCAGCGAAACCGCCCTGGCCGAACACAAGCGGATCGTGGACGCCATCGCGGCGGGCGACGGGCCGGCGGCGGACAGGGCGCTGCGGCAGCATATCTCGATGGCCTGGGAGACGCGGCTGAAGCTCGAGGCGGCGGCGGACCGTGACTGAGCGCCCGCGCCTGATCGGCTCCGAGGCCGACCTGTCGGAAGGCATGGCGCATCTGGTGGCGGTCTGCCCGGTCTGGGCGCGCGTGGCGCCGCGGATCGGCCCCCTGCCCCTGCGCCGGCGCAGCGACGGCTTCGAGGCCATCGCCTCGGCCATCGTCTCGCAGCAGATCTCGGTCGCGGCGGCCGAAGCGATCTGGGCGCGGATGGGCGCGGCCGGGTTGCGGAGCGAAGCGGCCATCGCGGCGGCGGACGACGACAGCCTGCGTGCGGCGGGGCTGTCGCGGCCCAAGGCGCGCTATCTTCGGGCCGTGGCGGCGGCGGGCCTGGACTGGAACGGGCTGCGGGAGCTGCCCGACGACCAGGTGATCGCGGCGCTGACGGCCCTGCCCGGCATCGGCGTCTGGACCGCCGAGATCTATCTGAAGTTCGCGCTGGGCCGGGCGGACGCCTTCGCGGCCGGCGATCTGGCGCTGCAGGAGGCCGCGCGGATCATGTACGGCCTGGAACTGCGCCCCGGCCCGGCCGCCCTGCGCCAGATGGCCGAACCCTGGCGGCCCTGGCGTGCGGTTGCGGCGCGGGGGCTGTGGGCCTATTACCATCTGGCGAAAGGCCGCGAGGGAGTGACATGAGCGTTCTGACAACAGCCCGCAAGGGACCGGCGAAGGCCGATGCGGTGGTGGTCTTCCTGCACGGCTATGGCGCGGACGGCGCGGATCTGCTGGGCCTGGCCGAGCCGCTGTCGCCGCATCTGCCGGGCGTCGCCTTCCACGCCCCCGACGCGCCCGAGCGCAGCATCAACAACCCCTTCGGCTATCAGTGGTTTCCCGTTCCCTGGCTGGACGGGTCGAGCGAGGCGCAGGCGCGCGACGCCATGGCACGGTCGGTCGGCCTGCTGAACGCCTGGCTGGACGGGGTGCTGGCGGACGAGGGGCTGACGGCGGACCGGATGGTCGTGGTGGGATTTTCGCAAGGCACGATGATGGCGCTGCACGTCCTGCCGCGCCGGGCCGAGCCCGTCGCCGGCATCGTCGGGTTCTCGGGCCGCCTGCTGGCGCCGGAACTGCTGGCGGCCGAGGCCAGGGTCAGGCCGCCGGTGCTGCTGCTGCACGGCGACCAGGATCCGATGGTGCCGTTCCAGGACATGCAGCTTGCATCCCAGGCGCTGCAACAGGCGGGCTTTGCCGTCAGCAGCCATGTGATGAAGGGAACCGGGCACGGGATCTCGGCCGACGGTCTGTCGGTCGCGCTGCGCTTCGTGAAGGACCGGCTGGGAAAATGACAAGGCCGGGGGCTTCGCGCCCCCGGACCCCCGCGGGATATTTGCGCACAGAAGATGGCCCCCGTCAGGCCCAGATGGCGGGGTCGGCAAGTTCGATCGAATTGCCCGCGGGATCGCGCAGATAGATGGACCGCCCGCCGTTGGGCCATTGGAAATCCGCCTCGATGGCGATGCCGCGGG
Organism: Paracoccus sp. BR5-17; assembly: GCF_055693925.1. Taxonomy (NCBI): domain Bacteria; kingdom Pseudomonadati; phylum Pseudomonadota; class Alphaproteobacteria; order Rhodobacterales; family Paracoccaceae; genus Paracoccus; species Paracoccus sp. BR5-17. The sequence goes on from NZ_JBVFUV010000003.1 coordinate 367,296, forward strand.
CGGTCAGGTGGGCGCGCCAAGCGTCCAGGTGATCGGGCTGGACCGACAGGCAGAAATGCCCCTGCCCCCGGGCGCCATGCGGGGGAACCGGCAGGCGGGCACCGGGGCCGGGCGGCTGCCCGGTGGCGGCCGGGTTGAACACCAGCAGAACCTGCGAGGGGGCCACGCGGAAGAAAACGTGCCTGCCGGGGACGCTCTGGAAGGGCTCGAGGCCCATCACCTCGGCCCAGAAGGCCCGGGCGGCGTCCAGGTCATCGGCGTAAAGGGCCGATTCCAGCGTGCCGAGAACAGGGGGTGGCGGTTGGCTCATGGGCGCAGGCTGCCATGTCCGCGGCCGCCGGGCAATCCGTCCTGTGCGCGCCGCGCGGATCCGGATCCCCTGCCGCGCCGAACAGATTGGGGGGTTGCCAGCGGCCCGACGCGATATATAGTTGCGGTGATGGATCTGACGGGCGCCCCCGACCACCCTGCGGGGGAAGACGGGAAGGCTGCATGCTAGACGACCGACATCAGGCGGATTTCCGGACCCAGTTCGTGCGCGAGCCAGCCAGCCTGCGCCATCACCCCGCGCTTGTGCTGAACGCGGACTATCGGCCGCTGTCCTATTACCCGCTCTCGCTCTGGCCTTGGCAGGAGGCGATCAAGGCGGCCTTCCTGGACCGCGTGGACATCATCGCCGAATACGACGAGGTGGTGCGAAGTCAGCGGCAGGCGTTCCGGCTGCCCTCGGTCGTGGTTCTGAAGGATTATGTGAAACCCCAGAAGCGCGTAGCCTTTACGCGCTTCAATCTTTTCCTGCGGGACGAGTTCTGCTGCCAGTATTGCGGCGCTAAGGGGGATCTGACCTTCGATCATGTCGTGCCCCGGTCGCGCGGCGGCGTCACCAGTTGGGACAATGTCGTGGCGGCCTGTTCGCCCTGCAACCTGCGCAAGGCCAACCGCAGCCTGCGCCATTCCGGGATGAGCCTGCGCCGCAAGCCCAGGCAGCCCACGCCCGAGGAAATGCACGCGGCCGGGCGGCGGTTTCCGCCGAATCACCTGCATGAAAGCTGGATGGATTTCCTGTACTGGGACGCCGAACTGGAAAGCTGACCCCCGGCTGCAAGCCCGCAGCGGGCCGCAGGGACGGCTTCAGGCGTCGTGGTCGTGCCTGTCGCGCTGCGCCAGATGGACGAACACCGCCCCGGACAGCGCGATCAGCGACAACGCCACCAAGGGGATGCCTGCAGCGAAAGACAGCCACAGCGTCAGGGCGGCGATCAGGATGACCGCGGCGATCAGGAACAGGAAATGCGGCAGGGGCATGGCGATCGTCTCCTCACCGCCAATATGGGGCGCAAGGAGCCGCTTGAAAAGAAGACCGTGACGGTCCGCCAGGTTTTTGCCTGCCTGCCGGCGGCGCGTTCAGATCAGGCCGGCATGGGCAAGCGCCGCGTCGATCTGCCGCCGTGTCGGATCTGTCAGCCCCACCAGCGGCAGCCGGACCCGTTCGTGGCAAAGCCCCAGCCGCGACATCGCGTATTTCGCCCCCACCAGCCCCGGTTCGACGAAGATCGCCACGTGCAGCGGCATCAGCCGGTCCTGGCATTCCAGCGCCTTCGCATAGTCGCCCGCCAGCGTCGCCTCCTGAAACTCGGCGCAGAGCCTGGGTGCCACGTTCGCGGTCACGCTGATGCAGCCCACCCCGCCATGCGCGTTGAAGCCCAGCGCGGTGGCGTCCTCGCCCGAGAGCTGCACGAAGTCGCGGCCGCAGGTGATGCGCTGCTGGCTGACCCGCTCGAGCCTGCCGGTGGCGTCCTTGACGCCGATGATCGTGGGCAGTTTCGCCAGCTCGCCCATGGTTTCCGGGGTCATGTCGATGACCGACCGGCTGGGGATGTTGTAGATGATGATCGGCAGGTCCGACGCCTGGGCCAGGGCGGTGTAATGCGCGATCAGCCCCGCCTGCGTGGGCTTGTTGTAATAGGGCGTCACGACCAGGGCGGCGTCGGCGCCGACCTCGGCTGCGTGGCGGACAAGGCCGATGCCCTCGCGGGTGCTGTTCGATCCGGCGCCGGCGATGACCGGGATGCGCCCGGCCGCGGCGCGCACGACTTCCTCGATCACCAGGCGATGCTCGTCATGGGTCAGGGTGGGGCTTTCGCCGGTGGTGCCGACGGGAACAAGGCCATGGCTGCCCTGTTCCACATGCCAGTCCACCAGGGCCTTCAGCCTGTCCAGATCCAGTTCGCCGTCCTCGGTGAACGGCGTGACCAGGGCGGGCAGGGATCCCTTGAACATGACACGCTTCCTTGCAGCATTGCTTTGCGGGCCTGATTAACGGGCTGGGGGAACTTGCCAAGGTTGTGAATTGCCTCGCGGGCAAGGGGCGGCGACACAGGGCGGTGATGCGACTTCTGCGCGACATGATAGCCGCCGGGCTGCTGATGCTGGCCCCCCTTGGCCCGGCCCGGGCCGAGGACGCCGGCGCGATGGCCCTGGCGCTGTCGGCGGCGGATGCCCGCGACTGGATCACCGCCCGCGACGCTGCGCGCCGGTCGGGACCGATGGCCGAGGCGCTGGTCGGCTGGCAGGCGATGCGCGCGGGCCACGGCCAGATCGGCGACTATGTCGACTTTGTCCGGGCCTATGGCGACTGGCCGGGACTGGCGCTGCTGCGCGAACAGGGCGATGCCCGGCTGCGCCCGGACCTGCCGGCGCAGGACCTGCGCGACTGGTTCGGCGCCCGCCTGCCCCAGACGCTGGCGGCGGAAACCGCCTATCTTGCCATCCTCGACCCGCAGGCCGCGGCGGCCGAACGCGCCCGGTTCTGGACCGGCACTCCGCTGACGGCGGCCGAGGAGGCGGCCTTCCTGGCCGCGCACGAGGCGGAACTGGCACCGCTGATGACGGCGCGGGCCGTGGCGATGCTGGACCGGCAGGAATGGGCCCAGGCCGAACGCCTGTTGCCCCGCCTGCCCCAGGGCGACCGGCCGCTGCTGGCCGCGCGGATCGCGCTGCAGGCGGGCCGCGCGGGGGTGGACGACCTGATCCTGGCCCTGCCCGATGCGGCGCGCGCCGATCCGGGCCTGACGCTGGACCGCTATCTGTGGCGGGTCCGCGCCAAGCAGCATGATGGCGCGCAGGCGCTGATGCTGGCGGCCTCTGGCAGCGCCACGGCGCTGCGCGACCCCGCCGCATGGGCGCCGATGCGGGTGGACTATGCCCGGCTGGCCATGCGCAACGGCGACTGGGCGCGGGCCGAGGCGCTTGCCCGCCCGCATTTCCTGCCCCAGGACAACCGCCATTATGCCGATCTGGAATGGCTGGCGGGTTTCGCGGCGCTGAAGCAGGGGGCGGCGGACCGCGCCCTGGCGCATTTTCGGCACCTGGAGACCGTTGTGGGCAGCCAGATCAGCCGGTCCCGGGCCTTCTACTGGCAGGGACGCGCGCATCAGGCGCTTGGCGATCAGGCGGCGGCGGATGCGGCCTTCCGGCAGGCGGCGGCGATGCCGGGGACCTATTACGGCCAGCTTGCCGCCGAACGGGTCGGCGTGCCCATGCCTGCCGACCTTGCCGATCCCGGTCCCCTGCCCGACTGGCGCCGATCGGCGCTGGGCAACAGCACGGTCTTTCAGGCCGGGCTGTGGCTGCTGGCCACCGGCCGCCCGGACGAGGCGCAGCGATTCTTCCTGCACCTGTCGGAAACCGCCCCGCCCCAGGACATCCTGCGCATGTCCCGGCTGATGCATGACGCGGGGATGCCCTGGCACGGGCTGCGCCTGTCCAAGCGCGCGGCCGACAAGGGCGTGATCCATCCCGCGGCGCATTTTCCGCTGACCGGGCTGCAGCACACCGACTTCGGCGTACCGCCCGAACTGGTGCTGTCCATCGCCCGCCAGGAATCCGAGTTCAACCCCGCAGCCCGTAGCCCGGTGGGCGCGCGCGGCCTGATGCAGGTGATGCCGGCCACCGCCGAGCAGATGGCCCGCCAGATCCGCGAACCCTATGACCTGGGGCGGCTGACGTCCGACGGGGCCTACAACGCCCGGCTGGGCGCGGCCTATCTGGCCGGGCTGCGCGGCCGCTTTGGCGCCTCGACGGCGCTGATCGCCTCGGGCTACAACGCCGGGCCGGGGCGCCCCGCCCGCTGGCTGCGCGACTTCGGCGACCTGCGCCGCGACGCCGATCCGGTCGAATGGGTGGAGCTGATCCCGTTCGACGAGACCCGCAACTACGTGATGCGCGTGACCGAGGCGATGCCCGTCTATCGCGCCCGCATCCACGGCAAGCCCGCGCCGCTTGTTCCGGCCTGGGATCTGACCGGCGGCGGGCTGATGCCGCCACCCGCGGCGCGGCTGACGCTGGCCCTGTCCGCGCGGCCGGCGGAAAAGCCCTTCATCGGGCCGCGCCTGCCCCCGGGCTGGCTGCCGGTCGCCGTCGAGGCCTCGGCTCGCTAGGGCTGCGCGCCAGGCGCCCGTCAGGCGGCCTTCAGCCTTGCGCGCCACAGCGTGAACAGGCCCGCCGCGACGACGATCGCCGCGCCGATCACCACGTTCATGTGCAGCGCCTCGCCGAAGACCAGCACGCCGATCGCGCTGACCCAGACAAGCTGCGTATAGGCGAAGGGCTGCAGGGCCGAGGCCTCGGCCAGTTCGTAGGCCCGGATCAGCAGGTAGTGGGACAGGATCCCCAGGGCGCAGAGGATCCCCATCCAGATCCAGTCGCCCGGCGCCAGCCACTGCCAGTGACGGATGCCCAGCACCGTGATGGTGGCGGCCCCGGCGATGCCGGTCCAGAAAAAGCTGACCTGCGCCGGATCGTCGCGCGACACGTGCCGCGTCAGCAACCCGTAGACCGCGAACATCAGCGCCGACACGAAGGCCAGCAGCGCGCCGGGATTGAGCGCCGTGCCGCCCGGCTGCAGGATGATCAGGATGCCCAGAAAGCCCACGCCGATCGCCGTCCAGCGGCGCCAGCCGACCCGCTCGCCCAGGATCGGGCCCGACAGCGCGGCGACCAGCAGCGGATAAGCGGTGAAGATGGCATGGGTGCCGACCAGGCCAAGGCGAACGAAGGCCTCGACCATCAGGGTGGTCTCGATCACCAGAAGGGTGCCGCGCAGGATCTGCGTCGCCGGCCTTCTGGTGCGGATCGCCCGGCGCAGGCCGCCCGGCTGGCGGGAAACCATCGCGATCACGAACAGGGCGAAGACCCAGTACCGGATCATCACGATCAGCAGCGGCGGGTATTGCGATCCCAGCAGCCGCGAGAAGGCATCCTGCCCGGCGAAGATCAGGCTGGTCGCGCACATCAGCAGAATGGCCAGCCCGGTGCGGTCGCCGCTGCCGCGCGTGGGCGGCGGAACGGGCGGCGGGGCCGCGGCAGCGGCCGCCGATGCGGCATAGGGCTGGTCGTCGTGGCTCTCTGGCATGGCGGGTCCCCGGGTCATGGGCCGCCATGCGCCCCTGCCGCCCCAAGGTCAAGGCAAGCCGGCCTTGCAGGCGCTGCAACTCAGTCGCGGCTGCGGATGACCTTGGCCAGCGGCTCGAAGAGTTGCGGATTGGCGGCGATCAGGCGGCCGGATTCCAGCGGGCTGTCGCCGTCGCGGATGCCTTCGACAAAGCCGCCGGCCTCGCGCACCATCAGGATGCCGGCCGCCACGTCCCAAGGCTTGTTGCCCCGTTCCCAATAGCCGTCATAGCGGCCCGCCGCCACATAGGCCAGATCCAGGGCCGCGGCCCCCATCCGGCGCACGCCGGCGGTCAGCGGCATCAGGCGGGCCAGATCCTGCAGCGCGGCCGGCAGGGGGCCGTTGCCGGCGAAGGGTATGCCCGTGGCGAACAGCGATTCGTCCATCCGCCGCCGGCCCGACACCCGCAGCCGCTGGTCGTTCATGAAGGCCCCGCCGCCCTTTTCGGCCACGAACAGCTCGTCCTTGGCGGCGTCGAAGATCACCGCGGCGACGATCTCTCCCTTGTGTTCCAGGGCGATGCTGACCGCCCAGTGCGGCAGGCCGTGCAGGAAGTTGGTGGTCCCGTCCAAGGGATCGACGATCCAGCGCCGGGTCGGATCCTCGCCCGCTTCCTCGCCGGTTTCCTCGCCCAGCCAGCCATAGTTGGGACGCGCGCCGCGCAGTTCTTCCTTGATGATGCGCTCGGCCTCCTGATCGGCCTTGCTGACGAAGTCGCCCGCGCCCTTGACGCTGACCTGAAGGTTCTCGACCTCGCGGAAATCCTTGACGAGGCTGCGCCCGGCCTTGCGGGCGGCCTTGATCATGACGTTCAGATTGGCGCTTGCCATAGCATTCCTCGGGACATGGGGTTGGGGGCGTCATAGGGGCAAGCCGCGGGAATGTGAAGCGCCGGGGGCTAAGGCGGCGGCGCCCCGCAGCATCCGCAGGGGTTCGGTCCGCGACAGGCGCAGCACATGGGCCATGTAGGGCTGGCCCAGATCCTCGGACCGCACCGCCGCGTAAAGTCGGCGGATGATGCCGCTGCGGGTCAGGGGCAGCATGGCGATTTCCGCATTGGCGGATTCGCGGCGCAGCACCCAGTCGGGCATCACCGCCACGCCCCGGCCAGAGGCCACCAGCATCAGCGATACGGCGGTCAGTTCGACGGTGCGCTGCTGCGCCGGTTCCACCCCCGCCGGCGTCAAGAACTGGCTGAAGACGTCCAGCCGCGCCCGGTCCATCGGATAGGTGATCAGCGTCTCGCCCGCCAGATCCGCGGGATCGGCATGGCCTTTCGCCACCAGCGGATGGCCGGCCGGCACCACCAGCGTCGGCGCATAGTCGAACAGCGGCTGGTAGGTGATGCCTGCCATCTCCTCGGGGTCGGAGGAGATCACCAGATCGACCTCTTGCCGCGCCAGTGCGGGCAGCGCGCCGAAGGCCAGCCGCTGGCGGATGTCCAGGTCCACCTCGGGCCAGGCGCGGCGGAAGATGTCCAGCACCGGCAGCAGCCAGTCGAAGCAGGCGTGGCATTCCATGGCGATGTGCAGCCGCCCGATGCGGCCGGCCTCGACGCCCTTGAACTCGGCCTCGGTGGCGGCGACCAGCGGCAGCACCTGTTCGGCCAGCCGCAGCAGGCGCATCCCCGCGGGCGACAGGCGCATCGGCTTGGCGCGGCGGACGAACAGATCGACCCCCGCCTGCTCCTCGAGCGCCTTGACCTGGTGGGACAGGGCCGATTGCGTGATGTTCAGCACTTCGGCTGCGCGGGCGAGACCTCCCTGTTCATGGATCGCGCGGACCGTCCGCAGGTGGCGCAGTTCAAGGTGCATGGTGAGGCGGTCTCATGTTGATCTTGAGGATTATGAATTTGTCTCACAGACTGCGGCATGGCACAAGCGCCCGGAGCCAAAGGAATCGCCATGCCCCGCCCCAAGATCAGCTTCGAGTTCTTTCCGCCCAAGACGCTGGATGCGTCCTTCCGGCTGTGGGAAACCGCGCGGGCCCTGGCGCCGCTGGCCCCGGATTTCGTGTCGGTCACCTATGGCGCGGGGGGCACCACCCGCAAGCTGACGCACGAGGCGGTGACGACCATCCACCGCCACTACGGCCTGCCGGTTGCCGCCCACCTGACCTGCGTCGAGGCCACGCGGGCCGAGACGATGGAGATCGTGCAGGCCTATGCCGATGCCGGAATCCGCGAGATCGTGGCCCTGCGCGGCGACGCGCCGAAGGGCCAGGACCGCTTCACCCCCCACCCCGAGGGCTTTGCCGACACGGTCGAGCTGATCGAGGCAATCGCGGCGCGCGGCGACATGACGATCCGCGTCGGCGCCTATCCCGAAGCGCATCCCGACAGCAGCGGGACGGACGCCGACGTGGCCTGGCTGAAGCGCAAGATCGACGCGGGCGCGACAAGCGCCATCACCCAGTTCTTCTTCGAGGCGGACACCTTCTTCCGCTTCCGGGACAAATGCGCGGCTGCGGGGATCGAGGCGCCGATCATCCCCGGCATCCTGCCGATCCAGGGCTGGGCCGGGACGAAACGCTTCGCCGCGGCCTGCGGCACCAGCGTGCCCGCCTGGGCCGAGGAGGCGTTCGGTGCCGCCGCCGCCCGGGGTCCGGCGGCGGAACGCGCGCTGTCCGAAGAGGTCTGCGTCACGCTGTGCCAGGCGCTGCTGGACGGGGGCGTGGAGCGGCTGCATTTCTACACGCTGAACCGGCCCGACCTGACGCTGGCGGTCTGCCGGGCTCTGGGGGCACGGCCCCTGCGCGATCTGGGCGCCGTGGCCTGAGCGGCACCCGTGGAACGGGGGTTTTCCACCCCCGACCCCCGGAGGATATTTGCGCACAGAAGATGCGGCCTAGTCGAAGCCCATCACCGTGGCGCGGGTCATCGCGCCGAAGCCATTGAAGCGCGTGTTGGTCACGACCGAATAGGCGCCCGCGCCGTGGAAGATCACATAGTCGTCCTCGGCGATGTCCTCGGGAAGCGACAGTTCGCCCGGCAGGCGATCCACGGAATCGCAGGTCGGGCCGAAGATCACGCGGCCGCTGCGCTCGGCGGTGCGGGGCTTGCCCTGCGGGGTCAGGACCTCGATCCGGTCGATATTGCCGATGATCGGCAGTTCCGCCAGCCCGCCATAGACGCCGTCGTTCAGGAACACGCCGGCCCCGTCGCGCACCCCCTTGACCCGGGCGATCAGGGCGTAGGCATCGGCGCAAAGGCCGCGCCCCGGTTCGCAGACAAGCGCGGGGGCATCGTCGCCGAAGCATTCCGCCACCGTGTCGCCGATCTCGGCGAAGATCGAGGGAAGATCCGGCTCGACCCCCACGACGCGATGCGAGGGGAAGCCGCCGCCCACGTTCAGCCGACGCGCCCGCACGCCCGCCATGTCGCAGATCTCGCGCGCGACGCGGATATAGCTTTCCCAGGCGATCGGGTCGGTGCATTGTGTGCCCGGATGGAAGGTCAGCGAGGCGACATAGCCCCGTTCCGCCACCAGCCGCAGAAGGTCCGCCGCGAGTTCCGGCGTGGCGCCGAACTTCGACCCGAAGTCATAGGCCGCGCCCAGGACCGGCAGCTTGAAGCGGGGAGAGATCTCTACCCCCTTGCCGTCCACATGGGTGGGCACCTGCTCGAACAGCTTGTCCAGTTCGCTGCGGCTGTCCACCGACCAGGCGCGGATCCCCTCGCGCACGCCGTGGGCGATCTCGCGCCGCGACCGGACCGGGTTGTGGTAATGGCGCGCGGCGCGGGGGGCCAGGCGGCCGATCAGGTCGATCTCGAAGGGCGAGGCCACGTCGAAGCCCTGGATGCCCGCCGTCACGAGGTTCTGGATCACGGCCTCGTCGGGATTCGACTTCACGGCATAGGTGACCAGCCCCGGAAAACCTTCCAGGAACTGCCGCGCCCGGTCCTGCAGGACGGTCGGGGCGAAGGCCATCACCGGGTGGTCGGGCTGAAGATGGCGGATGAGGTCGGCCGGATTGTCCCAGACGGTCTTCTGTGTTCCCATGGGGCGGGGTCCTTTCGCGCGTTCAAGCCAAGGCAGGGCGACAGGTCGAAGCCCCGTAATCCAGAGTGGCGCTTTTGGGTTCCATTTTCACCGATGAAAAGGGTAGATTCGTCGTCTTCCCCAGTTAATATGACGAACTTCATGTCATTGTGACCAGACAGGGATGCGCGCGCCGATGGATGACCTGGACCGCAACATCGTGGCGCAACTGTCCCAGGACGCCCGCACCTCGATCGCGGTTCTGGCGCGGCGGCTGAAGGTGGCGCGGTCCACGCTGCAGGCCCGTCTGGAGCGGCTGGAGGCCTCGGGCGCGATCGCCGGCTATACGCTGCGCCTGGGCGATGCCGCCACGCGCGGCCGCATCCGCGCCACCGTGCTGCTGGCCATCGAGCCGCGCAGCCAGCCCGCCATCCTGTCGCGGCTGAAGGCGATGTCCCAGGTCGAACGCATCCACACCACCAGCGGGCGCATCGACCTGCTGGTTCAGATCGTCAGCGGATCGACCGCAGAACTGGACGAGGCCCTGGACCGGATCGGCGCCATCGACGGCATCCGGTCGCATGAAAGCCTGATCCACCTGACGACCAAGCTGGACCGCGCGCTCTGACCGGGGCGCGCGCGGCCGGGGGCGGCGACGGCGGTCCTGTCTCTTGGCCTTTGTCGCCGGTTTCGCTAATCCCTTGGCCAAGCGAAGGGGATCAGCCACGATGAGCATGGACAAAAGCTTTGACGCCAGGGCCGCCGAGGCCAGGATCAGCGCCGAATGGGAACAGACGAACGCGTTCGCCGCCGGGGCCAATGCCTCGCGCGCCGAGACATTCTCGGTGATGATCCCGCCGCCGAACGTCACGGGCAGCCTGCATATCGGCCATGCCTTCAACAACACCCTGCAGGACATCCTGGTCCGCTGGCACCGGATGCGCGGCTTCGACACGCTGTGGCAGCCGGGTCAGGACCATGCCGGCATCGCCACCCAGATGGTCGTCGAACGCCAGATGGCGCAGCGCCAGGAACCCGACCGCCGCGAGATCGGGCGCGAGGCCTTCGTGGAAAAGATCTGGGCCTGGAAGCAGGAATCCGGCGACACCATCATCAACCAGTTGAAGCGCCTGGGGGCATCCTGCGACTGGTCGCGCAACGCCTTCACCATGTCGGGCGCCCCCGGCGCGCCAGCGGGCGAAGATGGCAATTTCCACGATGCGGTGATCCGGGTCTTCGTGGATCTCTATAACAAGGGCATCATCTATCGCGGCAAGCGGCTGGTGAACTGGGATCCGCATTTCGAGACCGCCATCAGCGATCTGGAGGTCGAAAACCGCGAGGTTCCCGGCCACATGTGGCATTTCAAATACCCGCTCGCGGGCGGTGAGACCTATGATTACGTCGAACGCGACGCGGACGGGAACATCACCCTGCGCGAGACGCGGGACTATATCAGCATCGCCACGACCCGGCCCGAAACCATGCTGGGCGACGGCGCGGTGGCGGTGCATCCCGAGGATGCGCGTTACGCCCCCATCGTCGGCAAGCTGTGCGAGATCCCGGTGGGACCCAAGGCGCATCGCCGCCTGATCCCGATCATCACCGACGAATATCCCGATCCGAATTTCGGCAGCGGCGCGGTCAAGATCACCGGGGCGCATGACTTCAACGACTACGGCGTGGCGATGCGCCACGGCATCCCGCTGTATGCGCTGATGGACACCAAGGGCGCGATGCGGTCGGACGGGCTGTCCTATGCGGAATCCGCCGCCATCGCGACCCGCGCCGCGCGGGGCGAGGATGTGGGCGACGTCTCGGCCGTGAACCTGGTGCCCGAGGATCTGCGCGGGCTGGACCGTCTCGAGGCGCGGCGGCGGGTGATCGGGCAGATCAACGCCGAGGGGCTGGCCGTCACCATCCTGCACAAGGAGATCGACCGCGACACCGGGGCCGAGCATCTGGAGCGCCGCCCCCTGGTCGAGGCCAAGCCGATCATGCAGCCCTTCGGCGACCGGTCCGGCGTGGTGATCGAGCCGATGCTGACCGACCAGTGGTTCGTGGACACTGCCCGGATCGTCGGCCCGGCGCTTGATGCGGTGCGCGACGGCCGCACCCGGATCCTGCCCGAGCAGCACCGCAAGGTCTATTTCAACTGGCTCGAGAACATCGAACCCTGGACGATTTCCCGCCAGTTGTGGTGGGGCCATCAGATCCCGGTGTGGTACGGGCTGGATCTGTCGGTGGAAGGACAGGTCGAGGATGACCATGATGGCAACCTGGACGACGTGGAACTGTTCGCCCTGCTCGAGGAGGGCCTGGTCCACCGCGATGCCATCCACCGCGCGGCTGTCAGCTTCTCCGAGGCGGCCGGGCAGTTCCGCGACCTGATCGCGGGCCTGCCCCAGCCGCTGGAGGTCGCCCGCGTTGTCGAGGTCGCGGATCGCGACGCGGCGATCGACGCCTTTGCCCGCGCGCTGGCCGATTACAACCTCACGCAGGATCCGACCCGGCTGATCTATCCGGTCTGGCGCGACCCGGACGTGCTGGACACCTGGTTCTCGTCGGGGCTGTGGCCGATCGGCACGCTGGGCTGGCCCGAGGACACGCCGGAACTGCGCAGGTATTTCCCGACCGACGTGCTGGTGACCGGCTTCGACATCATCTTCTTCTGGGTCGCCCGCATGATGATGATGCAGCTTGAAGTGGTGGGCGACGTGCCCTTCCGCACCGTCTATGTCCACGGCCTGGTGCGCGACGAGAAGGGCGCCAAGATGTCGAAGTCGAAAGGCAACGTCATCGACCCGCTGAGCCTGATCGACGACTACGGCGCCGACGCGCTGCGCATGACGCTGACCGGAATGGCCGCGATGGGCCGCGACCCCAAACTGGGCCCGAAGCATGTCGAGGGCGCGCGGAACTTCGTCACCAAGATCTGGAACGCGGCGCGGTTTGCCGAAATGAACGGGGTGCGCGGCGGCGGCCCCTGCCCCGGCCAAGCCACACCGTCAACCGCTGGATCATCGGCGAGGTCGCGCGGATCCGCGTGGCGACGGACGAGGCGCTGTCGTCCTATCGCTTCAACGACGCGGCGAACGGGCTTTACGCCTTTGTCTGGGGCAAGGTCTGCGACTGGTATGTGGAATTCGCCAAGCCGCTGTTCGACGGCGACCATGCCGAGGAGACGCGCGCGACCATGGGCTGGGTGCTGGACCAGTGCTGTCTGCTGCTGCACCCGATCATGCCCTTCGTGACCGAGGAACTGTGGCGGCTGACCGGCGAGCGGCCGAAGATGCTGGTCCACGGCGACTGGCCGGCCTATGGGGCGGACCTGATCGACGCCGAGGCCGACCGGCAGATGAACTGGGTGATCTCGCTGATCGAGGCGGTGCGGTCCGCCCGCGCGCAGATGGGGGTGCCTGCGGGTGCCAAGCTGGACCTGATCGTGACCGAGGCCGATCCCGCCGCCCGCGCCGCCCTGGCTGCCAACGGCCCGCTGATCGAACGGCTGGCCCGGGTCAACGCGCCGGTGGACGGCGTGGCAGGCAAGGGCATGATCGCCGTCGCCGTCCAGGGGGCAAGCCTGGCCCTGCCGATCGGCGCGGTGATCGACGCGGCGGCGGAAACCGCGCGGCTTCAGAAATCGCTGGCCAAGTCCGAAAGGGACGCGGACGGGCTGCGCAAGCGCCTGGGCAATCCCCGTTTCGTCGAGAACGCCGAGCCCGAGGTGATCGAGGAAACCCGCGAGAAGCTGGCGGCGCTTGACGATGACATCGCCCGGCTGACGGCGGCGCTGGCGCAGCTGGCGGCGATGTAAGCCCTTGCCGATGGGGCACCTGCGGCGCGTGCGGGTGCCTCCGGCGGGGGTATTTGGACAAAGAAGAAGTCTCAGAGCCGCGCGAGCGCCCGCGGCAGGGCCTGTTCCAGGATGTCCAGTTCGGGATCGGGCGCGCAGCTGATGCGGATGCAGCGATCGAGGGGCGCCACGCCGGGCATGCGGATGAACACGCCCTCGGCCGCCAGCCCATCGACCAGCCGGCGGGCGAAGGCGCCGTCGCGGCCGGTATCGACGGCCACGAAGTTGGTGGCCGAAGGCAGCGCCGCCATGCCGCTGCTTGCCGCGATGGTGGTGATCCGCTGCCGTGCGGCGCCGACGCGGGCGACGGTCTGCGCCAGCCAGTCCTGGTCCTGCAGCGCGGCCAGCGCGCCGGCCTGGCCGATGCGGTTCACCCCGAAATGGTTGCGCACCCGGTCGTAGGCCGCGATCAGGTCGGGGTGGCCGATCGCATAGCCCACCCGAGCGCCGGCCATGCCGTAGGCCTTGGAAAAGGTGCGCAGACGGATCACGCGCGGGTCGTCGGCGGCGATGGCAGGAAGGGCGGAGGCAGGGGCAAATTCGGCGTAGGCTTCGTCCAGGACCAGCAGCGTCGCGGGCGGAAGGTCGTCCAGCATCGCCTCGATCACCCTGCCCTCGTGCCAGCTGCCCATCGGGTTGTCGGGGTTGGCCAGATAGAGAAGCCGCGCGCCGGTGGTTGCCGCGCGGTCCAGCAGCGCCTGCGGGTCCTCGGCGTCGTGGCGATAGGGCAGCTTCTCCAGCGCGCCGCCGAAACCCGTGACGTGGAAGTTGAAGGTGGGATAGGCCCCGTCCGAGGTCACCACCGCATCGCCCGGCGCCACGGTCAGGCGCACGAGCAGCCCCAGAAGGGCGTCGATCCCCTCGCCCACGACGATGTTTTCCGCCCGGACGCCGTGATGCGCGGCAAGGGCCTGCGTCAGATCGAAGCTGGTCGGATCGCCGTATTTCCAGACCTCGGCCGCCGCCTTTTGCATCGCGGCAATGGCGCGCGGGCTGGGGCCGAAGCCGTTCTCGTTGGCGCCAAGCCGCGCGGCGAAGGGGCGGCCTGCCCGGCGTTCCAGCGTTTCGGGACCGACGAAGGGCACGGTCGCCGGCAGGCCGGCGGGGATCGGGGAAAGGCGGACCATCAGAAGGCGCGGAAGGTCATGGTCGTCAGCGTGCGGCTGATATGGGGGATGTCGAACAGCTTTTCGGAGAGGTAGCGGCCGACATCCTCGTCTTCCGGGATGTAGACCTTGGCGATCAGGTCGTAGTCGCCCGAGGTCGAGTAGAGTTCGCTGACCACTTCGCGGTCATAGATGGCCTCGGCGACCTGATAGGTCTTGCCGGGCTCGCAGCGGAACTGGACGAAGACGGGTCGCATCGGCAGCCTCCCTTGTGGATCGGGCGCAGGTTAGACCGCCACGGCGGGACGGGTCCAGACCCCGCGCGAATGTCCCCGCCAGAACCGCGTCAGCAGCAGCGCGGCCGCCACCGTCAGCCCCACGCAAAGCCCCAGCCACAGCCCGGCAGGCCCGAAGCCCAGCGGGAAGGCCAGCCCCCAGGCGACCGGCATCCCCACCACCCAGTAGCTGAAGCCCGCGATCCACATGGGCACGCGGGTGTCATGCACCCCGCGCAGGAAGCCGAGCGCCAGCACCTGCATGGCGTCGGCCAGCTGGAACAGCGCGGCGAAGAACAGAAGGCCGGTGCCGATCTGCACGATCGCCGCCGCCTGCGGATCGGCCGGGTCCAGATACAGCCGTACCAAGGGCGCGGCGGCGGTCAGGAACAGCACGATGGTCATGCAGGCAAAGGCCAGCGACATGCCGGTGACGGTCACGGCCGCGTCGCGCATGAAGCGGCGGTCGTTGCGGCCCTTGGCCTGCCCGACCCGGATGGTCGCCGCATTGGACAGCCCCAGATGCGCCATGAAGGCGATGGCGGTGATCTGCAGGGCGATGCCGTGGGCGGCCAGTTCCCGGGTGCCGATCCAGCCCATCATGATGTTCGAGCCGACGAACAGCCCGCCCTCGGCCACCATGGTCAGGCCAATGGGCAGGCCAAGCGCCGCCACGCTGCGCAGGGCGGGCCAGTCGGGTCGCCACAGGCGGTGGAACAGGCTGTATTTGCGCGCCATCGGCAGCCAGGCGGCATAGCCGACCAGCATCAGAAGCTGCAGGATCTGGACCGTCAGGCTGGCGATCGCCGCGCCCTGCACGCCCAGTTCCGGCGCCCCCAGATTGCCGAAGATCAGCACCCAGTTCAGGCCGGCATTGACCGGCAGGCCGGCCAGCGTCACCCACATCACCACCTGCGTCCGCTCCATCGCCGCCAGGTACGAGTTCAGCGTCAGCTGGCACAGGACGATGCCCAGGCCCCAGCCGGCGATGCGCAGGTAGTCCTGCGCATGCTGCGCGACGGCCGGTGACTGGCCAAGCGCCGACAGGATGGGTTCGGAAAACCACATCAGCGGCATCCCCGCCAGGCCGAAGCCCGACGACAGCCACAGCGCCATGCGCGTGGCGCGCCGGACATCGGCCTCGTCGCGGCGGGCGATGGCCGTGGCGATCAGGCCCAGGACGCCGGTGCCGAAGCCCATGCCCAGAAAGAACAGGATGTGGAAGAACGACGTGGCGATGACCAGCCCGGCCAGGGCCTCGACCCCGTACCAGCCGACCATGACGGTATCGCCCACGCCGATGGCCATGCGCGCCAGATGGCTGCCGATCAGCGGCAGGCCCAGCGACAGGGTCGCGGTGATATGAGGCAGGAAGCGGGACATGATCCCGCCATACTGCGGCGCCGGCGACCGCACAATCGGCAAAGCGCCGGCGGGCCTTGGCGCCGGCGCGGGCGATCAGGCGTCGTCCCGTTCCCGCGTCACGATCCGCAGCCGGCGCACGGTCTGGCGGATCCGGCCGCGCACCTCGTCGGGTTCGGTGGCGACGGCCTGGATCAGCGCGCGCATGTCGGCGCGGACGGTGTTCAACTGGTCGATCAGCGACATCACCATCGCCAGGGCGTCGTCGGGAAGATCGTAGGCGTCGGACAGGTCGCACAGCAGTTGCAGCCGCGCCAGATCCGCCTCGCTGAACAGGGGCCCCCGGGGCGTCATGGCAGGGCTGACCACCCGGGCCGCGACCAGGGCCGTCAGACGCCGCGCGTCCAGGTCGCCCAGGATCGCGATCACTTCGGTTTCAGAAAAACTGCGGGTCATGCTACTTCCCCCCGTTCCCCATCATCCCGGCCCGCGGATCATAGCCGTGGCCCTTGCGCCAGTTTTCCATGAAGCGGGCCAGATCCTCGTCCACCCTGGGCGGCATGACGATCTTCAGTTCGACCTGCTGATCGCCGCCGTTGATCCCCCGACCCCGCAGCCGCAGCTTCTGGCCGGTGCTGGCCCCCTTGGGGATGGTCACGCTGACGGGGCCGTCGATGGTGGGGACGGTGACCTTGCCGCCCAGAACCGCCTCGTCGAGGCTGATGGGCAGGGTCAGCAGGATGTCGTCGCCCTCGCGCCGGAAGTCGGGATGGGGGGCCACGCTGATCGTCAGATAGGCGTCGCCCGGGCCGCCCTGGCCCAGCCCGGGTCCGCCCTTGCCCTTCAGCCGGATGGTCTGGCCGTCCCGCACGCCCCGGGGGATGGTGACCTCCAGATCGCCGCCCTCGGGCAGGGTGATGCGGGTCTTGCCGCCGCGCGCGGCGGTCAGGAAATCCACCTGAAGGGAAAAGCGGTAATCCTGGCCGCGCATGTGGAAGTCGCGCATCTCGTCCGCGCCGCCGCCGCGGCCGAAGCCGCCGAAGCCGCGCCGCCCGAACAGGTCGGAAAAGACATCCGACAGATCCGGATCGCTCTCGAAGCCGTAGCTGCGGGCATAGGGGCTGCCGGCGGCCTCGGCATGGTCGCGCCAGGCGCGGCGCTGCGGGCGTTCCTGGCCCTGGGCGTCGATCTCGCCGGCATCGAAGCGGCGGCGCTGTTCGGGATCCTTCAGCAGGTCGTAGGCGGCGGATGCGGCCTTGAAGCGCGCCGTCGCCGCCGGATCGGGATTGAGGTCTGGATGGTCCGACTTGGCGATCCGGCGATAGGCCTTCTTGATCTCGGCATCGGTTGCCGATTTCGTCACCCCCAAGGCTTCATACGGATCGCCAGCCATCACCATTCCCCCAAATCGTCGCCTGTGTTCAAGAACATAGGCGGCATCGCGGTTTCATCAATAGGGCAGCGGATGCTGCCTGTGCAGCCGGTCGATTGCCTTGCGCAGATCGTCGGGCAAGGCCTTGCCCAGGCCCGCCAGCAGGTGGTCGAGCTGGTCCATCCGGGTGGCGCCGATGATCGGGACGACCTTGAAGGGCCGGGTCGATTGCCAGGCGATGGCCATGTGAATCGGATCCCAGCCATGTTCGGCCGCCAGCGCGTGATAGGCCTGGGTCGCGGCCAGGCTGCGCGCGGTCTTGCGCCCGCCCAGGTTGCCCTGCCCGCCCGCGGCCTTGTCCACCGCAGCGCGGCTGCCCTGGGGCAGCGCGCCGCCCGCATACTTGCCCGACAGCAGGCCGGCGGCCAGGGGCGAATAGGCCAGCAGCGTCACGTCCTCGTTGACGGCGGCCTCGGCCAGATCGGTATCGAAGAGGCGATGGAGCAGCGAGTATTCGTTCTGGATCGAGGCCAGGGGCGGGCCACCGATCCGGCCGGCCATGTCGCACCAGCGGGTCAGGCCCCAGGCGCTGTCGTTCGACAGGCCGAAGGCGCGGATCTTTCCCGCCTTCCGCGCCGCCGACAGCGCCCCCAGAACATCGGCCATGTGATCCAGGGTCTGCTGTTTCGACTGCGTCGAGGGATCGTAGCTCCAGTTCTGGCGGAAGGCATAGCTGCCGCGCACCGGCCAGTGCATCTGGTAGAGGTCGATGCGGTCGGTCCGCAGCCGCTTCAGCGAGGCGTCCAGCGCCCGGGCGACGGTGGCGCCGTCGAAGGGGGCGTTGTCGCGGACCATCTGGCTGGGGCCGGTGATCTTGGTGGCGATCTGGAGCCGGTCGCGGTTGGCCCGCCGGGCGATCCAGTTCCCGATGATGGTTTCCGTCAGGCCGATGGTGTCGCGCCGGACGGGGTTGACCGGATACATCTCGGCGGTGTCCAGGAAGGTGATGCCCGCCTCCAGGGCGCGGTCCATCTGGGCATGACCCTCGGCTTCGGGGGTCTGGTTGCCGAAGGTCATCGTGCCCAGGCAGATCGCGCTGACCTCGATATCGCTGCCGCCCAGTGTCACCCGCCTCATGCCGCTTCCCTTTCGCTGCTGCCGGGGCAACTTAGCGGCAGGCCTGCGGGACGCAAGCCGGTCAGGCGCGGGCGTAGCCCTGCGACGCGGCGATGAGATGGCGGGTATAGTCCTGCCGGGCGGTGCCCTGGCGCAGGGCCTGGACCTCCATCACCTCGACGATGCGGCCGGCCTGCATGACGGCCAGCCGGTCGCACATATGGCCCACCACCGCCAGGTCGTGGCTGACCATCACGTAGGTCAGCCCGTGTTCGGCGCGCAGATCGGCCAGCAGGTTCAGGATCTCCGCCTGCACGCTGACGTCGAGCGCGCTTGTCGGCTCGTCCAGCAGCAGCAGGCGGGGTTCGGCGGCCAGTGCGCGCGCGATGGCGACCCGCTGGCGCTGCCCGCCCGACAGCTGGTGCGGATAGCGGAAACGGAAGCCCCCGCCCAGGCCCACGTCGTCCAGAAGCCGCGCGATGCGACGGTCGATGTCGTCCATGCCCTGCAGCCGCAGGGTTTCCGACAGCACCGCATCGACCGAATGGCGCGGGTGCAGGCTGGCATAGGGATCCTGGAAGACCATCTGCACGGTCTTGTAGAAGGCCCGGTCGCGCCGCCGCGCGGCCAGGGGCTGGCCCGCCACCTCGATGGTCCCGGACCAGCTGTCGATCAGCCCGGCGATGGCACGCAGGATGGTGGACTTGCCGGACCCCGATTCGCCCACCAGGCCGAAGCTTTCGCCTTGGGCGACGGCGAAGCTGGCGTCCCTGACCGCGTCCACCCGGTCGGGAGCGTGGCCGAACCAGACGTCCAGATGATCGACCCTCAGCATGGGCGGCACCGTCGCAGGGGGGTACTTGGACAAAGAAGAAGCATCAGAGGCCACCCGGAAGCTGGCTTTCCAGGCTTTGCATGATCGCGTCGTCCTCGCGCCAGCTTTCCTCGCGCTGCAGGACCGGCAGGCGGTCCTGGGGGGCGTCCAGGCGCGGCAGGCTGTGCAGCAGGCCCCGCGTATAGGGGTGGCGGGCGTCGTGCAGATCCTTCGCGGCCAGCGTCTCGACGATCCGGCCGGCATACATGATCAGCACCCGGTCGCAGAACTGCGCGACCAGGTTCAGGTCGTGGCTGATGAAGATCAGGCCCATGCCGCGGTCGCGCACCAGCCGATCCATGATGTTCAGCACCTCGGTCCGCACCGACACATCCAGCGCACTGGTGGGTTCGTCCGCGATCAGGATGTCGGGGTCGGGGGCCAGCATCATGGCGATCATGATGCGCTGGCCCATGCCGCCCGAGACTTCGTGCGGATAGGTGCCCATCACGCGTTCCGGGTCGCGGATCTGCACGGCGGCCAGCATGTCGAGCGCCTTCTGACGGGCAGCGGCCCGGTTGCCGCCCGCGTGCAGGCGGTAGGCCTCGACGATCTGGTCGCCGATGGTCATGACCGGGTTCAGGCTGAACTTGGGATCCTGCATCACCATGCTGATCCGCCTGCCCCGGATCCGGCGCATCCGCCGTTCGGGCAGGTTCAGGATCGACTGGCCCTCAAGCTCCATCAGGTCGGCGGTGACGCGACCGGGCGGGCGGACAAGGCCCAGGATGGCGCGGCCGGTCATCGACTTGCCCGAGCCGGATTCGCCCACCACGCCCAGCCGTTCGCGGCCCAGGTCGAAGCCGACGCCGCGCACGGCCTCGAAGCTGCCCTGGCGGGTCGGGAAGCTTACTCGCAGGTTGCGCACCGAGAGCAGCGTCATTCCTTGGCCCCCTTCGGATCCAGCACGTCGCGCAAGCCGTCGCCCAGCAGGTTGAAGGCCATCGAGACGATGAAGATCGCGATCCCCGGCATGGCGGCGACCCACCAGAAGTCCAGGATATAGGTCCGGCCGTCGGAAATCATCGCCCCCCATTCCGGCATCGGCGGCTGCGCGCCGAGGCCGAGAAAGCCCAGTCCCGCCGCGGACAGGATGATCCCCGCCATGTCCAGCGCAACCCGCACGATCAGCGACGACACGCAGAGCGGCCAGATGTGCCGGACCAGCAGCCGCAGCGGCCCGGCCCCCTGCAGGCGCGCGGCGGCGATGAAGTCGGCATTGCGGATGGTCAGGGTTTCCGCCCGCGCCAGGCGCGCATAGGGCGGCCATGCCGTCAGGGCCAGCGCCAGGACCGCGTTGCCGATGCTGGCGCCCAGGGCCGCGACGAAGGCCAGGGCCAGGATCAGCTTGGGAAAGGCCAGGAAGATGTCGGTGAGGCGCATCAGCACCTGATCGACCCAGCCGCCCGCGAAGCCCGCCACCGTGCCGATGAACAGCCCGATGATCGGGGCGATCAGCGCCACCGTCCCGACGATGAACAGCGTGATGCGGGAACCATGGATCAGCCGCGACAGGATGTCCCGGCCCAGATGGTCGGTGCCCAGCCAGTGTTCCGCCGAGGGCGGCTGCAGCCGTCCGGCCAGATCCTGGGCGAAGGGGCTTTGCGGCGCGATCCACGGCGCCAGCACCGCCACGCCGATCAGCACCACCAGCACGATCAGTCCCAGCATCGCCAGCCTGTTGCCCCGGAAGGTCAGCCAGCCCTGATAGAGCGCGCCAAGCCGCGCTTGCCTGCGGGTCTGCGGGGCGTCGGAAAGAAGCCATGCGCGGTTCATCTCGACCTCGGATCCAGGACGCGGTAGAGGATGTCGCTGAGCAGGTTCAGCACCACGAAGCAGGTGCCCACCACGACGGTGCCGCCCAGGACCGCGTTCATGTCGCCGGCCAGCAGCGCCTTGGTGATGTACTGGCCAAGACCGGGCCACGAGAAGATGATCTCGGTCAGGACCGATCCTTCCAGCAGCGACCCGAAGGACAGGGCGATGACGGTGACCAGCGGGATCCGGATGTTGCGGAAGGCGTGGCGCCAGATCACCGCGCGTTCCGACAGGCCCTTCACGCGCGCGGTGGTGATGTATTCGGCCGACAGCTGTTCCAGCATGAAGCTGCGGGTCATCCGGCTGATATAGGCCAGGCTGAAATAGCCCAGCAGGCCGGCGGGCAGGATGATGTGGCTGAAGGCGTCCCTGAAGGCCGCCCAGTCGCCCGCGATCAGCGAATCGACCAGGATCAGGCCGGTCACGGTGGGCACCATCCCGTCATAGATGATCCCCTGCCGCCCCGGTCCGCCCACCCAGCCCAGGATTCCGTAGAAGACCAAAAGCCCCATCAGCCCCAGCCAGAAGATCGGCATGGAATAGCCGACCAGCGCCACCACGCGCGCCACCTGATCGACGATCCCGCCCCGCCGAGCGGCGGCGATCACCCCCAGGGGCACGCCGATCAGCACGCCGATCAGGGTGCCCAGCGTCGCCAGTTCGACGGTGGCGGGAAAGACCCGCAGGATGTCCTCGACGACCGGCTGCCCGGTCGAGATCGACCGCCCGAAGTCCCCGGTCAGCACGTCGCCCAGATAACGCGCGAACTGGACGTAGATCGGCCGGTCAAGCCCCATGGCCTGATAGACCGCGTCGTATTGCGCCTGGCTTGCGCGGTCGCCCACGACCTTCAGGACCGGGTCGATGGGCATGACGCGTCCGATGATGAAGGTCACCAGCAGCAGGCCCAGCAGGGTCAGCAGCAGCGACAGGATCGTGCCCGCGATGCTGCGGGCGCGGCGCCGGCGGGCGGCGGCGCGGCCGTCGGAGGGCGTCGCCGCCCCCCGCCGGTATCCGAGACGGCCAAGCCCTATTCGCCCTTCGTCACCTGCCGATACATGACCGAGGTCACCGCCCCGCCCGAGTTCCAGTTCTGCACGGTCTCGCGCAGGCCGGTATTCTCGACCCGCTGGAACAGCGGCACGATCGGCGCCTCGGCCTGATACTGCCTCTGGATGTCCTGGTACATCTGGGCGCGCTTCTCGGCGTCCTGTTCCAGGGTGGCGGCCACGGTGGCCTCGTTCATCTCCTGCGGGACGGCATAGGCGTTGCGCCAGGCCAGAAGGCCGGTCGCCTGCGCCTCGTCGCTGTTGTCGGGATTATAGGCGAAGGTCGAGGCGTTGGTGTTCGGGTCGGAATAGTCCGGCCCCCATTCGCCGATGAACACCGGCACGTCGCGGGCGCGATAGGCGTCCAGCACCTGCGCGCCGGTCATCTGCTGGATCTCCAGCGTCAGGCCGGCCTCGGCCATCGAGGCCTGCAGGGCCTGGGCCACGTCCAGATATTCGCGCAGGTCGCGGACCTTGGTGACGATGGTCTTGCCGGACATCCCGGCCTCGTCGATCAGCGCCTTGGCCTTGGCCACGTCAAGCGTCCAGGGCATGTCCTCAAGAGCGCCCAGATACCCCTTGGGCAGGAAGGACTGATGGGGCACGAAGGTGCCCTTGAGGAAACTGTTCGCGATCCCGTCGTAATCGACCAGGTACTTCATCGCCTCGACCACCTGGGGATTGGACAGCACCGGGTCCTTCTGGTTCAGGCCCATATACAGGATCCGGCCGCGCGGCTCGTCCTGGATCTTCACGCCCTCGACCGCGGCCACCGATTCCACGTCCGTGGGCGACAGGTTGCGGGCGGCGTCGATGTCACCCTGTTCCAGCAGCAGGCGCTGCGCGCTGGATTCGGCGACGTTGCGGACCACCACGCGCTTCATCGCGGGGGCGCCTTGGAAATAGTCCTCGTAGGCCGTCAACTGCACGGCCTCGTTCGGACGCCAGCCGGCCAGGATATAGGGACCCGAGCCCGCCTCGTTGGTGTTCAGCCAGGTGTTGCCCAGATCCTCGTCCTGGGCATTGGCCATGACGGTTTCCTTGTCCACCACGCTGGCGATGTTGGCGGTCAGGCAGTTCAGCACGAAGGTCGGCGCGTAGGGCTTGTCCAGATGCAGCGTCAGGGTGGTGTCGTCGAAGGTGATCTTTTCCTCGACGTTCTCGGGGGTGAAGCCGAACTGCGTCAGGATGAAAGCGGGGGTCTTGTTCAGGATCACCGCGCGCTGCAGCGACCAGGCCGCATCCTCGGCCCGGACGGGGTTGCCCGAATGGAAGGTCACGCCGTCGCGCATGGTGAAGGTGATGGACATGCCGTCGGGGGCCACCTGCCAGCTTTCGGCAAGCGAGGGCTTGAAGCCCGCCTCCATGTCCAGCGGGTCGAAATCCACCAGCCGGTCGTAGGTGTTCTGGTTCACGTCGTTGCCCGAGAACTCGAAGCTCTGGGCCGGATCGAGGCTGATGATGTCGTCGATGGCAGCGGCCACCACCAGCGTGTCGGCGGGCGTTTCGGCATATGCCGCGGGCGCAAAGGCCAAGGCTGATGCCAGCAGGATCGCGCGCGGGGTCAGAAGGTGTTTCATGATGCTTCCCTGTCGTTCGTCCCCGCGTCGTGGCGGGGTTGCATGACAGGCAGCGTGACCCAAGGCGGCACATGTGGCAAGGCCCTGATGGGTCGCGCCCGGGTCTGGCCCGGGAAATCCGGCCGCCTAGCGTCTGATGGCGCAGGCGGTCAGGACCAGCAGGCCGCCCGCCATCACGAACCAGGTCAGCGCATAGGTCAGATGCGGGTTGCGGAAGGCGATCACGGTCAGGCCGCCGACCGGCTGGCCATCGCCGCTGCGGTCGGCGTCGATGAAGTAGGGCGCGGCTTGGGGCAGGCCCAGGCTGGCGGCGATGGCCCGCGTGTCGCGCGAATACCAGCGGCCCGCCGCCGGGTCGTTGGCGCGCAGGAAGGCGCCGTCGGGCTGCGACATCCGCAGCAGGCCGGTCACGGTCTGCGGGCCGGGCGGCAGGGGCCGATCGTCGCGCCGGTCCGCGGCGACGAAGCCCCTGTTGACCAGCACCGTCCAGCCCTGGTCGGTCATCAGGGGCGTCATCACCCAGAACCCCGCCCCGCGTTCGGTGACGGCCTGCACCAGCACATCGCTGCCGGGCAGGTATTCCCCCTGCACGGCGACGCGCCGGTATTCGGCGTCATCCCGGCTCAGCCCCGCCCAGTCGCCGGGGGTGGCGCGGGAACCGGCGCGGCCGCGACGCGGGCATCGACGCGGGCGATCAGGTCGGTCTTCCAGGCCAGCCGCTGCACCTGCCAGATGCCCAGGCCCATCAGGATCAGGAACGCGATCCCCGCCGTGACCAGCAGGGCAGCGGGCAGTGCTGCGGCGCGACGAGACACGGTCACGACCCCAGGCCCAGGGCCTCGTGGTTCATCTGGGGCATCATGTTGGTGTTCATGTTGTACATGACCCACAGCGAGCCGGCCAGGACGATCACCAGGATCACCACCGTGAAGATCAGCGCCATCATGGTCCAGCCTTCGTCGCTGCGCGCGTTCATGTGCAGGAAATAGACCATGTGGACCAGGATCTGCGCCAAGGCCATGCCCACCACCACGGCGGCGGTCAGGAAGCGGCTTTCGAAGCCCCCCGCCATGACGATGGCGAAGGGGATCGCCGTCAGGACCGCCGAGAGGACGAAGCCCGTCAGGTAGGACCTTACGCTGCCGTGGTCGTGGCCGCCGTCGTGATGATCCTCGTGCGCCTCAGCCCGCCGCTGCGCGCGGTGCTTGTCGCCTTGGGCTTCGATCGAACTCATCAGATCATCCCCAGCAGATAGACGAAGGTGAAGACGCCGATCCAGATGACGTCCAGGAAGTGCCAGAACATCGACAGGCAGGACAGGCGGCGGCGGTTGGCGTCGATCAGGCCGCGCTGGCGGATCTGGATCATCAGCGTGACCAGCCACAGACAGCCGAAGGCCACGTGCAGCCCGTGCGTGCCCACAAGCGCGAAGAAGGCCGACAGGAAGGCCGACCGCTGCGGCCCGGCGCCCAGGTGGATCAGGTGCTGGAACTCGTAGATCTCGACGGCCAGGAAAGCCAGGCCGAAGACCAGCGTGATCCCCAGCCACATCAGCGTGCCGCGCGCATTGTCCCTGACCATCGCCAGCATGGCGAAGCCGTAGGTGATCGAGGACAGCAGCAGGAAGGCGGTGTTCAGCGCCACCAGTTCCAGATCGAACAGATCCTTCGGCCCCGGACCGGCGGCATAGCTGCCGCCCAGGACGCCGAAGACCGCGAAGAGCACCGCGAACATCAGGCAGTCGCTCATCAGGTAGATCCAGAACCCGATGCTGGTCGAGAGGCCCTCGGGGTGGTGATGCGGCTCGACGTCCCAGTAGTTGCCGGGCGCGGCCTGGGTGA
Source organism: Paracoccus sp. BR5-17 (assembly GCF_055693925.1). NCBI lineage: Bacteria > Pseudomonadati > Pseudomonadota > Alphaproteobacteria > Rhodobacterales > Paracoccaceae > Paracoccus > Paracoccus sp. BR5-17. Next base: position 392,977 of record NZ_JBVFUV010000003.1, read on the forward strand.
CGCTGCTCATGGATCAGGCCCCTGCGCTTGCCAGCCGGCGGTCGTGCGCGTCTTCCGTGGCGCGGACCTCCTCGGCCGGGATGTGATAGTCGCGGGCATAGTTGAACGTGTGCAGGACCGCGGCGATCACGATGCCCGCGAAGGACAGCGCCGCCAGCCACCAGATGTACCAGACCAGGGCAAAGCCGCAAATCGTGGACAGCGCCGCGATGATGACGCCCGAGCCGGTGTTGCGCGGCATGTGGATCGGCACGTAGGCCGCGCGCGGCCGGGTCTGGCCGTGGCGCTTCATGTCCCACCAGGTGTCCAGCCCGTGGCTGACCGGGGTGAAGGCGAAGTTGTAGGCGGGCGGGGGCGAGGATGTCGCCCATTCCAGCGTGCGCCCGTCCCAGGGATCGCCGATGTCGTCGCGCAGCCGGTCGCGCCGCGCGATCGAGACGCCGAACTGGATGAACATGGCGGCGATGCCGACGGCGATCAGGACCGCGCCTAGGGCGGCGATGGCGAACCAGATCTGCAGGCTGGGATCGTCGAAGACCCGCATCCGCCGCGTCACGCCCATCAGGCCCAGGACATAGAGCGGCGCGAAGGCCACCCAGAAGCCCACCACCCAGAACCAGAAGCTGACCTTGCCCCAGAACGGCTCCAGCCGGAAGCCGAAGGCCTTGGGCCACCAGTAATAGATCGCCGCGAACAGCCCGAACAGCACCCCGCCGATGATGACGTTGTGGAAATGCGCCACCAGGAACAGCGAGTTGTGCAGCACGAAGTCGGCGGGCGGCACGGCCAGCAGCACCCCCGTCATGCCGCCGATCACGAAGGTCAGCATGAAGGCGATGGTCCACATCATCGGCAGCTCGAAGCGGATGCGGCTGCGATACATGGTGAACAGCCAGTTGAAGATCTTCGCCCCCGTGGGCACCGAGATGATCATGGTGGTGATCCCGAAGAACGAGTTCACCGACGCCCCCGACCCCATCGTGAAGAAGTGGTGCAGCCAGACCAGATAGGACAGGATGGTGATGCAGACCGTCGCATAGACCATCGAGGTGTATCCGAACAGCCGCTTTCCGGTGAAGGTCGCCACCACCTCGGAATAGACGCCGAACAGCGGCAGGATCAGGATATAGACCTCGGGGTGGCCCCAGATCCAGATCAGGTTCACATACATCATGGCGTTGCCGCCAAGATCGTTGGTGAAGAAATTGGTGCCGACATAGCGGTCCAGCGTCAGCAGGACCAGGGTCGCCGTCAGCACCGGGAAGGACGCCACGATCAGGACGTTCGTGCACAGCGAGGTCCAGGTGAAGATCGGCATCCGCATCATCGTCATGCCGGGCGAGCGCATCTTGACGATGGTCACCAGCAGGTTGATGCCCGACAGCGTGGTGCCCACGCCGGCGATCTGCAGCCCCCAGATATAGTAGTCCACGCCCACATAGGGGCTGTAGCCAAGCCCCGATAGCGGCGGGAAGGCCAGCCAGCCGGTCTGCGCGAACTCGCCCACGAACAGCGACATCATCACCAGGATGGCACCGCCCGCGGTCATCCAGAACGACAGGTTGTTCAGGAACGGGAAGGACACGTCGCGGGCGCCGATCTGCAGCGGCACCACATAGTTCATCAGCCCGGTGATGAAGGGCATCGCCACGAAGAAGATCATGATGACGCCGTGGGCCGAGAAGATCTGGTCGTAATGATGGGCATTCAGATAGCCTTCGGATCCGCCGAAGGCCATGACCTGCTGAAGCCGCATCATGATCGCGTCGGCAAAGCCGCGCACGAACATGATGAATGCCAGCACCATGTACATGATGCCGATCCTCTTGTGATCGACGGTGGTGAACCATTCATGCCACAGATAGCCCCAAAGCCGGTACCTGTGCAGCATCCAGAGCATCGCGATGCCGCCGATGCCGACCACGACACCGGTGGCCCAGACGATCGGATCCTGCGGGATCGCGTTCCAGTCCAGGCGCCCCAGCAGGAAGGTGGTTTGGATGTCGGAGGGTACAGCCATCGTCGGCCTCTACAGATTCTGGTCGGCCCCGGCCGGCGGCGCGGCCTGGGTCACCTGGTTCGGGATCAGGTTGCGGCCCAGGATGCCCTGCGGCGGCTGAAGCCCCTGCCCGCGCATCGGGGTCAGGTCGCGGGGGGCGGGACGATCGTCCTGATCGGCATAGGCCAGCATCTCATCCAGTTCCTCGACCGTGCAGATGCCGGTGACCTGGAAGGGCGGCAGACCCAGCACCGGGCGCGGGGTGCCGCGGCCGGGTTCGGCCAGGGCGGCGACGTTGGCGATGCCCGGCAGGCCCAGCCCGCCCTGCGCGTCATAGGCCATCATCTCGGCCATGCACATGCGGCCCTGCTCGACGCACATGTTCACCACGCGGCTGAACAGTTGCGGATCGACCCGGGCGAAGGCCATCGGGGGAACGTTCTCGCTGGGTTCCTCGAGTTCAAGGTAGCGGGCGCGGTCCAGGGTCCCGCCGCTGTCGGCTACCCGGGCAAGCCAGCCGTCGAAGCCGGCGCCATCGACCGCATGGGCCCTGAAGCGCATCCCCGAAAAGCCCGCGCCGGAATAATGCGAGGCCAGGCCCTGATATTCGCCCGCCTCGTTGAAGACCCCGTGCAGCGTCGTCTGCATCCCCGGCATGGCATAGATCATCCCCGCCATCGCCGGGATGTAGAAGGCGTTCATGACCGAGGTCGAGGTCAGCGTGAACTCCACCGGCCGGTCCACCGGCACGACCAGTTCGTTGACCGAGGCGACGCCCTGTTCGGGATAGATGAACAGCCATTTCCAGTCCATCGCCACGACCTGCACCTGCAGGGGCTGTTCGTTGCCGACAGGGGTTTCCGCGTCGATGCGGTCCAGGGGCCGGTAGGGATCCAGAAGATGCGTGCCGACCCAGGTCAGCGCGCCCAGGCAGACGATGATCAGCAGCGGGATCGCCCAGATCACCAGCTCCAGCTTGGTGGAATGGTCCCAGTCGGGATCATAGGTCGCCTGCCGGTTCGACGCCCGGTAGCGCCAGGCGAACCACACGGTCAGCGCCATCACCGGGACGATGATGATCAGCATCAGCAGCGTGGACTGCACCAGCAGTTCCGCCTGCCGGGCGGCGATGTCGCCAGACGGCTCCAGCACGACCGCCTCGCAGCCGGCAAGCAGCATGACGGGCGCAAGCCACGAAAGATGTCCGAGAGACTGTCTCATGCGGTCAGGATCCTGGTAGGCGCCGGAATCACGCGGCTGTTCCGGCGGCGACGCCTGGATGTTTGCAGTCAGATAGCCGCCATGATCTGGATCAAACATAAGACAATTTGTCGCGTATCAATCCCCGGCGGCTTGCGGCATGTCTTGCGGCGGCGGCGCGGTTCCCGCGGGACCGTGCGCATCCTGCCCTTCACGCCTTGTGGCCCCCTGCGGAGTGGTTCGCGCAATGGTGACATCATTCAGAAGCCCCCGTCGGCCAAAGCGCCGGCAAGGATGCCGACGACATCCACGTCACGCCCTCGGACATCGCGGTGGGCGTGGTGATCGGGCGCACGTCCGAGTTCTTCGATTTCTTCGTGTTCGCCATCGCCTCGGTGATCGTGTTCCCGGCGCGGCTGTTTCCCTTCGCCGATCCGCTGACCGGCACGCTGCTGTCCTTCCTGCTGGTGCTGCTGGCCTTCGTCGCCCGCCCCGTCGGCACGGCGATCTTCATGCGCATCGACCGCAAGCACGGGCGCGTGACCAAGCTGACCCTGGCGCTGTTCCTGCTGGGCACCTGCACGGTGGCGATGGGGCTGGTGCCGTCCTACGAGGTGCTGGGCGACTGGGCAATCGTCGCCATGGCGGTGCTGCGGATCGGCCAGGGCCTTGCCATCGGCGGCAGCTGGGACGGCCTGTCGTCGCTGCTGGCGCTGAGCGCGCCTCGCCGGAAGCGCGGCTTCTACGCGATGGTGCCGCAGCTTGGCGCGCCGATCGGGCTGATCGTCGCGGCCTCGCTGTTCTCCTTCCTGGTCTCGAACCTCTCGGCCGAAGATTTCCTGGACTGGGGCTGGCGCTATCCGTTCTTCGTCGCCTTCTCGGTCAACGTGGTGGCGCTGTTCGCGCGCCTTCGCATCATCGCCTCGCCCGAGTTCCAGGAGGCCTTCGAGACGCGCGAACTGCAGCCGACCCGCATCCGCACCGCCTTCCGGTCGGACTGGCGGGCGATCTGGCTGGCGTCCTTCGTGCCGCTGGCCAGCTTCGCGATGTTCCACATGGTCACGGTCTTTCCGCTGTCCTGGGTCTATCTCTATACCGACGAGACGCTGACCTTCTTCCTGAACATGACGGCGCTTGCCGCGGTCTTCGGGCTGGGGTCGGTGCTGCTGTCGGGCTATCTGTCGGACTGGTTCGGGCGGCGGCGCGTGCTGCTGTGGGGATCGCTGGGGATCGGCGCCTTCAGCCTGATGGCGCCCCTGCTGCTGAGCGCGGACAAGACCGGGGTCAGCATCTACCTGATCCTGGGCTTCCTGATCCTGGGCATCAGCTTCGGCGTGTCCTCGGGGGCGGTGGCCTCGATGTTCAACAGCCGCAACCGTTATACCGATTCCGCCTTCGCCTCGGCCCTGGCCTGGCTGTTCGGGGCGGGGCTGGCGCCGCTGACGGCGCTGTTCCTGTCCACCACCCTGGGCCTGTTCGCGGCTGGCCTGTATCTCCTCTCGGGCGCCGTCGCCACCGCCATCGCGCTGTGGCTGGTGCGGCAGATGGAGTTCCAGAAGCAGGGCTGACAACGCGGGCTTGACCCGGCACCGTGCAGATGCACGATGATCCGGGACATCGAGGACCGGGGGATCGCTTGTTTGCAGACTTCGACAGGGTGGACGTTGCGCTGCCGGGGGCCACGATCCACGCCCGGATCGGCGGCAGGGGCGACCCGCTTCTGCTGCTGCACGGTTATCCGCAGACCCATGCGATGTGGCACGGGATCGCGGCGGATCTGGCGCGCAGCCACCGGGTGGTCCTGGCGGATCTGCGCGGCTACGGCGATTCGCGATGCCATGACGGGGACTTCACCTTCCGCGCGATGGCCCGCGATCAGGTGGCGCTGATGGGGCATCTGGGCCATCCGCGCTTCAAGGTGGTGGCCCATGACCGCGGCGCGCGGACCGCGCACCGGATGGTGCTGGACCATCCCGACGCGGTGCGGTCGGTGGCGCTGCTGGACATCCTGCCGACGCTGGATGTGTGGCGCACGATGGATGCCTGGCTGGCGCAGCGTTATTACCACTGGACGTTCCTGGCCCAGCCGGGCGGCCTGCCGCAGCGGCTGATCGGCGCCGACCCGGTGTTCTTCCTGCGATCCGTCCTGACCGGGCTGGCCGGATCCGCCGACGGCTTCGACCCGGCCGCCCTGGCGGAATACGAACGCGCCGCGCTGGGGCCCGGGGTGGTGGATGCGTGGTGCGGCGATTACCGCGCCGCGGCCACCACCGACCTGGACCACGACCGGGCCGACCTTGGCCGGACCAGCGACATCCCCTGCCTGATCCTGTGGGGCGGCAGGGGCGTGGTGGCCCATCACGTCGATCCGCTGCAGGCCTGGCGGGCCTGGTTCCCGACCGCCCGCGGCCAGGCCATCGACGCCAGCCACTTCCTGGCCGAGGAGCGCCCGGCCGAGGTGCTGGCCGCCATGGCCAGCCACCTGCGGGACTAGGGTCTCAGCCCGCGCGCCGCGCCTTGGCCTCGCGCCGGCGCGCGTGCAGCACCGGCTCGGTATAGCCCGAGGGCTGCGCGGTGCCCGTCAGCACCAGATCCCGCGCCGCCTCGAAGGCGGGGCCGTCGAAGCCGGGTGCCATCGGCACATAGTTCGGATCGCCCGCGTTCTGCTGGTCCACCTTCACGGCCATGCGGCGCAGCGCGTCCTCGACCTGATCGCGACTGACAAGGCCCTGCTCCAGCCAGTTCGCCAGGATCTGCGCGCTGATGCGGCAGGTGGCGCGATCCTCCATCAGCGGCACGTCGTCGATGTCGGGCACCTTGGAACAGCCGATGCCCTGATCCACCCAGCGCACCACATAGCCCAGGATCCCCTGGGCGCTGTTGTCCAGTTCGCGCAGGATGTCGGACTGCGGCAAGGGCGTGTCCCCCATCAGGGTCGGCGTCAGCAGGGCGTCCAGATCCGGCACGGGCTGGCCTTCCAGTTCATCCTGGCGCGCCGCCACATCGACCATGTGGTAATGCAGCGCGTGCAGCGTGGCCGCCGTCGGACTGGGCACCCAGGCAGTGTTCGCGCCCGACTGCGGATGGGCGATCTTGGTGCCCAGCATCTCGGCCAGGGCGTCGGGCTTGGCCCACATGCCCTTGCCGATCTGCGCGCGGCCGCGCAGGCCGCAGTTCAGGCCGATCAGGACGTTGCGATCCTCATAGGCCTTGAGCCAGCCCGACCGCCGCGTCGCATCGCGCCCCGCGAAGGCGCCCGCCTGCATCAAGGTGTGGATTTCGTCCCCGGTGCGGTCCAGAAAGCCGGTGTTGATGAAGAACACCCGGTTGCGGATCGCGTGGATCGAGGCTGCCAGGTTGGCGCTGGTGCGGCGTTCCTCGTCCATCAGGCCCAGCTTGACGGTGTTGGCGGGCAGGCCCAGGATCCGTTCCACGCGGGCGAAGGTGCGGTCGGCGAAGGCGGCCTCGTCGGGTCCGTGCATCTTGGGCTTGACCACGTAGATCGAGCCCACCCGGCTGTTGCGCGGCCCTTCGGTCTTTCGCAGGTCGTGGAGGGCCGCGGTGACCGTCACCATCGCGTCCATCAGCCCCTCGGGCGTGTCCTGGCCGTCCAGGCGCACGGCGTCGGTGGTCATCAGCAGGCCCACGTTGCGCACCAGCAGCAGCGCCCGGCCCGGCAGGGTCAGGGTGCTGCCGTCGGGCTGCGTCACCACCCGGTCATCGGCTAGACGGCGGGTCATGGTCCTGCCGTTCTTGTCGAAGCTGTCGACAAGGTCGCCCTTCATCAGCCCCAGCCAGTTTGCATAGACCGCGACCTTGTCCTCTGCATCCACGGCGGCCACGCTGTCCTCGCAGTCCTGGATGGCGGTCAGCGCGGCTTCCAGAACCACGTCGCGCAGCCCCGATGCCGAGACCGCGCCGATCGGGTGGCCCGGGTTGATGACCAGTTCGACATGCAGGCCGTTGTGGCGCAGGACCAGGGCGCTGTCCTGGCCCTCGACCCGGCGCCCGACATAGGCCGAAGGATCGCGCAGCGTGACGGCAGAGCCCGCGACGACCGCCCTGAATCCCCCGGCATCGGCGTCATAGGAGGTCACCTCGGCATGGCTGCCGCCGGTCAGGGGGAAGGTCTCGTCCAGGAACTGCGCGGCGCGGGCGACCACCGCCTCGCGGCGGGCGGGGTCGATGCCGCCAGCGGCGGGCGGCGGCCCCATCACGTCCGAGCCGTAGAGCGCGTCATAAAGCGAACCCCAGCGGGCGTTGGCGGCGTTCAGCGCGAAGCGCGCGTTGCTGACCGGCACTACCAGCTGCGGCCCGGCCACCTGCGCGATCTCGGGATCGACGCGGCCGTTGTCGATGGCGAAAGGCGCCGGTTCGGGGACCAGATAGCCGATCTCGGTCAGGAAGGCGCGATAGGCCGCCGTGTCCCAGGGCTGGTTGCCGCGGGCCTTGTGCCAGGCGTCGATGCGGGCCTGCAACTCGGCGCGGCGGTCCAGCAGGGCGCGGTTTTCGGCAGCGAAGTCGCGCAGCAGCCCCGCATAGCCCGACCAGAAGGCGTCGGCATCGACGCCGGTGCCGGGCAGCAACCGCTCCTCGACGAAGGCGGCCAGGGTCTCGGCCACCTCGAGGCCGTGCTGGCGAAGATGGCGGGTCTGGGTCATGGGCTTCTCCTCTCCGATCGCGCGCGGTGGCGTGCCGCTTGTGAAAACCCGTTTACGCCAGATGGGCAGCGGTTCCAAGCGCAATGAAAAGTTTTTCTGACGGGTGGAAAAACCGCATCGGCGGGGTCCGGTCGCCGTTCCGTCCGGTTCCGGCGATCTTCCGCGGCCCTGCCCCAGCCCGCCGCAACCCTGCCGGCGCGGGGCTGCTGGCGTGCGCGCCGGGCGCCGGCGCATCCATCGCAGGAACCTGCCGGAACCCCGGCCCCTTTTTCAGGGGCTCTTGTCCTCGACCACCTCGGCCGTGACCTCGCGCGCGGCGGCTTCGTCCTCGGCCTCGCTGCCGGCCTCGACGATCTCGCGGGCCTCCTCCTCGTCCTCGTCCTCGTCCTCGATGGCAGGGGGATCCTCGCCGGCCAGGAAGTTGCCGAACTTTTCCCAGCCGGGGACATAATCCGCCAGAACCCGCAGAACGACCAGCACCGGCACGGCGATGATCATGCCGATCACCGACCACAACCATGCCCAGAGCGCCACCGCCAGAAACACCACCACCGTGTTCATCTGCAGCCGGCGGGACACGAAATAGGGCGTGATGACCTGCCCCTCCAGCGAGGTCAGCAGCATGTAGCTTCCCGCCACCATCAGCGGCCAGAAGATGCCGGGCATCACCACCAGCGCGACAAGGCCCGATGCCGCCACCCCGACGATCGCGCCCAGATAGGGGATGTAGTTCAGCACGAAGGCGCCCAGCCCGAACAGCACCGCGCCGGGCATCCCCCAGGCGAACATGGCCAGCCCGACCGCCAGCCCCAGCCCCGCATTGATGATGGTAATGGCGCCCAGATAGTTGCCCAGCGAGATCCTCGATCTGGCGCAGGGCCAGATAGGCGCTGCGCTTTTCGGCCATGGTGTCGAAGCTCTGCACGATCTTGAGATACAGCAGATCGCCCGAGGCCAGCATGAAGAACAGCAGGACCAGCGTCAGGACGATCTGGCCGATGATCGGCGGCGTGAACCTCATGGCCGAGGTCAGGGGGCTGTCGCTGACCTCCTGGACCTTGATCGGCTCCTGCGGGCTTGTCTCGTCGCCGCCCTGGACGTCCTCGATTTCCTCGGCGGCCTGCTGAAGCTCCTGGAAGGACGCGCGCAGGTCGCTGAACTTCTCCTCCAGCCGGACCTTGATGGTGGGCAGGTTCTCGGCCGCGCGGCTGATCGGCCCGCTGGCGACAAGGCCGATCAGGACCACCGTCAGGACCAGGCCAAGCGTGACCACGGTCGCGGTCAGGCTGTCGGGCACGCCGCGCCGTCGCGCCAGGCGGCGCAGGGGCGTGAAGACGAAGAACAGCAGCGCCGCCAGCGTCACCGGCATCAGGAAGTCGCGCCCGGCGGCGATGGCGGCGAAGGCGAGGATCAGGAAGATGCCGATGACGGCCCAGTTGGCCGCGCGCCCGCTGGCTCCGCTGCCTTCGGGAAGAAAGCGCGGAAAGCTGTATTTCTGGGCCAAGGCGGTCCCCCGATGCTGCACCGGCCGCCCCATGCTGCGCCGGCAGGATCGAACGCGAACGGGCCTGCGATGTTCCAGACCGCCGCGACCGATCGCACCGACCCGGCCGGCACGGATCAGGGCGCGCGGATCAGATCGGATGGTCGCCGGTCGCGTCGATCACGCGGCTGGGCAGACCCATCTGCCCCAGAAGCTCCAGGAAGGGACGGGCGGGCAGATCCTCGACATTCACCATGCTGCCGACATCCCAGGTGCCGCGCGCGACCAGCACCGCCGCCGCGACCGGGGGCACGCCCGCCGTATAGCTGATGCCCTGGCTGCCGACCTCGGCAAAGGCGTCCTTGTGGTCGGCGACATTGTAGATGAAGACCTCGCCCGGCTTGCCGTTCAGGCTGCCCTTGACCAGATCGCCGATGCAGGTCTTGCCCTGATAGTCGGGCGCCAGGCTGGCCGGATCGGGCAGCACCGCCTTGACCACCTTCAGGGGCACCACCTCCTGCCCCTCGGCGGTCCTGACCGGCTGTTCGGACAGAAGCCCCAGGTTCTTCAGCACCGTGAAGACGTTGATGTAGTGATCGCCGAAGCCCATCCAGAAGCGCACGTCGGCGTCCTTGTAGCGGGCCGACAGGCTGTGGACCTCGTCATGACCGGACAGATAGGCCTTCTGCTTGCCGACGACCGGCAGATCCCATTCGCGGCCAACCTCGAACATCTGGTTGGTGCGCCATTCACCGCCCTGCCAGGAATAGACCGTCCCGGTGAACTCGCGGAAGTTGATCTCGGGGTCGAAGTTCGTGGCGAAATACCGCCCGTGCGAGCCCGCGTTGATGTCCACGATGTCGATGCTGTCGATCTTGTCGAAATATTCATCCTCGGCCAGGCGGGCATAGGCGTTCACGACGCCGGGATCGAAGCCCGCGCCCAGGATCGCGGTGATGCCCGCGCGCGCCACGTCCTCGCGCCGCGTCCATTCGTAGTTCGCGTACCAGGGCGGCGTCTCGCAGATCCGGGCGGGATCTTCATGGATGGCGGTGTCGATATAGGCGGCGCCCGTGCGGATGCAGCCTTCCAGAACGGTCATGTTGATGAAGGCCGTGCCCACGTTGATGACGATGCCCGCATCGACCTGCCGGATCAGCGCCTCGACCGCGCCCGCATCCATCGCGTCCAGCGCATGGCTGGTGAAGGGCATGTCGTGGCCCTTGTCGCGCAAGGTCTGGATGATCGCATCGGCCTTGGCCTGCGTGCGGTTGGCGATGTGCAGATCGCCGAATTCCCCCGCCCATTGCGCCACCTTGTGCGCCACGACCTGCGCGACGCCACCCGCGCCGATGATGAGGACGTTCTTCTTGGCCAATTCTGGATCCTTTCCGGGGTTGCAGAGAGGGCGCCTTAGGACAGGCTGGATTTGTAGTCGTCGTAGCCGAAGCCGCGGACGGCGCGAACCGTGCCGTCCTCCTCGCGGATGGCGATGGCGGGCATGGCCACGCCGTTGAACCAGTTCTTCTTGACCATCGTGTAGCCCGCGGCATCGGCGATGCTGATCCGGTCGCCCACGGCCAGCGGCCGGTCGAAGCGCGCGTCGCCGAAGATGTCGCCCGCAAGGCAGGTCTTCCCGGCGATCTGGTATTCGTGCGACCCCGCCTGGGGCAGCTTGGCGCTTTCGCGGTAGATCAGCAGATCCAGCATGTGCGCCTCGGTGCTGCTGTCCACGATGGCGACCTGCCTGCCGTTGTCGATGATGTCCAGCACGCTGACCTCGAGGGTGGCGGTGCCGGTGATGCTGGCCTCGCCCGGCTCCAGGTAGGCCTGCACGCCGAAGCGGTCCTGGAAGGCCTTCAGCCGGTCGGCCAGCCGGTCGAGCGGATAGCCCTCTGCGGTGAAATGGATGCCGCCGCCCAGGCTGACCCAGTCGAGACGCCGCAGGATCGCGCCGAACTCGGTCTCGATGCGGGTCAGTTGCCGGTCGAACAGGTCGAAGTCGCGGTTCTCGCAGTTGTAGTGGATCATCACCCCGCTGATGCGGTCCATCGCCGCCTCCAGCCGCGAGGGATCCCATTCGCCCAGGCGGCTGAAGGGCCGGGCGGGGTCGGCCAGGTCGAAGCCGCTGGTGGAAAAGCGCGGGTTCAGGCGCAGGCCGGTGGTCAGCCCGCGCGCCTTGTCGGCAAAGCGGTCAAGCTGCGAGAGGCTGTTGAAGATGATCTTGTCGGCATAGGACACCGCCTCGTCGATCTCGTGGTCGGCCCAGGCGACGGAATAGGCATGGGTTTCCTTGCCGAACTCCTCGTGGCCCAGGCGCAGCTCGAACAGCGACGACGAGGTGGTGCCGTCCATGTAGTCGCGCATCAGGTCGAAGACCGACCAGGTGGCAAAGCATTTCAGCGCCAGCAGCGCCCTGGCCCCCGACGCCTCGCGCAGCCGCGCCACCTGCTGCATGTTGCGGCGCAGGGCGGACTTGTCGATCAGGTAGAAGGGCGTCTGCATCCCGGCCATGCGAAACCTGTGGGCTGAAAGCGAAAGCGCCGATATAGCCACCGCCCGGACCTTTCGCAAGGAAGGGTGACGGGCGCTGCCCGCGGCTCAGCCGCCCGCGCCCAGGCGCCGCAGTTCGCGCTTGACCAGGTCCAGTTCGGCCCGCAGCTGCGCGACTTCGGCCAGCAGTTCCTCGCCGGCAACGCTGCCGGCGATCAGCGTCAGGCGGGCCAGCACGGGCGATCCGGGCCGGTCGGGATCACCCGCCACAAGCAGCAGCCCGTGCACCCCCCGGTCGATGACCGTCCCGGGCAGATCGACCGCCACCGACCACAGGCCCGGCCCGGCATGGACGACCGCGGCCTGCGCCACCGCCTTGCCGCGATGAACCAGCCACAGATCCGGGGGCGGCGCCTCGGCTTGCAGGGTCCCGCTCCAGCATCCTGCCGACAGACCGTGATCCTGGAACCTCATGGCCCGCGCCTCAGGCCTGGGCGCGCCGCCGGCGGGACACCAGCAGGTCGTCGAGGATCACGGCGTTCCGGCGCGGCGCCTCGAAGATCAGGTCCAGCCAGGCCCGATCGACGGGCCGGTTGGCAAGGCCCGCATAGGCCAGGTCGAACTCGGCCTGCCGCCTGGCGCCAGGGCCCTCGACCGGATGGCCAAGCTGGCGCAGCATCGTCTCGGTGTTCGGGCCCTGCACCAGGTTGATCCGGGCATAGAGGGTGATCGGCCGCTCCGCCTCGGTCACCGCATCCAGGTGCAGCACCTGGTCCGGCCCCAGCCCCTCCAGCGCGTCCCCCGGCAGGTCCAGGGCCAGCGACAGGAACCCGCAGGACGCGCCCATCATCTCGATCTGCAGGCCATAGCAGGCCGCCTGCCCGGGGCGCGGCCGCGACAGCTGGCGCAGGATCAGCGCATCGTGGGGACAGTCGTGCCAAAGGGCGGCATCCTCGGCCAGCCGGTGCCCGCTGCGGGGGGCGGCCACCGCCGGGGGCTGATCTGCCCGCACAGCAGCCGCGGCCGCCAGTGCCAGTCCGTGCCGGCCGGCAGGTCGCCCGGCGCCAGCGCGGTCTTTCGCAGCATCAGCGGGTCCGACGCCTGAAGGAACCGCGACAGGCTGCGATGCAGGGCCTGCGCCTGCTCGCGCAGTGCGGGATCGACGGGCCGGGGCCGGCGGTCCAGACGGTCGGCCAGCCGCGCCCAGTCGGGGCGGCGCCGGTCCAGGCCGAACAGTTCCCCCAGTCGCATCGCCATGACGGGCAGCCTGTCCCTTTCCGCTTGTCGCTTCCTTGTGGATAGACTGCAACCTTGACGCGAACAAGCCTCAGGACAGCAGCGCGTCCAGATGCGCGGCGCAGTCGAAATCGGCCTCGGTCAGCCCGCCGGCGTCATGGGTGGTGAACGACACCTGGCAATAGCCCCAGCCGAAGGCGATGTCGGGATGGTGGTTGCGCTTGTTGCCCAGCCATGCGACCAGGTTGGCCATCTCGACGGCCCTGGCGAAGCCCTTGAACCGGAAACGGCGCGTGATCGCGCTTCCGTCCGGGGTCAGGGCCCAACCGTCCAGAGCATCCAGCCGTTCCGCGATCCTGCCCGGGTCCATCGCTCCTCCTCACAGCAGCGGCGAGGCCAGGGCCAGCAGGTTGTTGCGCAACCGGCGCAGCAGGGACCAGTCGCGCACCTCCTCCAGCGTGATCTCGCGCGAGCGTTCGACATAGCTGTCCTGCCGCGCGTCCAGTTCCGCCACGAATTCGTGGTCGAAGACGGCCATGTTGACCTCGTAGTTCAGCTCGAAGCTGCGCCGGTCCAGGTTGGCGCTGCCCACCATGCCCATGCGGCCGTCCACGGTCATGATCTTGGAATGCAGCAGGCCGTCCTGGAACAGCATGATCCGCGCGCCCGCCGACAGCAGGCCATGATAGAACCCCTGGCTGGTCGCCCCGACCACCAGGGAATCGTTGCGCGCCGGCAGGATCATCGTCACCTCGACCCCGCGCCGCGCCGCCGCCCGCACGGCCGCGTCCAGGGCGGTATCGGGCACGTAATAGGGCGTGGTGATGACCACCCGATCACGCGCGGCGTGCAGCATTCCCGTCAGGCAGTCGGAAATCGAGCCCTGCCGCCGGTCGGGGCCGGTGGGGATGACCTGCGCCACCTCTCCGGGATCGGCGGCGGGGCTGACGGGCTGCAGCATGTCGCCCAGATCCTTGCCGGTATAGCTCATCCAGTCGCTCAGGAAGACCGACTGGTACTGCCGGACGACCGGCCCCTCGACCGACATCAGGATATCGACCCAGGGGGCGAAGCGCGGCTTGATGGCGAAGGCCATGTCGGCGCAGTTCCGGCTGCCCGAGAAGGCCACCCGGTTGTCCACCACCAGGATCTTGCGGTGGTTGCGCAGATCCAGTCGGCGGAACAGCACGCTGATGAAGGGCAGCCCCCAGGGGAAGGCGGTCACGCATTCGGCGCCGGCCTCCTGCATCCGCGCCCACAGCGGCGAGCGCACCAGAAGCCGCGATCCCAGGGCATCGACGATCACCCGGCATTCGACCCCCCGCCCGGCGGCGCGGGCCACCGCCTCGGCCACCTTCTGGCCGGAATGGTCGGGCAGCCAGATGTAGAACAGCACATGCACGTGATCCACGGCCCGGTCGATGGCGTCGATCAGCCGGTCGATGGCCTCGTCGCCCTCCTCCAGCAGGCGGATGCGGTTGCCCGACAACGCCGACATGCCCCCCACCGCCGCATTCGCGGCCACCACCGGCACCGCGTAATGGGGCGGCTCGGCGATGACGGCGGGGTTGGGGACGCGCAGGTTGGTCAGCCGGTCGCGCACGTCGGCCATGCGCTGAACCTCGGCCTGGTTCAACCGCACCTCGCCGAACAGCACATAGGCCAGGATGCCGACGACCGGCAGCGCCTCGATCACCATGATCCAGGCCAGCCGCACCGAGGGATCCAGCCGGGGGCGGATCAGGACGCGCGCGATCAACGCCAGCGTGACCGTGGTGTGAAGGATGACCAGGAAGGAAGCCCACATGCCGCGCATCATTCCTCTCTGCCGCGGCAATTGCAATTCCTGCCGTCGGGGCCTATCTCGGGGGCTTGAAAACAGCAAGGGCCGTTCGCGAATGAACTGGATCACCAACTACGTCCGTCCGCGCATCAATTCGCTGTTCTCGCGCCGCGAGGTGCCTGAGAACCTGTGGACGAAGTGTCCCGAATGCGGCGCCATGCTGTTTCACCGCGAATTGTCGGACAACCTGAACGTCTGCACGACCTGCGACCACCATCTGGCGATCAGCCCGCGCGACCGCTTCACTGCGCTGTTCGACGGCGGCGCCTTCCTGGAGGTCAAGGTCCCCGAACCCATCGCCGACCCCCTGCAGTTCCGCGACCAGAAGAAATACCCGGACCGCATGAAGGCTGCGCAGAAGGCCACCGGCGAGAAAGAGGCCATGCTGGTCGCCGAGGGCGAGATCGGCCGCACCCCCATCGTCGCCGCAGCCCAGGACTTCAGCTTCATGGGCGGGTCGATGGGCATGTATGTGGGCAACGCGCTGATCGCCGCGGCCGAACGCGCGGTCAGGACCAGGCGCCCGCTGGTGGTGTTCTCGGCGGCGGGCGGGGCGCGGATGCAGGAAGGGATCCTGTCGCTGATGCAGATGCCCCGCACCACCGTCGCCGTCCAGATGCTGAAAGAGGCGGGCCTGGCCTATGTGGTGGTGCTGACTCACCCGACCACCGGCGGCGTCACCGCCAGCTACGCCATGCTGGGCGACATCCAGATCGCCGAGCCCAACGCCCTGATCTGCTTCGCCGGTCCCCGCGTCATCGAGCAGACCATCCGCGAAAAGCTGCCCGAAGGCTTCCAGCGGGCCGAATACCTGCTGGAACACGGGATGCTGGACCGGGTGACGCACCGCAAGAAGCTGCGCGACGAACTGATCTCGATCCTGCGCATGATCGGCGGGCTGCCGGCACCCACCCGCGCCGACCTGCCGGCGCCCTCGGCCGAAGCGATCCAGCCCGAACCCGCCCAACCCGAACCGGCCCGCCGGGACGCGTCCCGCCCCAGGCCGGCCCGGTCCGAACCCGCGCCCGCCGACTGACCATCTTCCGTGTCCAAATATCCTCGGGGGTCCGGGGGTCCGAGACCCCCGGCTTGTGCCGCATGAGCCATTCCGACGCCATCCTGGACCGCCTGATGTCCCTCCATCCGAAGGTCATCGACCTGTCGCTGGACCGGATGAGGCGCCTGCTGGCGGCCTTGGACCATCCCGAACGCCGCATCCCGCCGGTCATCCACATCGCCGGGACCAACGGCAAGGGCAGCACCCTGGCGATGATCCGCGCGGGGCTTCAGGCCGGGGGGCGCGTGTCCACGCCTACACCTCGCCGCATCTGGCGCGCTTCCACGAACGCATCCGCCTGGCGGGCGAACTGATCGCGGAACCCGACCTCTCGGCGGCACTCGAGGAATGCGAGGGTGCCAATGCCGGCCAGCCCATCACCTTCTTCGAGATCACGACGGCGGCGGCTTTCCTCGCGTTTTCCCGCATCCCCGCCGACTACACGCTGCTCGAGGTAGGCCTGGGCGGCAGGCTGGATGCCACCAACGTGATCGACCGGCCGCGGCTGTGCGTCATCACCCCGGTCAGCATCGACCACACGCAATACCTGGGCGACACGCTGCCCCTGATCGCGGCGGAAAAGGCCGGCATCATCAAGCGCGGCGTCCCCGTGGTGGTGGGCCCGCAGGACGATCAGGCCCTGCGCGTGATCGAGGCCAGGGCCTCGGGCCTGACGGCCCCTGTTCTTGCCCACGGCCAGCACTGGATGATCGCGCGGGACCGGGACGGCATGATCTATCAGGACGACCACGGGCTGTGGGATCTGCCGCTGCCCAATCTGGTCGGCCCGCACCAGATCCAGAACGCCGGCACGGCCCTTGCCGCCCTGCGCCAGCTTGGCGCCACCGAGGCCCAGGCCCGCGCCGCGGTGACCCGCGCCGAATGGCCCGCGCGGATGCAGCGCCTCCGCCACGGGCCGCTGGTCGATCTGGCCGGTCCGCAGGCCGAACTGTGGCTGGACGGCGGCCACAACCCGGCCGGGGGCGAGGCCTTGGCCGCGACGCTTGCCGCCCTGCCGCCGCGCCCGACGCATCTGGTTTGCGGGATGCTGAACACCAAGGACATCGCGGGCTATCTGCGGCCCTTGGCGGCCCATGCGCGGTCGCTCACGGCCATAGACATCCCGGGCGAGCCCAACACCCTCCCCGCCGCGACCACGGCCGAGGTTGCCACCCATGCCGGGATGATCGCCGCAACCGCGCCGGATGTTGCGTCGGCCATCGCCAGGATCGCCAGCCGCGACCCCCAGGCCCGCATCCTGATCTGCGGATCGCTGTATCTGGCGGGACGGGTGCTGCGGGAAAACGGCTAGCGGATCAGGTCGGGCGAACAACCCCGGGTCCGCTGCCCGGGCCGCCTGACCCGGCCGCCAAGGTTCGCGCCGCCGCTAGCCGCTGTCTCCGCCCCAGGCGGCGTCCTGCATTTCCCGCAGCCGGCTGGCAGTGCGCTCGAACTCGAAGCTGCCCTCGCCCTCGTTATAAAGCTGCTCGGGCTGGTCGGCCGCGCTGGCGACCAGCCGGACCTTCGCCTCATAGAGCGCGTCGATCAGCGTCACGAACCGCTTGGCCTCGTTATAGTTGGACGCCGACAGCCGCGGGATGGCGTCGATCATCAGCACCCTGACCTCGCGCGACAGCGCCAGGTAATCGGCCGGCCCCAGAGGCTTGCCGCAGAGATCCCAGAACCCCGAACGGCCCACGCCATCCGCGAACTGCGGCAGGGTGAAGCTGCGCCCGCCGACCTCGATCGCATGGGGGGTGCCCGGGGCGCCGCCGGTCAGGCCGTCCCAGATGGCGTCCATCGCGGCCTTCGCGGCGCCATTGGCCGGGCAGAACCACACCTGCCCGCCCGTCACCCGCCCCTGCCGGTGGTCAACCGGACTGTCCAGGCACACCACCTCGAGCCGCTGGCGGATCAGGTCGATGAAGGGCAGGAACAGCTGCCGGTTCAGGCCGTGCTTGTACAGATCCTCGGGCGCCCGGTTCGAGGTGGTGACGATCACCACCCCCTGCTCCAGCAGGACCTGGAACAGCCGCCCCACGATCATCGCATCGGCGATGTCGGTGATCTGCATTTCGTCGAAACACAGCAGCCGCACCCGCGAGGCGACCTCGATGGCGACGGGACGCACGGTGTCCTGCTCTCCGCGCTGGCGGGCGCGGTTCAGGCCCGCCTGGATTTCCTGCATGAAGGCGTGGAAATGCACCCGCCGGACGGGCACGGTCGCGGCCTCGGCCACCAGATCCATCAGCATCGACTTGCCGCGCCCGACGCCGCCCCACAGATACAGCCCCCGCGCCGCTGGCGCGGGCGGCGGGCTGCCTACCCCCAGGAAGGCGCGCCAGGCGGACCGTTTCTCGGGGACGGGGGCGGCGGCAAGATCGTCCAGCACCCGGTCCAGATGCGGCAGCACGCCAAGCTGCGCCGGATCCGCCTCGATCCGGCCTTCCGCCACGCGCCGTCGGTAAAGATCGCTGACCCTGCCCATGCGCCGCACCTGCCACGGATGCCGAAGCGGCCGCAAGACCCCATGCTTGACCGCCCGCCACCGCCCGTGCGACCCCTGACCCAGCAACCCCCGAGGAGCCATGAGCACGTCCCCCACCCTGATCGCCGGCATCCCGGTCCTGTTCGCGATGGCCGCCCCCGCCGAATACGGCCCCGCCCTGCGCGCCCGGATCGACCCGGTCATCACCGGCATCGGCCCGGTCGAGGGCGCGGTCCAGCTGACGGCGGCCCTGGCCGGGATGCGCGATCTGCCCCGGCTGATCGTGTCGCTGGGCTCGGCCGGATCGGCGCGGCTGGAACAGGCCGAGGTCTATCAGGTCAGCGCGGTCGCCTATCGCGACATGGACGCGTCGCCCCTGGGGTTCGAGAAAGGCCGCACGCCGCTGCTGGATCTGCCGGTGCGCGTCGAACTGCCCCACCGGATCGAGGGTATCCCCTCGGCCACGCTGTCCACGGGCGCCAATGTCGTCAGCGGCGCTGCCTATGATGCGGTGGCCGAGGACATGGTGGACATGGAAACCTTTGCCCATCTGCGTGCGGCCCAGCATTTCGGGGTGCCGCTGATCGGGTTGCGCGGCGTCTCGGACGGGGCGGCGGAATTGCAGCACCTGTCGGACTGGACGCAATACCTGCACATCATCGACGAGAAGCTGGCCCTTGCCGTGGACCTGATGGCCGAGCAGCTGGCCGACGGGCGGCTGATGGCGGCGCCCCCGCGCTTGTCCTGAGGGCAGTCTGCCCCTAAACCCGGCAGGGCATATCGACCGGCAAAGGCAGACATGGCACGCGGCACCACCACCCCCCCGACCGGCCCGCCAGCAGGCGCGTGGGCGCCCTGCGCGCGCTCTGGCCCTTTGTCCGCCCCTACCGCCTCCAGGCGGCTCTGGCGCTGATCGCGCTTGTCGCCACCTCGGCCATCAGCCTGGTCCTGCCCCTGGCGGCGCGGCGGGTGGTGGACAATTTCGACGATGGGGCGGGGCTTCTGGACGAATATTTCGGGGCCGCGCTGCTGATCGTGGCGCTGCTGGCCCTGGGCACGGCGGCGCGGTACTTCTTCGTGACGCGGCTGGGCGAACGGGTCGTGGCCGACATCCGCAAGGCGGTCTTCGCCCGCGTCATCACCCTGTCCCCGGCGTTTTTCGAACGGGTGATGACCGGGGAAATCCTGTCGCGCATCACCACCGACACCACGCTGATCCAGTCGGTGATCGGATCCTCGCTCTCGATCGCGCTGCGCAACATGCTGATCCTGGCGGGGGGGCTGGCGATGCTGGCCTTCACCTCGCTGAAGCTGATGGGGCTGGTGCTGCTGATCGTGCCGGCGATCCTGGTCCCGATCATCGTGCTGGGCCGCCGCCTGCGGGACCTGTCGCGGGCCAACCAGGACTGGATCGCCGCCTCGTCCGGGGCCGCCTCCGAGGCGCTGCTGGCCGCGCAGACGGTGCAGGCATATACCCACGAGGGCCGCAGCATCGCGCGCTTCGACGAGGTGACGGAAAGCGCCTTCGCGGTGGCGCTGACGCGGATCCGCACGCGGGCCGTGATGACGGCCATCGTGATCTTCCTGATCTTCGCCGGCGTGATCGGCGTCCTGTGGATCGGCGCGCGGGACGTGCAGACGGGCGCGATGACGGCGGGGCAGCTGGTGCAGTTCGTGATCTACGCGATCCTTGTCGCCAGTTCGACCGGCGCCCTGTCCGAGATCTGGGGGGAACTGCAGCGCGCCGCCGGCGCCACCGAACGCCTGGGCGAATTGCTGTCGGCCGAGGATGCGCTGACCGATCCGGCCCGGCCGGTTCCCCTGCCCCGCCCGGTGCGCGGCCGCATCACGCTCGAGGATGTGAGCTTCCGCTATCCCACCCGGCCCGATGTGTCGGCCCTGGAAGGGGTCAGCCTGTCGATCAACCCCGGCGAGACGGTGGCCCTGGTCGGCCCCTCGGGCGCGGGAAAGACGACGGTGATCCAGTTGATCCAGCGGTTCTGGGATCCGGCGGCGGGCCGGGTGACGCTGGACGGCATCGATCTGCGCGACATGGCGCGGGCCGATTTCCGGCAGGCCTTGGCGCTGGTGCCGCAGGATCCGGTGATCTTCGCGGCAAGCGCCCTGGAAAACATCCGCCTGGGCCGTCCCGATGCCCCGCCCGCCGAAGTCGAGGCCGCCGCCCGCGCCGCCCATGCCCATGACTTCATCAGCGCCCTGCCGCAAGCCTACGACACGCCGCTGGGCGAACGCGGGGTGATGCTGTCGGGCGGCCAGCGCCAGCGCATTGCCATCGCCCGCGCCATCCTGCGCGACGCCCCGGTGCTGCTGCTGGACGAGGCCACCAGCGCGCTTGACGCGGAATCGGAATCGCTGGTTCAGGCCGCCGTGCAGCGCCTGTCCGAGAACCGGACCACGGTGGTCGTGGCCCACCGGCTGGCCACCGTGAAGAAGGCCGACCGCATCGTGGTCTTCGACGGCGGCCGGATCGTGGCGCAGGGCAGCCATGACGCCCTGGTGGCCGAGGGCGGCCTTTACGCGCGGCTGGCGCGGATGCAGTTCACCGACATGCCGCGGCTGCCGGAACCCGCCTGACCGGCGCCCCGGTTCCCGCCGTCACTTGGGCGCGGCATAGACGGCAGCCCAGAAGCGCGTCTTGCCGTCCGGGCCGATCGCCTGGCCGATGCCGTAATCGCGCACCTGCGGGATCAGGATATTGGCGCGGTGGCCGCTGGACGCGTTCCACTCGGACAGCACGCGTTCCTGCGAGAAGGGTCCGGCGGCGATGTTTTCCGCCGTGACGCGGGGGGCGTAGCCTGCCGCCTTGACGCGCGGGCCGGGGCCGCTGGTCGTGCTGCCCAGATGGGTCATGCGGCCGCGCTGCGCCATGTCGCAAGCGTGCCGCGCGGCGACCTGGGCCAGCACCGGATCCGGCCGCACGGGCGCAAGGCCCGCGCCGCGCCGCATGGCGTTGGTGGCCGCCGCGCCCAGGCTGTTCTGGCCGGGGCTGGTGGCAAGGCAGGTCGCCTGGCCGGCCGGCATCAGCTGCATGGCATGGGGATCGTCACCGGCAGCCTGGTCGGGACCGGTCTGGGCACAGGCAGCCAGCACGGCGCAGCCAAGTGCCACGGCAGAAAAACGGATGGAAAATCTCATGTCGTTTCACCTCGGGATGTCGGACACATCCTATGGGTGAAATATTTAAAAAATGGACAACGCGCGATTGCTCGGGGGACAGACGGGCGATACCCGCCGCAAGCCCGCGCCCTTCACCGTCGCGTCCGTCTTTGGTCGCGCCGCCCGGGCTTGCGCGGCGGGCCGACGCTGACGCAGCGTCGGCCCTTGCTGACGCCGCGTCCTGCAATGACGTTTCGTCAAGGCTCTTGCCCCCTTTCCCGCCGATGTCCCATTCTGGGGCATCGTTGGGATCAGGAGGGTGGTCCCGTGGGAGGAATGGATGACGCGCTTCAGCACTTACGACGACCGCAACGCCCTTGAGGCAGAGATGCCCTACGAGGCCCGGGGCCTGCCGGTCACGATCTACGGCCTGCTGTCGCGCACGGCCGAACGCTTCCCCGACCGCCCGGCGATCAGTTTCCAGCTTCTGTCCGACCCCAAGAGCCACGCCTCGACCCTGACCTGGCGCGACCTGCTGGAGCGCGTCACCGAAACCGCCAACCTGCTGCGCAAGCTGGGCGTCGGGCCGACCGACACCGTTGCCTATCTTCTGCCGAATTCGCTGGAAACGCCGGTGGTGCTGCTGGCCGGCGCCACGGCCGGGATCGTCAACCCGATCAACCCGCTGCTGGACGCCGAACAGATCGCGGGCATCCTGCGCGAAACCCGCGCCAAGGTTCTGGTGACGCTGCGCGCCTTTCCCAAGACCGACGTGGCCCAGAAGGCGGCCGAGGCGGTGGCCCTGGCCCCCGACGTCACCCACGTGGTCGAGATCGACCTGAACCGCCACCTGCGCGGGCTGAAGCGCTTCATCGTGCCGCTGATCCGGCCGCGGGTGAAGCGCCGCCACAAGGCCAAGGTCCTGGGCTTCGAGGCCGCGACAAGCTGCGAGAAGCACACGCGGCTGGATTTCGAGGATGTCCAGCGCGACCGGGTCGCCGCCTACTTCCATACCGGCGGCACCACCGGGATGCCCAAGGTCGCCCAGCACAAGTATTCGGGCATGATCTACAACGGCTGGCTGGGCGGATCGCTGCTTTTCGACGAGACCGACGTGCTGATGTGCCCGCTGCCGATGTTCCACGTGTTCGCGGCCTATCCGATCCTGATGTCCTGCGTCGCGTCGGGCGCCCATGTCGTCATGCCGACCCCGGCCGGATACCGGGGCGACGGGGTCTTCGACAACTTCTGGAAGCTGATCGAACGGTGGCAGGCGACCTTCCTGATCACCGTCCCCACCGCCATCGCCGCGCTGATGCAGCGGCCGGTGAACGCCGATGTGCGCTCGCTCAAGACCGCGATCTCGGGGTCGGCGCCGCTGCCGGTCGAGCTTTACAACCGCTTCAAGGCCGCCACCGGGGTCGAGATTTCCGAAGGCTACGGCCTGACCGAGGCGACCTGCCTTGTCAGCTGCAACCCGGTCGACGGGCTGAAGAAGGTCGGATCGGTGGGCATTCCGATGCCCTACACGCGTGTCCGCATCCTCAACCACGACGACGCCGGCAACGTCCACGAATGCCCCACCGACGTGGTCGGAGAGATCTGCGTGGCCAATCCCGGGGTCTTTCCGGGCTCGACCTATACCGAGGCCGACAAGAACCACAAGCTGTTCGCCGAGGATGTCTATCTGCGCACCGGCGATCTGGGGCGGCTGGACGCGGACGGGTATCTGTGGATCACCGGCCGCGCCAAGGACCTGATCATTCGCGGCGGCCACAACATCGACCCCGCCGAGATCGAGGAGGCGATGCTGACGCATCCCGCCGTGGCCTTTGCCGGCGCGATCGGCCAGCCCGACAGCTTCGCGGGCGAACTGCCCTGCGTCTATGTCGAACTGGTCGCCGGCGCCCAGGTCACCGAGGACGACCTGCTGGCCCATGCCCGGCAGCACATCCACGAACGCGCCGCCATCCCCAAGCATGTCGAGATCCTGCCCGAACTGCCCAAGACCGCCGTCGGCAAGATCTTCAAGCCCGACCTGCGCCGCATGGCCATCAAGCGCGTCTATGACGAGGCCCTTGCCGGCACCGGCGCCCATGTGGCCGAGGTGGTCGAGGACAAGAAGCGCGGCCTGGTGGCCCGCCTGGCCCGCGAAGGCCAGGTGGACGAGGCTGCCGTCAAGGCCCGGCTGGGCGAGTTCACGCGCCCCTGGGAATGGCAGTGATCGCTGCAATCCGCGGTGGCCGGCTTGTTACCGTTCACAATTCTGCGTAGAAAAATCCCGGCGGATGCCGTTCTGCGGGGATGCGATGCTGGACCTGACTGACGAATCGGACGACCTGGTTCTGATCGAGAACGCGATCGTGGTCCCACCGGGACCGAAGGGGCAGGGAAAGTGGCAACCTTCGGGCGTCCTGACGGGCGATGGCGCCTTCGTCGCCAATTCCATCAGCTGGTCCAGCACGGTCCTGCCGGTCAATTCCGAGCCCCCCATGCCCCGCCCCGCAGATATTCGGGACATGCCGGGGACGCATATGTTCGCGGGGATCAGCTATGGCCATTTCGGGCATTTCATCACCGAAAGCATGACCCGCATCTGGGCCCTGGATCAGCTGCGGGACAGCATCGACGGCCTGATCTTCACGCCGAAGAACCAGATGAAGGACAACCTGCGCCCCTTCGAGGTCTATCGCGATCTGATCGACAACTTCGGCCTGGCCGGCCTTGTGATCGCCTGCCCGGCGGAACCGGTGCGCGTCGAAAGGCTCTATGTGCCCAGGCAGGGTTTCGGCCTGGGGGATCTGGCGGGCGGCAGCCGCAAGTTCGTGGACTTCATCAACCGCCACGCGGGGGTGACGGTGGCGCCCGCCGGCGCCGAGCGGATCTACATATCGCGGTCCCAACTGCCGCCCGAGCGGGGCGGGATCCTGGGCGAAGGCAAGCTGGAACGCCATCTCGAACAGGAAGGATACAGGATCTTCCATCCGCAGAAGGAATCGAAACTGGCGCAGCTGGCGCAGTACAAGGCGGCGCGGGCGGTCGTCTCGGTGGATTGTTCGCCCCTGCACCTGATCGGCTATGTCGGCAACGCCGACCAGACGGTGGCGATCCTGCGGCGCCGCAGCCTGGAGTTCGGCGACCTGTTCGCCCGCCAGTTGACGGGCTTCAAGGGGATCCGCTGCGTCGGCGTGGACGCGCTGAAGAACGACTGGCTGCCGGCCAACACCAACCGGCCCAGCCGCAGTTCCTTCGGCGAGATCGACTTTCCCCGCACCTGGCGGGCGCTAAAAGAGGCCGGGCTGATCCGGGGCGAGGTTCCCTGGGAGCCGCTGACGCTGGAGAACCGCAACCGCGACCTGCACCGCATCGAGGCGATGCACGACATGGCCTTCAGGCCCTTCATTGCCGACGACAGCTTCCAGACCAGCATCCAGAAGGCCGATCAGTCCGGCTGACCCCCTCTGCCAGATCGCAGATCAGGTCGATCGCGAATCTGCCCACCTGCACGCCGATCAGCCCTTCGGTGATGGGCGGGATCACCGAAGGGTCCTGCTGCGCCAGATCGGCGAAGACCACCGAATAGCGGCACCCCGCGACATGGGCATTGCCCAGGAAGTCGCCCCAGCGGTGGAATTGCGTCTGCACGCTGCCGATCTCGATCACATGAGCGTCGGGGTGGGCGAACATCATGTTGGCGAAGAAGGCGCCATGCGCCGACACGATAACCCTGGCCGCGTTCATGGTGGCGACCTGTTCCAGCGGCGCCAGCCGTTCGAAATAGACCTTCCGGAATCCCAGGGGGCGCAGACGGTCCCACAGCGCATCCTGGCCCAGGAAATCGCGTTGGTTGGCCGCCTCGTTCCGCGGGTCGCGCAGCACCAGGATGCGCTCGGGCCGCGCCCGGTCGGGCAGGCCGGCCGCCATTTCCAGGGCCCTGTCGCGCATCCGGCGCAGCGAATGGTCGAAGCTGTTCTTCAGCACGAACTTGCGGCTTTGGGTATGCGCGGTCAGGTCGTGCCACGCCGGATCTCCGCAACAGCGCGACAGCGGGCCGCTGATGCGGCCGTCGCCGCTGGCCAGAATGAGGTGCCGGGCGTTCAGCGGGATCACCACGCGATCATGGCGCGTCGCCCGGTCCGTGAAGACGATGCGCCCGGCCAGTTCCGGGAAAAGCGCCCGCACGAACGCTTCGGAAAAGCCCGAGGCCTGGGCGTTTCGGCAATGCACGGTGATTGGGCCTTCGCCCCGGTCGCAGAAATGCGTCAGTTGGGGCAAGGTCTCGGTCATGAAGTGATAGTAGTTGGTCCGGTTCCGGCACTCGATCCCGATGGGAAGGGCGGTGGCGTCGCCGCGCCACGGCGGAAGCTCCGCGTCGCCGGCGGTGCGGGCGACGCGGAAGAAGGCGATCATGTCATCGACCGCGGCCCTGGTCCGGTTGTGCTTCAGGAAGCGGGCGAAGACGCGATCGCCTGCGGCTCCGTTCGTCAGCCACTTGCCCCTGATGCGAAGGCTGCCCGCGCTGAACAGCGCCGCTTCGGCCAGGGCCAGGAAGGTGTTGGTCTCGAAGATCACGGGCGTCCGGCGCCAGCGGTCCTCCAGGTTGCGCTCGAGCCGGCGCTGGATGGCGGGGTGTTCGCTGCGCGCGTATTGGCGCACGCGCGCGCCCGTCACCGGACGGATCAGCCAGTCGGGCCGCTCGATCCCGTACAGCCCCGCGTCAACCCCGGGAATGAAGAAATAGTCCCGCGGGGGTCCGGCCCACCTGCCCGGTCTTTCCCTGTGAACGGCCGACACGCCCCCTCCTGTCGCGAATGCAAGGACTTCTCGTTGCAATGTCGCAGGTGTCGTCAACCCTGACCAGATGCCGAAAGCGGGCCTTGCCCTGCCGGGAGCTTCCGGCCTTGATGGGGGCGCCGCCTGCCTGGAAGATCGCCCGCCATGTCCGCTGCCACGCCCCCTGCCCCGTCCCCCGCCCCGTCCGGGGATCCCCTGTGCCCGCTCTGCCTGCGCCCGATCCCGCCGGGCGTCCCGCAAAGCCGCCACCACCTGATCCCCAAGCTGCGCGGCGGCAAGGGCGGCGAGACGGTGCTGCTGCACCACGTCTGCCACAAGACCATCCACAAGACGCTGGGCGAAACGGATCTTGCCCGCCACTACCCTGCCGTCGAGGCCCTTCGTGCCCATCCCGACCTGCGGCGCTTCTTCGAGTGGGTGGCGAAGCGCCCGCCCGGCTGGACCGGAAAGGTGCGGTAACGCGGCTGTGTGTTTGCCGCGCAGGCGATTCGGGCGACGCTTGGCCGTTGCAACCGGAAAGGAGAGCCCATGAAGAGACTTGCCCTGACCACCCTGACCGCCTGCCTGCTGGCAGCCCCGGTCCTTGCCGCGCCCGTCACCGCCCCCGAAGGCGTGCCCGGCGCGACGATCCTGGCCAACTGCCCCGGCAAGCCGCCGGTCAATGCCTGAACGATGCGCAACGCCGCAAGGCGTTGCGTGTTTTGCAGGGTAGGATTTTCCCCCCACCATTGTTACGGCCGAAAGCCGGCGGAGGGAAACTTCCCCTCAAATAATCATAGGTAAGATGCGCAAATTCCCGTATTGCTTTGCGTCGCATGGCTACCGGAAGGACAGGCAACTCTATGGGCTTATCAGTCAATCCTGCTCTATATCTGGAGGAGGTAACTGTTTAACTTCATCAGGCGGAGGCAACCTAGGGTCAGGACCCATTAATCGGCTTGCGGTCGCCTTGGCTGCGTGATTCACGCTCCCGAACTGATGGGGGCAATGATGAGCAATCTTTTCTGGCTGACCGACGAGCAGATGGAGCGTTTGAAGCCGTTCTTTCCGAGGAGTCATGGCAAGCCGCGGGTTGATGATCGTCGGGTCTTGAGCGGCATAATCTTCATCAATCGTAATGGGTTGAGATGGTGCGATGCGCCGCGTGAATATGGACCTCCGAAGACGCTCTACAACCGATGGAAGCGGTGGGGCGACATGGGAGTCTTCGCCAGGATGATGGAAGGACTGGCCTCCGAGGGTGCCGAGCAGAAGACCATCATGATCGATGCGACCTACCTGAAAGCGCACCGCACGGCTTCGAGCCTGCGGGCGAAAAAGGGGGCCCGACGACCAGCGCGGACGTTTGATTGGCAGAACGAAGGGCGGGCTCAATACCAAGCTACATGCCGTTACCGACGCCAAGGGACGGCCCCTGAAGTTCTTCATGACCGCGGGCCAAGTGAGTGACTACACCGGAGCCGCCGCCCTGCTGGGCAGCTTGCCCGCTGCCGAGTGGATGATCGCGGATCGCGGTTACGACGCCGACTGGTTCCGGGAAGCGTTGAAAGACAAGGGGATACGCCCTTGCATCCCGGGGCGGAAGTCGCGCGGCAAGGCGGTCCGCTACGACAAGCGGCGCTATCGCCGCCGCAACCGCATCGAGATCATGTTCGGTCGCCTGAAAGACTGGCGCAGGGTCGCAACCCGCTATGACAGATGCGCCAAGACCTTCCTGTCCGCTGTCGCACTCGCGGCAACCGTCATGTTCTGGCTTTGAAGATCAATGAGTCTGGACCCTAGCCCGCGCAACCTCAAACAGGTTTATGGGTCCTGACCCTAGCCATGTTCTGTAGTATTTCTAAAAAACGTGAATTCTGGAGGCTTTCATCTCCCCGGCACAATGCAATCATAGTGTCAATCGCATGGTAGTTCTTTTTCCGCAGTTGAACTTCTATTGCTCCCTTAATTCTATCATCCATAATTACCTCGCGAACTTCTTGTACTTCACCCGCTTCGGCTCGATGCTGTCCGGCCCCAGGCGGCGGACCTTGTCCTTCTCGTAATCCTCGAAGTTGCCCTCGAAGAACTCGACATGGGCATCGCCTTCGAAGGCCAGGATATGCGTGCAGAGCCGGTCGAGGAAGAAGCGGTCGTGCGAGATGATGATCGCGCAGCCGGCGAAGTTCTCGATCGCGGCTTCCAGGGCCTGCAGGGTTTCCACGTCCAGATCGTTGGTCGGTTCGTCCAGCAGCAGCAGGTTGCCGCCCGACTTCAGCAGCTTGGCCATGTGGACGCGGTTGCGTTCGCCGCCCGACAGCAGGCCCACCTTCTTCTGCTGGTCGCCGCCCTTGAAGTTGAACGAGCCCACATAGTTGCGGCTGTTCACCTGCGCATCGCCCAGTTCGATCACCTCGGCCCCGCCCGAGATCTCCTCCCACACGGTCTTGTCAGGGTCCAGGCTGTCGCGGGACTGGTCAACATAGGACATCTTCACCGTCTCGCCGATGGTGATGGTGCCCTCGTCGGGCTGTTCCTGGCCGGTGATCATCTTGAACAGCGTGGACTTGCCCGCGCCGTTGGGGCCGATCACGCCGATGATGCCGCCGGGCGGCAGGCTGAAGGACAGGTCCTCGATCAGCAGCTTGTCGCCCATGTGCTTCTTCAGGCCTTCGACCTCCAGCACCTTGCCGCCCAGGCGCGGGCCGTGCGGGATGACGATCTGCGCCTTGCCGACCAGTTCCTTGATCGATTCGTCGGCCATCTTGTTATAGGCCGAGATGCGGGCCTTCGACTTGGCCTGCCGGGCCTTGGCGCCCGCGCGGATCCATTCCAGTTCCTTTTCCATGGCCTTCTGCTTGGCCTTGTCCTCGCGCGCTTCCTGGGCGACCCGCTTGGCCTTGGCCTCGAGCCAGCTGGAATAGTTGCCCTCGTGCGGGATGCCCCGGCCGCGTTCCAGTTCCAGGATCCAGCCGGTGATGTCGTCCAGGAAATAGCGGTCGTGGGTCACGGTCAGGATCGTGCCCTTGTAGTCGATCAGGTGCTTTTGCAGCCAGGCGATGGTTTCGGCGTCCAGATGGTTGGTCGGCTCGTCCAGAAGCAGCATGTCGGGCGCCTCCAGCAGCAGCTTGCACAGCGCCACGCGGCGGCGTTCGCCCCCCGACAGCGTTTCCACCTCGGCGTCGTCGGGCGGGCAGCGCAGCGCCTCCATCGCGATGTCCACCTGGTTGTCCAGATCCCACAGGTTCTCGGCGTCGATCTCGTCCTGGAGGCGGGCCATTTCCTCGGCGGTCTCGTCGGAATAGTTCATGGCAAGTTCGTTGTAGCGGTCGAGCTTGGCCTGCTTGGCCTTCACCCCCTCCATGACGTTGCCGCGGACGTTCAGCTGCGGGTCAAGCCACGGCTCCTGCGGCAGATAGCCGACGCGGGCGCCCTTGGCGGCCCAGGCCTCGCCCTGGAAATCCTTGTCGATCCCGGCCATCACCTTCAGCAGCGTGGACTTGCCGGCGCCGTTCACGCCCACCACGCCGATCTTCACGCCCGGCAGGAAGTTCAGGTGGATGTTCTCGAACACCTTCTTGCCGCCGGGATAGGTCTTGGACACGCCGTCCATGTGGTAGACGAACTGATAGGACGCCATCGGAATCTCCTGCAGATTTTGGGTGCTATGTAGGCCAAAGCGGCGCCGGGCGAAAGGTCAGCGCGTTTCGGCCAGGAAATCGGCCCCGAGGCGGTCGGCAAGGAAGGCCAGCTGCCGGGCCATCCGCCCGGCCAGCGCCTGCGCGACCTCGGGCGGCGGGCGGTCGGGGTTGGGGTTGGAAAAGACCCTGTCGCGCATCTGCGCATAGGGCTGCGGGGCGATGCCCAGGAACGACTCGACCGCGGCCATCACCCGCTGCGGGTCGCGGGCGATGCGGCCGAAGGGCAGCACCAGCATGTCGGGAAAGCGCGCTTGCCAGCGGGGCAGGTAGCTGGCGTAATCGCCCCGGTCGTACAGCACCGGGTCGTCGATCGCGGCCATCCAGTCGGCCAGCGTCCGCGGGCGGCGCCCCTCCCGCTGCAGGTTCATGCGAAGCTGAGAGATGGCGCGATCGACCGGGTGGCGGATCAGGTAGATGACGCGGGCGCGGGGCAGGAAATTTGCCACATGGTCCACGCCCGTCTCGGGGAGGGTGGAATATTCCGGCGTGAAGTCCATCGGGATCGCGCCTGCGGGCGCGGGGGCGAAGACGCGCTTGTACCACTGGTTGTGAAACATCTTCCCGCGCGTGATGCCGTTCAGATAGGCGTCCAGTTCGGGCGGCACGGGGATGGCGCGCCGGGCGTGGCGGTCGCGAATTTCCTGCGGCTTCTGGCGGTAATGCCAGCCGATCCAGCGGCGATGGTCGGGGATGAACAGGTGGTTGAAATACTGCACCTCCTTGAAGGGGGGATCCAGACCTGCGGGTGCTGGCCCAGCATCTGCGCCAGCCAGCTTGTCCCGGCCTTCTGCGCGCCGATGCACAGGGCGCCGGGCTTGCGCGGCAGGCCCGTGGGGTCCATGACCGGGGCCCGACCGCTCAAGGCAGCTTCACCGCGTTGCTTTGGGAGTGGTTGGCATAGGTGGGCCAGTCGGGTTCGTATGCGCCGGCCTGGTTGCCCCAGACGGTCCAGCCCGGGCGCGGCCCGCGCGCGAACATCTCGAGCCGGGGGCCCCAGGAACAGGCCTCGATCAGCGGATACTGTTCGTCGGGCTTGCGCGAATGTTCGCGCTTGCGGGTGGCGATGACGTTTTCCTGGCTGCGGCCGGGGTCCAGCGTGCGCACGTCGCGGCCGCGCGTGCCGAACAGCAGGATTTCCGTGACGTTGCGGAAATAGAAGCCCACCCCGCGCCGGTCGGGGCCGCCGTCCTTGCGGGTCTTGTACCAGATCAGGTTCGACTTGTAGGCAAAACCCCAGGCCTCCATGACCCGCAGCCCCTCGGGCAGCAGGGCGTTCGGCACCCAGAGGTAGAGATGCGACCGCGCCTCGGCGACCCGGGCCACGGGCAGGGCGCAGATCTCGTCCAGCGTCATGGTCGGATAGCGCGACAGGCGCTTGTGTTCGGGGGCCATCTTGCCGGTGCGGTTCTGGAACTGCCAGGGCGGATCGGCCAGCACAGTGCCGAAGCGGACCGCGCCGGCGGTGGCCAGAAGATCATCGGACGCGCTTGCCAAGCCGGCCTCCGGTCAGAGGTTCACAGATGCGACCCAGCTTTAGCCGACCGCCCGCGCCGCCGCCACCGCCAAGCTTGCGCTAGAGCCGGCCCCACAGGTCGTATTCGCCCGCCTCGTCCACGGTGACGGTGACGATGTCGCCCGCGGCGAGGCTTTCGAAGCCTTCGTCGATGAACAGGTTGCCGTCGATTTCCGGCGCGTCGGCCTTGGTGCGGCAGGTGGCGCTCTGGTCGTCCACGCTGTCCACGATCACCTCGAGACGACGGCCGACCTTCGCGGCCAGCCTGGCTTCGGAAATGGCCTGGGCCTTTTCCATGAAGCGGTCGAAGCGGTCCTGCTTGACCTCGGGCGCGACGTGGTCGGGCAGGTCGTTGGCCCGCGCGCCCTTGACGTTCTCGTACTGGAAGGCGCCGACGCGGTCCAGCTGCGCCTCGTCCAGCCAGTCCAGCAGGGTCTGGAACTCGGCCTCGGTCTCGCCGGGATAGCCGACGATGAAGGTGGAACGCAGCGTGATCTCGGGGCAGATCGCGCGCCAGGCGGCGATCTCGTCCAGGGTCCGGGCCGCCGCCGCCGGCCGCGCCATGCGGCGCAGGGTCTCGGGATGGGCGTGCTGGAAGGGGATGTCCAGATAGGGCAGCACCAGCCCCTCGGCCATCAGCGGGATCAGGTCGCGCACATGCGGATAGGGATAGACATAGTGCAGACGCACCCAGGCGCCCAGGCTGCCCAGGTCGCGGGCTAGGTCGGTAATGTGGGCGCGGTGCCCCCGGTCGGTCGCGTGCCGCAGGTCGAGGCCATAGGCACTGGTGTCCTGGCTGATGACCAGCAGTTCGCGCACGCCGGCCTGCACCAGCCGTTCCGCCTCGCGAACCACCGCATGAGCCGGGCGGCTGACCAGGCGGCCGCGCATGTCGGGGATGATGCAGAACTTGCAGCGATGGTTGCAGCCTTCGGAAATCTTCAGATAGCTGTAATGGCGCGGCGTCAGGCTGACGCCCGATGCGGGCAGCAGGTCGATGAAGGGATCGGGCTGCGGCGGCACCGCGGCGTGGACCGCGTCCAGCACGGCCTCGTATTGATGCGGGCCGGTGACGGCCAGCACCCGGGGATGGGCGCCGGTGATATAGTCGGGCTCCGCCCCCAGGCAGCCGGTGACCAGCACCTTGCCGTTCTCGCGCAGCGCCTCGCCGATGGCGTCCAGGCTTTCCGCCTTGGCGCTGTCCAGAAAGCCGCAGGTGTTCACGATCACCGCGTCGGCGCCCTTGTAGTCGGGGCTGATGGCATAGCCCTCGGCCCGCAGGCGGGTCAGGATGCGTTCGCTGTCCACAAGCGCCTTGGGACAGCCCAGGGACACCATGCCGATGGTCGGCTGGCCCTCGCGGCGGGTCTCGGGGACGCGGGCGCGGGCAAGATCGGGGCGCAGGTCGGGCGGGTTCTGGTGCATCGCGCGCAGATAAGCGATTCTGCGCCCGCGGGAAAAGCCCGTTCCGCGCGGCCTATCTGCGCCGCATGAAGCGGCGGATCATCTTGAAGATGGCGAAATACTTGAACAGACGGTACATGAGGGCCTCCTTTCGCTGACCTTCAACGCGCCGGGACGGCCCCAGTTCGCCGGAACGTGACTTTCCCTGCGGCGGGGGCTGGGGAATAACGGCCCCATGAAGATGCAGATTTTCCCCGTCCTTGCCGTTGCGGCTGTCGTGGCCGCGATGGCCGGCCCCGCCGAGGCCCAGCCGCGACCGGGCATCCACCGGCAAGGCCAGTTCATCGACGTGTGGAACCACAAGGGCGGCAACGTCCTGCAGATGGTGCAGACGCGCCAGGAACTGGCCGCGACCGGGCGCACGGTGCGCATCCGCGGCTATTGCCGGTCGGCCTGCACGATCCTGACGACGCTGCCGAACGCCTGCCTGGGGCCGAAGGCGCGGATCGGGTTCCACGCCCCGCGCATCCCCAACACGCGGATCATCCCGCCCTATGTCGATCAGATCATGGGCCGCTTCTACCGCGCCGGCATCCGCCACCGGTGGTTCGGCGGCTGGAACCGCGCAAGCGAGATGCAGGTGATCACGGCGCGCGACTATGTGCGGCTGGACCCGCAGGCGAGGATCTGCCCCAGCCTGTGACGATCCGGCCTGCGACGGCTATTCGCGAAGCCGCCAGCCGGTCGCGAAGATCCAGCGGATCGCCGCGCAGCAGACCGCGATCATCAGCGCGACCGCGACCAGCGACACGCCCACCGGGACGTCGGCCAGGCCGAAGAAGGACCAGCGGAACCCCGAGACCAGATACAGGACCGGGTTCAGCTTGGCGACGTCCTCCCAGAAGGGAGGCAGCATCTCGGCCGAATAGAAGGCGCCGCCAAGGAACACCAGGGGCGTGATGACCATCAGCGGCACCACCTGCAACTGCTCGAAGCTTTTCGCCCACAGCCCGATGATGAAGCCCAGCAGGCTGAAGCCGGTGGCGGTCAGGATCAGGAAGGCCAGCATCCAGACCGGATGCAGGATATGGACGCCCACGAAGAAGAAGCTGGTCGCCAGGATGACCAGGGCGATCAGCACGGCCTTGGTCGCCGCCGCGCCCACGAAGCCCAGCGTCACCTCGATCCAGCCCACGGGCGAGACCAGGTATTCATAGATCGTGCCGCTGAACTTGGGGAAATAGATGCCGAAGCTGGCGTTGCTGACCGATTGCTGCAGGATGGTCAGCATCATCAGGCCCGGCACGATGAAGGCGCCGTATTCCACGCCCTCGACCGCCTGGATGCGCCCGCCGATGGCGGCGCCGAACACCACGAAGTAAAGGACCGTCGAGATGACGGGCGACAGCATCGACTGCATGATGGTTCGGAAAAAGCGCATCATCTCGTGATGGAAGATGGCCCGCACGCCGGGCCAGTTGATCCCGGTCATGCCGTCACCTCGCGGCGCGGTTCGGAAACGAGCGTCATGAAAACCTCTTCCAGGGTGGATTGGCGGGTCGAGACGTCCCGCACCATCACCCCGTGCCGCGCCAGATCCCCCAACAGGCGGGCGATGCCGGTCCGCGCCGCCCGCGTGTCATAGTCATAGGCCAGGGCCAGCCCGTCGGCGGACAGGCGCAGGCCGCGGCCCGCCAGGTCGTCGGGCAGCGCCGCCATCGGCTCCATCAGCTCGATCGTCAGGGTCTTCCTGCCGAACTCGCCCATCAGCTCGACGGTCGGCCTGACCAGCAGCAGTTCGCCCCGGTTGATGACGCCGATGCGGTCGGCCATCTCCTCGGCCTCCTCGAGGTAGTGGGTGGTCAGGATGATCGTCACGCCGTCGCGGCGCAACTGGTCCACGACCTCCCACATCTCGCGGCGCAGCGCCACGTCCACGCCCGCCGTGGGTTCGTCCAGAAACAGCACCTTGGGCCGGTGCGACAGCGCCTTGGCGATCAGCACCCGCCGCTTCATGCCGCCCGACAGCTCGCGCGTCATGGCGTCGCGCTTGTCCCACAGCGCAAGGCTGCGCAGCACCTGTTCGATATGGGCGTCGTCGGGGCCTTCGCCGTAAAGCCCGCGGGTGAAGCGGACGCAGTTGATGACCTTCTCGAAGGGTTCAAGCGCGATTTCCTGGGGCACGAGGCCGATCAGCTTGCGCGCGGCGCGCCAGTCGGTGCGGATGTCGTGCCCGCCCACGCGCACGGTGCCGCCGGTCGGCACCACCAGCCCGCAGATGATCGAGATCAGCGTCGTCTTGCCCGCCCCGTTCGGGCCCAGCAGGGCGATGATCTCGCCCTCGTGGATGTCCAGCGACACGTTGTCCAGGGCCTTGGTGCCGCTGTCGTACTGCTTGGTGAGGTTCTGGATCTGGATGATCGGGGTCATGGGGATGTCCTTGTGACGGATCGGGCGCGATCGCTTGGCGCCAGGGGCATCAGCCGTCGTCCTCGGGGTGGTAGGGGCGAGCGTCGCGCGCGTTGGCAAGGGCTTCCACCCACCAGTCCAGCCGGTGCGCGAACACCGCCATCGCCGCCGTGGCGGCGGCCGCGTCGTCGGCATCGGTGATCCGGCCCGCCTCGTCGAAGCGCCGCCAGGGCGACGCGAAGCTGACCGTGTCGCGCAGCGTGACGGTGTGCAGTTCGGCCAGGATGATCCGCAGCGCCTCGATGGCGCGCAACCCGCCCGAGATGCCGCCATAGCCGATCAGCCCCACGGGCCGCGCCCACCATTCGGCGGTGACGCTGTCGATCAGCGTCTTCAGGTGGCCCGGCTCGGCGTGGTTGTATTCCGGCGTCACGATCACGAAGCCGTCAAGCCCCGCCATCCGGTCGCGCAGCCGTCCGATGGCGGCCGCGTCGCCCGTCTGCACCGGCAGCAGGTCGGGATCGGCCGGGTCGATCATCCGGGTGGCGAAGCCGTGCCCCTCCAGCTGGCGGATCACCCAGGAGGCCACGCGGTCGTTGATCCGCCCGGCGCGGATCGACCCCAGGATCACCCCGATGCATTTGCGTTCCGCCATCGCCGCTCCTTGCGCGTTCAGAAAGGGCCGGGTTCCTAAAGACAGTCGTCCCGGGCGAAGGACAAGGCGAAAAAGCCCGCCGCCGTTCCCCCGAGGGCGCCGTGGCCGGGCCCGCGGCATTGCCCGCCGCGCCGCGCCATGCCACAAACCGGCGTCGCCATCGTCAGGGAAAGCGCATGTCCCCTTTGCCCGGCAGCAGCCCGTTGCAGGTCTTTCTGGTGTTTCTCAGGCTGGGGCTGACGTCCTTCGGCGGCCCCATCGCGCATCTGGGCTATTTCCGCGACGAGTTCGTGACCCGGCGGCAATGGATGACCGACCGCGCCTATGCCGATCTGGTGGCGCTGTGCCAGTTCCTGCCGGGCCCGGCCTCCAGCCAGGTCGGCTTTGCCATCGGCATGATGCGGGCAGGCTGGGCCGGCGCCCTGGCGGCCTTCCTGGGCTTCACGCTGCCCTCGGCGGTGCTGCTGACGGGGCTGGCCCTGTCGGGGCTGGGACTGGGCGCTGGGACGGCGGCATCGGGTGTGATCCAGGGCCTGAAGATCGTCGCCGTGGCCATCGTCGCGCAGGCCGTCTGGGGCATGGCCCGCAGCCTGTGTCCCGACCGGACGCGGGCGGGCATCGCCCTGGGGGCGCTTGTCATGCTGGTGGTGCTGCCCGGATCGGCGGGGATGATGGCCGCCATCGCCGCGGGCGCCCTGGCGGGGCTGGCGCTGTGCCGCCCGCAGGACGGCGCCGCGCCGTCGGCGCTGGCGCTGGGCATCAGGCGGCGCAGCGGTCTGGCGGCGCTGGCGATCCTGGCCGGCCTGCTCGTCCTGCTGCCGCTGCTGGCCCCGGCCGGGCAGGGCCTGGCCCTTGCGGACCGCTTCTTCCGCGCCGGAGCGCTGGTCTTCGGCGGCGGCCATGTGGTGCTGCCCCTGCTGGAGGCGGGGACGGTGGCCCCCGGCTGGGTCGGCCCCGACGCCTTCCTGGCCGGATACGGGCTGGCGCAGGCGGTGCCGGGACCGTTGTTCACCTTCGCGGCCTGGCTGGGCGCGCTGATGGAGGTTCCGCCCAACGGCGTCGCCGGCGCGGTCATCGCCCTGGTGGCGCTGTTCCTGCCGGGCTTCCTGATCCTGACGGCCGCCCTGCCCTTCTGGGACCGGCTGCGCCGCCAGCCCCGTGCGCAGGCGGCGATGCAGGGGACCAATGCGGCGGTCGTGGGGATCCTGGGGCTGGCGCTCTACGACCCGGTCTTCGTCAGCGCCATCGGCGACCGGGTGGATTTCGCCCTGGCGCTGGCGGGCTTTCTGGCGCTCACGCGGTGGAACGTCCCGTCCTGGGCGGTGGTGCTGCTGGCGGCCGGCGCCGGGGCGGCCATCGCCTGATCATCCCCGCGCGGCCAGAAGGCTGTCGTCCAGGATGTCCAGGGCTTCCTCGAAGACCGGGTCGGGGATCGTCAGCGGCGCCAGGAAGCGGATCACGTTGCCGTGGACACCGCAGGTCAGCAGGATCAGCCCGCGCTTCAGCGCCTCGTCGCGGACCTTGTTGGCGAAGGCCGGGCTGGGGCTGTCGCTGCCGGGCAGGTTGAACTCGACCGCGTTCATGAAGCCGGGGCCGCGGATGTCGACGATCTGCGGGATCTGGTCGCGCGCGGCGGCCAGGCGCTGCTTCAGCCGCTGGCCCAGCCGCATGGCGCGGTCGCACAACCCCTCCTCCTCGATCACGTCGAGGACGGCATGGGCGGCGGCCACGCCCAGCGGGTTGCCGGCATAGGTGCCGCCGAGGCCGCCGGGATTGGGGCTGTCCATCACCTCGGCCCGTCCGGTGACGGCGCTGATGGGCAGGCCGCCGCCCAGCCCCTTGGCCATCGTCACCAGATCCGCCGCGACGCCGTGATGTTCCATCGCGAACAGCTTGCCGGTGCGGGCGAAGCCTGTCTGCACCTCGTCCGCGATCAGCAGCATCCCGTGATGGTCGCACAGCGCGCGCAGTTCCGCCATGAAGCCCTGCGGCACCTCGTAGAAGCCGCCCTCGCCCTGCACCGGCTCGACGATGATGGCGGCCACGCGCGCCGGTTCCAGGTCGGCCTTGAACAGTTGCTGCAACGCCTTCAGCGCGTCTTCCTTGCTGACGCCGTGCAGCGGGTTCGGGAAGGGCAGATGCCAGACGTCGGGCATCATCGGCCCGAAGCCCGCCTTGTAGGGCTGCACCTTGCCGGTCAGCGCCATGCCCATGAAGGTCCGCCCGTGAAAGCCGCCCGCGAAGCTGACGATGCCGGGGCGGCCGGTATAGTGGCGGGCGATCTTGATGGCGTTTTCCACCGCCTCGGCGCCGGTGGTGGCGAAGAGGGTCTTCTTCTCGAAATCGCCGGGCACCAGGGCGTTCAGCCGTTCGGCCAGGGCCACATAGTTCTCATAGGGGACGACCTGGTGGCAGGTATGGGTAAAGCGGTCCAGCTGCGCCTTGACGGCCTCGACCACCCTGGGATGGCGGTGGCCGGTGTTGACCACCGCGATGCCCGCGGCAAAGTCGATATAGCGGTTGCCGTCCCTGTCCCAGATCTCGGCGTTCTCGGCGCGGTCGGCATAGATCTGCGTGGTCATGCCCACCCCGCGAGAGATCGCGGCATTCTTGCGGTCGGTCATGCTGGTCATCGAAGTCGCCTCTCCCGTGATTCGGCAGGATGCTAGCGCAGCGGCAATGCGCCGAACAGGCCCGGCCTTGCGCCGCCTGCCCCGCCGCGCCATGCTGGCCCACGACCCCCAGGAGGTTCCGATGCCGGCCCGCGCCCTTGCCCTTGTCGCCGCAGTCCTGTCCCTTGCCGCCTGCCAGGATCCGGGCGAACGATCGGTGGCCATGCTGCGCCCGGGCAGCAGCTTTGCCGTGGCCCGCATCGACGGCGCCCCCGCCCCGGGCGGCGTCACCCTCGAGGTGGGCGAGGGCGGCCGCGTGACGGGGCGTGCGCCCTGCAACCGCTACAGCGGCCAGTTGACCGAAAGCGGCGGCGCGATGACTGTCAGCGGCATGGTGATGACCCGCGCCGCCTGCCTCGAGCCCGACCGCACCATGGCCGAGATGCGCTTCGCCGTGGCCCTGGGCAGCATCACCGGCGCCCGGCGCAGCGGCGACACCGTCGCCCTGATCGACCCCGAGGGCCGCGAGCGCATCGCCCTGATTCCCGCCGGCGGCGGCTGAGCCCGGTGTTCCCGATCCGCGACCACAACCCGTCGCAGCAACGGCCCTGGGTGACCCAGGGCCTGATCGTCGCCAACATCACCCTGTTCCTGCTGACCCTGCCGGCGGTCGAAGGAGGGGAATGGCTGTGGGTGCGGCTGGCGCTCTATCCGCTGGCGGTGGTGCAGGGCGACCTGATGTGGGGGCTTCTGACCCACATGTTCCTGCATGTCGGGATCCTGCACCTGGCGGGCAACCTGCTGTTCCTGCACGTGTTCGGCGACAATCTTGAAGAACAGCTTGGCCGTCTGGGCTTTCTGGCCTTCTATCTGGCCGCCGGCCTGATCGCGGCGGCCGCCCAGATTGCCGCGGATCCCCTGTCGCCCGTGCCGATGGTGGGCGCGTCCGGCGCCATCGCCGGCGTGATGGGCGGCTATCTGCTGCTGTTCCCGCGCGCCCGGGTCGATATCCTGGCGATCTTCATCGTGTTCTTCAAGATCTTCACCCTGCCTGCCTGGGTGGTGCTGGGCGTCTGGCTGGCGATCCAGATCTTTGGCGGATACACGACCCCGACGGACGGGGGCGGCGTCGCCTACTGGGCCCATGCGGGCGGTTTTCTGGCCGGGGCGGCGCTTGCCCTGCCGCGCTTCCTGCGCCTGGGCGGTCCGGGCTTCTGGGCGCGCACCCACGGCCTTCCCCCGCATCCCGAGGCCGTCTATGCCCCGACGCGCATCCCGCGCGTGCGCCGCTAGGGCTTGACGCCGGCGCTCATGTGCCGCTTGCGGCCAAAGCCGGGGCGGCGGACGACCGTGAACCCCGCCTGCGCCAGGGCGCGCCGCACGCCGCCTGCGGCGGTATAGGTGGCGAAGGTGCCCCCCGGCGCGGTGCAGCGCCCGACATGGGCCATGATCTCGTCCCGCCACATCTCCGGGTTCCTGGCGGGGGAAAAGCCGTCCAGGAACCAGGCATCCGCCCTGCCCCGCCAGCCGGGCAGGGTCTGCGCGACATCGCCAACCACCAGGTGCAGCCGGACCTGCCCCACCCGGATCACGTCGCGGCCCCAGCCCGCGCGCAGCCGTGCCGCCAGATCAGCCAGTTCCGGGAAGGCCGCATGGGCCTGCTCAAGCTGCGGCAGGCTCATCGGCCAGGCCTCGAAGCTGGTCATCGTCACCGGGACCGCCGCCACCTGCGCCAGGGCCAGGCAGTTCAGCCCGGTCCCGAGGCCCAGTTCCGCCACATGAAAGCCAGGCCGCAGCCGCGCGGGCAGGCCGTTGCCCTCCAGGAACACGTGCCGCGTCTCGGCCAGCCCACCGTCCAGGCTGAAATAGGGATCGTCGAAGCGGGTGGACACCGGCACGCCGCCCTCGCGCCAGTCAAGCTGCGGGTGGCGGGCGGGGTCGGGATCGGGTAACGCGCTCATGCCCGCAGCTAGGGGAAAGGGCTACGGCTTGACAAGCGTCACGATCATCGGCGGCGGCATCTTCGGACTGGCCTGCGCGTGGGAGATGACCCGCCGCGGCGCCCCGGTCCGGCTGATCGAATCCCGGCGGATCGGGGCGGGGTCGTCGGGCGGCCATGTCGGCGCGCTCGCCCCCCATGCCCCCGAGAACTGGAACCCGAAGAAGGCCTTCCAGCTGGACAGCCTGCTGATGGCGCCCGGCTTCTGGTCAGGGGTCGAGGCGGCATCTCGCCTGCCCACCGGCTACGCCCGCACGGGACGGCTGCAGCCGGTGACGGATGCGGATGGCCTAAGCGACCGCCTTGCCGCCGCATCCGACCGCTGGCCGCAGGACTGCGCGATGCGCCTCACCGACGTCCCGACAGGCGATCTGGTCCCCGCCAGCCCCTCGGGGCTTTGGCTCTTCGACGGCCTGACCGCCCGCCTGTCGCCGCGCTCGGCGGTGGCGGCGCTTGCCGCCGCCATCCGCAGCCGCGGCGGAGAGGTGATCGAGGGCCAGGACCCTGGCCCTTGCAGCGGCCCGATCCTCTGGGCGACCGGCACGCCTGGGCTGAGGGATCTGTCGCGCGATCTGGGCCGCCCCGTCGGCAAGGGCGTGAAGGGCCAGTCCGCGCTGCTGCGCCATGCTGCGCCCGACGCGCCGCAGGTCTTTGCCGAGGGGCTGCATATCGTGCCCCATGCCGATGGCACGGTGGCGATAGGCTCGACCTCGGAAACCGACTACCACCATCCCGATCCCGACGACCGGATCGACGGCCTGATCGCCAGGGCGCGCGGCATCTGCCCGCAACTGCGCGCCGCGCCGGTCATCGACCGCTGGGCGGGCGAGCGCCCGCGCGCGCGGAGCCGCGCCCCGATCCTGGGCCCCTGGCCCGGGCGCCCCGGCCATTTCGTCGCCAATGGCGGCTTCAAGATCGGCTTCGGCATGGCGCCGAAGGTGGCGCAGGTGATGGCCGACCTGATCCTGGATGGCCTTGACGCCATCCCCGACGGCTTTCGCCTCTGACCTGCATCGGACCGCAAATATCCTCGGGGGGTCCGGGGGGAGAAGCGCCCCCGGCCTTCGCCTGCCGTCAGGCAGGCAGGGGCGAGACGCCGATCACCAGAGGATGCAGATGCAGCAGAGCCGCCCAGACGGCCAGCGCCAGCACCAGGCGCCGCCAGCCCGGACGGAAGATGCGTGGAAGCCCCGACCGCGCCATGCCCGACAGCGCAAAGACCAGCATCCCGCCGAACAGCAGCACATGGGCCAGATCGCCGTTGGCCGGCAGATGCGCGCCTGCCCACAGCGCGAAGGCCGTCACCAGCCCCGCCATCCCCAGCGTAAGCGCGCCCGTCAGGACCGCCACCGGCATGGCGATGTTGACCAGCCAGCGGCTCCAGCCCGGCGGGTCCCACAAGGGCACGAAGGGCGCCCGCCCGGCCGCCAGGATCAGCCAGTAGAGAAGCCCGACCGACAGCAGGCTGAACGAGGCCAGGTATCCCCGCCGCCCCAGCCGCCTCACCAGCCAGCCGCGCGGGCCGGGCAGCGCCGGGATCATATGCGCCCCCAGGAAACACGCCCAGGCGGCCCCGTATCCGATCCATCCGCTCATGCGCCCCTCTAACCGCTTGCGCGGCGCCGCGCCAGCGGGTGAAACTGCGGGAAAAAGGAACCGCAACCCATGACCACCCCCTGGACCGCGCCTTCGGGGCCATCGACGAGGCCAATGCCCGCGACCCCAACCTCGAGGACGGCAAGCCCGCCAATCTGCTCTACGGCCAGCGGATGACGCAGCAGCAGGAGCGGCTGTTTCCCCAGGCCTCGGACGCGCTGCGCATCGCCTGCCGGGGCCAGCACGTCGAACGCTGGCTTCTGCCGCGCGACGCCTATCCGAAGGACCGGGCGGGCTATCTGCAATGGCGCCAGGAACAGGGCCGCCGCCACGCCGACC
Source organism: Paracoccus sp. BR5-17 (assembly GCF_055693925.1). Lineage (NCBI taxonomy): Bacteria > Pseudomonadati > Pseudomonadota > Alphaproteobacteria > Rhodobacterales > Paracoccaceae > Paracoccus > Paracoccus sp. BR5-17. The sequence continues at coordinate 435,555 of NZ_JBVFUV010000003.1, forward strand.
GCGTCGCGGGCATCATGGCCGAGGCAGGCTACGGCCCGGACGACATCGACCGGGCGCGCAGGATGCTGACCAAGCAGGGCCTCAAGCGCGACCCCGAGGTTCAGGCCCTCGAGGACGTGATCTGCTTCACCTTCATCCGCTGGTATCTGGGCGACTTCATGGCGGCGATCCCGGACGAGAAGATGGACCGCATCCTGCAGAAGACCGCGGCCAAGATGTCGCCGGAGGGCCGCGCCCGGGCGCTGCAGGAATTTCCCATGCCCGAAAGCCTGGCCCGGCACTTCCGGCTGGAAGCCACCCCGTGACGACCCGCGCCGTCATCGTCTCTCACGGGCAGCCCGGGGATCCCGGCCCCCAGCAGCAGGCCGTCGAGGATCTGGCCGCGCGCGTCGCCGCCTGCGATCCCGGCTGCCCGGTCGCGGGCGCGACGCTGGCGATGCCGGGCGCCCTGGCGGCCGTCGCCGATGACGACAGCCTCATCTATCCGATGTTCATGGCGCAAGGCTGGTTCACCGGCACCGAACTGCCGCGGCGGCTTGCCCGGGCGGGCGCAGGCCGGGCGCGCGTGCTGCGTCCCTTCGGCACCGATCCGGCCCTGCCCGGGCTGATCCTGTCCAAGGCCCAGGCTGCGGCCGCAGAACGGGGCTGGTCCCCGCAGGACACCACGCTGCTGCTCTCGGCGCATGGCTCGCAGCGGTCGCAGGCGTCCTTCGCCATCACGACCGCCCTTGCCGACCGCCTCGCCCCGCACTTCGCGCGCGTGGTGACCGGTTTCGTGGAACAGGAACCCTTCATCGCCGAGGCCGCGCGGGGACTGGATCGCGCCGTCAGCCTGCCGCTGTTCGCGCTGCGCGCCGACCATGTGCTGGACGACCTGCCCAAGGCGCTGGATCAGGGCGGGTTCACCGGCCCGCGGCTGGATCCCCTGGGCCTCGCCCCCGAGGTTCCGTCCCTGATCGCCGCCAGCATCCGCGCCGCCCTATGATCCCTTTGTGTAATAGGCATAGCCCCAGGCTTCGCTGAAGCCCAGGGCGTCCCAGGCGGCCCGCGCGCCCGCATTGGCGCGATTGACCGCCAGCCCGATCCGCAGGGCCCCCTGCTCCTGCCCCCACAGCCCCGCCCGCCGCATCAGCCAGCCGGCAAGACCGCGGCGGCGGAAGGCAGGCAGCACCTCGACCGCGTGGACCATCACCACGTCCCCGGACAGGGCGGCAAAGGCCGCGCCCGCGGCGCGGTCGTCCATCCGCCCCAGGATCGCCGTTCTTGGAACCGCCACCCGGTCCATCACCGCCTGGCGCGCCGGACCGATGTTGCCGGCCGCCCAGATGTCGCGCTGGATCGCCAGCGGCGGCCAGATGGCGAAGGTGGCCATGAAGGGGATCCGCCGCCCCGACAGCAGCGCCTCGACCGGGGCCTGCATGACCGCGGTCGGCGTCTCGCGGCGGTAGCCGGCGGCGTCCAGAACCGCGGCCAGGTCCCGGTCCGCATCCGGCAGGCGGAACATCGGCTGCTGCTGCCAGTTCCGGTGGATCGCCTCGACCGTGGCGATGTCCTCGGGGCTCCAGGCCCCGACCGGGCGCGCCGAACTGACCCGGCCGCCGCCGCCCAGCCCGCGCCCGACCCGGAAGCCCCCGGCCTCGGCATATTCGGCGGCGGGCCAGGTTTCCTCGAAGGCGCGGGCCAGCGCGGCGTCCATCACAGCACCAGCCGCTGTCTCAGCGCCGCCATCGCCTGATCGACCCGCGCCCCGTCAAGGCCGCGCACCACCAGGTTCGTCCCCCAGCCGGTCGAATCGTGGAAGGGATACGAGCCCAGCGACAGGTCGGGATACTCGGCCGCGACCGCCGAGAGATCCTCGGCCACGTCGCTTTCGCCGCGCCGCACCTCGATGCTCTGGCTCTGGACGGGGCGGCCGCCGGGCAGCCGGGGGATCAGCCAGTCCACCATGGCCCGGAACACCTCGGGGACGCCCGCCATCACATGGGTGTTGCCGATCGAAAAGCCCGGCGCCGCCGACAGCGCGTTGTCGATCAGCGTCGCCCCGACGGGGATGCGGGCCATGCGCAGCCGGTTCTCGGTCAGTTCGACGCCGATCCGCTCGCAGCGGGCCTGCAGCCGGGCACGGGCCTCGGGATGGATCTCCAGCACCGTGCCATGCGCGTCGGCCACCGCATCGGCGGTGATGTCGTCATGGGTGGGGCCGATCCCGCCGCTGGTGAACAGCAGGTCGTAGGCGCCCCCCAGGGTCCTGTTCAGGGCGCGGATCGCGGCCACGATGCCGTCGTGATCGTCGGCCACCACCCGGATCTCGCGCAGATCGAAGCCGGTCGCGGTCAGCACCTGCGACAGGTGGTGGGCGTTCCCCTCGCGCGTGCGGCCGGACAGGATTTCATCGCCGATCACCAGGATCGCCGCCGTCGGATTGTCGGATTGCATCGTCTGCCCCCTGAAACCAGTGATGGCCTGCATCTATGCGCACGCGCGGGGCTGGAACAAGTGGCCTTCCGGGTCTATCTATGCGGCCATACGAAAGGATCAGCGATGGACCAGAGCCACATCACCAAGGAAGGCATCCGCATCCACGCGCGCGAGGATTTTGCGGGGATGCACAAGGCCGGTGCCGTGGCCTCGCGGATCCTGGACGAGGTCGGGCCGCTGGTCCGGCCGGGGGTCACCACCGCCGCGCTTGACGACTTCATCACCCGCCGGGTGCAGGAACTGGGCGCCACCTCGGCCACCATCGGGTATCGGGGCTATGAACACGCAAGTTGCATCAGCGTGAACCATGTCGTCTGCCACGGCATCCCGGGCGACAAGGTGCTGGCCAACGGCGACATCCTGAACATCGACGTGACGGTGATCGTCGATGGCTGGTATGGCGATACCAGCCGCATGTATGTGGCGGGCAAGGCCTCGATCAAGGCCAAGCGGCTGATCCAGGTGACGCACGACGCGCTGATGAAGGGGATCGAGGCGGTCCGCCCCGGCGCGACCTTCGGCGACATCGGCGCGGCCATCCAGGCCTATGCCGAGGGGCACGGCATGTCGGTGGTGCGCGACTTCTGCGGCCACGGGCTGGGCCGGGTGTTCCACGCGCCCCCGAACGTGCTGCACTTCGGACGTCCCGGCAAGGGCCCGGTGCTTGAGGAAGGCATGTTCTTCACCATCGAGCCGATGATCAACCTGGGCCGCCCGGAAACCAAGGTTCTGGCCGACGACTGGACCGCGGTAACCCGCGACAAGTCGCTGTCGGCGCAGTTCGAACACGCCATCGGCGTGACCGCCGACGGCTGCGAGATCTTCACGCTGTCCGACAGGTTCTTCCCCGAACTCGACTGATGCCAGGCTCGACCGGCCCCAGGTTCGGCCTGACCGGGCGCCCGGTCAGGCCCGGTCCTCGGGGTCGGGCTTCACCCGCATCACCGCGCAATACAGCGCCGGCACGAAGACCAGCGTGATCAGCGTGCCCGCGATGATGCCGCCCATCATCGAATAGGCCATCGGCCCCCAGAACACCTGCCGCGAGATCGGTATCAGCGCCAGCGACGCCGCCGCGGCCGTCAGCAGGATCGGCCGGGCGCGGCTGTCGGATGCCTCGAACACCGCCTGCCACTGGCTGCGGCCGCCGTGCAGCAGTTCCTGGATCTCGTGGACCAGGATGACCGAGTTGCGGATCAGGATGCCGATCAGCGCCAGGATCCCCAGGATCGCCACGAAGCCCATCGGCACGCGGAAGGGGACCAGCACCGCGACCACCCCGATCAGCCCCAGGGGCGCGGCGGCGAAGACGATCAGCGACAGCCGGAAGCTTTGCATCTGGGCCATGACCAGAAGCGCCATGATCAGCAGCATCGCCGGGACCACGGCGGCAATCGGTTCCTGGCTATCGGCCGAGGTCTCGACCGTGCCGCCCACGGTGATCGTCACCTCGCCGGGAAGGCCCTGCTGGAACTCGGCCACGGCGGGGGCAAGGGCGTTGACCAGCGTGGCGGGCTGGTCGTCGGTGGCAATCGCCGCCTTCACCGTCACCGTGGGCAGGCCGTCGCGCTGCGCGATCAGCGGCTGCTCGGTCGCGTAATGCAGAGAGACGATGGTGGACAGCGGCACGCTCTGGCCCGAGGCCAGCACGATCTGCAGGTTGCGGATCGAATCCAGCGAACTGCGGTCCAGGGCATCGCCGCGCGCCACCACGTCGATCAGGAAGATGTCGTCGCGCAGCTGCGTGACGGTCCGCCCGGAAAACAGCGCCGACAGCGTGTCCGCCACATCCTGGCTGGTCACGCCCAGCCGGCGCGCCTGGTCCTGGTCGATCTCCAGCCGCACGACGCGCGCCGGCTCGTTCCAGTCCATCGCGATGTCGCGCAACCGCGGCTCTTGCGCCAGGATCGCGGCCAGTTGGCGCGCCGCGTCGCGGGCGGCGTCGGCATCGGGGGCGCTGACGCGGTACTGCACCGGCTTGCCCACCGGCGGCCCGATTTCCAGGTTCTTGACGTAGATATCGACGCCGGCAAAGTCGCGGGCGGCGGTTTCCATCAGCAGGGCCTTGACCCTGTCGCGGGCCTCGAGATCCGGGGTCTGGATCACGATCTGGCCCATGTAGGGGCCGGGCGTCGGCACATCCAGCGCCAGCACGAAGCGCGGCGCGCCCGCCCCGACATAGGAGGTCCAGAACAGCACGTCGTCATTGTCCGCCAGCACCTGTTCCAGCCGGTCCATGTCGGCGCGCGTCTGGGCGATCGAACTGTTCTGGCGTTCGGCGATGTCCACCAGAACCTCGGTCCGGTCCGAGGTCGGGAAGAACTGCTGCTCGACGAAGCGCATCCCCCAGACCGACAGCGCGAACAGCGCCAGCGTCACCGCGATGACGATCCACCTGAAGCGCATCGACCATCGCAGCAGCGCATGGAACCGCCGCCGCAGCCAGCCCGGCTTCGCGTCGTGATGGGCCGGGAAGGTGCGCAGGAAGGTCACGCCCAGAAGCGGCGCGAACAGCACCGCGACGAACCACGACACGACCAGCGAGACCGCGATCACGACGAACAGCGAGAAGGTGAATTCGCCCGCGGCCGAGTTGTTCAGCCCGATGGGGATGAAGCCCGCCACCGTCACCAGCGTCCCCGTCAGCATCGGGAAGGCGATCGAGGTCCAGGCGTAGCTGGCGGCCTTTTCCAGCGATTCGCCGATTTCCAGCCGCGAGATCATCGTCTCGATGGCGATCATCGCGTCATCGACCAGAAGCCCCAGGGCGATGATCAGCGCCCCCAGCGAGATGCGCTGCAGCGTGATCCCGTAGAGGTCCAGGATCACGAAGGTGATCGCCAGCACCAGCGGAATGGTCAGGGTGACGACGAAGCCCGCCCGCAGGCCCAGGCTGATGAAGCTGACGACCAGCACGATCCCTACCGCCTCGGCCAGTGCCTTCACGAAATGGCCCACCGCGTCTTCGACTACGTGCGGCTGGTCAGCGACCTTGGCCATCTCGATGCCGATGGGCAGGCCGGCGGCGATGCGGTTCATCAGCGCGTCCAGTTCCTCGCCGAACTCCAAGATGTTCTCGCCGTCCCGCATCCCGACCTGCAGGCCGATGGCAGGCTGGCCGTTGTATCTGAACAGCGATTGCGGCGGATCCTGATAGCCGCGCCGGACAGTGGCCACGTCGCCCACCTTGAAGAACCGCTCGCCCACGCGCAGGTTGACGGCGGCGATCGCCTCGGCGTCGTCAAACTGGCCGCCGACGCGGACCAGCACCTGTTCGGGGCCGGCCTGGATCACCCCCGACGGCGCGATGGCGTTCTGCTGGGCCAGCGTCGCCAGCACCTGCTGCTGGTTCAGCCCCAGCGCCGCCAGCCGCGCGGCCGAGAACTCGATGTAGATCTGCTCGGGCTGCTCGCCCAGAAGTTCGGCCTTGCCGGCGGCGTCCAGGGCCGCCACCTGCTTGCGGATGTCTTCCACCTGGTCGCGCAGTTCGCGGGGGCTGAAGCCGTCCGCGGTGAAGGCATAGATGTTGCCGAACACGTCGCCGAAGTCGTCGTTGAACTGGAAGCCTGCGAATTCCTGGGGAAATTCGGGGCGGATGTCCGACATCATCTCGCGCACGCGCTTCCAGACATCGGGCACCTGCGGGCCGCGGACGGTGGGCAGCAGTTCGACATAGACGATCGCCTGGCCCGGCATGGTGACCGAGCGGGTGAAATAAAGCTCGTCCAGTTCCTCGAGCTTGGTCTCGATCCGCGTCGTCACCTGCTTGAGCGTCTCTTCGACGGTGGCGCCGGGCAGGGCCGCGTTGATGACCATGATCTTGATGGTGAAGTTGGGGTCTTCCTCGCGGCCCAGGCTGTTGTAGCTGATGGTGCCCGCCACCAGCGAGATGATGAGCAGGAACCAGACGAAGCTGCGGTGGTTCAGCGCCCAGTCCGACAGGTTGAAACGGCTCAAGGCTGGACCCTTTCCCCGACGGCCTGGCCGTCGGTCAGCGAATTGACGCCCCGCACCACGACCTCGTCCCCGGGCCGCAGCCCTTCGGCCAGCAGGATGCGGCCGCCGAAGTCGGCGGCGGGGGTGACGGGCACGGCCTCGACCCGGGCCGTGTCGCCCTGGCGCAGCACGCGCCAGACATGGGGCGCGCCGCCCCGCTGGAAGATGGCCGAGGCCGACAGCATCAGCGCGGGCTCGGCGGCGGTGCCCAGCCGGGCGCGGATCAGCGCGCCCAGCCGGAAGGGGGCGTCGGGCGGCAGGGTCAGGTAAAGCCTGCGCGTGCGGGTGGCCGCATCGGCGGTGGGGTCGATCCTGTCCAGCGTCGCCTGAACCTGGCCCGCGGGATCGGTGCGTTGCCAGACGGTGAAGACGGCCTTGGCGGGCAGGGCGGCGATCGCCGATTCGGGCAGGTCGATCAGGGCCTCGCGCTGATCCTCGGCGGAAAGCTGCAGGACCGGGGTTCCCGCGCCCAGAACGCTGCCCGGGGCTTCGTAGACCGCGCTGACCACGCCCGAAAACGGCGCCACCATGCGGGCATAGTCCTGGGAATCGCGGGCTTGAACCAGTTCCGAACGCGCCTGCTCGGCCCCTGCCTCGGCGGCGGCGGCGGCCTGCTGGGCCTGTTCCAGTTCGGCGGCGGTGGCGACGCCGCGGGCGGCCAGCGCCCGGGTGCGCTCCAGCGCCCGCCGCGCCGTGTCGCGCTGCACCTCGGCGGCCGCCAGCGCCGCCTCGGCCGCGCGGGTGGTGGCAGCCAGATCCTCGGCCGCCAGATTGGCCAGAACGTCGCCCTTTTCAACACGGTCGCCCAGATCGACGGGGCGCGACACCATCCGGCCCAGCGTCTGGAAGGCCATCGTCACCTGGGTCTTGGAGGCCACCACCCCCGGAACCCATCGCGCGTCCTGGCCGCGATCCTCGACGATCTCGGAGACCACGGGACGCACCGGGGCCGGGGCTTCGGCGTGGGACTGGAAATCCAGCCAGTCGGGCAGGGAAAGCGCCCCGGCGGGCGCGGCGGCCAGTCCAAGGGCCAGAAGAACGACCAGGGCTTTCATGGCTGCGCCTCGGCCCCCTGCACCTGCCGGCCGGGATAGAGCAGCTGAGAGCCCGCGCCCACCACCGTATCGCCCGCCGAAATGCCGTCCGTCAGATAGACGACCCTGTTCGAGAAATGCCCGATGGTCACCGGCACCAGGCTGACGCGGCGCTCCTCATCCACCCGCCAGACCGCGGGCCGGTTGCCCTGGCGCATCAGCGCCGTCCAGGGGACCGCAATGCCGCGATCGACGGCGATATCGACATGCCCCCGCACCGCCGCACCCAGCAAGGCGGTATCGGCGGCCACGTCCCGGATGGCGACGCGCATCGTCACCGTGCCCGTGGCCGGATCGACCAGAGGCGAGATCTCCGTGACCGTGCCCTGCATCTCGGGGCGGCGAATGTCGATGGTCTCCAGCCGCACCGGGCTGCCCATCGCCTCGTCAAGCCGCGGCTGGTCGGGGGCGTTGAAGACCGCCTCCAGCCCGTTCAGCGTCGCCAGGGTCAGCACCACCTGCGCGGCCCCGACCACCTGGCCCGGGGCCATGTCGCGCGACGTCACCACCGCATCCTCGGGGGCGCGCAGGACCGTGTCCTCGACGGCCCGGCGGGCCTGGTCGAGGGCGCTTTCCGCGCGCTCCACCGTCCCTTCGGCTTCCGAGAGCAGGCGCAGCGCGTCGTCCCGCGCGGCGCGCGTGCCGACGCCGCGCGCCAGCAGCGCCTGGGCCCGGTCGCTGGCCTGGCGCGCCTGCGACAGGCCCGCCTGCGCGGCGGCAAGTCCGGCCTCGGCCACGCGCAACGCCTGGTCCTGCTGGACCGAATCCAGCCGGGCCAGCTCCTGCCCCTGCGTCACCCGGTCCCCCTCGTCCACCGACACGCCGATGACGCGCCCCGGCTGGCGAAAGCTCATCTGGACGCTGTCGGTAGCGGTGATCGTGCCGGTCAGCTGCAGGTCGAAGCGCACCGGCTGTTCCTCGGCCGCGACCAGTTCGACGCGCAGCAGATCATCCTGCGCCCCCAAGGGGGTGCCGGACATGGCAGCAACGATCACAAAGGCTAGGCTCGATTTGCGCATCATGACGACCCGATCGAATGGCGCCCTCTGTGCGTCAAAACCAGCGCCGGGGAAGCCCCCTGCCCCTACGTCACGGCGGCCTTTCGCTGAAACTCCTCGTGATTCCAGCTTTCGTCGCGCAGGATCCGGGCCAAGGCGTCCACGGCCCGCTCGACATCCTCCAGGTCGTTGTAGAGCGGCGCGAAGCCGAAACGGAGAACGTCGGGCGCGCGGAAGTCGCCGATGATGCCCGCCGCGATCAGCGCCTGCATCACCGCGTAGCCCTGGGGATGGCGCAGGCCCACCTGCGACCCGCGAAGCGCCGGATCGCGCGGCGAATGCAGCGCGACCTCCGGGCAGCTTGCCTCGACCCCGGCGATGAAGGCCTGGGTCAGCACGATCGACCGGGCCCGCAGGTCGGCCAAGTCCACGCCGTCCCAGACGTCCAGCGCCGCCTCGAGCGCGGCCAGCGCGATCACCGGCGGCGTCCCGACCCGCATCCGCTCTACCCCGGCGGCGGGGCGATAATCGGGGTCGAAGGCGAAGGGCGCGTCGTGGCCCATCCAGCCCTGCAGGATCGGCTGGGCCGCATCGGCATGGCGGGGGTGGATCCAGATGAAGGCCGGCGCGCCCGGACCGCCGTTGAGGTACTTGTAGGTGCAGCCGACGGCGAAATCCGCATCCGCCCCGGTCAGGTCCACATCGACGGCGCCTGCCGAATGGGCCAGATCCCAGACCGCCAGCGCGCCCGCCTCGTGCGCGCGGCGGGTCAATGCGGCCATGTCGTGACGCCGCCCGGTGCGGTAATCCACCTCGGTCAGCATCAGCACGGCCAGGTCGCCGGCGATGGCCGTCTCGACCTCCTCGGGCGCCGCGACGCGCAGCTCGGCGCCCAGGGCGCGGGCCAGACCCTGCGCCACATACAGGTCGGACGGAAAGTTGCCGCTGTCGGACAGGATCACCCGCCGGCCCGGCCGCAGCGCCAGGGCCGCGCTCAGCGCCTGGAAGACCTTGATCGACAGCGTGTCGCCCATCACCACCTGCCCCGGCCCCGCGCCGATCAGCCGGGCGATGCGGTCGCCGACGCGGCGCGGCTGGACATACCAGCCGGCCCTGTTCCAGCCGGTGATCAGCATCTCGGACCATTCCTCGGCCATCATGCGCGCCACGCGGTCCCGGGCAGCCAGAGGCATCGGCCCCAGCGAATTGCCGTCCAGATAGGTGATCCCCCGGGGCAGGTGGAAGGCCCGGCGGGTCGCGGCAAAGTCGGTCATGGCGTTCTCCATCTTGACCGCAGGCTAGCAGCGGCCTTTGCTGCCGGAAAGAGAGGGCAGGATGATCTATCACGTCACAGACTGGGACGATGCCTACGCCAACGGCGCGCATATCCCCGGGGCCGAGGGCTTTGCCCCCCGCTGGCAGGAAGCCGCCGCAAAGTTCCGCACAGCGCGCCCGCCCGCGCCCTTGGGCCGCGGCCACCTGTTTCGCCCCGACGGCACCCCGCGGGGGCTGATGGTCTTCATCCACGGCGGTTACTGGATGCGCTTCGATCCCACGATGTGGTCGCATCTGGCGGCGGGCGCCCTGGCACGCGGCTGGGCGGTGGCGATGCCCGGCTATCCGCTGGCCCCGCAGGCGCGGATCGCGCAGATCACGCGCGCGGTTGCGGCGTCCGTGACCGAGGCCGCCGGGCTGATCGGCGGGCCGATCGCGCTGACGGGACATTCGGCGGGCGGGCACCTGGCGGCGCGGCTGGTCTGCGACGACGCCGCGCTGCCCGATGCCGTGGCGGCGCGGGTGACGGCCTGCGTCCCCATCTCGCCCCTGACCGACCTGCGCCCGCTGCTGCGCACGGCGATGAACGACACGCTGCATCTGGACGGACCCGAGGCTGCATCCGAAAGCCCCGCCCTGCTGGCCCCGCGCCAGGGGATCCCCGTCACCACCTGGGTCGGCGGCATGGAGCGGCCCGAGTTCATCCGCCAGGCCCGCCTGCTGGCCGACATCTGGGCGGGCCTGGGTGCGCCCACCGACTGCGTGATCGACCCCGGCCTCCACCACTTCAACGTCATCGACAGGCTGGAACGGGCCGACGGCCCGCTGCTGGACCGGCTGCTGGTCAGCCGGTGAAGTCCGCCAGCCGCGCGCCCGTCAGTTCCAGCAGCATCCCCGGCGCGATCGCGAAGACATGGCGCGGCGTGCCCGCCGCCGCCCAGACCCGGTCGAAATCCAGCAAGCGCGGGTCGAAGAAGGCAGTGACGGGCTTCAGGTGTCCGACAGGCGCGACGCCGCCGATGGCGAAGCCGGTTTCCTCTCGGATCAGGGCGGCGTCGGCCTTGCCCAGGGGCTGGCCCGCGACGGCGGTGGCGCGGGCGGGATCGACCCGGTTGCCGCCTGCGGTCAGGAACAGGACCACGTGGCCGGTTTCCTCGCCCCGGAAGATGATCGACTTGGCGATCTGATCGACCGCGCAGCCCGCCGCCCGCGCGGCATTCTCGGCGGTGCGGGTGCTGTCCGACATCTCCAGGATCTCGACCGCCACGCCTGCCGCATCCAGGGCCGCCCTGACCCGCGCCACGCTCTTGCTCATGGTGTCCTTCCGCGCCACGCGCCTTGCGCTTCGGCGTCAACCGTGCTGTTGCAAGGGGATCATCACGGAGGTCGCCATGAACGTCTATACCCTTCTGGTCCAAGTGGGCCGGGCCAAGGACGACGGCCTGCCCGAGGGTTCGACCGGCGCCGCGCTGATCTGCTATGCCGCCGGCCGGGACGAGGCCGAGGCGGTGCGCGAGACCGTCGCGATCCTCAAGCAGGCGGATCTGGCGCCGCTGGACGTCACCGGTTACGGCACGCTCGAGGAACGCCTGGCCGAGGGCCACGAGATCAACGCGGACGAGCGCGCCCTGATGCAGCGGGCACTGGACGAAAATTCGGTCATCGTCGCGCAGATGCAGCCCTTCTTCCAGGGCGAGGGCGCCTCGGACGAGGGGGAAACGCTGCACTGACGGGCGAGGCGGCCCTATTCAACCGAAAGTGTATTCGCTAGACTGCCGGCAACAACAAAAGCAGCAGTCAGGACAGGCGATCACATGACATTTTCCCGCATCTTCCTCACCACCGCCCTGGTGGGTGCCCTGGCATCCTGCGCGGGTCCGGTGAACCGCGCACCGGGCAGCATGGCCTCGAGCGCGCCGGTCACGCCCGCGCCGATCCCGGCCGCATCCGCGGGGGACGAAGCCGGCCTGCAGAACTTCGTGCAGTCCTTCCGGCCGCGCGCCCTGGCCTCGGGCGTGTCGCCCGCCACCTACGACCGGGCCATGCGCATCGCGCGCTACAACCCCGAGGTGATCCGCCTGGACCGCAAGCAGGCCGAGTTCAGCCGCCCCGTCTGGCTGTATCTGGACAGCGCCGTGTCGGATGTGCGCGTCACCACCGGGCGCCAGAAGGCCGCGCAACTGTCCGGCACCCTGTCGCAGATCGAGGCGCGCTACGGCGTCCCGCGCGAGATCGTGCTGGCCGTCTGGGGGATGGAATCCAACTTCGGCGCCAATCGCGGCAAGATGCAGATCATCCCGTCGCTGACCACGCTGGCCTATGACGGCCGCCGGGGCGAGATGTTCCAGAACCAGCTGATCGCCTCGCTGCGGATCCTGCAGGCGGGCGACACCGATCCCGAACACATGCTGGGAAGCTGGGCGGGGGCGATGGGCCACACGCAGTTCATGCCGACCTCCTATCTGGATTACGCCGTCGATTTCACCGGCGACGGGCGCCGCGACATCTGGTCCGAGGATCCGACCGACGCGCTGGCCTCGACCGCGAACTATCTGCGCCGCAACGGCTGGGTGCCGGGCCAGCCCTGGGGGGCCGAGGTGCAGTTGCCGCAGGGCTTCAACATGGGCCTGATCGGCAAGGGCACGCGGCGGTCGGACTGGGCCGCGCAGGGCGTGCGCCGGTTCGGCGGGGGCGCTGCCGTCCGGCAGCGGGTCGATCATCATGCCGGCGGGGGCCAACGGCCCGGCCTTCCTGATCCTCGACAACTTCCGGTCGATCCTGCGCTACAACAACTCGGACAACTACGCGCTTGGCGTGGCCTTCCTGGGCGAACGCATCGCCGGCCGCCCCGGCATCCAGGGATCCTGGCCACGCAACGACCGCCCGCTCTCCACGTCCGAGCGGCAGGAGATCCAGCAGCGCCTGCGCGCCAAGGGCTTCTACCAGGGCGAGATCGACGGGCTGTTCGGGTCGGCCACGATGGAATCCGTTGCCGCCTATCAGCGGTCGATCGGGGTCACGCCCGACGGCTATCCGACCTCGATCCTGCTGGCGCAGTTGCGGCGCTGAACCTGAACGTCACGGGCGGCGCGACGGCGCCGCCTTAACACATTGTTAACTGATCCTCGCGTAAGTCGGGTCCGAGTTCCCGTCATCAGGATCACCGCCCTTGTTTCGTTCCCTCGCCTTGTCGTTTGCCGCCGCCTTCGGTCTTGCGGGTTGCAGCCCGCAGCTGCTGGAAACCCCGCCCGTCACCATCGATACCGCAAAGGGTCCGGTCCGCTGCCAGCTCTACACGCAGACCCTGCACAGCTGGGACCGCTCCATTGACATCCCGGCGACATGACCGTGGCCGAGGCGGACGCCCTGTGCCGCGCCGAAGGGCAAAGGCCGCGATAGGCCTGCCGGTCGGTCAGGCCAGCCGGTCGCGGAAGGCTGCCAGCACTTCCTGATAAACGCCGCGCTTGAAGGGTACGATGCCGTCCAGCAGCACCGCTGCCGGCATCCAGCACCATTCCTGGAACTCGGGGTGGTCGGTGTCGATGCGGATGTCGGCGTCGTCGCCCAGAAACCGCATCAGCACCCATTTCTGGCGCTGACCGCCGTAGCGGCCGTTCCAGATCTTGCCCAGAAGCTGGGGCGGCAGGTCGTAATGCAGCCAGCCCGGCGTCTCGGCCAGGATCTCGACCTTGTCGGGCGTGACGCCCGTTTCCTCAACCAGTTCGCGCAGGGCAGCGTCGCGCGGGCTCTCGTCCCCGTCGATCCCGCCCTGGGGCATCTGCCAGGCGCCCGGCGTGTCGATGCGCCGGCCGGCAAAGACAAGCCCCTGGTCGTTGATCAGGACCACGCCCGCACAGGGCCGGTAGGGAAGCCCCCCGGCCCCTTCAGGTCGGCCTCAGCCATTCGTGCTGGCCGCCCCGGTTCCCTCGGTGCCCGAGCCTTCCCCGGTGACGGCGGGGGTTCCGCTGGCAGGCACCTGGTCGGCCTGGAAATCGACCGCCGCCAGGCCCTTGAGGATATCGACCGCATAGGCCAGCTGATAGTCCTCCTCGCGCAGCTTGGCGGTGGCCTCGACCTCGGCGGCCTCGTCCTCGATCTGCTTCCGCTCGTCCTCGCTGACGGAATCGTTGTTCAGCGCGCCGCGCAGATCGGCTTCGGAGCGGCCGAAGTTCGACTGGCTGCGCGGGCCTTCCTCCTCGTCCTCGGACGCGGGGGGCCGGACCGGCTGGGCCACGAGGATGTCGGGCTGGATGCCCAGCGACTGGATCGACCGCCCCGACGGGGTGTAATAGCGCGCAGTGGTCAGGCGGATGGCGCTGTCGGCGGTGACCGGCATCACCGTCTGGACGGAACCCTTGCCGAAGGTCTTTTCGCCCACGACGATGGCGCGGCGATGGTCCTGAAGCGCGCCCGCGACGATTTCCGACGCGCTGGCCGAGCCGCCGTTGGTCAGCACCACCATCGGCTTGCCTTGGGCCAGATCGCCGGCTTCCGCGTTCCAGCGTTCGCTTTCCTCGGGGTTGCGGCCCCGGGTGCTGACGATTTCCCCGGCGTCCAGGAAGGCGTCCGAGACGCTGATCGCCTGGTTCAGCAACCCGCCCGGGTTGTTGCGCAGATCCAGCACGAAGCCGGTCACCTTGTCGATGCCCCCAGCCTCGGCCACGGCCTTTTCCAGTTCGGCCTTCAGCGTGTCGTAGGTCTCGTCGTTGAAGGTGGACACGCGCAGCACGACCGCCTTGCCCTCGATCCGGGTCTTGACCACCGTCAGCTTGATCGTGTCGCGGGTCATGGTCAGATCGAACGGCTCGGTCTCGCCCTCGCGCAGGATGGTCACGGTGATCTCGGACCCGATCGGGCCGCGCATCATGTCCACCGCCTGATCCAGCGTCAGCCCCATCAGCGATTCGCCGTTCACATGGGTGATGAAGTCGCCCGTTTTCACGCCCGCCTCGGCCGCCGGGGTGTCGTCGATGGGCGAGACGACCTTCACCAGCCCCTCCTCCTGGCTGACCTCGATCCCCAGGCCGCCGAAGCTGCCGCGGGTCTGGGTCTGCATGTCCTCGTAGTCGCTGGCCGACAGGAACGACGAATGCGGATCCAGCGAGGTCAGCATCCCGTTGATGGCAGCCTCGATCAGTTCCTTGTCGTCGGGGGCCTCGACATAATCGGCGCGGACGCGTTCGAAGACGTTCCCGAACAGTTCAAGCTGTTCATAGACCGAGGCGTTGGAGCCTGTTTCCTGCGCCACCAGCGGCCCGGCGATCTGGGTGGTCAGAAGCGCACCGGCCAGAACGCCACCCACGCCTGCGATCAGATAATGTTTCATGACGGCCTTTCCTGCCTTCAATCCTGTTCAGGCTCCACGACGGGATTCAGCATGAACCATTCCGCCGGGTCCAGAGTTTCCTGTCCCTTGCGCAACTCAAGATACAGGGATTCGGTCTGCCCTGCATTCCCGCCGATGGCGGCATCGGTCACGAATTGCGCGCCGAATTCCTGCGCCGGCGCCTCGGCTCCGCCCATCAGGCCGATCGGGTCGCCCGCCTGCAGAACGTCGCCCACCTCTCCGAAGACCTGCGCCATGCCTGCAAAGACCAGAAGATAACCGCGCGCAGGCTCCACGATCATCACATTGCCGTAATCCAGTAGCGGGCCGCGATAGCGGATCGTGGCGGGCCAGGGGGTGGTGACCAGCGCCGCCGGGGGCGTGGCGATCACCCAGCCGGGCCGTTCGACGCCCGCCGCGTCGGGCTGGTCGTAAAGGCGCAGGATGGTGCCCACCACCGGCAGCGGCAGCGTGCCCCGCGCGCCTTCGAAATCCGCCATCGGCGGGCCGACATCCAGTTGCAGCTTCGAGACGCCCGACGCAAATTCGTCCAGGCTTTGCGCCGCGTCGCGCAGCGTCTGCAATTCGGCGGGCGCCTCGGCATAGCGGACGGGCAGGCTGGAGCGGTCGGTGACGGCGCTTGCCAGCAGGCGCCGCGCTTCCTGGACCGATTCCAGCCCGGCCCCCAGCATCTGCGCGGCGCCGGCCTGCAGGTCGCGCACCGCGGCGATCTCCTCGAGGTCCTCTTTCAGCCGTTCGGCCTCGGCGCGCAGGCCGGGCGTGACGTCGTTCAGGACCATGCCCGACCGGGCATTGGCCAGGGCGCCTGCCGGATGCAGCAGCATCGTCGCCTCGGGCGCGCGCTGCAGGGCCGTCATCGCCCCCAGGACCGAGGCCAGCCTGGCGCGCTGCGATTCGAAGCGGGCGCGCAGATCGGCCTCGCGCGCGCTGGCCTGGCGCAAGCCCTCGCGCAGCGCGGACAGGCCCTTCTCATAGCCCCGGATCACTTCGGTCAGGGCGGTCACCTGGTCGTCCGCCGACACCGCCTCGGCCAGCTTGGAAACCGCGGCGCGCAACTGGGCGGCGGCGTCCTGCGCCTCGGCCACCGCGGCATTGACCGAGGGTTCCTGCGCCCGGAGAGCAGGGGCGGCGGCGATCAGGGCAGCCAGGGCCAGGGAAGCCAGAACTCTCATGCGGTCACGATCAGGCTCTCGCCGGTCATCTCGGCCGGCTTTTCCAGCCCCATCAGGTGCAGCACCGTCGGCGCCAGATCGGCCAGGCGGCCATCGCGCAGCCGCGCGCCGGGCGGGCCGCCATAGACGATCACCGGCACCGGATTGGTGGTATGGGCGGTGTGCGGGCCACCCGTCGCCGGGTCGATCATGGTTTCGCAGTTGCCGTGATCGGCGCAGATCACCGCCGCCCCGCCGGCCCGGTCCAGCGCCTCCAGCATCCGCCCCAGGCCCCTGTCCACGGCCTCGCAGGCCAGGATCGCGGCGGGCAGGCTGCCGGTGTGGCCGACCATGTCGGGGTTGGCGAAGTTCACCACGATCAGGTCGTAGCCCGCGCCGATCACCTCGACCAGCTTCGCCGCCACCGCGTCGGCGGCCATTTCCGGCGCCAGGTCATAGGTCGCCACCTTCGGGCTGTCGGGCATGAAGCGGTCCTCGCCGGGTTCGGGATCCTCCTTGCCGCCATTCAGGAAGAAGGTGACATGGGGGTACTTCTCGGTCTCGGCCAGGCGGAACTGGCGCAGGCCCTGGGCCGCGACCCAGGCCCCCAGGGTATTGGCCACCTGCTGCTTGGGATAGGCGGTGGTCATGAACTGGCTGTGGCGGCTGCTGTAATCCACCATGCCCAGAAGCCCGGCCCATTGCGGGCGGTCGCTGGTGTCGAACCGGGTGAAGTCGGGATCCGCAAGCGCCGCCAGAATCTCGCGCGCGCGGTCGGCCCGGAAATTGAGGCAGAAGAACCCGTCGCCGTCCATCGCGCCGTTATAGCCGTCGATGATGAAGGGCTGGATGAATTCGTCCGTCTCGCCCCGGTCATAGGCCAGGGTGATGGCCTCGTCTGCGGCGGCCGCCGGCTGTCCCGCCCCGGCGACGATGGCGCGGTAGGCGCGTTCGATCCGGTCCCAGCGGTTGTCGCGGTCCATCGCGTAATAGCGGCCGATGACGGTGCCGATCCGCGCGCCCTCGGGCAACGAGCCCTGCAGTTCGGTGACAAAGCCCATGGCCGATTGCGGCGGCACGTCGCGGCCGTCGGTGATCGCATGGACGACCACCGGCACGCCGGCCCCGGCAATGGCGCGAATGGCGGCCTGGACGTGGACGATGTGACCGTGCACGCCACCGTCGGACACCACGCCCATGAGATGGGCCGTGCCCCCGGTGGCCCGCAGGCCCTCGACGAAGCGGATCAGGGCCTCGTTGCCGACGAAGCTGCCGTCCTCGATCGCCAGGTCGATCTGGCCTAGGTCCATCGCCACCACGCGGCCGGCGCCGATATTGGTGTGGCCCACCTCGGAATTGCCCATCTGCCCGCGCGGCAGGCCGACATCGGGGCCGAAGGTCGTCAGCGTGGCGTGCGGGCAGTCGCGCATCAGGCGGTCGTAATTCGGGGTCGCGGCCTGATCCGGCGCGCTTTGCTCGGGCCGGTCGGACAGGCCCCAGCCATCAAGAATGCACAAGACCACAGGTTTCGTCATGTCGGCCCTCGGGTGATTTCCGCCTTGTTACGCGTGCGCGGGCCCAGCGGCAACCGAAAGGCCGGGGGCGGCCCCCGGATCTCCGGGATATGTGAACCGGCATGACCCGAGGGGGCTTCATCCCGGCCAGGGCACCCGCGGGCCGCCGCGGCGGCCGCGACCGCGGCGCCCGCTAGTGGCGATGATAGGGCGATCCCGCCAGGATCGTCGCCGCCCGGTACAGCTGTTCGGCCAGCATCACGCGCACCAGCATGTGCGGCCAGACCATCCGGCCCAGGCTGATCTGCCAGTCGGCGCGCGCGCGCAACGCCGGATCCAGGCCGTCCGCCCCGCCGATCACGAAGCAGACATCGCGCGCCTGGTCGCGATAGCGCCCCAAGGCCTGCGCGAAATCGGGCGAGGAAGGCTGGTCGCCGCGTTCGTCCATGCAGACCATCGCCGCGCCCGTGGGCACGGCCCGCGCCAGAAGCTCGGCCTCGGCCGCCATGCCGCCGCCGCGCCGGTCCTCGACCTCGGTCACGGTGGCGGGGGGCAGGCCCAGGCTGCGCCCGGCCTTGGCGAAGCGGTCCAGGTAATCGGCCACCATCGCGGCCTCGGGGCCCCTGCGCAGCCGCCCGACCGCGGCGATGTCGATCCGCATGACGCCCCGCCCGGCCTCAGTGCGCGGGGCGGGCCTGCTCGCGGACGCGGCTGAGGGCGTCGGCGGGCATCCACATCTTTTCCAGCTGGTAGAACTCGCGGACCTCGGGGCGGAAGACGTGGACGATGACATCGTCGGCGTCGATCAGAACCCAGTCGCCGGTGTCCTTGCCTTCTATGCGGGGGGTGCGGCCGGTCAGCTGCTTCATGCGGTCGGCCAGCTTTTCGGCGATGGCGCCCACCTGGCGGGAACTGCGGCCCGATGCGATCACCATGTGATCCGCGATGGACGACCGCCCACGAAGGTCGATCGTGACGATGTCCTCGGCCTTGTCGTCGTCAAGCGAGGACAGGATGCGGGCAAGGATCTGGTCGCTGGTCAGATCCGGCCCGGCGGCGGTCGCTGCCGGCCCCGTGGCCGGCGAGACGTCTTGTGACAGGGTTGTATCCTCCGGTCAGCGCGCCGATCGCCCCCGGCGCAGGGGATGGATCAAAGATAGCAACTTTTCAGACCATCTCAATGTTCCCGGTCCGGCTGGCGGTCGCGCACCGCAGCGGCGGCGGGCCGGGTCTCGACGGCGACCGGGGCCAGAACCCGCACCTCGCGCTGCGGGAACGGCAGGGTGACGCCGTTTTCGCGAAAGCTGTCCCACAGCGCCAGATAGACCTGCCCGCGCACGTTCGTCAGCCCGCCGGCGGCGTCGTCGATCCAGAAACGCAGGACGTAGTCGATCGAACTGTCGCCGAAACCGGTGATCCAGCAGACCGCCGGCTTGTGCGACAGCACCCGCGGGACCGTCTGCACAGCCGCGATCGCCAGGGCGCTGACCTTGTGGGGATCGTCCTGGTACGAGGTCCCGAAGGTCAGATCCAGGCGCACGAATTCGTCGGTGTGGGACCAGTTGACCACCTGACCCGTCACCAGATCCTCGTTGGGGATCAGGTATTCCTTGCCGTCGCGGGTGACGACGCTGACATAGCGGGCGCCCAGTTCCTCGATCCAGCCGAAGGTGTCGCCAAGGCTGATCACGTCGCCGGGCTTGATCGACTTGTCCAGCAGGATGATGATCCCCGAGACCAGGTTGGACACCACCTTCTGCAAGCCGAACCCCAGCCCCACCCCGACCGCGCCGGAAAACACCGCAAGGCCGGTCAGATCGAAGCCCGCCGCCTTGAGGCCGACCACCACCGCCAGGCTGAACAGCGCCACCTGCAACAGCTTGGCCGTCAGCACCCGCATCGTCGGCGAGATGTCCTGGTTGCGCGCCAGCCTGCCGGTGACGATGCGCGACAGCGCCCGCGCGCCGCCGATCAGAAGGCCGGTGACGACCAGGGCCTTCAGCACCGTCAGGGCCGACAGGCGCAACTGGCCCAGGGTGATGGCGATGCTGTCCAGGAAGTCGGCCGTCGGCTCGGTCAGGCCCAGCAGATAGAGCGTCACCCACACCCAGCCGAGCCAGCCGACGAGGCGCCGCAACAGCCGGTTGGCGATCAGCCGGACCACGAAGTAGATCACGAGCCAGGCCGTCGCGATCGAGGCCGCCAGCGCGATCACGGCGCTGCGCGAGGGCCAGGTGATTTCGTGCATCACCAGGACCACCGCCCAGGCGAGGGCCGCAAAGACGATCAGCCCCATCCGGCGGCCGATCAGCACCCCCAGGCGCAGCTGCCATTTCGGCCAGTTCTCGCGCCGGCGCAGCCAGCGGTCCCACAGGCCGGCAGCCAGACGCCCCAGCAGCCAGGACAGTGCGATCAGCGCCACGACCGCGGCCAATTGATACAGGCGCGCGGGCAGGATCATGGTCTCGAGGAACAGCGCCAGGCGCGACCACAGCCCCTGCGCGGCATCCACGACATTCGGTGCGACCGGCTCCATGCCCTCTCCTCGCGGTGCCGGAGGCCCCCGCCGGCATTGTTGCGTCAACGCGAAAAGCGCCTTAAAAGATCATCCATGTCCGGGTTCATTTATTTCGACATCCATGACCGCGCGCGCCTGCCTTCGCGGTTCTTCGGCGAGATGCGCGGCGTCACGGCGCGACTGTGACGGGCTGCGGCGCCGCCGCAGCCGGTCCGTCGCCCCCGTTTCCATCACAGCCGAAAGCCACCAGCCATGACCATCGAACCCAAGCCCGCCGCCGGGCGGACCCTCTACGACAAGATCTGGGATGCCCATGTCGTCGATCGACAGGATGACGGCACCTGCCTTCTGTATATCGACCGCCACCTGGTCCACGAGGTGACAAGCCCGCAGGCCTTCGAGGGGCTGCGCCTGTCGGGCCGCGCCGTCCGCGCCCCCGAACGCACCATCGCTGTGCCCGACCACAACGTTCCCACCACCTGGGACCGCGAGAAGGGCATCGACAACGAGGAATCGCGCATCCAGGTCGAGGCGCTGGACCGCAACGCCCGGGAATTCGGCGTGGTCTATTACCCGGTCAACGACATCCGCCAGGGCATCGTCCATATCGTCGGTCCCGAACAGGGCTGGACCCTGCCCGGCATGACCGTCGTCTGCGGCGACAGCCATACCGCCACCCACGGCGCCTTCGGCGCGCTGGCCCACGGCATCGGCACCTCCGAGGTCGAGCATGTCCTCGCCACGCAGACCCTGATCCAGAAGAAGTCGAAGAACATGAAGGTCGAGGTGACCGGCCGCCTCGCCCCCGGCGTCACCGCCAAGGACGTGGTGCTGGCGATCATCGCCAAGACCGGCACCGGCGGCGGCACCGGCCATGTCATCGAATACTGCGGCGAGGTCATCCGCGGCCTGTCGATGGAAGGCCGCATGACGATCTGCAACATGGCGATCGAGGGCGGCGCCCGCGCGGGCCTGATCGCCCCGGACCAGACCACCTTAGACTATGTCAGGGGCCGCCCCCACGCCCCCAAGGGCGCGCAATGGGAGGCCGCGGTCGCCTGGTGGAAGACGCTGTTCTCGGACGCGGATGCGCATTGGGACAAGGTCGTGACCCTGCGCGGCGAGGACATCGCCCCGACCGTCACCTGGGGCACCAGCCCCGAGGACGCCCTGCCCATCACCGCGACCGTCCCCGACCCTTCCGACTTCTCTGGCGGCAAGGTCGAGGCCGCGCGGCGCAGCCTGGATTACATGGGCCTGGTTCCCGGCACGCGGCTGACCGACATCGCCATCGACGCGGTCTTCATCGGATCCTGCACCAACGGCCGGATCGAGGATCTGCGCGCCGCGGCCGAGGTGCTGCGCGGGCGCAGGCTGGCTTCGGGCGTGCGCGGCATGGTGGTGCCCGGATCGGGCCTGGTGCGTGCCCAGGCCGAAGAAGAAGGACTGGACCGGGTCTTCAAGGACGCGGGCTTCGAATGGCGCCTGGCCGGCTGCTCGATGTGCCTGGGCATGAACCCCGACCAGCTTGCCCCCGGCGAACGCTGCGCCGCGACCAGCAACCGCAACTTCGAAGGCCGCCAGGGCTACAAGGGGCGCACCCACCTGATGTCGCCGGCGATGGCGGCGGCGGCAGGGGTGGCGGGGCATCTGGTGGATGTGCGGGAACTGGCTTCGGCCCCCGCCTGACCCGTCCCGCCCGAAGCGCAACGCCCACCGTCCTGCGGCGGGCGCTGTGCGACATCGGCAGACGTCAGGCGGCGCGGCGCCGGCGCAGGGCGGCCAGGCCCCCCAGCCCGCCCAGCAGCAGCCATCCCGCGGCAGGCAGAGGGATCGGCGCGGGATTGACGATGATATCGTCGCGTTCGCCAAAGCGCAGGCTGTCGATGGCGAAGCCCCCCGGTTCGGGTCCGGTCAGGCTGAACAGCACCCCGGCAATGTCGGCCGCATCGGACACCAGCCCCAGGAACTCGATGCCGAAGCCTTGGTTGCTGACCGTCCCCAGCAAGTCGCCGTTGCGATTGAAGGCCGTCAGGCCAAGCGAGCCCGCCGCGTCGAAAAAGCCCGCGTCGAAGCCCACCCCGAACTGATCGGAGTCGAACAGGACCGCAATCGCGCCGTTGTAAGGGGGAAAGCCGGACAGAACGGGGGAATTCGGCGCGGCCCCGTCAGTCACGACAAAGGTAAAGAGCGCTGCGGGATCCAGCGCCAGACCCGGACGTGGGGTGCCGACGACACAGGCACCGGGCGCACCGCCGGGGCAGTCCACGGCGGGATTGGCGCTTAGAGACTGTCCCAGGAAATAGCCGTCGAACCTCACCGTGGGCGCCGTCGGACCGCCCCCATAGAGGTCGGGCGTATAGACCGGATTGATGGTCAGAAGCGGCACTTCGCTGAAGGTGATCAAGCCCGCGGACGGCTGGAAGTCGGCTTCGTCGACGCGCACCACCGCGGCCGATGCCGCCGTTCCCATCAGTGCAGCACCCGCCAGCGACAAGGCGGCAAGCCGGAGTCTGTCTTTCATCATGACCATTTCCCTTTTTAAAAAGACTCGCGAAAAGGTGATCGCGTTCAATATCGTGCCGGCAAGAACCCCGAAGCACAACAGCAATCGTGGCCCGAAGGGGCAGGAAAGTCGTCTTGACGACCGCCGGTTCCCTCTCCAATACAAGCAGGATGGGCCTTATTCATCATAAGGTTGCACCACCCCACCCTTCAGCAGGCAACGGTCCCCCATGGAGAAGTTCACCACCCTGACCGGGATTGCGGCGCCCATGCCGCTGGTCAACATCGACACCGACATGATCATCCCCAAGCAGTTCCTGAAGACGATCCGGCGGTCGGGGCTGGGCGTCAACCTGTTCGACGAGATGCGCTATGACCGCGAGGGAAACGAGATCCCGGATTTCGTGCTGAACCAGCCCGCCTGGCGCGAGGCCCGGATCATCGTCGCCGGCGACAACTTCGGCTGCGGATCGTCGCGCGAACACGCGCCCTGGGCGCTTCTGGACTTCGGGATCCGCTGCGTGATCTCGACCAGCTTCGCCGACATCTTCTTCAACAACTGCTTCAAGAACGGCATCCTGCCGATCGTCCTGCCCCAAGAGGCCGTGGACGTCCTGATGGAGGATGCGAAGAAGGGCGCCAATGCCCGCATGACGGTGGATCTGGAAAGCCAGACCGTCACCACCTCGGACGGGGTGGTGTTCCGGTTCGACGTCGATCCCTTCCGCAAGCACTGCCTGCTGAACGGGCTGGACGACATCGGCCTGACGATGGAGCGGGCCCCGGTCATCGAGCAGTTCGAGACGCAGATGGCGCAGGCGCGGCCCTGGGTCTGACGCCCGCAGCGAAAAAAGCCCCGCCAGTCATGGCGGGGCAAGGGGGTCCCCCTTTGGCGGCAGCCGGGGAACCAGGCGAACTGGGGGTTCAGTTGGGGCGGGACACCTCGCCCTCCATCTCGGCGCGGATCTGCTGGCGCAGGATGTCGATGGGGATCATCCGGCCCTCGCGCCGGTAATGCCAGTAGGTCCAGCCGTTGCAGCTGGGCGCCCCTTCCAGCGCCGCGCCGACCTGGTGGATCGAGCCCTTCACGTCATTGCCGATCAGGCTGCCGTCGGCGCGCACCTTGGCCTTGTGGCGGTTGTTCATGGAATACAGCTCCTCGCCCGGGCGCAGCATCCCGCGCTCGATCACCTGGCCGAAGGGGATCCGCGGCTCGGCGCGCTTGGCCCGCGTCGTGGCCAGCGCCTCGGCGTCCAGGCGGCGGATGCGGCCGATGCGGCGCTCGGCCACCTCGCGGTAGGCCTCCTCGCGCTCGATGCCGATGAAGTCGCGTCCCAGCATCTTGGCCACCGCGCCGGTCGTGCCGGTGCCGAAGAACGGATCCAGCACGACGTCGCCCGGATTGGTCGTGCCGATGATGACCCGGTGCAGCAGCGATTCGGGCTTCTGCGTCGGATGGGCCTTGTCGCCCGCCGCGTCCTTCAACCTTTCGCCGCCGCTGCAGATGGGCAGGACCCAGTCGGACCGCATCTGCGTGCCCTCGTTCAGCGACTTCAGCGCCTCGTAGTTGAAGGTGTATCTCGAGGATTCGGACTTCGCGGCCCAGATCAGCGTTTCATGGGCATTGGTCAGCCGCTTGCCGCGGAAGTTGGGCATGGGGTTCGCCTTGCGCCAGATCACGTCGTTCATGATCCAGAAGCCCTGGTTCTGGATCTCGGCCCCCACGCGGAAGATGTTGTGATAGCTGCCGATGACCCAGATCGCGCCGTCGGGCTTCAGCAGACGCCGCGCGGCGGCCAGCCAGTCGCGCGTGAAGGCGTCGTAGCTGGCGAAGCTGGAGAACCGGTCCCAATGATCATCGACCGCATCGACCTTGGAATGGTCGGGCCGGTGCAGGTCGCCGCGCAGTTGCAGGTTATAGGGCGGATCGGCGAAGATCAGGTCCACGCTGGCTTCGGGAAGCGCGTTCATCACCTCGACGCAGTCGCCCGCCAGGATTCGGTTCAGGGGTAACGGTCGCGCGGCTGCCATGCGCTGATCCTTGGTCTTCGTCATCATCGCCTCGGGGTAAATCGCCGGCTTGGGTCCGGTCTGGTATCCGCCCAAGATGATTCACCGCCGAATCGGCGTCAATTTCTTTTTGAATCAAGGGCTTGTTTCGGGGGCTTTACACAAGATGTTGTGGACCGGGGCAAAGGAACGCCTATGATAGGGGGTCGCGCCCAGATCCAGCAGCGCCTGCAGATGCGCGGCCGTGGCATATCCGGCATTGGAATCCCAGCCGTAGCCGGGGTGTTGTTGCCCCAAATCCACCATCAGCCGGTCGCGCGCCACCTTGGCCAGGATCGAGGCCGCGGCGATCGTCGCGCAGCGCGCATCGCCCGCGACGATGGCCTCGCCGGGGCAGGACAGGTCGCGCGGCACGCGGTTGCCGTCCACCAGCACCAGGCAGGGCTTGCTCCGCAGTCCCGCCACCGCTCGGCACATCGCCAGATGCGAGGCGTGATAGATGTTCAGCCGGTCGATCTCATCGACGCCGACATGGACGATGCAGTGGTCGCAGTGGGCCGTCAGCCAGGCGGCCAGGGCCTCGCGCCGTCTGGGGGTCAGCTTCTTGGAATCGTTCAATCCTTCGGGGATGTTCTGGGGGTCCAGCACCACGGCGGCGGCGGTGACCGGACCGGCCAGCGGGCCGCGCCCGACCTCGTCCACCCCGGCGACGCGGCGCGCGCCCTGCGAAAGGGCGGCCAGTTCGACGCTGAAATCGGGCAGGCTCATGCGGTGATGGTCACCGGGGTGATGGCGACCTCTTCAAGGTTCACGCCGTCGCCCTCGCGGTCCACCACAAGGAAATCGGCAGGACGGTCCAGCGGCGTCAGCACGCCGTGCCAGACCCCCGCGCGCAGGTTCACGCCCATGCCCGCCGGGACCAGGAAAGCGCGGGGCCGGCCGGGGCGGCCGCCGTCGTCGGGTGCGACGACCGACATCCAGGGATCCGGCCCCAGCGGCATGAAGGCCTGGCTGCCCAGGGGGTGGCGTTCCAGCAGCCCGCAGTCGTAGGGCAGGCTCACCGCCTGCGACCGGAAGATCGAGATGACCGCCTCGCCCCCGTGCCGCTCGACGGTCGCAAGCGCATGATGACGTTCGCAGCGGCCGGCGTTGATCATCCGGTCGGGGGCGGCGCGCGGGGTCAGCAGGTCGCCGAAGGGCGCGAAGGCCGCGCGGGTGATGGGTTCGATGCGGATGGTGGTCATAGCTTGCCCCTTTGCCCCCTGCTTAGCCCGCCGCGGCCAGACCGTCGAGGATCCCTGACAGGATCGCCCGCCGCGTGGCAGGCTTGCGCAGCAGCGCGGCCTCGTGCCGGGCGGCGGCGGACATGGCCCTGCACTGCCCGGGATGCTCGCGCGCCCAGGCCAGCTTCTCGGCGATGTCGGCGCCGTGGCGTTCCAGCGGGACATAATGTTCCCAGGGGCGGAAGCGGCCGGAATAGAAGACCTCCCAGCCGTCCTCCTCGGCCAGCAGCACGGACTGGCCGTCGATGGCGGCGATGAAGTTCGAGCCGTGGTCGTAGCCCGTCAGGCAAAGCTGGTACCGAAAGCGGTGGAAGAACGCCCGGTCCCGGCGCGGCGTGCAGTAGGGCGCCAGCAGCGGATCGCGGGCGAAGTCGCGAAAGCCCCAGGCCATCACCACGCCCAGGTCGAAATCGGGATGGCCCCACCATCGGCGGACGAAGGCCAGCCGGTTGGTGTTGCACAGCCGGTCCCAGGCGCGCTGCCGCCGGGCGGGATCGCCTGCCGCCTGGGCCAGTTCGCGCAGGATCGTGTGCGAGGCCGGGCCGGGACGAACCCCGCCCGTCATCTCGCTGCCCGAGATCATGCCGCGCCAGACGACCCGATCCAGCTTGTCCTCCCACGCGATCGGGTCCGGCGCGGCATCGGGATCGAAGCCCGGCAGGCCGATGCTGTGCTGGTCCGGCAAGGGCCACAGCACCGCGTTGCACGCGCCGGCGCGGCGGTTGTGGCACAGGACGGGAGCCGCCAGGGGGTGGCCCTGCGGGGATCCGAACCAGCGCAGATCCTCCATGTCGATGCGCAGGGCCATGGCCCGGCCGAGACGCAGCGCGTCGGTGATGACGGCCTCGGCGCGGATCACCTTGAACGGACGGCCGGGGGCGGCGACCGCACCCAGGCCGGGCAGGACCGCGATGCGGCGGGGTGCGCCGTTCCGGCCAAGGACGCCGTCGCGCCCGTCCCAGCGGGTGAAATACTCGGAAAGTCCTGCGTCCGGATCCTGGGTCTGTTCCTGTTCCTCTCGGGCACCTTTCAGGCAGAAGGCCGCCACGTCCTCGGCATAGGCCCGGTCAACGCGATCGGCGGGCGGCCGGGTCAGCAGGGCCGCCACGACCCCGGGATCGGCTGCGGCAGGGGCACACCAGGCCGGCTCCTCGCCCGGATCGTCCATCGGCAGCAGGCAGGCCAAACGCGCCGCCACCTCGGCCGGGCTTTCACGGTCTAGGTCGATGCGGATCAGCCGGGGATCGTCGCCGAAGAAGCCCTCGACCGCGGCCTGGTGATCCTGCCAGTCCCGGTCCCACAGATCCGGCAGGTCGGCGATGTCGCAGCCACGGTGATGGGCGTGGCATCGGGCGACGGCGCCGCCCTGGCGCGTCAGCCGGTCGAGGATCCAGCCCTCCGGGTCCCGCCGCGACAGGATGAAGCGGGCCTCGGGAAACCGCGCGGCCAGCCAGGCGAAGTGGCGCCACGCCTCCAGCGGCGGCCGCCAATGGGGCGCATGGCGATAGAGGCCCGCAAACAGCACGGTCCCGCGCCAGGACAGCAGCGGCTCTGACCCCGTGGCCTTGGCGTGGAGGATGGATTCCGCCAGCCGGCCGTCGTCGTGGCCGACCGCGGCGTGGCCGTTGCGCCGAAACAGCGCGGCCAGCCGCGCCTCACCGCAGCCGTCGGGGCTGATGTGGAAGAACGGCGGATGGGCCGTCATCCGGCGGTCAGCCGACCGGGCCGCGGCAGCAGGATCGTCAGGACGCCCAAAATCGGCAGGAACGAGCAGAGCAGGAACACCGTCTCGATCCCGCGCAGATCGGCCAGCACGCCCAGGGCGGCGGCGGCGATGCCGCCCATGCCGAAGCTGAAGCCGAAGAACAGCCCGGCGATGGTGCCCGTGCGGCCCGGCACCAGTTCCTGCGCGAAGACCACGATGGCCGGGAAGGCCGAGGCCAGGATCAGCCCGATCACCACCGCCAGCACCCCGGTCGCCGCAAGGCCCACATGCGGCAGCAGCAGCGTGAAGGGCAAGGCCCCCAGGATGGAAAACCAGATGACCCGCAACGGCCCGATCCTGTCGCCCACAAGTCCGCCCAGGATGACCCCCGCCGCCATGCCGCCCAGGAACAGGAACAGCATGATCTGGGCGCCCTGCGCGGACAGCCCGAACTTCTCGATGGTGAAGAAGGTGAAATAGCTGCTCATCGAGGCGGTGTAGATGTTCTTGGTAAAGGTCAGGACCGCCAGCACGGCGATGGACCGGATCACCAGGTCGCGCGGATGGCGCGTCGCGACGTCGGGGCGCGCGGCGGTGGCGCGGCGGCGCCCCTCGGCCCAGTGGCCCACGTGCCACAGCAGCGCCCCGCCCAGGGCCGCGGCCACGGCGAACCAGGCCACCGCCGGACGGCCCAGCGGCACCACGATGAAGGCCGCCAGCAGCGGACCCAGCGATTGTCCCAAATTGCCCCCCATCTGGAACAGCGATTGCGCCGTCCCGAACCGCCCGCCCGAGGCCAGCCGGGCCACGCGCGAACTTTCGGGGTGAAAGACGGCCGAGCCCACGCCGATCAGCATCGCCCCCGCCAGCAGCATCCCGTAATGATGCGCGAAGGCCAGCAGCAGCACCCCGCAGAAGGTCGAGGCCATGCCGAACGGCAGCGACCGCGGCTGCGGATGCCGGTCCGTCGCCATGCCGATCACCGGCTGCAACAGCGAGGCGGTGACCTGGAAGGCGAAGGTCATCACCCCGATCTGCGCATAGCTCAGCGAGAATTCGACCTGCAGCAGCGGATAGATCGCCGCCAGCATCGACTGCATCACGTCGTTGATCATGTGGCACAGGCTGATGGCCGTGAGGATCCCCCAGACGGTGCCGCTGGCGGCCGTCGGAGGGGCTGTCGGGACTTCGGCGCGCATCGGGATCCCCCGCAGATCTGCACATCATGCATTAGCATCCGCAGAGGCAGGTGCAAGCGGATGCTGGACCGGCCCCACGCCGCGAGCCCCGGAAAAGGTGGCGGATTTTGCCGGCTGACGATTTGGACAGCTTCCCTTGTCCGTGCCGGGGCACGAGACTGGACCGGTATATGTTCCGAGTAAAATGTAATCATGGCAAAGATCCCCGGCAACCTTGTCCGGTCGCTGCGCACGTCGGGCGCATCGGGCGGCGGGCGGCGACTGAACACCTGGCAATCCGTCCGCGCCGACGTGCTGGAGCGGATCCGGTCGCGTGAATGGCCGCCCGGCGAGCTGATCCCGACCGAGCAGGAGCTTGCGCGAAGCCTGGGCTGCGCGCGGGCGACGGTTAACCGGGCCCTGCGCGAGCTGGCCGACAGCGGCATCATCGAGCGGCGGCGCAAGGTCGGCACGCGGGTCGCCGCGACCTCGGCCCGCCGGACGGTGCTGGACATGCCGGTGGTCCGCACCGAGATCGAGGCCATGGGCGCCGTCTATTCCTACGAGCTGACGGGCTTCGGGCGGCGGCTTCCGACGCCGCTTGCCGCGCAGGTCCTGCAGGTTCCCGACAGCCAGGAAGTCCTGCTCATCAAGGCCAAGTACACCGCCGACGGCCAGCCGCATTGCTGCGAGGCGATCTGGCTGAACCCTGCGGTCCTGCCGCCCCTCACGCGCCAGGACGTCGAACAGCGCTCGGCCCATGAATGGCTGGCCTCGCAGGTGGCGCTGACGCATGGGCGCTTCTCGATTCTGGCCGACGCCGCCTCGGGCGACTGCGCGCGCCATCTGGGCATCGCCGAGGGCACGGCGGTCCTGACCATCGAGCGCACCAACTGGTCCGACACGACCCCGGTTTCGTTCGCGCGCCAGTTCTATCCGCCGCAGCACCGCCTGGTGTCCGAGGACTAGGGCGCGACCGACCGGATCCTTCGGGGCGAACGGGAATTGACCGAAATGTGACCGCCGGTCTATCTGGCGATTTCGCGCAAGACCCTGAATGCTGCGCTCACCCCGACGGAGAGTCCGATGCCGCGATTCACCCTGCGAGCCCCGCTTGCCCTTGTCCTGGCGGCGCTGTGGTCCCTGCCCGCAGCGGCGCAGACCGCAGCGGCGCAGACCGACATTCCCTTCACCGCCGCGGAAATCGAGGCGGCGTCCTATGGCGGCGGCGACCTGCCGCGGGGACGTTCGGCGCTGACGACCAAGGTACAGGTGCTGCTGGACCGCTCGGGGATCTCGCCCGGGGTGATCGACGGCTTCAAGGGAGGCATGAGCCAGAGCGCGATCATGGCCTTCGAGCGCCGGTCGGGCCTGCCCATCGACGGGGTGATGGATCCGCATGTCTGGAACCTGCTGCAATCCTTCGCCGCCCTGCCCGCGACCACGGATTACACCATCACCGCCGAGGACGCCGAGGGGCTGGTCGATTCGATCCCCGTCGATTACGCCGAAAAGGCCCTGATGCCGGCCATGGCCCATACCAGCGTCGCCGAACGCCTGGGAGAGCGGTTCCACATGGACGAGAAATTCATCGGCTTTCTCAATCCCGGAGTGGATCTGGTGCCCGGCGCCACCATCAAGGTCATCGACCCGGGCAACCGGATGCGCGGCAGCGTCGCGCGGATCCTGGTGGATGTGAACACCCGGCGGGTGGCCGGATACGATAGAGCCGGCAGGCTGCTGGTGGATTATCCCGCCACCATCGGATCCTCGGCCACGCCTTCACCGTCAGGGACGCACAGCGTGAAGACCGTGGCGCTGAACCCGAACTATACCTACGATCCGAAGAAGAACTTCCAGCAGGGCGACAACGACAAGGTGCTGGTGGTCCCGCCCGGGCCCAACGCGCCGGTAGGCACGGTCTGGATCGGCCTGTCCAAGCCGACCTACGGCATCCACGGCACGCCCACCCCCTCGCAACTGTTCAGCAACCAGTCGATGGGCTGTGTGCGGCTGACCAACTGGGACGCCGAGGAACTGGCCCGCATGGTCGGCATCGGCACCACCGTGGTCGAGTTCCTGCCGCAGGGCATGACCATCGCGGCGGCCACAGGCGCCGTTCCCGCCGCCGCGCCGGCCGAACCGGCCCCGGCCGCGACGCCCGTGGTCGCGCCTGCCCAGACAACCCCTGCCACGCCCCTGGACTATACCGATCCGCTGGCCGCCAAGCGCGCCGCGGCCGAGCCCGTCTATGAAAACACCTCCGAGGAGGAGGCGGATGCTCTGGCGCCGGCCGCCGATCCGCTGACAGAGGCCCTGACCGGGGCGCTGTCCGGGAACTTCGTCGTCCCGCCGCTGGACGAACAGCCGTGAGGCGCCGGGGCGCGGTCCTGCTGGCCATGGCTGCCACCCTGCAGGCGGCCCTGGCCGCGGCGCAGGACCGGCCCCCCGACCGCCCCCTCGACCGGCCGGCCGAACGGCCGCCCGCCGCCGAAGCCGGACCCCAGGGGCGACCGCTTGCCGATCCCCGACCCGCAGCCGGATTGCAATCCGAAGCACCGGCGGAAGCCGCCCTGGCCTTCGGCCCCCCGCCCCGCCCCGCTGGTTCACCCTGCGCGAGACCGACCAGGACTATGCCGCGTGCAGGCTGGCGCTGTCCCTTCTGGGCACGGTCTATGCCGAACAGCCGCCGGTGACTGACCCTGAGGATCCCGACTGCGGCATCGCCCGCCCGATCCGGGTAGAGCGGATCCTGCCCGACCTGACCCTGGAGGGGGGCGCCGTGATGCGCTGCGACACGGCCCGCGCACTGGGCTTCTGGGCGCGCGACTTCCTGCGGCCCGCCGGGGCCATGCTGTCAGACGCGCCCCGGGTCACCGGGCTGCAACTGGGCAGCACCTATGACTGCCGCCCGCGCGTCGGGACCGGCGCCGACCGGCCCGCGCTGTCGGAACATGCGCTGGGCAATGCGGTGGACATCGCGGCCTTCGTCTTCGACGGCGGCGATCCCCTGCCCGTCGAGCCGCGCCAGGATTCGGGCGATCTGGCCGAAGCCTTTCAGCGCACCGCCCGCGCCGCGGGCTGCCTGTATTTCACCACCGTCCTGGGTCCGGGATCGAACGAGGCGCATTCCGACCACCTGCACCTGGACCTTGCCGAACGGCGCGGCGGCTGGCGGCTGTGCCAGTGATCAGCGCCGCACCCGTTCCAGGTCCAGATAGGACGGGTCGAACCGCGCCAGCGTCGCAAGCCCCTTCCAGTCCACGATGCTGATGTCGGGCCCGGTCCAGCGGATCAGCCCCCGGTCGCGCAGATCCCTGACCGCGCGATTCACGTGGATTGGCGAATATCCCAGGATGTCGGCCAGTTCGCGCTGCAGCAGCGGCAACTGGAACTGCCAGCCGGAGGCCGCGCCGACGGCCTTCAGCCGGGTATAGATCTCGCACAGCAGATGGGCCAGATGCGCGCTCGACCGCAGCGAGGCCGCGGCCACCAGCCATTGCCGGTGGATGGACGATTCGATCAGCGTCGCCATCCACAGCAGCCGGGTCAGATGCGGAAAGTTCTGGGTGATCTCGACCAGTTCCTCATGGCCGACGAATTCCACCTCGACCGGACCGACGGCGATGATGGAATGGTCAAGCCCCGCCAGGACGAAGGCGTGCAGATCGACGAAATCCCCGGGAACCTGCAGGGCGGTGATCACCCGGTGGTCGGGCCGCCCCACCAGCCGGTTCGACCGCGCGGCGATGCCGCGCAGCATCATGCAGCTGCGGGTCGGAGAGGTGCCTGCCGGCACGATCACCTCGCCCGCCGCGAAGCTGGCATGTTCCGTCCTGATGGCCCTCAGGCGTGCGAGTTCCTGCGGCGAAAGTTCGTCGCGCTGTTCAAGATAGCGGACAAAATACTCGGTGATCGCCAATTCCGTCCTCTTTCTCGGGCGAGGGACAGTTGCAAATCGCGCCCCGCGACGCAATCCGACAACGCCGTTCTATAACATTCATTAAGCGGCCTGGGACCATGCCACGGCTATCCCCGTGCGGGTTGGCGCATCTGGCCCTGAACCCGCAGCGCTGCCGCAAGTTCCTGAAAACTCTCGACGACTCCAGCGGTGCGCCGGGTCACGAGATCGTCCAGTTGCGGAAACAGCTTCACGGCCTCGTCCAGGCGCGGATCGGCCCCCGGCGCGTAAAGGCCGGCCCGGATCATCAGTTCGGATTCCGCATAGGCGCCAAGCGCCGCCCGGGCCTTGCCGATCATCCGGTTCTCCTCGGCCGTGGCGGCATCGGGCAGCGAACGCGACACGGACTTGACCACGTCGATCGCCGGAAAGCGGCCGCGTTCGGCGATGGTCCGGTCCAGCACGACATGACCATCCAGTGTCCCTCGCAGGATGTCGGCCACGGGCTCCTCCATGTCGGACCCGGCGACCAGCACGCTGAAGATCCCGGTGATGTCCCCGGTTCCTTCCAGCCCCGGCCCCGACCGCTCGGCCAGGGCCATGATGAGATTCGAGACAGAGGGCGGAAAGCCGCGATAGCTGGCCGGCTCGCCCGCCGCCAGGGCGATCTCGCGATGCGCCTCCGCGAAGCGGGTGATCGAATCGGCCAGAAACAGCACGTGGCGTCCCTGGTCGCGGAAATGTTCCGCCACCGCCATCGCGGCCCAGGCGCAGCGCCGCCGGATCAGCGGCGACCGGTCCGAGGTCGCGGCGACGATCACCGCCCGGGCCATGCCTTCGGGACCCAGGGTCTTCTCGACGAACTCGCGCAGTTCCCGGCCGCGCTCGCCGATCATCGCGATCACCACGACATCGGCCTGCACGCCCTTGGCAAGCCCAGACAACAGCGTCGACTTGCCCACGCCCGACCCGGCGAACAGGCCGATCCGCTGACCCCTCACCACGGGCAGCAGCGTGTCGAATACCGCAAACCCCGTGGCCAGTCGCGCCCCCAGCCGCTTGCGCCGCACCGCGGGCGGGGCCTCGCGGCGAAAGGGCAGCGGCTCCAGCCCCGAGGGCAGCGGCCGGCCGTCCAGGGGCTGACCCAGCGGGTCGATGATTCGCCCGATCCAGGCATCGCAGGGGGCGATGGTGGGGGCGAACAGCAACTCGACCTCGGCTCCGACCGAAAGCCCCTCGGCATCGCCTTCCGGCAGCACGTCCGCGTGGCGCGGGGCCAGCCCGACGATCTCGCCCGACACCTGGCTTTTCTGCAGCGCGATCAGCACCCTGTCCCCCACCGAGGCGTGGCTGTTCAGCCCCTCGACCCGGATCATGCCGGCCTGCATCGAATGCACCCGGCCAAAGTGGCGCGTCAAGCGCAGATCGCCGATCCGTGCCGCGATCGAGGTCAGGTGATCCATGTCCGTCATCCGTTTTTTCCAGCCGCAAACGGTTTCTAAACAGATCGGGGTTAAGACCGGGTTATCGCCAATGAGGAGAAGCCTCATGTTTGAAAAGATCGAAATGATGCGCATGGCCCGTGCCCTGGGCGCCCATGCCAGCCAGCGGCATCTTGTCGTCACCCGCAACATCGCCAATGCCGACACGCCCGGCTTCAAGGCGGCCGACACCGCCAGCTTTGCCGACAGCTACCGCGACGCGACCCTGTCCCCGCTGCGGACCACCGACCCGCGCCACCTGGGCCTGCCGGAATGGTCGCCCGCCACCCGCCAGACGGTTGACGAAACCGGGGCGTCGCCCAACGGTAACTCGGTCTCGCTCGAGGAGGAGATGCTGAAGGCGGCCGAGGTCAAGCGCGGCCACGACCTGTCCCTGGGCATCTACAGTTCGGCGCTTGACCTGATGCGCATCAGCATCGGGCGGAGGGCGTGATGGACCGTCCGCTCTCTGCCCTGCATTTGGCCGCCTCGGGAATGCGCGCGCAGGGCGAACGCCTGCGCCACACGGCCGAAAACATCGCCAACGCCGACACGCCCGGCTATCGCCGCAAGCTGGTCACCTTCGAGGAAGCGGTGCGCTTCGGCCGCCCCAGCGGCGAGGTCGAGGCATCGAAGCTGCGGCTGGACCGGTCCGAACTGCCCCGCATCTACGACCCCTCGCATCCCCTCGCGGACGAGGAAGGATACTACCTGGGGTCGAACGTCGATCTGGTGATCGAGATCGCCGACAGCCGCGAGGCGGGCCGCAGCTATGAAGCCAATCTGAAGATGTTCGAGCAGACGCGCCAGATGGGCGCGTCGCTTCTGGAACTTTTGCGTCGCTAGAAAGGGTCGCCCATGTTCACCAGTCTGAATGCCGCCAGCGCCTATTCCGCCGCCCGCACCGCGGTGGCGCCGGGTCAGCAGGCCCCCGCCGTCCAAGCGCTGTCGAACGCCGCCGAGGAGTTCGCCGCCCAGATGGGCCAGGTGGATCAGGTCGCCGCCGGCGCCATGACCGGCCAGGTGGAAACCCACCAGCTGGTCCAGACCATCGCCGAGGCCAAGATGGCGATGGAGACCGTCGTCGCGATCCGCGACAAGGTGGTCGAGGCCTATCAGGAAATCCTGCGGATGCCGGTGTAGGCCATGGACGAGACGCTGCTGTTCGACATGCTGCGCCAGGCGCTGCTGATCTCGGTCCGCATCTCGGCCCCGATGCTGGCGGTGGCGCTGATCGTCGGGGTGGTGATCGGCCTGTTCCAGGCGCTGACCTCGGTGCAGGAGATGACGCTGACCTTCGTGCCCAAGGTCGGGCTGATGCTGGCCGTCTTCTGGGTCTCGATGAGCTTCATGACCACCGCCCTGTCCGATTTCTACATCGGCCAGATCATCCCCCTGATCGCGGGAAGCTGACGCCATGGACAACGCGATCTACGCGACGCTGACGCGTCAGGCGGGGCTGATGGCCGAGATGCGGGTCGTGGCCAACAACATCGCCAACGCCAACACCACCGGCTTTCGCCGCGAGGGGGTGATCTTCGCCGAACATCTGTCGGCTCTGGACCGCAGCGGCGACACGCTGTCGATGGCCCATGCCCGCGGCCGCCTGCTGGATCTGGACCAGGGGGTGCTGACGCAGACCAACGGCAACTACGACCTGGCCATCGAGGGCGAGGGCTTCTTCATGGTCGAGACGCCGGACGGCAACCGCCTGACCCGGGCGGGCGCCTTCCTGCCCTCGGCCGAGGGCGAGCTGATGACCGCCGACGGCTTCCGCCTGCTGGACGAGGGGATGGCCCCCATTGTGGTCCCGGCAGGCGCCAGCGGCGTCGCCGTGGGCGCCGACGGCACGATGTCCGCCAACGGCGTGGCGTTCGGCAAGATCGGCATCTTCGGCGCCCCCGACGACGCGCAGCTGACCCACCAGGGCGGCACGTCCTTTACCACCGACGCGGCCCCCGAACCCGTCGAGGACGCCCGCATCCGGCAAGGCTTCCTGGAAGAATCCAACGTCGATTCCGTCTTCGAGATCACCCGCATGATCGAGGTCCAGCGTGCATACGAACTGGGCCAATCCTTCCTCGACCGCGAAGATCAGCGCATCCGCAGCGCGATCGCCGGCATGACCCGCTGAAAGGACCAGCCATGAGAGCCCTGCAGATCGCCGCCACCGGCATGAGCGCCCAGCAGACCCGGGTCGAGGTCATTTCGAACAACCTCGCCAACATGTCCACCACCGGCTACAACGCCCGACGCGCCGAATTCGCGGACCTGCACTACCAGCAGGCCACCCGCCCGGGCACCGTGACCGCCGCCGACGGCACCGTCATCCCGGCCGGGGTGCAGCTGGGGCTGGGCGTGCGCCCCACCGCCGTCAGCATCAACCTGCAGCAGGGCGCGCTGACCCAGACCGGCGGCGATCTGGACCTTGCCATCGACGGCGACGGCTATCTCGAGGTGACGCTGCCGTCCGGCATCTCGGCCTATACGCGCGACGGCGGGCTGAAGCGGTCGCCGGACGGGCTGATCGTCACCTCGGACGGCTATGCGGTGGCGCCGGGGATCACCATCCCCGACGACGCGCGCACCATTTCCATCAACGCCGCGGGCGAGGTCTATGCCTATTTCAACGACCAGGTCGAACCGGAACTGCTGGGACAGCTGACCCTCGCGGGGTTTTCCAACGAAAAGGGCCTCGAGGCGATCGGCTCGAACCTGTTCCTGGAAACCGCGGCCTCGGGCACGCCGCAGGTGACGACGCCGGGTCAGGAGGGCTTGGGCACGCTGCGGCAGGGCTATCTGGAGGACAGTTCCGTGGACTCGGTGCGCGAGATCACCGAACTGATCAAGGCGCAGCGGGGATACGAGCTGAACGCCAAGGTCATCACCGCAGCCGACCAGATGCTGGCGGCCACCACGCAGGTGCGCTGATGCGGTGGCTGGCGCTTCTTTTGGCCCTTGCGCCTCTGCCTGCCTCGGCGGCGGTGCTTGCCGCGGCCCGGACGCTTCCCGCGGGCACGATCATCACTGCCGCCGATATCCGCGCCATCGACGGCGACCGTCCCGGCCTGTCCGATCCCTCGCAAGCGATCGGGTTGCAGACCCGCATCACCATCCGCGAAGGCCGCCCGCTGCAGGCCTCGCTGCTGCAGCCGCCCAGGCTGATCGGGCGCAACCAGATGCATCCGCTGGTCTTCCAGCGGGGCACGCTGCGGATCGTCACCACCGCCCGGACCCTGTCCGAGGGCGCGGCAGGGGACGTGATCCGGGTCATGAACATCGAATCGCGCGCCACGATCAGCGCCGTCGTCCAGCCCGACGGCAGCCTTCTGGCCGTAAAATAACGCAAGGACCACCCATGAAAACCCTTCCCCTGCTCTGCCTCGTCCTTGCCGCGTCCGCCTGCGCGCGGGGCGATCACATGGGCAAGCCGCCCAGCCTGACCTCGCCGCGCAACAGCGAGGAATTCATCGCCATGACCAACCCGCCGCTGGAGATCCCGGTCGATTCGGGCCGGCCGGAAGCCGCGGCCTCGCTCTGGGCGGGAACCACATCTTCCCTCATCAGCGACCGGCGGGCGGCCACGCGCGGCGACATCCTGACCGTGGTGATCGAGATCGACGACGAGGCGCAGATGACCAACACCTCGGGCCGCAGCCGCGCCTCGGGCGAGAGCGTCAGCATCCCGCAGATGATCGGCATCCCGCAGCGGTTGAACGAAAAGCTGCCCGACGGCGCCAGCTTCGACAACCTGGCCGAGGCGGAATCGTCATCCACCTACAAGGGCAGCGGCAACATCACCCGGCGCGACAAGCTGACCCTGCGCGTCGCGGCCACGGTGATCGACACCCTGCCCAACGGCACCCTGCAGATCGAGGGCACCCAGGAGGTCCGCGTGAACTATGAGCTGCGCGAGCTGACCGTCAGCGGCTTCGTCCGCCCCGCCGACATCGACCGCAGCAACGAGATCGCCTATGACCGCATCGCGGGCGCGCGCATCAGCTATGGCGGCCGCGGCCAGATCACCGATGTGCAGCAACCCCGATTCGGCCAGCAGATCGCCGACGTGATCCTGCCCTACTGAGGCGCTCCCATGAAGAAGCTCCTGCCCATGCTGATCCCGATCCTGGCCCTGGCGGGGGGCGTCGCCGCGGGCGACATGCTGCGCCCCGCCCCTGAAGGGGCCGACCATGCCGCCGAACCCTCCGCCCAGGCCGAGGGGGGCGCCGCGCAGGCCGAAGGTCATGGCGCCGGCGCAACGCCCGACCCGGCCGCGCCCGCCGCGGCCGAAGGCCACGCCGATGCCAAGGATCATGGCGGGGGCGGCGGGCATGGGGATGGCGCGGTCTCCGAAGAGGGATGGTTCACCTTCCCCACGCAGTTCTTCGTCCCCTTGATGCGCAACGGCGACATGGGCGCAGTGATGATCCTGACCCTGACGATCGAGACGGGGGGCGCCGACCTGTCCGCCATGAAGCAGCAGGAACACCGCCTGCGCGATGCCCTGCTGCGAGAATTGCTGATCCACGCCAACACCGGCGGGTTCGACGGCAACTTCACCTCCGAGGCCCGGCTGGCCCCCTTGCGGGATCGCCTGCAAAAGGCAGCCCAGGCCAGCACCAGCCTGCCGGTCAAGGCCGTGCTGATCGAGGACATCGCGCGCCAGGCCGGCTGACGGTTGCATCGGTGGGGCGGGCGGGGCAGAAGCGGCCTGCCCACTCATAAGGACATGCCGGTGGACCGCCAGACCCCGACCGACGCCGACACCGTGACGATCCTGCTGGCCAGCTATCGCGGCGCGCGGTTCATCCGCGCGCAACTGGACAGCATCGCGGCGCAGACCCACCGGCAATGGCGGCTGATCGTCTCGGACGACGGATCGGACGACGGAACGCCGCGCATCGTGGCTGATTTCGCGGCCTCGCGCCCGGCGGGCCAGGTGTCCCTCGTGCGGGGGCCCGGCCGCGGAGCGACGCAGAACTTCCTGCACCTGCTGTCGGTCGCCCCGGATGGTCCCCTGGCCTTTTCAGACCAGGACGATGTCTGGTTCCCCGACAAGCTGGCCCGCGCCCTGGCGGCGCTGTCGCTCCTGGAAGGCCCCGCCCATTACGCCGCCCGCACCGTCATCACCGATCCTCAGCTGAGGCCACTGGCCCCGTCGCGGCACTTCCGCCGCCCGCTGGGCTTCAGGAACGCCCTCGTGCAGGCGATCATGGCCGGCAACACCTCGGTCTTCAACGGCCAGGCCGCGGCGATCCTGCGGCGCTGCGTCGGGCCGGCACAGCAGCACGGCATCGAGGCCCACGACTGGTGGGCCTATCAGATCACCGCAGGCGCGGGGGCGGCGCTGATCCACGACCCGCGCCCGGCCCTGTTCTACCGCCAGCACCCTCACAGCGTGATGGGCCGCAACGATACCGTCGCCGCGCTGTCGCAGCGCATCAGCAGGCTGCTGGCCGGAGAATACGGCGGCTGGCTGCGGGCACATCACGCCGCGCTGGATGCCGTGCGCCTGGAACTCCGGCCGGAAAACCGCCCGATCCTCGACCGTTTCGGGGCGCTGCTGCACAGGCCCGGTCCGGCGGCGGCGGCCGGCATGGTCCGGCTCGGGCTCTATCGCCAGACGCGGGCGGGGACTGCGGCGCTGCTTGCGGCGGCGCTTGCGGGCCGGCTGCGTCAGCGAGGCCCCAGCAATCCCATCAGGTAGCGTCCGTAGGCATTCTTGGAAAACCTGCGGGCCTGTTCGCGTAGGGCATCCTCGGTGATCCAGCCGGCCTCATAAGCGATTTCCTCGGGGCAGCCGGTCTGCAGGCCCTGCCGCTTTTCCAGGGTCCGCACGAAGTTGCCGGCATCCAGCAGGCTGCCGTGGGTCCCGGTGTCCAGCCAGGCAAAGCCGCGGCCCATCTTTTCGACCGTCAGGCTGCCCTCGTGCAGATAGCTCTCCAGCAGCGTGGTGATCTCGAGTTCGCCGCGCGCCGAAGGCTGGACCTGCCTGGCGCGGTCGGGGGCGCTGCCGTCCAGGAAATAAAGCCCCGTCACCGCGAAGTTCGAGGGCGGCTGTTCCGGCTTTTCGATGATCGCGCGCACCCGGCCGTCCGCCAGGAAGTCCACCACGCCGTAGCGTTCGGGGTCGGCCACCCGATAGCCGAAGACCGTGCCGCCGCTGGTCCGCCCGTCCGCCGCCTTCAGCAGCTCGGGCAGGCCGTGGCCGAAAAAGATGTTGTCGCCCAGCACCATGGCGGAAGGCGCGCCAGCCAGGAAATCTTCGGCCAGGATATAGGCTTGCGCCAGCCCGTCCGGCGAAGGCTGGATGATCCAGTCGAAATGTAGCCCCCATTGCGCGCCGCTGCCCAGCAGCCGCTGGAACTGGGCCTGGTCCTCGGGCGTGGTGATGATGGCGATCTCGCGGATGCCGGCCAGCATCAGCACGCTGATGGGGTAATAGATCATCGGCTTGTCGTAAAGCGGCAGAAGCTGCTTCGAGACGCCCATGGTGATCGGGTAAAGGCGCGTGCCCGACCCGCCCGCCAGAACGATGCCCTTGCGTGCCGTCATTTCGGATACCCCAGTTGCTTCAGGACCTGGTCCAGGTCGGCCCGCCAGTCGGGGCGGGCAATGTCAAAATCGCGCGCGATCCGCGAACAGTCCAGCCGCGAATTGGCGGGACGCCGGGCCGGCGTCGGATAGTCGCTGCTGGGGATCTCGCGCACCCTGCAGGCCAGGCCGGCGCGGTCGAAGATCGCGCGGGCGAAACCGGCCCAGCTGACATCGGGCGCTCCGCTGAAATGATAAAGTCCGCCCTTGGCCGGATCGGCCTGCATCTGCCGGGCGATGTCCAGCAGCGCCGCCGCGATGCGGGCTGCTGCGGTCGGACCCCCGACCTGGTCCGTCACCACGGCTATTTCGTCGCGCTGGCCCCCAAGCCGCAGCATCGTCTTCACGAAATTCGTGCCGTCGGCGGAAAATACCCAGGAAGTCCGGATCACCGCCCACTGTCCGCCGGCCGAGGCCACCTGCGCCTCGCCCTCCAGCTTGGTCCGCCCATAGACGCCCAAGGGTGCCGTCACGGCGTCCTCTGCCCGCGGCTGATCGCCCGAGCCGTCGAAGACGTAATCGGTCGAAACATGCAGCACCGGCACCCCCAGATCGGCCGCGGCGCGGGCAATGAAGCCGGGCGCCGCGGCGTTCAGGGTGGCCGCGGCCTCGACCTCGGCCTCCGCGCGATCGACGGCGGTATAGGCCGAGGCGTTGATGATCGCCGCGGGCCGCAGTGCCAGGATGCGTTCGGCGACGGCGCGGGGATCGGACAGGTCGGCTTCGGCGCGGCCCCAGAACGTCGCCCCCTCCGCCAGCCGCGCCAGGGCTTGGGCAAGTTGCCCCGACCGCCCCAGAACCAGCAGACCGGTCATCGGCCGTGGCCCAGGCGGCGACCCACGCCGTCGCGGCCCAGAAGCGGCTGCCACCAGTCGCGGTTCTGCAGATACCATTCGACGGTCCGGCGCAGCCCTTCCGCAACCGTGACCGAGGGCCGCCAGCCCAGTTCGGTGCGGATGCGGGTGGGGTCTATGGCATAGCGGCGGTCATGGCCCGGTCGGTCGGCCACGAAGGAGATCAGCCGCGCATGGGGCGCGCCTTCGGGGTGCAGGTCGTCCATGTGCGCGCAGATGGTGCGGACCAGGTCGATGTTCGTGGCCTCGTTCTCGCCGCCGATGTTGTAGCTGCGGCCCGGCCGGCCCTTTTCCACAACCAGCAGAAGCGCATCCGCATGATCCTCGACGTAAAGCCAGTCGCGTACGTGTCCGCCGTCGCCATAGACGGGGATCGGTTCGCCTGCGAGCGCCTTGAGGATCACCACCGGGACCAGCTTCTCGGGGAAGTGATAGGGGCCATAGTTGTTGGAACAATTGGTCAGCACCACCGGCAGGCCGTAGGTTTCGTGCCAGGCGCGCACCAGGTGGTCCGATCCCGCCTTGCTGGCGGAATAGGGGCTGCGCGGATCATAGGGCGTGGCCTCGGTGAACTGCCCGGTCTCGCCCAGAGAGCCGAACACCTCGTCGGTCGAGATGTGGTGAAAGCGAAAGCCCGCAGGCCTGCCCCGCGCGATCCAGTAGCCGCGCGCCGCTTCCAGCATGTTGAAGGTGCCCACGACGTTGGTCTGCACGAAGGCGTCAGGCGCGTCGATCGAGCGATCGACATGGCTTTCCGCCGCCAGATGCATCACCGCATCGGGGCGGTGGGTGGCAAGGACACGGTCCAGGGCCGGCCGGTGGCGGATATCGACCTGTTCGAACCGGTAAAGAGGACTGCCAGCCACCTGGGCCACATTGGCAAGATTGGCCGCATAGGTCAGCGCATCGAGATTGACCACCTCGTGGCCCCGCGACACAGCCAGCCGAACCACCGCCGAGCCGATGAACCCGGCGCCCCCGGTTACCAGGATCTTCATGCCGCCTCCCTGTATTCGAACGGCGACGACCAGTCCGCGAAGGTCGGAGCAGTGCGATCCTTCTCCGACAGCAGCGGATCAGAGACGCCCCAAGCGATCCCCAGGCTGTCCCAGCGCACCGCGCCGTCGCTGGCGCGATCATAAGGGGCGGTGCATTTGTAGACGATCTCGGTGTCGGGTTCGCGGGTCACGAAACCGTGCAGGAAGCCCTCGGGGATCCAGAGCTGCCGTCCGTTCTCGAAGGACAGTTCCACCGCAACCCATTGCCCATAGGTCGGGCTTCCCCGGCGTGCATCCACGGCAACGTCCAGAAGCGCGCCGCGGGCACAGCGCACCAGCTTGCCCTGCCCGAAGGGCGGCGCCTGATAATGAAGCCCCCGCAGCGTTCCTGCCACTCGCGACAGCGAATGGTTGTCCTGCACGAAATCAGGCAGGATCACCCCGGCATCGACCAGTGTCCTGCGGTTCCAGGTTTCCGAAAAGAAGCCCCGCTCGTCGCCGAAGCGCGCAGGCGTCAGGATCAGCAGATCGGGAATGGCAGCGGTTTCTATCAGCATCGGATCAACGCAAAACTCGAAATCTTGCCTCGCTCTATGCCATGAAAGGGGCGCTGTCACTTGCCGGCGAAGAAAAAAACCCGCCGTCACTCGATGACCAGATCGGCGTGCAACGCTCCTGCCGCATGAATGGACTTGAGAATATCGATCATCTCGCGCGGCCTGACTCCTAAGGCGTTCAGCCCTTCGACCAGGTCACTGAGCGAGGTTTCTCCTGCCACCTCGGCAAAGCCGATGCCCGGCTCATTGCGCAGTTCGGCCACGGTGCGGGGGACGGCGACGGTTTCGCCGCGGGCGAAGGGGTTCGGCTGCGACACCATGGGCGCCTCGCTGACGCTGAGGGTGAGCGCGCCCTGCGACACCGCGACCCGCGATATGCGCACCCGCTCGCCGATCACGATCGTCCCGGACTTGTGGTCGATCACCACCTTCGCGCGATCCTCCGGCTCGACGGTCAGGTTCTCGATGCGGCCCAGCACGCGGGCGGGATTCACGTCACCCAACTCGCGGAACTCCACCAGCACGGTGCCGCTGTCCTGGGTCACCGCAACGCGGCGGTCGAAGTCGCGGTTGATGGCGTCCTCGATCCGGGTCGCGGTGGTAAAATCCGCGTTGCGCAGGGCCACGCGGATGTTCTGGATGCTGGCGAAGTCGAATTCGACCTCGCGCTCGACGCGGGCGCCGACGGGGATCTTCCCCGCGGTCGGCACACCCTCGACCACACGGGCGGCTTCGCCCCCGATTGCGGCACCGCTGGCGATGATCGATCCTTGCGCCACGGCATAGATGTTGCCGTCGGCGGCCTTCAGCGGCGTCATCACCAGCGTGCCGCCCAGCAGGCTCTTGGCGTCGCCGATGGTGGACACGTTGACGTCGATCCGGCTGCCCGACCGCGCGAAGGGGGGCAGCGTCGCCGTCACCACCACGGCCGCGACGTTGCGCGATCGCAGCGCCTCGTCCGTCACGTTGACACCCAGCCGTTCCAGCAGACCGGCCAGCAATTCTTCGGTGAAGGGGGCATTGCGGAAGCCATCGCCCGTGCCGTCCAGCCCGACCACCAGCCCATAGCCCACCAGGTCGTTGCCTCTCACGCCGTCGAAATCTGCCAGATCCTTGATGCGAACCGGGGCCGCCGCGGCAGCCAAGGGCAGAAGGACGGCAAGGATCACCAACAAAATGCGCCGCATCAGATGTAATCCGCCAGCTTGAGTTGCGACAGGCGCCCGATCACCGAGTACAGCGTCTGCAGCCTCGTCTCGGCATCGGAAATGGCGGCCGAGGTCGCGAAGGGATCGGCCTCGCG
Source organism: Paracoccus sp. BR5-17 (assembly GCF_055693925.1). NCBI lineage: Bacteria > Pseudomonadati > Pseudomonadota > Alphaproteobacteria > Rhodobacterales > Paracoccaceae > Paracoccus > Paracoccus sp. BR5-17. The sequence continues at coordinate 480,295 of NZ_JBVFUV010000003.1, forward strand.
CAGCAGGTTGCGCGCGCTTTGAAGGGTGGCGGTTGCGGCGCCGCCTTCAGTCTGCGCGCTTGTGATGATCTGCTGGGTATGACCGATGGTGGACATTTCCGCGATGACGCGCGGCCCGTTGTCCAGCAACGCCTTGCCCGCCATTGCCAGCAGCGCCCGCTTTTCAGCCCCGTTGGCTGCAAGCGCGCCCCTGTCAATCAGGGCCGCTGTCGCAAGGCCCTTCAGGCTGTCGCGGACGGCAGGCGTTAGCGGGGTCGTGGCCAGGGCAACCGTTACGCCTTCTCCGATCGGCATGGGATGGTCGCCGGGACCGCCGTGATAGGCGACATCGGCAAAGCCGCCCATTCCGGGCGGCGCGTCGAACCACACCGAAACCGCCTGCGCCACATCGGCGGCAGAGGACAGGCCAGCCACCTGGGGCGCCAGGGCATCGAGGATGACCTTCGCCGACGACAGCGGCTGGGTGTCGCTGTGAATGCCCGAAAACAGGAACCGTTGCCCGACAGAGCCGTTCAGCTGGCCAATCACAGCCTGCAGCGTTGAGGCCGCCTGAGTCCCTTGCGCGGTGATGACGCCATCCGTCACCGCCGCCGGGTCCAGGAAAAGGTTCCGCCCCGTCGCCTCGGTCAGCGCGTGCACCGCGCCCAGGGCGTCCTGCATGCCCTGGGCGTGGGCAGCAGCCTCGGTGGCGTTGCGTTCAAATTGTCCCAGCAGGGACAGGCGGGCTTCGATCGCGGCCAGATCCTGTGTGTTCCCCTGCAGCCTGGCGCCCAGATCGGCGACCTCGCCGCTGGCCAGTTCAGCGGTCAGCGTGCCCAGGGTGGTCTTGATCCGGTTCGACGCTACCTGCATGGCAAAGGCTCGCGCCTGGTCTCCGATGGATTGCACCGTCATCGTCATATCCCCAGTATCTGATCCATCATCGTCTGGATGGCCTGAATGACCCGCGCGTTTGCGGCATAGGCTTGCTCGTACTTCAGCAGACGCTGCATCTCGGCGTCGCTGTCCACGCCGTCTGCGGCCAGGCGCGACCAGATGGTGTCGGCCTGACCGTTGCGAACGGCAGCTTCGGACTGGGCGTTGACGCGCGCTGTCGCGACTTGTGCCTCGATGCTGCCCAGGCGTTCGGCCAGTGCGGCCTTGCCGGTGAAGCCGGTGCCTGGGGGCGCCGCGACCGCCCGCTCGAGGGCGCCCGAGATCGCGACCAGAAGGGCGGATTCGCCGACGGGTCCTTCGGCGCCAGCCTGCAAACCGGCACGCAACCGCCACACGGCGCCTCCGTCTGACTCGACGACAGCCTTGTTGACACTGATCCGGCCGGCCAGCCCCTGCTTGTCCGCCACGGCGGCACGAAGGCCGCCATCGGTGAAAAGGCCCGGCGATGCCGCCCCCAGCGTCGCATCCACCGCGGGGTCAGCCAGCCGTTCGTGCAGATCATAGGCAAGATCGTCAAGGGATGCCTGAACCGCAGGGGCCAAGTCGTCGCGGATGGCGAAATGCGCAGCCAGCGAGCCCCCTGCGTAGAGCCGCATCTGCGACCGTGTCAGCTCGGTCCCGTTTTGCGTCAGCAGCGCCAGACCCGTGCCGACCTCCTGCGCCGCGGTCACCTGACCCGCCGCCGTGAAGGACAGGTCGGTGGGCACGCTGCCATCCAGAAGGACGGCCCCCTCGGCGGTGAACAGGGCCACGCCGCCTGCAGGGCGGGTCACTTCCTGCACGGGCACGATCTTGGCGATCTCGCTGATAATCCCCTGCCGCTGGTCGATCAGCGCCGAAGGATCCGAACCGTCAGCCTCGAGCACGGCGATACGGCGGTTCAGATGGACAACCTCGGCCAGCGACTTGTTCAGCACCCCCACCTCGCGGGTGATCGCCTGATCGGCGGCGGTGCGGGCCGCCTGAACCTGCGCCGAAACCGCCCCCAGCCGGCTGGCCAAGACTTGGGCCTTGTCCACCACCTGGGTCAGGCGGATCTCGTCGTCGGGGCGGCTGGCGGCCGAGGTCAGGGCCGTGCGCAGTTCGGTCAGCGCAGCGCCCAGGCTGCCGGGACTGCCGGCGATGCCCATGCGATCCTCGATCTGCTGGGTGAAGGCCAGACGCGCAGCCGCATCGGCGCGGGCAGCTTCGGCCAGGCGCGATTCGGACAGGACGCTGGCATTGACGGCCCGGGTGAGGCCATCGACGCGCACGCCGCCTGCGTTGCCGCCTGCCGTCTGGGCGGTGATAACCAGATCCCGCCGGGCATAGCCAGGGGTCGAGGCATTGGCCAGGTTTGCCGCCACGGTTTCCGTTCCGCGTGCGGTGGCCGTCAGCCCCGACATCGCATTCCCCAAGGCGCGCGCGATGCTCATCTCATCAGGCCCTTTCAGCGCTTGATGTTGGTGGTTTCCTGCAGCATTTCATCGACGGTCTGGATGATCTTGGCGTTCGACGAATAGGCGCGCTGCGTCAGGATCAGGTGGGTCAGTTCCTCGGCCACGTCGGTGGTCGATTCCTCAAGCGCGTAGCCCTGGAGCGTGCCCGTGGGCCCGTCGCCCGCATCCCACAGGAAGAAGCTGCCCGAGGTTGGCGAGATCGTGAAGGCCTGCGCGCTGACCGAGGCCAGACCGTTGGGGTTTGGCACATCGACCAGCGGGATCTGGTACAGGGTCTTCACGAAGCCGGTGTCGTAGGTCGCCTTCAGGTAGCCGTCCGAATCCAGTTCGACCGTGGTCAGGTTGCCGACCGGCGAGCCGTTCTTGCTGATGTTGGTGGGCGAGAACTTGGCCGAGAGCTGGCGCAGACCGGTCGTGCCACCGGGCGTGCCGATGACCAGGTCCATCGCGCCGCCCCCGACGCCCAGGCCGATCGCGCCGGTGATCGGATCATAGGCACCGCCGCTGAGCGTCGTGACGCTGGCGATGCTGCCGCCCTTCGCCTGCGTGTCGTCGAAGGTGATACGGTAAGACCCCACCAGGTTCGCCGCCGGATCGGTCGCCGAATCGCGCACCTCCATCACCCAGGTGTTCGACATGCCGGTGGGATCCGAGGTGTCGGGCACGAAGGTGATGTCCAGCGATTCGGAGGTTCCCAGATTGCCGTAGTATTCGATCTTCAAGGCCAGCGGGTCGCCCGAAGCGGTGGGCTGCGTTTCCGTCGCGGGCAGGTTGACGCCTAGGGAAACCTGGCTTGTGGGATCGCCCGCCGACTGGTTGGCGCTGATCTGGATCGGAACAAGCCCGCCGACCGTGTCGCGCGAATTGAGGGGCACGGTTCCGTCGGCCTGCGCGGGCCATCCCATCAGCACAAGGCCGGATTGCGTCTTCAGGATGCCTTCGGAATCGGTGCGGAATGAGCCCGTGCGGGTCATCATGAAGGGCATGTCTGTGAAGCCGTTATCCAGATCCACGGCCGAGGTGACAGGCAGCATCCCGCGGCCCGACACGGCGATGTCCAGAGGATGCGAGGTGGTCGAAAGCGCCCCGTCATCCTCGATCAGCCGTTTCGTGGCGGCCGTCACCCCGCCCGCCGAGTAGGAGCCGGCGATGCGGTTCTGGGCCAGCACGAAGGAGTTGAAGTCCGTCTCCATCCGCTTGTAGCCGTAGGTGCCCGAGTTCGCGATGTTGTCCGAAATCGTCGCCAGACGGGTGGAATTGGCCGCCAGCCCCGAGACGCCGGCGCTCATTGCGGAAGACATTGACATGGGATCACCTTTCCTCGTTCGACTCGGATCATCCATGCCAGGGCTTAAGATTCGCCTAACCGCCCCGGCTATCTGAGTAAAATCACCTCGATCCGGTTGTTGGCGGGATCCATCGGGTTTCCGGTCTTGCTCTTGCGGTCGGCATAGCCCGTGACCCGCTGGATCCGCTGGGCGTCCAGGTCCGACGCCTCCAGCAGGTTGCGCACAGCATGGGCGCGGGCGTCGGACAGCGCCCAGACCGGAGAGGTCACCAGCGTTTCCGGGTAGGCCCGCACATGTCCGGAAATGGCGACCAAATTGCGCGTCCTGGCGATGACCCGGCCGATGATCCGCGTCAGTTCAGACAGCACCGGCTGCGGCTGGCCGGTGTCGTCCACGAACAGGGGCTCGTCGGTCAGGTCGCCCAGTTCGATCACCAGCCCCTCGTCGGTCATGCGGGTGACGACATGGCGCAGAAGGTTCGTCAGCTGCTGCGATTCGCCGCCGCTGGCGCGAAGGGCGCGTTCGATTTCCTGGGCCACCTGTTCGAGAGATGCCTCGGACGGGTCCTTCCCCTGCTGCTCGACCCCCTCGCCCGAGGATCCGGGCGTGCGCACGATGGTCGGATCGAAGTAATCGGCCAAGCCCGCGCGCTGCTGTTCGGTCGTGGCGCTCAGCAGCCACATCAGCAGGAAGAAGGCCATCATGGCGGTCACGAAATCCGCATAGGCGACCTTCCAGGCGCCGCCGTGATGGCCGCCTTCGCCGGAAGCGGTCACCCGCCTGATCATGATCGTGGGGCCTGCCGCCCCCTTCTGCCTTGCCATCGCCATTCCGCCTTCGACCGTATCGACGGAATGTCGCGGCAAGTCGGCCCCGGGACAAGCCGACCCCTCAAATGCAAGGCATTATGGGCGAGCCGTGCGCCTCAGTCGCGATGCCAGCCGCTGATGGCCTTGGAATCCATGAATTCCTCGAGCCCCATGACGCCGCCTTCCCGCGCGCGGCCCGACATCTTCACGCCCCCGAAGGCCGATCCCGCGCCGCGCGACTGGCCGTTCATCTCGACCATCCCCGAGCGCAGGCGGCGCGCCACGCGGTTGCGGCGCGGACCGTCCTGCGACTGGACATAGTTGGTCAGGCCATAGGGGGTGTCGTTGGCGATGGCGATCGCCTGCTCTTCGGATTCGAAGGGGATGATCGACAGGACCGGGCCGAAGATTTCCTGCTGGGCGATGGTCATGTCGTTGCTGACATCGGCAAAGACCGTGGGGCGCACGAAATAGCCGCGATTGACCCCTTCGGGCAGCCCGGCGCCGCCCGCCACAAGGCGCGCCCCTTCGTCGATACCCTTCTGGATCAGGTTCTGGATCTTCTGCCACTGCTGGCTGCTGACGACCGGGCCGATATGGCTGCCGGGCTGATGGGCGCTTGCGACGGCGGTTTCCCCCGCCACCCTGGCGGCCGTCTCGACCGCGCGATCATAGATCGAGCGTTCCACCAGCATCCGGGTCGGCGCGTTGCAGGACTGGCCGCTGTTATAGAAGCAGTGCCGCGCGCCCCGCGCCACCGCCTGTTCGTCGGCATCGGCAAAGACGATGTTGGCGCCCTTGCCGCCCAGTTCCAGAACGACCTTCTTCAAGGTGTCGGCCGCGGCTTTGGTGATGGCGATGCCGGCGCGGGTCGATCCGGTGAAGCTGATCATGTCCACGTCCCTGTGCGTGGACAGTTGCGTCCCCACCCCCGGCCCGTCGCCGTTGACCAGGTTGAAGACGCCCCGGGGCAGCCCCGCCTCGTCCAGGATCTCGGCGAACAGCAGGGACGACAGCGGCGCGATCTCGGACGGCTTCAGCACGCAGGCGTTCCCGGCCAGGATCGCGGGAATGACCTTCAGCGTGACCTGGTTCATCGGCCAGTTCCAGGGCGTGATCAGGCCCACGACGCCCACCGGCTCCCATGCCACCATCGAGGTGGGGGCGTGATCCCCCAGCGGCCGGATGAACCGGAAGTCCCTGAAGGCCGTGATGAAGTTCTGGGTGTGATAGGTTCCCGCCGCAACCTGGTCGTCCAGGGACATGTCCTGCGGCGCCCCCATTTCCGTGCTGATCGCCCAAGCCATGTCCCGCGCCCGGCGGGTGTAGATCTCGAGGATCCTTTCGACATGGGCCAGCCGTTCGGCAGGTTCGGTGCGCGACCACGAGGCGAAGGCCGCCTTGGCCGCCGCCACCGCCCGGTCGGTGTCGGCTTGGTCGCCCAGGCTGATGACCGCCACCGCCTCCTCGGTCGATGGGTCGATCACCTCGAGGTCATGGCCCCGGGCGGGATCCACCCAGGCGCCGTCGATGTAGAACTTGCGCTTGTCCAGCAGGCCGGTCATCGCGTTCCCCTTCCTTGATGTCCTGCCCAAGGTGGAACGCCCGGATGGCCTTGTAAATGCGGTTCGTCCGGGCCGATAGCTTTTGGCAATCCCGCGGTTTGCGCCTATGTTCCAGCCGCAACGACCTGAAAGGACGCATCCCATGTCCCTGCGAATCAACGACATCGCCCCCGATTTCACCGCCCCCTCGACCGAGGGCGAGATCCGGTTCCACGACTGGCTGGGCGACAGCTATGGCATCATCTTCAGCCATCCGCGCGACTTCACGCCTGTCTGCACGACCGAGTTCGGTGCGGTTGCCCAACTGGTCCCCGAATTCGAGAAGCGCAACACCAAGGTCCTGGGCGTCTCGGTCGATTCGGTCGAGGATCACGGCAAGTGGAAGCGCGACATCGAGGCCGTGGCGGGCGCGCCCGCCAACTTCGCGATGATCGACGACCGGGACCTGACCGTTGCCAAGGCCTACGACATGCTGCCCGCCGACTACTATCTGCCGACCGAGGGCCGCACCCCCGCCCATTCGGCCACTGTGCGCAGCGTGTTCATCATCGGGCCGGACAAGAAGATCCGGCTGACCATGACCTATCCGATGTCCATCGGCCGCAACTTCGCCGAGATCCTGCGCGCCCTGGATGCGGTGCAAAAGACCGATGGCGTTCCCATCGCCACGCCCGCCAACTGGGTTCCGGGTCAGGACGTGATCGTGGCCCTGTCCCTTGACGACAAGGCGGCCGAGGAACGCTTTGGCCCGCTGGACATCAAGCTGCCTTATCTGCGGTTTGCCAAAGACCCGGCCTGATCAGCGGGCAGAGGGCGCGGACCGCGGCGCGCGATCCGCGCCGGGCCAGCCGTAATGGGCGATCATGGCGGCAATTGCCCGGTCGTTGCCGGTTCCCTGCAGGTTGTCGGTCCGCAGGCTCTGCGCCTGGCTGCCCTCCCATTCCAGGATGCGGATCCGCCCGCCGATCTTCTGCGCCTCGACCCCGTTCAGGCGGTGCATCCAGTACAGCCACACGTCGTCCGAACGCGGCGCAAGCCGAAGGAACAGGTCGCTGCGCGTCGCGTCCGGGTGCAGGACCCGGGGCGCGTAGATCACCCCGCTGACCCCGGTCAGGAAGGTCAGGGGCGACGATTCGGGCGCATCGACGTTGCGGTGCCACTGGGCATAGGGCGCGGGAAAACCGTCGCGCAGCGTGATCCGGTGCGCACGGTGGCAGGCAACGCGCGCGCCCTGCCCCGCCGCGGCGACCAGCCTCTCCAGCCAGTCGGCCGGGTAATAGACATCGTCATCGGCCGTCACCACGAAGGCCTCGGGGTGGGCCAGCAGGGTCGGGACGATCTTCTTGTAGGACCGCCAGTTCGGGCAGGTCAGCACCTCGAGCCCGGCAAGCGCGCGCACGTCGGCGGGCAGCAGCGCCTCGTGGCCGTCGTCCAGCCACAGGATCACCCGGTCCGGCCGGACGGACTGGCGCAGGATCGCCTGCAGCGTCAGGCCCAGCGTGGCGAAGCGCCCCGGATAGCTGGTCAGCGACACCACCAGCGGAGCGGGCAGACCGTGCGCACGCCCCCGCCCATCGGGGCGGGCGGCGATCTCGGCCCTGGCGCGGGCCAGCCTGCGGCGGTGCTTGAAGGCGCGGAAGGCGTCCGAGATCATGCCTGATCCCAGGCCTGGCGCAGCCAGTCGATCCTGCCGATGCGGCGATACCACTTGTGGCCGCGCCCGGCGAAGACATCCTCCATCTTCGGCGCGCCCGCGAACAGGACGATCCTGGTTCCGGCCGGCAGGGCGGGATCGCGTAGATAGCTGGCGACGTGGCGCGGCACGCAATGGTTCTTGAAACTGACGCACCAGCCCTTGGGCCAGTAGTGCAGGTGTCCATGCGCCGCCAGTTGCGCGGTCTGGAACTGCTGGCTGATCTCATACTGGCGCACCGCCGCCTGCGGATCGGCCAGATAGGCGTCCAGGATATAGGCGTGGTCTCCGACCCGGTATCGGAACACGCTGGAATTGCCGACGCTGTGCAGAAAGCGGTCCCGCGCGGGGTTGATCCGCCGCAGCGGCTTGGGGCGGAACAGGTCGTCGTCGCGGATGATGAAGAATGTCCCCGGCAGGTCGAAGAACGGCCCCAGATCGTCCACCACGACCAGATCCAGATCCAGAAACAGCGCCGTCTGCCCCGTCAGGCCCCCCAGGTCGCGCCGGAACAGCCCCAGCTTGCGCCAGCGCAGATCGGCATGTCCCGGGGCCAGGCCCAGCTCGGGCAGGGGCATCGCCTCGACCCCCGCATCCAGGCCGGCGGCATCATCGGTGAAGCAGACGAAGCGATGCGGCCGCGCCAGGTGCCGCCGGACCTGGGCCGCCAGCCGGTTCACATCCGCAGCCGAATAAAGCGTGCCCCACTTGATCGTCAGGATCAGGGCCTGGGGGTCCGCCGTCATCTGTCGTCCTTTCCTTCGCCTTTCTCCCGATACGCCAGCCAGCATCCCGCCTGCAATCCATGATCCGGCCGCAGATGCGGCAGCGATGTTGCCCGGCGGCGTCCGCGCCCGTATGGTTGGGTGCCGATGCGATCTCACGGACCTTGCAGTGACCGACCCGATCCAGACAACCAAGGTTGCCTATGTGACCGACCGCGGCTTTCTTGAACCGACCCTGGTATCGGTCTGGAGTCTGCTTCGGCACCTGAGTGGCCCGGCCCAATTGCATTTCTGGGGCGACGGACTTCAGGCGGCGGACTGGGTGAATGTCCGCAAGGTCGTGTCGGGCAACCCCCAGGTCACGTTACACTGTCTGGACATCAGCAGCGGTTTTCTTGAAGGCGCGCATGGCCCGCAGGGCTATATCTCGGCCGCAACCATGGGCCGTCTCCATATCCCCGGCCGGCTGGACGGCCACGTTCTGTACATCGACGGCGACACGCTTGTGACCGGCGACGTGGCGCCTCTGTTCCGCTTGGACCTGGGCCGGGCCTATGCCGGCGTCGTGCACGACTATACCGTCGCCCACTGGCTTGCCGACCCGAGCGGAAGGACCGGCGCCCGGGAAGCCAGGCTGGCCGAGATCCGCGGGATGATGGACCCCGTTCCCGCCAGGGACTACTTCAACGCCGGCGTCATGCTGCTGAACTGCGACACTTTGCGCGCAGAACCGGCGGTGATGGAACGGATGATGGACGTTGTCGCGGCATCGGCGTGCAGCCACGGGGACCAGGACCATCTGAACGCCCTGTTCCGGGGCAATGTCGTCCACTTGGACCTGGGATGGAACGCGTCTTGGGGCCGGATCAGGAAGCACCGCGACCATCTGGCGCGAAACGGGATATCCGTGGATGGGGCCATGCCCGGCGGCATCCGCATCCTGCATTATCACGGGCCGGAAAAGCCGTGGCGGCAGGGGGGCTGGGACATCTGGTCGTCCCGCGGCCGCGCGAAGCTGGCCTATCGGTTGGCCTTGCGGCGCTTCCTGCACGCCTTTCCCGACCTGCGCCCGACCTGACAGCCCCATGACGCCTTGCAGGAGATCGACATGACGCCCGGCAGTTCCTTTCGTCCCGGAGGCAGCGGTGCGCGTGCGCTGCTGGTGGGGCATTTTTCCACCGTTGGCGATGTCGAAGTTCTGCACCAGGTCCAGACGAGGCTTGATGCCCTTGGAATGGGCTACGACGTGTCCCCCTATACGGACGCCCCTCTGTCCATCGACGCCTCCTGGCTGGACAAGCACACGGTTGATCCGTCGCGTTATACGCATCTGATCGTCATCTGCGGCCCTTTCACGCCGCGGATGGCGGTGCAGCACCAGGCGATCTTCGGCCGGTTCAAGCATTGCGTTCATATCGGCGTCAACCTGACGATGGTCGAAAGCCTGCGCGACTTCAATCCGTTCGAGGTTCTGCTGGAACGCGACAGCGACCGAACCGTGCGCGCCGATCTCAGCTTTCGTGAGCCGACCAGGCCCATGCCGGTGGTCGGCCTGTGCCTTGCCAGCGCACAGCGCGAATATGGCGGGCGGCGGCGCGGGGATCTGGCCGCGCTGAAGCTGCGTCAGCTGATCCGCGATTCTGGTGTGGCCTTCATCGAGATGGACACATCCACGCCGGTCCAGACCAACCGCTTCGGCATCTCCAGCGGCGCCGAGTTCGAGGCGATCTGCCGCCGGCTTGATGCAATGCTGACGACCCGGCTTCACGGCATGGTGCTGGCGCTGAAGAACGGCATCCCGGTGCTTGCCATCGATCCTGTCGCAGGGGGCGACAAGGTCACGCGGCAGGCGGAGAAGCTGGGCTGGCCCGAGGTCTTCGATACCGACAGGGTCAGTGACGAAAGCCTTGTGGCGGCTCTTGCCCGGTGCCTTTCGCCGGATGCACGGGACAAGGCGGCGCTGATCCGCGACGCGGCCATAGCCTCTCTTGCCGATTTCGACGCACAGTTCGCCCAAGCCCTCTCGGCGCCGGCCGATCCCGCCCTGAGGGAAAACCTGATTCCCCCCGTCGGCCGGATCGAGGGGCTGCGCAGGCGGTTCAAGGCATGGAAGCGACGGCGCAGGGCCTGGGGACGCGCACGATAGGCGGCAATGCAAAAGGCCCCGCAAGCGCGGGGCCTTTCCTCCACGGGATCAGCCGATCACTCGGCCGATTCCTCAGCCTTTTCGGTGATCTCCTGGCCGGTTTCCTGATCGACCATCTTCATGCCCAGGCGGACCTTGCCGCGGTCGTCGAAGCCCAGCAGCTTGACCTTGACCTCCTGGCCTTCCTTCAGCACCTCGTTGGGGTGATTGAGGCGCTTGTTGGCGATCTGGGACACGTGGACCAGACCGTCCCGCTTGCCGAAGAAGTTCACGAAGGCGCCGAAATCCACCAGCTTGACGACCTTGCCGGTGTAGATCCGGCCCTCCTCGGGTTCGGCCACGATGGAATAGATCATGTCGTGCGCCTTCCTGATCGAATCGGCATTGGCCGAGGCGATCTTGATGGTGCCGTCGTCGCTGATGTCCACCTTGGCGCCGGACACCTCGACGATCTCGCGGATCACCTTGCCGCCCGACCCGATCACCTCGCGGATCTTGTCCGTGGGGATCTGCATCGTCTCGATGCGCGGGGCGTGGGCGCTGAACTCGCGGCGGCCTTCGGTCAGGGCCTTGGCCATCTCGGCCAGGATGTGCAGGCGGCCGTCCTTGGCTTGCGCCAGGGCCTGCTGCATGATCTCGGGCGTGATGCCGGCGACCTTGATGTCCATCTGCAGCGAGGTGATGCCCTCGGCGGTGCCGGCCACCTTGAAGTCCATGTCGCCCAGGTGATCCTCGTCGCCCAGGATGTCGGTCAGGACCGCATAGCGGCCGTCGTCCTCGAGGATCAGGCCCATCGCCACGCCCGCCACGGGTGCCTTCAGCGGCACCCCCGCGTCCATCATCGACAACGAGCCGCCGCAGACCGAGGCCATCGAGGACGATCCGTTCGATTCGGTGATCTCGGAGACGACGCGGATCGTGTAGGGAAAGTCGGTCGGCGCCGGCAGCACCGCCTGCAGCGCGCGCCAGGCCAGCTTGCCGTGGCCGATCTCGCGGCGGCCGGGCGAACCGACGCGGCCCACCTCGCCCACCGAATAGGGCGGGAAGTTGTAGTGCAGCAGGAAGTTCGACCGGAAATTGCCGTTCAGCGCGTCGATGATCTGTTCGTCGTCGCCGGTGCCCAGCGTGGTCACGACCAGGGCCTGCGTCTCGCCGCGGGTAAACAGGGCCGAACCGTGGGTGCGCGGCAGCACGCCCACCTCGCTGTCGATCGGGCGGACGGTGCGGGTGTCGCGGCCGTCGATGCGGGCGCCGCCATTGATGACGTCACCGCGCAGGATGCCCGATTCCAGCTTCTTGAGCGCCGAGCCCAGGTTCGGGTCGGCCAGTTCTTCCTCGGACAGGTTGGCCACGATCCTTTCGCGCACCGCCTGGATGGCGTCGCGACGCTCGGACTTGTCGATGATGCGGTAGGCGGCGCGCATCTCGGTTTCGCCCAGGTCCTTCACGCGGGCGTACAGCGCGCCGTAGTCCGGCGACTGGAAGTCGAAGGGCTCCTTGGCGGCGGCTTCGGCCAGTTCGATGATCAGGTCGATCACCGGCTGCATCTGTTCGTGGCCGAACTTGACGGCGCCCAGCATCTCGTCCTCGGTCAGCTCGTAGGCTTCCGATTCGACCATCATCACGGCGTCCCGGGTGCCCGCCACGACCAGATCCAGGCGCTGTTCGGGATTGGCACGCAGATTGTCCATGTCCGCCACATCGGGGTTCAGGACATACTGGCCATTGGCGAAGCCCACGCGGGCCGCCCCGATCGGACCCATGAAGGGCACGCCCGAAATGGTCAGCGCGGCCGAGGCCGCGATCATCGCCACGATGTCGGGGTCGTTCACGAGGTCATGGGACAGGACCGTGCACATCACCAGCACTTCGTTCTTGAAGCCCGGCGCGAACAGCGGGCGGCAGGGCCGGTCGATCAGGCGCGCGGTCAGCGTCTCCTTTTCAGTCGGCCGAGCCTCGCGCTTGAAGAAGCCGCCGGGGATCTTGCCCGCGGCATAATACTTTTCCTGATAGTGGACCGTCAGCGGGAAGAAATCCTGCCCCGGCTTGGGTTCCTTCGCGAAGGTCACGTTGGCCATGACGCTGGTTTCGCCCAGGGTGGCGATCACGCTGCCGTCGGCCTGACGGGCAATCTTGCCCGTTTCCAGCGTGAGCGTTTCCTGGCCCCACTGGATGGATTTCTTCACTTCATCAAACATCTGGTTTCCTCTGGGCCGCGCCAGCCCTCTGGCAGCGGCCGTGTCTATGGCGGCCCCATTGCCGCCGCCCCTATCCTTTGCATGTGCCCCAGGGCCTGGGCGTCACGTCGCAGATGGCCGGGGCCTTACAGGAAAACGAGCCGTTTGGGAAGTGGACAAGCGGCGCCCCCGCCGCCCTGGTCAGCGGCGTCTGGGACAGATCGCCCCGGAACGGGGGCCGGCGGAAAAACGAATGGCCCGCGGCGACAGGCCGCGGGCCATGGACGGGAAGAACAGGCCGGCTAGGCCGCTGCCGCTTCTTCGCGCGGGGCGGCCACGATGGAAGGCTGCACGGCCGTTCTTTCGGCCGCTTCCTTCTGGGCCGGATCGGCCTTGGGCGTGACCCTGAGCGTGTCGAGCAGGTTCAGCAGCTTTTCACGCTCCATCCCCCGGATCGCCCAGGCCCGCGCACGCTCTTCCTCGGTCGGCTCTCTGGCTTCAAGGCTGCGGGCCGGCGCGGCGAACGGCGTCGGTGCGGGCTCGGCCGCGCGAGGCGCCGAGATCATCGCCGATGCGGACCCGGCTGCCGGCAAGGAAGCAGCCAGTTCCACCATCTGCAGCGCCTTGTCCGAAAGATCGAACCTGAAGCCGGTTTCGGGCGCCGCCACCGGGGCGGGCGGCGGCGGACTGGACCCGGATACAGGCGCGGCCGCAACCTGCGAGGTTTCCTGCGGTGCCGTCACTTGCTGGGATGCCGGCTGCGACGGAGCCTGCTGCGGCGCCGCCTGCTGGCTTGCCGCGACTGCCGCGGTGCTTTGCGGCGTTGCTGCGGCAGGATACGTCCCGGGGCTGAGGAGGGGTTTCAGAAGACTGAGTACCATTTGCACATTCCTTGATTAAAACGACCTCATTCTGACAGGCCTTCAGGAACGGCGCCAATGGAAAGCCCTTTGAATTTTAACCTTTCTTTAACCATACCGGCGCTTTTCATGCAAACGCCCGCGATCTCTCGCGGGCGTCCGGCAGTCCGGTCGATCTGCGATCAGCGGCGCAGGCCCAGCTTGCCGATCAGGTCGGTGTAACGGGCCTCGTCCTTCTTCTTGAGATAGTCCAGCAGCTTGCGACGCTGGGCAACCATCATCAGCAGGCCGCGACGCGAGTGGTTGTCCTTCTTGTGCGTCTTGAAATGCTCGGTCAGGGTGGCGATGCGCGACGACAGGATCGCGACCTGCACCTCGGGCGAGCCGGTATCGCCGGCGGCGGTGCCGAATTCCTTGATGACGCGGGCTTTTTCTTCAACGGTGATCGACATCGGGTTCTCCTTTCGGGAAGGGGTTATGGCGCAGGCCGGGATGTCGTCCAGCACAGGCCCGTGGAGTGTCCGTCCGGCCAAACCGGGTCGGATGGGCGCCCATACAGGAATTGCGGGCCGGGGAAAAGGGGTTGCGCGTCAGGCTGGCAGCCTGACCAGGACGATATCCGCCGGCGCAAGGCCCCCGCCCTGCAGCATCCGGGCCACGGGATCGCCGTTCACCGTCACCAGCAGCGTGCCGTCCCTGTCCGGGATCATGTCGATGCTGGCATCGGACGCCAGGTGCTGCGGCAGATGCAGCACCAGCTGATCCTCGCGCGCGTCGAAATCGGCGATCACGGGCAGGTCGCCGCCGCCCTCCTTCAACACGAACCGGTCCGCCCCCTGCTGCCCTTCGGCAAAATCGCCCGCCCCGGGCATCAGGCTGTCGTCGCCCTCTCCTCCGCGCAGCCAGACGGTCCCGGGATCGTCGTCGCCCACCAGGACGTCATTGCCGCGGCCGCCGTCCAGATCGTCGCCGCCGCCGCCCGCCACCAGCACATCGTCGCCGTCATGTCCGGCTAGCCAGTCGTTGCCGGCACCGCCGAACAGCGCGTCGTTCCCGTCCCCGCCCAGGATCGTGTCGTCGCCCTCGTCGCCCCAGGCGGTATCGTCGCCACCCTGCCCCGCCAGCGAGATCGTCGCCCGCGCCGCCATGAAGCTCGTCCCGGCCAGAAGGCTCGGAGGTGCCGTCGCCCTGAACCCAGTCGTCGCCCGCGCCCGCGACGATGGTGTCGTCGCCTGCGCCGCCCTGAAGGTCGTCCGCCCCTTCGCTGCCCTCGATCAGATCGTCATCCGCCGGAGCTTCGGGCAGAGGCGGCAGCACCGGATCCCCCGGATCGGCGACGGGTTCGGGCGACGGCCAGTCGATCTCCTCGGCGCCCGCTTCCTCGGTCTGGTCGGAACTGACATCGCCCACCTCGCCGCTGTCCGGCTCGGCCAGGACCGGGGCGGGATCGTCGAAATCGCCCTCCCCCTCGGGGTCCTGCCCGCTGGAGGTCAGATCAAGCGCCGCACCGGCGGCTGCAAGCGCCATGAGACTGGCAAGCACGAACATGGCACCACACCCCAAGCCACCGCCACCTGTCCTCGATACAACCGCAGGGTGCTGCTCACCAACCGGTTTGTTCATAAACTGTTAATCGTGCCGGGGCGCGGGGCATGAAAAAACCCGCCGGTGCGGCGGGTTCGTTTCGTCTTCGCGGTGATCGCGCCGATCAGCCCTGGCGGGCCTTGAAGCGGCGGTTGGTCTTGTTGATCACGTAGATGCGGCCCTTGCGGCGCACGATCTGGCAGTCGCGATGCCGGCTTTTCAGCGAGCGGAGCGAATTGCGAACCTTCATCGGTTTTTTCTCCATCACGCGGCTCGCAGCCGCAGGAAAACGAAAGACCCCCGACCAACCTGCCGGGGGCGGCGAAATCATGGTGGGCGGTACTGGGATCGAACCAGTGGCCACTACGATGTCAACGTAGTGCTCTACCGCTGAGCTAACCGCCCGTTGCCGGGGCCGTCCCATCCGCCTTCCCAGGAAAGCAGCGGAACCGCCGTCGGTCCGCGTGTCTATATAGGGGGGACCGGGGGGTTTCAAGCCCTATCGCGGCACGAAAATTGGCGCTTATATGGGCGCAGCGGAAATGCCTGACGGGGTTCGTCTTGACCGAAACCGATCTGCCTGTCCTGATCGACCGGCCCCGTGCTTGGGCCAGCGGCGTGATCTTCGGATCGCCCCATTCCGGCCGCATCTATCCCGACTGGTTCCTGCAGGGAACGAAGCTGCCGGCCCGCACGCTGCGATCGTCGGAAGACGCCTTCGTGGACCGCCTGATCGCCTGCGCGCCGTCCTTCGGCGCCGTGACGATTCGGGCCCAGGTGCCGCGCGCCATCGTCGATCTGAACCGCGCGCCCGACGAAATCGACCCGCTTGTGGTGCGCGGCGTCCCGCGCCATCCGCTGAACCAGCGGACCCTGGCCGGCCTTGGGGTGATCCCGCGAGTCGTGTCGCAGGGGCGCCCGATCCTGGAACGGCCCATCGACCGGGCCGAGGCCGAGCGCCGCATCGACGCCTATTGGCGCCCCTATCACCAGGCCCTCGCGGGTCTGATCGCCGAGGCGCGGGCGCGGTTCGGGCAGGCGATCCTGATCGACATGCATTCGATGCCCCACGACGCGCTGAACCATCTGCACGGGCAGCGCCCCGACATGGTGCTGGGCAACCGCCACGGGCTGTCGGCCTCGGCGCGCGTGTCGGATGCGATCATCGCCGCCGTCGAGGCCGAGGGCTGGCGGATCCGGCGCAACTCGCCCTTCGCGGGGGCCTATATCTGTTCGGCCTATGGCAGGCCCGGCCACAACGTCCATGTCGTCCAGCTCGAGATCGACCGCGCCCTCTACATGGACGAACGGACCATCACCCCCAACGACCGTTTCGACGATGTCGCCGCCCGCATCGGGCGGGTGATCCGCACGCTGGCGGCCCTGGACGCGGGCGGGCGGGAAGGTCCGGCGGTCGCGGCGGAATGAACCCTCGCCTTGGTGGGGCCGCAGGCTCTTCGCGGGGACTTTCTGGGCGCCGGCGTTTCAGCGCAGCGCCGCGACGCCGCGCACCAGGGGACGCATCGCGTCGCCCTTGACCATCCAGCTTGTCGCGAAGGCGAAGGTGGCGACGGTCTCCAGCCAGAAGACCGGGTGCAGGCCGGCCAGGCTGTCGTCAAGGCCCGTCGCGAAGATCAGGCCGATCAGGCCGATGCTGGCGATGATCGTCCAGCCGCAGAGGCGATAGATCCGGTTCGAGGCGTCCTTTTCCGGCCCGTCCACCGCGCCCTTGGTGAACAGCACCAGGCAATAGACCGCAAGCGCCCCGAAAAACACCGCCGCCGCGCCCAGGTGGACGGCGGATGACAGGCCCGGTGCGACGCTGTCCGCCAGGCATTGCAGCAGCGTGCAGGCCCGCCCGTCGGGCAGAGGCTGCCCGGGGGCGGTCGGCACCAGGGCCACCAGCGCCACGGCCACGGCCGCCACGCGGGCGGTGCCCTTGTCGGTGATCAGGTCGTCGGCATCGGGGCGGAAGCCTTCGTAGCTCCACAGAAAGACCGCCTGCGCGATCAGGGTGCCCACGAAGATCTCTCGCATCGGCGAATAATAGGCCGAGGAGATGCTGGGCAGCCGATCCCCGGTCAGAAGGCCGTAGCCCAGCAGGGCCAGCGGCAGGAAGAAGCCCAGACCGCCGATGGCCCGCCTGACCGCCAGAAAGGACAGCACGAGGTCGTTATGCGCCTTCTGCGACATGCCGCGCTGGTCCCGCATGGGGCGCCTTCCTTCGGTGATCCCGCCGTTCCGGGGCAGACTGGCGCGGATGGCGCGGCCGGTCAATCAGCCGCGCATCTGGGCCAGGATCGCCTGGGCGGCGGCGCGGGGATCGGCGGCCTGCCAGATCGGCCGGCCGACCACGATGTGATCGGCCCCCGCGGCGATGGCGCTGGCCGGGGTTTCGACGCGCTTCTGGTCGCCCGGCGCCGCGCCTGCCGGGCGGACTCCGGGCGTCACGATCAGGCGCGATCCCGGCAAGGCCCGGATCGCCGCCGCCTCGCGCGGGGAACAGATGATGCCGTCGGCCCCGACCTCGAAGGCGCGGGCGGCGCGTTCCACGGTGATCTCGTGCAGGTCGCCCGGCCGGATCATGCCGGCGTCCAGATCGGCGCGCTCCAGCGAGGTGAGGATCGTCACGCCCAGGATCTTCAGCGCCGATCCGGCGGCCCCTTCCCGGGCGGCGCGGATCACGTGGGGGTCGCCGTGGACGGTCAGGAAGTCCAGGTCGAACCGCGCCAGGCCGCGCACGGCGGCCTCGACGGTGGCGCCGATGTCGAACAGCTTCATGTCCAGGAAGATGCGCTTGCCGTGATCCTGCTTCAGTTCGTTGGCCAGCGCCAGCCCGCCCCCGGTCAGCATCCCCAGGCCGATCTTGTAGAAGCCGACCGCGTCGCCCAGCCGCTGCGTCAGTTCCAGCCCCGCCACGGCATCCGGCAGGTCCAGTGCCACGATCAGCCGGTCGTCCATGCTTCACCCCTTGCCCCTGAAATCGCGGCCTTATCGCACAGCATCCCGGTGCTTGAAAGTGCCGCAAAAGTCACCAGATCATCATCGAAGACCCGGACCGGGACGTGCCTTTCGGGCGTCCGCGACACGGGGGCTAGGACAGGAGAAGTGCCGATGAACATGGAAAAGTTCACCGAACGGTCTCGCGGCTTCATGCAGGCCGCCCAGACCATCGCGATCCGCGAGGAAAACCAGCGGGTCATGCCCGAACATCTGCTGAAGGCCCTGATGGACGACGACCAGGGGCTGTCGTCGAACCTCATCACGCGATCGGGCGGCGATGCCCGCCGCGTCAAGGAGGCGGTCGATGCCGCCGTGGCCAAGCTGCCCAAGGTGAAGGGCGGCAACGGCCAGGTCTATGTGGATCCCAGCATGGTCCGCGTGCTGGACGAGGCCGAGCAGGTCGCCAAGAAGGCCGGCGACAGCTTCGTGCCGGCCGAGCGCATCCTGATGGCGCTGGCGATGGTCAACACCAATGCCCGCGACGCGCTGACGGCGGGCGGCGTGACCGCGCAGAAGCTGAACGCGGCCATCAACGACATCCGCAAGGGCCGCACCGCCGATTCGGCCAGCGCCGAGGACAGCTACGAGGCGCTGGAGAAATACGCCCGCGATCTGACCCAGGCCGCGCGCGACGGCAAGATCGACCCGATCATCGGCCGCGACGAGGAGATCCGCCGCGCCATGCAGGTGCTGTCGCGCCGCACCAAGAACAACCCGGTGCTGATCGGCGAACCCGGCGTCGGCAAGACCGCCATCGCCGAGGGCCTGGCGCTGCGCATCGTCGATGGCGACGTGCCCGAATCGCTGCGTGACAAGCGGCTGATGGCGCTGGACATGGGGGCGCTGATCGCCGGGGCCAAGTATCGGGGCGAGTTCGAGGAGCGCCTGAAGGCGATCCTGAAGGAGATCGAGACCGCCGCCGGCGAGATCATCCTGTTCATCGACGAACTGCACGTTCTGGTCGGCGCCGGCAAGACCGATGGCGCGATGGACGCCGCCAACCTCATCAAGCCCGCGCTTGCCCGGGGCGAGCTGCACTGCATCGGCGCGACGACGCTGGACGAATACCGCAAGTATATCGAGAAAGACGCGGCGCTCGCCCGGCGCTTCCAGCCGGTGATGGTCAACGAACCGACGGTCGAGGACACCATCAGCATCCTGCGCGGCATCAAGGAGAAGTACGAGCTTCACCACGGCGTGCGCATCAGCGACGCGGCGCTTGTCGCGGCGGCGACGCTGAGCCATCGCTACATCACCGACCGCTTCCTGCCGGACAAGGCCATCGACTTGGTGGACGAGGCCGCATCGCGGCTGCGCATGGAGGTGGACAGCAAGCCCGAGGAGCTGGACCAGCTTGACCGCCAGATCCTGCAGATGCAGATCGAGGCCGAGGCGCTGAAGAAAGAGGACGACGCGGCATCCCGCGACCGGCTGGAGCGGCTCGAGAAGGACCTGTCCGAACTGCAGCAGCGCAGTGCCGAGATGACGGCCCGCTGGCAGGCCGAACGCGACCGGCTGGAGGGATCGCGCACGCTCAAGGAGCAGCTTGACCGGGCGCGCGCCGAACTGGACCAGGCCAAGCGCGAGGGCAACCTGGCCCGCGCGGGCGAACTGTCCTACGGCATCATCCCGGGGCTGGAACGCAAGCTGGCCGAGGCCGAGAACGGCGGCGCCGACGGGCTGATGGTCGAGGAAGCGGTGCGCCCCGAGCAGATCGCCGAGGTGGTGGAACGCTGGACCGGCATCCCCACCAGCAAGATGCTGGAGGGCGAGCGCGAGAAGCTGCTGAAGATGGAAGAACAGATCGGCGCCCGCGTCATCGGCCAGCAGGAAGCCGTGGTGGCCGTGTCCAACGCCGTCCGCCGCGCCCGCGCCGGCCTGAACGACGAGAACCGCCCGCTGGGCTCGTTCCTGTTTCTGGGTCCGACCGGCGTCGGCAAGACCGAACTGACCAAGGCGCTTGCCGAATACATGTTCGACGACGACAGCGCGATGGTGCGCATCGACATGTCCGAGTTCATGGAGAAACATTCCGTGGCCCGGCTGATCGGCGCCCCTCCGGGCTATGTCGGCTATGACGAGGGCGGCGTGCTGACCGAGGCCGTGCGGCGGCGTCCCTATCAGGTGATCCTGTTCGACGAGGTGGAAAAGGCCCATCCCGACGTCTTCAACGTGCTGTTGCAGGTTCTGGACGACGGGGTTCTGACCGATGGCCAGGGCCGGACGGTGGACTTCAAGCAGACGCTGATCATCCTGACCTCGAACCTGGGGTCGCAGGCGCTGTCGCACCTGCCCGAAGGCGCCGATTCGACCGATGCGCGCCAGCAGGTGATGGAGGCGGTCCGGGCGCATTTCCGGCCCGAGTTCCTGAACCGTCTGGACGAGATCATCATCTTCCGGCGGCTGTCGCGCGCCAACATGGATGGGATCGTCGACATTCAGTTGCGGCGCCTGCAGGAACGCCTGGCCCCGCGCAAGATCACGCTGGAACTGGACGAATCGGCGCGCAAGTGGCTGGCCGACCAGGGCTACGATCCGGTCTTCGGGGCGCGCCCGCTGAAGCGGGTGATCCAGCGGGCCTTGCAGGATCCCCTGGCCGAACTGCTGCTGTCGGGCGAGGTTCTGGACGGCCAGACCGTGCATGTCAGCGCCGGCCCCGACGGGCTGATCGTCGGCAGCAGGCTGGGCAAGGCCGGTCCCAAGCTGGGCGCCGTGGGCGAAGGCCCCCGGCCGGACGCCACGGTTCACTGATCGACCAGCAGGAAACGCCGGGCTACGCGCCCGGCGTTTTTCTGTCCCGGAACCGCCAGAAACCCGCAGGGAGGAGGGGACGGATCTCTGGCGGCCCGGCGGACCATCCGCCGACTTGGGGACGACAGGGGAAAAACATTCACAGGCCCCATGAACCCGGAAATAGCGCCTGGACGGGCCGGCATCACGCGATCCCGCGCGGGTGACGGCCGCCTTTCAGGAAAAACCCGGATCGCTGCCTGCGCGGCGGGCAGATCGCCCGGCAGGCAGGCAGGCCGCGGGTGTCAGGCGGTTCGACCCGCCACCTGCGCGATGCCCAGGATGTTCAGGACCTTCGCCTCGATATGGGCGGCGTTCAGGGCCGAGGTGTCGTACATCGCATGAGGGGCGTCGTGATCCACGAAACGGTCGGGCAGCACCATCGACCGGAACCGCAGGCCGCGATCGAACACCCCCTCATCGGCCAGAAGCTGGGCGACATGGCTGCCAAATCCGCCGACCGCGCCTTCCTCGATGGTGATGAGCGCGTCGTGGGTCGCGGCCAGGCGCAGGATCAGGTCGCGGTCCAGCGGCTTGGCAAAGCGGGCATCGGCCAGCGTCGGGCTGATGCCGCGCGCGGCAAGGCCCTCGCAGGCCTTCTGCGCCTCGGACAGGCGGGTGCCGAAGGACAGGATCGCCACCCCCCGCCCCTCGCGGAGGATGCGGCCCTTGCCGATTTCCAGGATCTGCCCGCGCTCGGGCATCTCGACCCCGGTCCCCTCGCCGCGCGGGAAGCGGAAGGCGATGGGGCCGCTGTCATGGGCGGCGGCGGTGGCCACCATGTGCATCAGTTCGGCCTCGTCGGCGGCGGCCATGACGACCATGCCGGGCAGGTTGGCCAGAAAGGCGATGTCATAGGCGCCCGCATGGGTCGGCCCGTCCTGGCCCACCAGCCCGGCGCGGTCGATGGCGAAGCGCACCGGCAGGCGCTGCACCGCGACGTCATGGACCACCTGATCGTAGGCGCGCTGCAGGAAGGTCGAATAGATCGCGCAGAAGGGCTTCATGCCGCCCGCAGCCAGCCCGGCGGCGAAGGTGACCGCGTGCTGTTCGGCGATGCCCACATCGAAGCTGCGGCGCGGGAAGCGTTCGGCGAACTGCTTGAGGCCGGTGCCGTCCGGCATGGCGGCGGTGATGCCCACGATCCGGTCGTCGCGCCCGGCCTCGTCGATCAGGGCGCGGGCGAAGACGGCGGTATAGCTGGGCGCGTTCGACTTGGCCTTGGCCTGCACGCCCGTGACCACGTCGAACTTGCCCGTCGCATGGCCGCGGTCGGCCGCGTTCTCGGCCGGGGCGTAACCCTTGCCCTTCTTCGTGACGGCGTGGATCAGCACCGGACCGGTGGCGCGCGCCTTCACCGTGCGCAGCAGCGGCAGCAACTGGTCCAGATCATGCCCGTCGACCGGCCCGACATAGGAAAAGCCCAGTTCCTCGAACAGGGTGCCGCCGACAGTCATGCCCTTCAGCATTTCCTTGGCCCGGCGCGCGCCTTCCTGGATGGGCGGCGGCAGCAGGCCAACGGCGCCCTTGGCCGCGGCCTTCAGATCCTGGAACGGGCGGCGCGAATAGAGGCGGGTCAGATAGGACGACAGCGCCCCCACAGGCGGGGCGATCGACATCTCGTTGTCGTTCAGGATCACGATCAGCCGCTTGCCCAGGTGGCCGGCGTTGTTCAGCGCCTCGAAGGCCATGCCCGCGCTCATGGCGCCGTCGCCGATCACCGCGATGGCGTCGCCCGGATCGCCGCCCAGGTCGCGCGCCACGGCAAAGCCCAGTGCCGCGGAAATCGAGGTCGAGGAATGACCTGCCCCGAAGGGGTCATAGGGGCTTTCGGCGCGCTTGGTGAAGCCCGCCAGCCCACCGCCCATGCGCAGCGTGCGGATGCGGTCGCGCCGGCCGGTCAGGATCTTGTGGGGATAGCACTGGTGGCCCACGTCCCAGATGATCTTGTCGCGCGGCGTGTCGAAGACCGCGTGCAGCGCCACGGTCAGTTCCACCACCCCCAGGCCCGCGCCCAGATGCCCGCCGGTGACGCTAACCGCGCTGATGGTTTCGGACCGCAGCTCGTCGGCAAGCTGGTGCAGCTCGCGGTCGCTCAGCGCCTTGAGGTCCGAGGGCAGGGCGACCCGGTCGAGGAGCGGCGTGGTGGTCAGGTCGGTCATCGGCTGGCCTTCTGTGCAGGCAGGGGCGGGCGGTCAGGTGTCCCGTTCGATAACGAAACGCGCCAGGTGGCGCAAGTTTCCGGCGGCTTCGCCATAGGGGGCCAGGGCCGCATCGGCGGCGGCGACCAGCCGCGCGGCCTCGGCCCGGGCGCCGTCCAAGCCCAGCAGGGACACGAAGGTGGCCTTGCCCGCCGAGGCGTCCTTGCCCACGCGCTTGCCGGTCACATCTTCGTTGCCGGTTACGTCCAGGATGTCGTCGGCGATCTGGAAAGCAAGCCCCACCGCATCGGCATAGCCGGCCAGCGGGCGGGCATCGGCATCCGCGATCAGCGGTCCGGCCATCGCGGCAAAGCGGATCAGCGCGCCGGTCTTGCCGCGCTGCAACCGGGTGATCTGGTCCAGCGTCAGCGGCTGGCTGGCGGTTTCGGCGGCGATGTCCAAGGCCTGGCCCCAGACCATCCCTGCCCCGCCCACGGCCTGCGCGAAGGCCGACACCAGCCGGCGCGAGGCGCCGTCGTCGATGGCCGGATCGGCCAGCAGCCCGAAGGCCAGCGATTGCAGGGCGTCGCCCGCCAGGATCGCGGTGGCCTCGGACCACTTCACATGCACGGTGGGCAGCCCCCGGCGCAGGTCATCGTCATCCATCGCCGGCAGGTCGTCGTGGACCAGGGAATAGGCGTGCAGCGCCTCGACCGCCGCGGCGACGGGCAGAGCCGCATCGTCCGGTACGCCATGCAGGCGCGCCGATTCCAGGACCAGGAAGGCCCTGATCCGCTTGCCGCCCGCGCAGGCATAGGCCATGGCGTCGCGCAGTTCGCCGCCGGGAAGGGCGCCGATGGCCGCGTCCAGCGCGCCCTGCACCTGCGCCTTCACGGCGCCCAGCCGGTCCTGCATCACAGCCCCTCGGCCGGTTCCGTCCCCGTGGGCTGGCCATTGGCCGCCAGGGTGATCTTTTCCACCCGGTCCTCGGCCTCGCGCAGGCGCTTTTCGCAATGCTGGCGCAACAGGGCGCCGCGTTCGTAGAGGCGGATGGATTCGTCCAGGCTGGCGTCGCCGGTTTCCAGCTTGGCGACCGTGGCCTCAAGCTCCTTCATGGCTTCCTCGAAGCTCATGGTCGCGATGTCGTTCATGTTCCGGTCTCCAGCAGGACTTGCACATGGGCGCGGACGGACCGGCCCAGGGCGGCCAGATCATAGCCACCTTCCAGGCAGGATACCACCGGCGCCGACAGATCCGCCGCCGTGGCGCAGATCAACCTGGTGATGGCGGCGAAGTCGCTGTCCTCCCATTCAAGCTGCGCCAGCGGATCGGCGGCATGGGCGTCGAAGCCCGCCGAGACGATCACCAGTTGCGGCCGGGCCTCGCGGCAGCGCGCCAGGATCTCGCGCCAGGCGATCTGCCCCGCCGCGCCGTCCGAGCCGGGGCGCAGCGGCACGTTCATCACCTGCCCGTGCGCGCCCGTTTCCCCGGCCGCGCCGGTGCCCGGATAAAGCGGCATCTGGTGGGTCGAGGCGAAGAAGGCGCGGCCTTCGTTCCACAGCAGATCCTGGGTGCCGTTGCCGTGGTGGACGTCGAAATCCAGCACCGCCACGCGGTCCAGCCCGTGATGATCCAAGGCCCGCATCGCCGCGATGGCGGCGTTGCCGAAGATGCAAAAGCCCATCGGCGTCTCGCGTTCCGCGTGATGGCCGGGCGGGCGCATGGCGACGAAGGCGTTCGCGGCCTCGCCCGCCAGGACCGCATCGACGGCGGCGACCGCGCCGCCCGCGCCGCGCAGCGCCGCGTCCAGGCTGCCGGGCGACAGATGCGTGTCGGCGTCCAGCATCTGCCATCCTTCGTCGGGGATCGCGGCGCGGATGCGGTCCAGGTAGGACTGCGGATGGCAGCGCAACAGATCGGCCTCGTCCGCGCGGGGGGCTTCGCGCCGGTCCAGATCCAGATCCTCCAGGGCGGTCAGGACCGCGGCGTGGCGCGCGACCTGTTCGGGATGGCCCGGGGGCGTGATGTGGCGTTCGGCGTCGGGATGGGTGAACAGGGCTGTGGTCATGGCTGGCTTTCCTATACCTCCATCCTGCCGATCAGGGGCAGGTCGTCCTCGGGGCCGACGCTGTGGCGTTCGATCATGCGGTGGACCACCGGATCGCCTTCGCCCTGATGCAGGGCGCGCAGGGTGACCGCAACCTCGGCGTCGGACTTGGTGCGGCGCAGGTTGTGGCGGACATATTCATCCCAGGTGGCGATGTGATAGCTTTCCGACCACAGGTCGGGATGTTCCAGATCGCGCAGCAGCGCCCAGTTGCGGGCGCCGTCGCGGCGGCGGATGTTGCGGCGCAGGCGCATCAGGCGCAGGAATTCGGGCGTGTCCTTCTGGGCGATGCGGTAATCGACCATCACCATGATCGGCCCCGACCGGCCGCGCAGATCCAGCCGCAGCGCCGGTTCGCGGAAGCGGTTGACCGGATCCAGGTCGGCGGTCCCGAACTCGGGCGCCCTGAGCCAGACGCCGATCACCGCGCCTGCCAGCAGCACGATCCCCGCCGCCGTCAGCGCCTGATCCAGACCATGCGCCCCGGCGATGCCGCCCCAGACCCAGGATCCCGCCGCCATGCCGCCGAAGGTCGCCGTCTGATACAGCGCAAGCGCCCGGGCAACCACCCAGCGCGGCGTCGAAAGCTGCACCGTCACGTTGAACAGCGACAGGGCCAGCACCCAGGACGCCCCCGCCGGCAGCAGCGCCACGGCGTGCAGCCAGACGTTCTGCGTCTGCCCCAGCATGATGGCCGACAGGGCGAAGCCCGCGAAGGCCAGGCGGACGATGGTCTCGTTGTCGAAGCGCGCCCGGATGCGCGGGTTCAGGGCGGCGCCGGCGATGGCGCCCACGCCGTAGCAGCCCAGAAGCCCGCCGAACAGCATCGAGCCGCCCTCGGGATGCGCCTTGGCCACCAGGGGCAGCAGCGCCAGCACGGACACGGCGGCAAAGCCGAACAGGGCGCTGCGCCCGATCACGCGGGTCAGGTTCGGCGACAGGAACACATAGCGCAGCCCGGCCGCCACGGCCGGCAGGAAGGCCTCGGGCGGGGCGGTCCGGGGGGCGATGTCGGGGCGCCAGCGCAGCAGGGCGCCCAGCAGCGGCACATAGCTGACCGCGTTGACGGCGAAGGCCGCGGCCGCGCCGAAGGCCGCCACGATGAAGCCGCCCGCCGCCGGCCCCACGCTGCGCATCAGGTTGAACCCGACCGAGTTCAGCGTCACCGCCGCCGGCAGGTCCGCCCGGGGCACCAGATCGCCCATGCTGGCCTGCCAGGGCGGATTGTAGAGCGCCTGCCCCGCGCCGATCAGGAAGGTGAAGGCCAGCAGCAGCCAAGGGGTCAGCCAGCCCTGCCAGGCCGCCACCGCCAGCGCCAGGGACACCGCCGCCATGAAGCACTGCGCGAACATCAGGATCGCCTTGCGGTCGAAGATGTCCGCCAGCGCACCCGCCGCCAGCGCCAGCAGCATGACGGGCAGCGTGTTCGAGGCCTGCACCAGGGCGATCAGCGTCGCGCTGTCGGTCAACTGGGTCATCAGCCAGGCGGCGCCGACGGCCTGGACCAGCCCGCCGAAGTTCGACACCAGCGTGGCGCCCCACAGCAGGCGGAAATCGCGGTGGCGGAACGGGGCGAGGGCCGAGGAACGGGGGGCTTTGGGCGGTCACGGACACTGTCGTTCTTGGCTTCGGGGCCAGCCTAGCCAGCCTTGCGGACGGGGGCAATCCTCGGGCCGGGCGGCGCCGGCCGTTCCTGTCGCCCCGAAGCGGAAAGCACGATGGGGTGAACGGGAAGCAGGTCCGAGCGGTTGTTGCGGTGCGGATGAAACCAAACCAAACGAAGAATTGTTCCGCTGCCAGCCAATCTTGAACGGACTGCCGCCCATTCGCCACAACCCTGCAACGGCTGCGGATCAGGCTGGATTGCAAGCCTTGACGCCCGGGACATGTGACGGGCTGATGAAACCCTGCTCGAATCACCCGCGCCGCTGCGGCGGGTGCTTTCTGGATGAAATCTTGGACGCTGCAGGCGCCCCCGGGCAGCCGAATGCCATGAAGGAATGTGAAGATGCGTCTTGTTACCCTTTTCACGGCGGTCGCCCTGGGGCTTGCCGCATGTGGAAGCAGCCAGCCGGTCTCGCTGGCAACGCCGACCGTGCCCGAAGCCTATCAGGCGCGGATCGATTCCGGCCCCAACGGAGAGCCGATCCAGATCCCCGCGGTCCGCGCCGCCTACCTGACCGAGCGCAACCAGCGCCAGCTGGTTCCCTATAACGGCCCCGAGGCGCCCGGCACCATCGTCGTCGATCCCTATGCTCGGGTGCTCTATCACGTGCAGTCCGGCGGGCAGGCGATGCGCTATGGTGTGGCCGTGGGCCGCGAGGGGACGGGCTATGCCGGAACCGCCACCATCGCCCGCAAGGCCGCCTGGCCCAGCTGGCGTCCGACCGACAACATGATCCGCACGCAGCCCGACCTTTACGCGCAGTTCGCGGACGGCCTGTCGGGCGGGATGCACAACCCGCTGGGGTCGCGGGCGCTGTATCTCTATGAAGGCGGGCGCGACACCTATTACCGCATCCACGGCACGATGGATCCGTCCTCGATCGGCAAGGCCACCTCGGCGGGCTGCATCCGGCTGTTCAACCAGGACATCATCGACCTGTTTTCGCAGGTCGGCACCGGCACCACGGTCCACGTCCGCACGCAAGAGGAAAGCCTGCGCTACGAAGGCCCGATGATCGAGACCCCCGAGGGCTATGTCCAGCCCGCCGGGGCCGCGCCCGCGGGCTCTGTCTCGGTGGCGCTGGCATCGCCTGCCGCCGCGCAGGTCACCGATCCCTATGCGGTGACCCGGATCAGCACCCCCTCGATGGCCCCGGTGACGACCGTCTCGCCGGTCGAAAGCGCCGTGCAGTAAGGCGTTCAAGCCTGCGGACAGCTTTGGCAGGCCCCGGTTCAGCCGGGGCCTTTCCATTTGCATATCACGGCGATCTTGCCCAAAATCCGCCGCAAATCAGGCCACGGCGGGAGACAGGCGATGCCCAACTATCAAAGGCTGGAACGGGACGTGCTGACGGACGAACAGCAGGTCTTGGCCGACACCAGCCGCGGCCCCGCCCTTGCCGGCCTGAGCGATGCGGATCTGCATGGCCTGATCGCCGATCTGGACGGGGCGGTGAAGGGGGCGGGTCCGCGCGGACAGAACGGGCAAGTGCTGGCCGCTGACGTGCTGGCCGCCGCGTTGCGGCGGGCCAGGAAGGAACGGCGGCGCAGGCAGAAGGCCGCGCCCGGTGCGGACGCGCCGCTGCCCGGGCCAGCAGCCACACCCACACCCGCCGTCGCGCCCGCGCCTGCCGTCGCAGTCACGGCTGCAGCCGCGCCGAAGCCCGCCGCGAAGGCCGCCAAGCGCAAGCCCGCATCCCCGGCGCGCAAGCCCGCGGGCCGCAAGAAGGCCGAGACCCGCAAGGCCGACCTTCGCACCGGCTCGCGGCGGGTGGTCAAGAAGGGGGCCAAGCCCGCCGCTGCCGCGATCGCCGACATTGCGCCCGCCCTGCCCCCCTTGCCGGTCGCGGCCCCCGCCCCGCCTTTGGCCGCACCACCTTCCCAGCCTGCCGATCCGGCCGGAACCGCCGGCAAATCCGCCGCCAAGGCGGCCAGGAAGGCCGAGAAGCAGGCCCTCAAGTCCGAACGGGAAGGCCAGAAGGCCGCGCGCAAGGCCGAAAAGAAGGCGGCCAAGCAGGCCGACAAGGCCGCCCGCAAGGCGAAGGACAAGGACAAGGACAAAGAGGACAAGCCGAAGAAGGACAGGAAGGCCAAGAAGGACAAGGCGCTGCGCAAGGCCGGCAAGGCCAAGGCCGCCGACCCGGGTGCTGGCGCCTGATCGCGGCCATGATCCTGCGTCCCCTTCTGCGCCGACTGGCCCTTGTCGCCCTGATGGTCCTTTCGGGTCCTGCCGCCCAGGCCTTTCCTGCCGTCGACGCCCTGGCCGGCCGCGGCCCGGTCCGCCAGTCGGAAACGCTGCGCTGCACGGATGACGGGCGCGATTGCGTCCGGCTGGACCACTACGCCGCCGATGTCTGCAAGCTGATCGAGCGCAACGCGCTCGAGCGCCGGCTGGACCCCAACTTCCTGGCCCGCCTGCTGTGGAAGGAAAGCCGGTTCGAACCCGGCGCGATCAGCCCCGTGGGCGCGCTGGGCATCGCCCAGTTCATGCCCGGCACGGCCGACCTCTATGACCTGCACGACCCCTTCAATCCCGCCCAGGCGATCCACAAGTCGGCCTGGTATCTGCGCCGCCTGACCGACCAGTTCGGCAACATCGGCCTGGCCGCCGTCGCCTACAACGGCGGAGAGAACCGCGCGGCCCGCTTCATCGCCCGGACCGGCGGCCTGCCCTACGAGACGCAGGACTATGTCGCCTCGATCACCGGGTTCGAGGCCCTGCGCTGGCGCGACAACCCGCCGCCCGCGGCCGACCTGAAGCTGGCCCTCGATCCCGACCTGGCCTTCCGCCCCGCCTGCGAGAAGCTGGCGGGCGATCGCAAGCTGCGCGAATTCATGATCCAGCCCAAGGTCTTTCCCTGGGGCGTGATCGTGGCCAGCCATCCCAGCCAGTCCGGAGCCATCAGCCAGGTAGCCCGCCTGAACCGCAGCCTGCGCCCGATCCTGGGCGACAAGCAGGTGGGCTATGTCCGCAAGCGCCTGACCGGGATGCCGCGCGCCGTCTATACCGCGCAGATCGGCTGGGACAGCAAGCGCGAGGCGGCGGCCTTCTGCAACCGGCTCAAGCAGCTGGGCGGGCGCTGCATCGTGCTGCGGAACTGAGGGCGGGCGAAGGCTACAGAAAGCTTTGCGGGTCGATGTCCACCGACAGCCGCAGGTTTGCGGGCGGCTTGTGCGGGGCCAGCCAGTCGGCGATGGCTGTCTGCACCGGCGCCTGCCGGGGCGCGTGGACCAGCATCCGCATCCGGTGGCGGCCCCGGATGCGCGCGATCGGCGCCGGCGCCGGACCCCAGAGCTGCGCGCCCGCCTGTTCCAGCGGCGCGGCATGGGCGGCCAGGTGGCGGGCGAAGTCGCTGACCACGCCCAGATCGGGATGGGACAGGATGATCCCCGCCAGCCGGCCGAAAGGCGGCATCCCGGTGGCCTGGCGACCGGCGGCCTCGGCGTTCCAGAAGGCCTCGTCCTCGCCCGACAGGATGGCGCGGATCACCGGATGGTCGGGCTGGTGGGTCTGCAACAGCGCCACGCCGGGGGCCGCGCCCGACATCCGCCCGGCCCGTCCGGCCACCTGCCGCATCAACTGGAACGACCGTTCCGCCGCCCGCAGGTCGGCGCCCTGCAGGCCCAAATCCGCGTCGATCACCCCCACCAGCGACAGGCGCGGAAAATTGTGGCCCTTGGCGACGATCTGCGTGCCGATGATGATCTGCGTATCGCCGTTGGCGATGTCGGCGATGGTCTCCTTCAGCGCGCGGGCGGACTGGAACAGGTCCGAGGACAGCACCGTGGCCTTGGCGTCGGGGAAGCGGGCGGCGACCTCCTCGGCGATGCGTTCGACGCCGGGGCCGATGGGGACCAGCTTGCCCTCGACCTTGCAGGAGGGGCAGGCCAGCGGGATCGGCCGGGTCTCGCCGCACTGGTGGCAGACCAGCCGGTTCTGGAAACGGTGTTCCACCATCCGCGCGTCGCACTGGTGGCAGGCGATCTGTTCGCCGCAGGCCCGGCAGACGGTGACGGGCGCGAAGCCGCGCCGGTTCAGGAACAGCAGCGACTGTTCGCCCCGGGCGATCCGCGATTCGACCGCCCCCGCCAGCCTGGGCGAGATCCAGCGGCCCGACGCCATGTCCTCGGCCCGCAGGTCGATGGCGGCCATGTCGGGCAGCTCGGCCGCCCCGTAGCGCGACCGCAGGTCCAGCCGCCGGTACTTGCCCATGCCCGCGTTGACCCAGCTTTCCAGCGACGGCGTGGCCGATGCCAGCACCACCTGCGCCCCGTTGATGGAGGCGCGCAGCACCGCCATGTCGCGGGCGCTGTAATAGACGACATCCTCCTGCTTGTAGCTGCTGTCGTGTTCCTCATCGACGACGATCAGGCCCAGGTCGCGGAAGGGCAGGAACAGCGCGGATCGCGCGCCCACGACCAGCCCCACCTCGCCCCGGCCGGCCATGTGCCACAGCCGGCGGCGTTCCGTGCGGGTGATGCCGCTGTGCCATTCGCCGGCCCGCGCGCCGAAGCGCGCCTCGACCCGGTCCAGGAACTCGGCCGAGAGGGCGATTTCCGGCAGCAGCACAAGCGCCTGCCGGCCTTGGGCCAGACATTCGGCGACGGCCTCCAGATAGACCTCGGTCTTGCCCGACCCGGTCACCCCGCGCAGCAGCGTGGTGCCATAGCCGCCCGACCGGACGGCGGCGCGCAGGCTGTCCGCCGCCGCCTGCTGGTCCGCGTCCAGCGGCTTGCCCGGCCGCGCCGGATCCAGGCGCGGATAGGGCAGGTCGCGCGGGGCCTGAACCTCGGCCAGGGCTCCCGCCGCGACAAGGCCCTTGATCACCGCCATGCCCACGCCGGACAGTGCGCCCAGTTCGGACGGCGCGAAACTGGCGCCGCCGTGGTCGGCCATCACCTGCAGCACGCGCGCGCGCGCCTCGGTCATGCGGGCAGGAGGGGCGCCGCCCGGAACGATCACCCGGCGGGCGGCAGGAGGCTGGTCCAGATCGGGCGCCCGCGTCGCCATCCGCAGCATCAGCGGCAGCGGCGTCAGGGTATAGTCGGCGGCGCGCGCCAGGAAGTCCAGGAAGCGGGGATCGAAAGGTTCGGCGTCCAGCACCCGGACCACGGGCCGCAGCCTGGCCAGGTCGAAGTCGCCCAGGCCCGGCCCCCAGACCAGCCCCGGCACCCGGCGCGGCCCCAGCGGAACCAGCACCAGCTGTCCCAGCGCCACGCCGCCTTCCGGCGCCAGGTAATCCAGCACGCCCACCGGCTCGACCGTCAGGACGGCGATCCGGGCGCGGCCCTCGAAGAAGCGGGGCGCGGAAGGCAGGGGGGGCTTTTCATCGCCCTGATAAAACCCTGCCCCGCAGCCGTTGCAAGACCCGCCTGCCCCTTTCGGGCAGGGCGGTTTTGCGCTATCACCCCGGGCGAACCGCCTGACCGGAGCATGGCCATGAAATTCTTCCTTGATACCGCCGATGTGGACGCCATCCGCGAACTGAACGAACTGGGCATGGTCGATGGCGTGACCACCAATCCGTCGCTGATCCTGAAGGCCGGCCGCAACATCGAGGAGGTCACGCGCGAGATCTGCGAGATGGTCAGCGGCCCCGTCAGCGCCGAGGTCGTGGCCGACAAGGCCGAGGACATGATCCGCGAGGGCCGCCACCTGGCGCAGATCGCGCCCAACATCGCCATCAAGGTGCCGCTGACCTGGGACGGGCTGAAGGCCTGCCGGACCTTCGCCGACGAAGGCCGCATGGTCAACGTGACGCTGTGCTTCACCGCCGCCCAGGCGATCCTGGCCGCCAAGGCCGGGGCGACCTTCATCAGCCCCTTCGTCGGGCGGCTGGACGACATCGGTCTGGACGGCGTGGACCTGATCGCCGACATCCGCGAGATCTACGACAACTATGGGTATGAAACCCAGATCCTCGCCGCCTCGATCCGGTCGGTGAACCACATCGTCGAGGTGGGCAAGATCGGCGCCGACGTGATTACCGCACCCCCCGCCGTCATCAGGTCGATGGCCAAACATGTCTTGACGGACAAGGGGCTTGAACAGTTCACTGCCGACTGGGCCAAGACCGGTCAGAAGATCGGCGGGTAACGCACAAAGGGGCAGGCATGACGGCGGAACGGCAGGCGGGGCTGGACCCGGAAACGC
This sequence comes from Paracoccus sp. BR5-17, assembly GCF_055693925.1. Lineage (NCBI taxonomy): Bacteria > Pseudomonadati > Pseudomonadota > Alphaproteobacteria > Rhodobacterales > Paracoccaceae > Paracoccus > Paracoccus sp. BR5-17. The sequence continues at coordinate 513,378 of NZ_JBVFUV010000003.1, forward strand.
GCGACAGGCTGCTGGCCGATCCCGGAGTCATCCTGGCCGACCGCGACCTGATGCGCGCCCTTGTGGCCGCGCGCGAGGCCGAGATCGGCGACAACGTCATCGACATCCGCGGCCGCGCGATGGAGGCGCTGGAATCGCGGCTGGACCGGCTTGAGACCCAGCACGAAAGCGTGATCGCCGCAGCCTATGACAACCAGTCGGGCACCGCGGTCATCCACCGCGCCGTGATCGGCATCCTGGAAACCGCCGATCTGGCGGAACTGGTGGACAGCCTGCAATCGGACATCGCGCCGCTGCTGCGGATCGAGACGCTGCGGCTGGTGGTCGAACCCGATCCCGCCATCCCCAACCTGCCCGAGGACGCGGTGGTGGTCCCCGAAGGCGCCATCGGCCGGATCATCGCGGCCGGGCGGCGCACGCCGCGGGGCGACGACATCGTTCTGCGCCCCGCCTCGCCCATCACCCAGCCGCTGCACGGCCGCGCCGTCGCCTCCGAGGCGATGATCCCGCTCGACCTGGGCGCGCGCCGGCCCCGCGCCATGCTGCTGATGGGCAGCGGCGACAGGACCCGCTTCATGCCCGCCCACGGCACCGACCTGCTGCGCTTCTTCGCGCAGGTGTTCCGGCTGGTGCTGCTGTCGCGGCTGCGCGGATGACCGCGCCCCTGGCGCTGGCCCCGGCGATGGCCGACAGCCTAGCCCGCTGGCTGGAGGTCGAGGCGGCGACGCGGGACCGCTCGGCCCATACCATCACCGCCTATCGGGGCGATCTTCTGGCCTTCCTGGCCTTCCTGGGCGGCCATCACGGCCAGCCCGCCACGCCGAAATCGCTGGCCGGGCTGCGCCAGACCGACATGCGCGCCTTTGCCGCCGCCGAACGCGCGCGGGGCTTGGGCGCGCGGTCCCTGGCCCGGCGCCAGTCGGCGGTGCGCAGCTTCCTGCGGTGGCTTTCCGACCGCGAGGGCCACGACCTGTCCGCCGCCCTGGCCACGCGCAGCCCCCGATACACCCGGTCCCTGCCCCGGCCGCTGAGCCCGTCCCAGGCGCAGGACACGCTGGACATGGTGGCCACAGGCCACGCCACGCCCTGGGTCGCGGCGCGCGACGCGGCGGTTCTGACGATGCTCTGGGGCTGCGGGCTGCGCATCTCCGAGGCGCTGGCGCTGAACGGCGCCGACTGGCCCTTCCGCGACAGCCTGACCATCACCGGCAAGGGCGGCCGGCAGCGGCGCGTGCCGGTCCTGCCGGTGGCGCGGGACGCGGTGGCCGCCTATCTGCGCCAGTGCCCCTGGCCGCTGGTCCCCGACCAGCCGCTGTTTCGGGGCGTGCGCGGCGGGCGGCTGTCGATGTCGCTGGTCGAACAGGCGATGGCGGGGGCGCGCGCCGCGCTGGGGCTGCCGCCCACGGCCACGCCCCATGCGCTGCGCCATTCCTTCGCCACGCATCTGCTGGCGGCGGGGGGCGACCTGCGCACCATCCAGGAACTGCTGGGCCATGCGAACCTGTCCACCACCCAGGTCTATACGGGCGTGGACGACGCGCATCTGATGGCGGTCTATCAGGCGGCCCATCCGCGCGGCTGACCGCGAACCCCGCCCCGCCCTGCCGCGTTCAGCGTCCAGGTTCAGAAGGATGAGACGATGACCACACACGCGATCTTCAACCGGCCGATGGACGAACCCGTTCCGCAGGGCATGGATCAGGCGATCTTCGGGATGGGCTGCTATTGGGGGGCTGAACGGCTGTTCTGGCAGCAGAACGGCGTCTGGCTGACCCAGGTGGGCTTTGCCGGCGGCACGGTCGAGAACCCGACCTACGACCAGGTCAGGACCGGCACCACCGGCCATGCCGAAGTCGTGCGGATCGTCTTCGACAGTTCCAAGATCAGCTACGACCACCTTCTGCAACTGTTCTGGGAAAATCACGATCCGACCCAGGGCGACCGGCAGGGCGACGACGTGGGCAGCCAGTATCGCAGCCTCATCATGGCCTTCAACGACAGCCAGTATTCCGCGGCCGAGGCCTCGAAGATCGACTATGACAACCGCCTGGCGGTGGCGGGCTTCGGCAAGATCACCACCCAGATCATCGGCCCGGGGCCCTTCTGGCCCGCGCATGACGCGCACCAGCAGTATCTGGAGAAGAACCCCGACCGCCACTGCGCGCTGCAAGGCACGGGGGTAGAGGCCTCGTTGCCCAACCCGGATCCGATCTGATGGCCACCTATTCCGCGCTGACCCATGTGCAGGGCCGCGAGGCGGCCGAAGCCCTGGCCGAAGCCTGCGAGGATCTGGAGCCCGAGCCCGTCGGCACCGGCGTCTTCGAGATCGAGGACGGCTCCGGCCGCTGGGAGATCGGGGTCTATTTCACCGAGGCCCCCGACGAGATCGCGCTGGCGCTGCTGGCCGCGGTCCACGGCGCCAACCCCTTTGCCGTGTCCGAACTGCCCGACGTGGACTGGGTCGCCCATGTCAGGCGCGAACTGACCCCGGTGCGGGCCGGGCGGTTCTTCGTCCACGGCAGCCACGACGCCGACAAGGTTCCCGAAGGCGTCGAGGCGCTGTGGATCGAGGCGGCGATGGCCTTCGGCACCGGGCACCACAGCACCACGAAGGGCTGCCTCGAGGCGCTTGACCGGCTGGCGGTGCAGGGCTTCCGGCCGCGCCGTATCGTCGATATCGGCTGCGGCACCGGCGTGCTGGCGATGGCCGCGGCGCGGCTGTGGCCCGTCACGGTGCTGGCCAGCGACATCGACGCCGTGGCGGTGGACACCGCGGCGGCCAACGTGATCGCCAACGGCCTGGACGGCCGGGTGATCTGCGTGGAGGCGGCGGGCTTCGGCCACCAGATGCTGGAAGACAACGCCCCCTACGATCTGGTTCTGGCCAATATCCTCAAGCAGCCGCTGATCGACCTGGCGCCGCAGATGGCCACGATGGTCGCCCCCGAAGGCCGCGTCATCCTGTCGGGCATCCTGGTGACCCAGGCCGATGAGGTGACGGGCGTCTATGGCGAGAACGGCTTCGTTCTGGACCGCCGCGACGATCTGGCGGACTGGTCGGCCCTGACGCTGATCCGCCAGAGCTGAGAGATCCGCGAAGCTCGCCCTTGAAAAACCCGGCGCGGTCTGCTAAGTTGACGGGGCTGATGTTCTTCCTTCGACCTTCTGTCTGCTTTACGGCTTCAGATGTTCTTGCGACGACTGGGCCGCGCCATCGCAATCTCGCGGGTGGCATACATGACAGGAGATCTCACGATGGCCAATGGCACCGTGAAATGGTTCAACGCAACCAAAGGCTTCGGCTTCATTCAGCCCGAGCATGGCACGAAGGACGTGTTCCTTCACATTTCGGCCGTGGAACGCGCCGGCCTCCGCGAAATCAAGGACGGCCAGGCCGTGACCTTCGACGTGGAACGCGGCCGTGACGGTCGTGAATCGGCGACCAACCTCGCCCTGGCCTGAACCGGCCTTTGCATCATCCGGGCGGCGGCACTGGCCGCCTCCCCTTCCCGATCCCGGACGCAGAGGCGCGGGTCGGACGACCTTCCGAAAGAGACAACTTGATCGAGATTAACTGGGGCCAGCCCTTGTCCTTCGTCGTCTCGCCCGACGGCGAAACGAAGACCTTCACCACCCTCGAAACCGCGGCCTACTGGCTGGAGCGCAGATGGCCCATCGACGACCTGCACCGCCGCCGCGCGGCGCAGATGCTGGATGCGGCTGCCCATTGCATGACCTCCATCGGATCGGCCCGCACGGCGTTCGCCGAGGCCGCCGAGAGCGCGGGCTTCCAGGCCGCCGTCCGGAACTGACAGGACAGGAAAAAACCCCCTCTGCATCGCATTGGGGGTTCGTTCGTCTTGACCGGGATGGTTGGCTCAGAGGCCGCGGGCAATCCGCTCGATGTCGCCGCGGCACAGACCGATATCGTCCAGCTCGCGATCCGACAGGCGGCTCAGTTCGCGACGGGTCACGCGGGTATCGTTCCACGCGGACAGCATCGCGACAAGGCTCGCGGCAACATGGCCAACGATCCCGCCAGCATGGCTGCGGTTCAGTTCGATCGTCGTCATGTCATCACCTGTTTCAGAAGTGCCCGACCATCGGGCATGGGCTTCATGAACAGGGATATAGCGCCCGCACCGCCGCACGAGTAGCCGCGGGAAGGGCAATGCTGCCATGCAGAAACCTCAGGCTGGACCAGCGTTTGCCCGCCTTGTGCTAACGCTTTCGCCCCTGCGGATGCCGCATTGCAGCATCCCTATCCCCAGTCCCCCAGCGCCGCCTGCCACAGCGCCAGTGCCGCGACGGCAGCCGTGTCGGCGCGCAGGATCCGCGGCCCCAGGCTGATCGGGAACACATGGTCCAGCGACGACAGGCGCGCGCGCTCGGCGCCGGAAAAGCCGCCTTCGGGGCCGATCAGGATGGCCCAGGGGCCGCGCGGCAGCCCTGCCAGGGTGGCGGCGGGACCGGCCATCGCCTCGTCCGCCCACAGGATCCGCCGGGCCGGATCCCAGTCCTCCAGCAGCCGCGGCAGCGCCACCAGATCCGCGACCGGGGGCACGAAGGTGCCGCCGCACTGCTCGGCGGCCTCGATGGCGTGGGCCTGCAGGCGATCCTGGCGGATCCGTTCCGAATTGGTGTGATCGGTCTGCACCGGCAGGATGCGCGCGGCGCCCATCTCGGCAGCCTTTTCCACGATGAAGTCGGTGCGCGCCTTCTTGATGGGGGCGAAGCACAGCCACAGGTCGGGGGGATCGCGCTGCGGCGCGGTCTGTTCCAGCACCTCGGCCGATCCGCCGCGCCGGGAGGCCGCGGTGATGCGCGCGGACCACGCGCCGTCGCGGCCGTTGAACAGTTCGATCACCGCGCCGGGGGACAGGCGCATGACGCCCGACAGGTAATGCGCCTGCGCGGCGTCCAGCGGGACGGCTTGTCCCGCGCCCAGGGGGTGATCTATGAACAGCCTGATCCTTGCCATGGGGCCAGACGCTATGCAAAGCCGGACGGAAAGACCAGACGCCGTCATCGACGCGCCCCGGGGCAACTGGGTGGACAGCGCCGCCCCCTCGGGCTGGAGGCCCTGGCTGCGCCTGTCCCGCGCAGACCGGCCCATCGGCACCTGGCTTCTGCTGCTGCCCTGCTGGTGGGGGATCGGGCTGGCGATGATCGCCGATGCCCCGCGATGGGAGGATCTGTGGATCGCAGTCGCCTGCGGCATCGGCGCCCTGGTGATGCGCGGCGCGGGCTGCACCTGGAACGACATCACCGACCGCGACATCGACGCCAAGGTGGCCCGCACCCGGTCGCGACCGCTGCCGTCGGGACAGGTGACGCTGCGGGGCGCGGGGCTGTGGCTGGTGGCGCAGGGACTTGCGGGCCTGGTGATCCTGCTGACGCTGGACCGGGCGGCGATCTGGATGGGCGTGGCCTCGCTGGCGCTTGTGGCGGTCTATCCCTTTGCCAAGCGCTTCACCTGGTGGCCCCAGGTCTTTCTGGGCCTGGCCTTCAACTGGGGGGTGATGCTGGCCTATGCCGCGCATATGGGGCGGCTGGACGCGGCGCCGGTGGTCGCCTGGGTCGCTGGCATCAGCTGGACCATCTTCTACGACACCATCTATGCCCATCAGGATGTCGAGGACGACGCCCTGATCGGCGTGAAATCCACCGCCCGGCTGTTCGGCCGCAACAGCCCGCGCATCCTGGCGGGCTTCGCGGTGCTGACGGTGCTGCTGCTGGGCGCGGCGATCTGGCTGGCGGGTCGCGATCAGTTGATGGCCTGGCTGGGACTGGCCGGATTCGCCGGGCACCTGGCTTGGCAGCTGAGGAATTTCCAACCCGATCAGGGGGATGTCTGCCTGCGGCTGTTCCGGTCGAACCGCGATGCGGGGCTGATCCTTGCGCTGTTTCTTGCCTTGGCCGGGCTGGTCTGATTGCGCGGCCCCCCGGGACCGCTACACCGCGCGTTCAGGAAACAGCCCAAGGTCATGCCCGATGGCATCATCCCGCAGGCGGCTTGTCTCGCCCCTCGCAACGATCGTGGTCCTGTCCCTTGCGGGCGGGGCCTGCTGGTTCGGGGCCGAAGCCGCCGCCCGCTATATCGAGGATCGGTCGCAACACGAGGTCGCGCAGGCGCTGACGGGCCAGGATTGGGTCCGCGTCAGCACCGACGGGCTTCAGGTGCGCCTGACCGGGACCGCGCCATCGGAACTGGAACGCTTCCGCGCCATGACCCTGGCCGGCGGCGTCGTGGACCCGGCCCGGGTGGTGGACGGAATGACGCTGGCCTCGGCCGAGGAGATGGCCCCGCCCGATTTCAAGGTCGAACTGCTGCGCACCGACGAGGGGATCTCGCTGATCGGGCTTGTGCCCGCTACCACCGACCGCCAGGACGTGCTGCGCGCGCTGCGCGCCGGAACCGGTGCGGCACAGATCGCCGACCTTCTGGAAACCGCGGATTACCCCGTGCCCCCGGCCTGGGACGCGGCCTTGCAGTTCGGGCTTCGCGCCGCGCAGATGGCCCCAAGCGCCAAGATCTCGATCCGGCCGGGCAGCGTCACCGTCGCGGCGATTGCCGAAAGCGACGGCGACAAGGGACGGCTGGAATCGGACCTGCGCGGGGCCCTGCCCCCGGGGGTGACGCTGGCCACCGACATTTCCGCCCCCCGCCCGGTGATCGCGCCCTTCACGCTGCGCTTCGTCAAGACCGCCGATGCCGCCCGGTTCGAGGCCTGCGCCGCCGATACCCCCGAGGGCCGCGACCGGATCGTGGCGGCCGCGCGGGCGGCGGGGGCGGATCCGGTGCCGGCCTGCACGCTGGCTCTCGGCTCGCCCTCGCCCGACTGGGATGCAGCGGCGGTCGCGGCGATCGACACCGTGGCGCAACTGGGCCAGGGCACCGTGACCCTGTCGGATGCCGACGTGGCGCTGAGCGCGCCCGCCTCGGTCCGCAAGCCCGCCTTCGAGGCCGCCGTCGCGCGGCTGCAGCGGGCGCTGCCGGCGGTCTTTTCGCTGCAGGCCACGCAGGAGCAGCCGGTGGACGACACCGCCCCCGGCCCGGTCGAGTTCACGGCCACGCTGTCGGACCTGCAGGTGATGGCCATGCGCGGCGCGATCGGCGACGACCGGCTGGCCGAGACCGTGGACAGCCTGGCCCGCGCGCGCTTTCCCACCGTCCAGGCCGACCTGGACCGCCACCCCGGCGTCCCCCAGGGCTGGACCGTGCGGGTCGTCGGCGCGATCGAGGCGCTTGACCTGCTGCAATCGGGCAGCGTCCAGGTCACGCCCGACCTGATCCGGCTGACCGGCACCTCGGGCGATGCCAATGCGACCGAGGCGGTGGCGGCGCGGCTGTCCGACAGGCTGGGGCCCGGCGCGTCCTACCAGCTGTCGATCCGCTATGATCGCCGGCTGGATCCGTCGCTGGATCTGCCCGACGGCGCGGAATGCGTGCGCCGGTTGAACATCGTGATGTCGGAGGCCGAAATCGGCTTCGAGCCCTCGAACGCCGCGATCGCCGGCGACCCGGGGCCGACGCTGGAACGGCTGGCCTCGGTGATGGCCGAATGCGCCGACTTCCAGATCGAGGCCGGCGGGCACACCGACGCGCAGGGCTCGGAGGGGTTCAACGCCGACCTGTCGCGCGGCCGGGCGCAGGCCCTGCTGGCGGCGATGGCCGATGCCGGCATCGACGTGACCAACATGACCGCCCGCGGCTATGGCGAAAGCCAGCCCATCGCCCCCAACGACACCGAGGAAGGCCGCGAGGAAAACCGCCGGATCGAGTTCCGGCTGCTGTCGGAACACCCGGTCCGCAACCAGCCCGTCCCGGCGCCCGTCACCCTGTCGGGCGTCACCGCCGAGCCGAGCCCCCAGCCGGCGGCGGCGATCCCCCTGCCCCCGCCGATCCGATCGGGCCCGCGCTGCCCCAGGCTTTCGGCCCGCCCGCACCGGCCACGCTCGGCGCGCGGCCGCAGATGTTCGGCCCGCCGATGCCGCAGGCCGGCATTGGCCCGATGGCCCCGGCCATCGTCGGCGCCAGCGAGGTGTTCCAGACGCTGGACGACCGCGAGGAAAGCCTTAGGCTGCCGGTCCTGACGCCCACGCCCGACACGCCGCGCCCCTCGCCCCGCCCGGACGATGCCGCGGCCCCCGCCGACTGACCCAGGATGACCCGGACCGCATGACCCGCACGGAATTCGTCACCATCACCACGATCGTCCTGTTCGGCGTCTTCGTGCTGGGCTGGTTCGCAAGCTGGCTGATCGGCCGGCTGACGCGGCCCAGTCAGGCCGATCTCTCCGACCTCGAGACCAGGCTGCGCCAGGCCGAACGCGAACGCGACAAGGCCATCGCGCTGCTGGCGGAACGCCAGGCCCGGCTGGCCGCAGTCCAGGCGGAACTGGACGGCGCCGTCGAGGGGCTGCGCGAAAGCCGCGCCGAGATCGAGGAACTGCGCGACTACATCGAGCGCAAGCTGGCGCGGCGATAGGGCCGGGGCGGCGGACGGGGCGCGTCAGGCCACCTCGGCAAAGACCTTTTGCAGCGCCCGTTCCAGCTTGTCGAAGATCTCGTCCATCTGCGCCTCGGTCAGGATGAAGGGCGGGCACAGCACGATCGACTGGCCCAGCGGGCGGCAGATCAGGCCCAGATCCGTGCAGGCATTGGCGATGCGTTCGCTGACCGACAGGCTGCTGTCGAACGGCGTCCTGGTGGCCTTGTCGCGCACCGCTTCCAGCGCCCACATGAACCCCACGCCCCGCAATTCGCCGATGTGGTCGCTGCGCTCCATGATGGCGCGCAGGCCGGCTTCCAGCCGGGGGGCCAGCCGGCGGACGTTTTCGGCCAGCCCCTCGTTCATCACCACGTCGATGGCCTTCAGCGCGATGGCGCAGCCGACCGGGTGGCCCGATGCGGTGAAGCCGTGAGGGAACTCCTCGATCCTCTCGACCGCCGCCTGCAGCCGGTCCGACAGATCGGGCCCCAGGATCACCGCGCCCATCGGGAACAGGCCCGCCGTCAGGTTCTTGGAACTGATGATCGCGTCGGGCATGAAACCGTAGGTCTGGCAGCCCCAGGTGTTGCCGGTGCGGCCGAAGCCGGTGATGACCTCGTCCGAGATCATCGGGATGGCGTATTTCCGCAGGATCGGCAGCACCGCCTGGAAATAGCCCTGCGACGGCGGGATCACGCCCCCCGCCCCCTGCACGGGTTCGGCAAAGAAGCCGGCGATGGTGTCGGCGCCTTCGCGCAGGATGGTGTCCTCCAGCTCCTGCGCGAGGCGGGCCGTGAACTGCTCCTCGGTCTCGCCCGCTTCGCCGTAGCGCCAGTAATGCGGGCAGGTCAGGTGGATGAAGCCCGGCAGCGGCAGGCCGAAGACGGAATTGTAGGGCTTGCCGGTCATCGAGGCCGACACCGCGGTGACGCCGTGATAGGCGTTCCAGCGGGTCAGGATCTTGCGGCGCTGCGGGTTGCCCTCGCTGGCGTGCAGGAACCACAGCATCTTGACCATGGTATCGTTCGCCTCGGAGCCCGAATTGGTGTAGAAGACCTTGCCCCGCTCGAAGGGCGAGACCTCGACCAGCTTCTCGGACAGCATCACGGTCTGGTCGGACAGCCGCCCGAAGAAGGCGTGGTATCCGGGGAAGCGGTCGTACTGGGCCTTGGCGGCCTCGATCAGGCCGCGATGGTCGAAGCCCGCGACCATGTTCCACAGCCCGGAATTGGCGTCCAGGTAGCGCCGCCCGTTCACGTCGAAGACATAGGGCCCCTCGCCGTGGGTCAGCACGACGGCGCCGCGGCTGGCGACGCTGGGCAGGTCGGTGAAGCCGTAAAGCGAATATTCGTCGGCGCGGGCTTCCCAGCTTTGCGGTTTGTTCATCGGTGCCTCCATCGACGGTGTGAGGGCAGGCTATCCGGGCGCCTTCGGTCATTCAATGCCCCCGCCCCGCCATCTTTCCGCTGGACCTGGTCCGGTCAGGGCGTAACATCCTGCCCTGGGGGGAACCGCCATGCGCCACGTGCTTGCCTTGTGCCTGCTGCTTGCCTCGCCGGCATGGGCGGACATCGCCATCCTGCCCGTCAAGATGCTGGACACCTCGGGCGAGGCGCGCGATCAGCAGGAAGACCACGACCGGCGCATGGCCCTGCTGGCCCGGGTTCTGGCCGAGGAACTGCCCGCCACCCCCGTCGCGCCCGACGCGCTTGCCGCCTGCCAGCCGCAGACCGCCGACTGCCTGCTTGCGGCGACGCTCTCGACCGGCGCGGACCAGGCGCTGTTCGTCGTCGCGCAGAAGACCAGCACCCTGATCCTGCAGCTGTTCGTCAACCTGGTGGACGCCCGGACCGGAGAGCTGCTGGACAGCCGCAACCTGAACTTCCGCGGCGACAACGACGAGGCGTGGCGCCGCGCGGGCCTGTTCCTGGCCGGCCAGATCCGCGACCGCGCCCCCTGACGGCGGCCGTTCCGTGCGCCCGTGGCTTTTCAACATGCCGCAACTGCTGTATCAGCGGGCCATTCCCAAGGACAGCACGGCATGACCGACCAAGCCAATCCCCCGGCAGCCAAGAAGCTTTTCATCAAGACCTATGGCTGCCAGATGAACGTCTATGACAGCCAGCGCATGACCGAGGCCATGGGCGCGGAAGGCTATGTCCTGACCGAGGATCAGGCCGATGCCGACATGGTGCTGCTGAACACCTGCCACATCCGCGAGAAGGCGGCCGAGAAGCTGTATTCCGACCTGGGCCGCCTGAAGCCGTTGAAGGCCGAACGGCCGGATCTGAAGATCGGCGTGGCCGGCTGCGTGGCCCAGGCCGAGGGCGAGGAGATCGTGCGCCGGATGCCCCTGGTCGATCTGGTCGTCGGCCCGCAGACCTATCACCGCCTGCCGGCGATGGTGCGCGGCGAGGCGCCGGCGATCCTGACCGAGTTCCCGCCCGAGGACAAGTTCGACCACCTGCCCCAGCGCCGTGTCACGCGCCGCGCCCCCTCGGCCTTCCTGACGGTGCAGGAAGGCTGCGACAAGTTCTGCGCCTTCTGCGTCGTCCCCTATACCCGCGGCGCCGAGGTCAGTCGCCCCGTGGACCGCATCCTGCGCGAGGCCCGCGACCTTGTCGGGCGCGGCGTGCGCGAGATCACCCTGCTGGGCCAGAACGTCAACGGCTGGCACGGCGCGGGGTCGGACGGCGAATGGGGCTTTGGCCGCCTGATCCGCGCGCTGGCCGAGATCGACGGGCTGGACCGCATCCGCTATACCACCAGCCACCCCAACGACATGTCGGACGACCTGATCGCCGCGCATCGCGACGTGCCCGCCCTGATGCCCTATCTGCACCTGCCCGTGCAGTCGGGCAGCGACCGGATCCTGCGGGCGATGAACCGCAAGCACACGGCGGCGCAATACCTGCGCCTGATCGACCGCATCCGCGCGGCCCGTCCCGACATCCTGCTGACCAGCGACTTCATCGTGGGCTTCCCGGGCGAAACCGACCAGGACCACCAGGACACCCTGCGCCTGGTGGCCGAGGTGGGCTTCGGCACCGCCTTCAGCTTCAAGTATTCCCCCCGCCCCGGCACCCCCGCCTATGACCGCCCCGAGGTGGACGGCGCGGTGGCCGACCAGCGGCTGCAGGAACTCCAGGCGCTGCTGACGAAGCAGCAGAAGGCCGCGCAGGAAGGCATGGTCGGGCGCACCCTGGGCGTGCTGTTCGAAAAGCCGGGCCGCCAGCCGGGGCAGATGATCGGCAAGTCGGACTACCTGCATTCGGTCTTCGTGGACGCGCCGGATGCCCAGGCGGGCGATCTGGTGCAGGTTCGGATCGTGGAGAGCGCGGCCAACTCGCTGCACGGGGAACTGGCGGCCTGAGGCCCGCCCCATCGGATCCTGCCTGCGGGCCGTTCCGGCGCGGCCCCCGGTGAACAGGTCCCTGCCGATGCGGCCGGGCGGAAAAGCAGGTGGCCGGCCCCCAGGCGCCCGGACGTGAAGGGGGCCGGCCCTCTTTCGCCCCGGTGGATGAAGGCGAAAGACCGGGGCGCCGGATCGTCGCCTGGGCGAGATCGGCGCGATGATGAAGGACCGGCCCCTGGGAACGCGCGAACAGGACAGGGGCCGGTCCCTTTCGCCCGCGGTGGTGCGCGCAGGCGAAAGCCGGAGGATCCGGGCGGGGGCTATTCCCCGCCGCCCAGACCGTGGACATAGGTGGCGACGGCGCGGATCTCGGCCTCGGACAGGCGCGTGTTCCAGGCGGGCATCACCCCGAAGGGGCCTTGGGCGACGATCCGGTTCAGCGTCGCGGCGTCGCTGCCGTAAAGCCAGACGGCATCGGCCAGGTTCGGCGCGCCCTGTGTGCGGTCGCCGCTGCCGTCCTCCATGTGGCAGGCCGAACAGTTGTCCAGGAAGACCTGCTGGCCCTGCGCCGCCTTGCGGGCGTCATGCGGCAGATCCGACAGCGACAGGACATGGTTCACCACCTGGTCGATCTGCGCGCGGTCCAGGATCCCGTCGGTGCCGAAGCGCGGCATCTCCGAATACCGCGTATCGCTGTCCTGCGGATCGCGGATGCCGTGCTGCAGCGTCAGGTGGATGTCCTCCAGCGTGCCGCCCCACAGCCAGTCGTTGTCCAGCAGGTTCGGATAGCCCCGCGTCCCGCCCGCCCCCGATCCATGGCACTGCGCGCACCAGGTGCGGAAGATCGCGCCGCCCGCGTTGGTGGCATAGTTCAGCAGGTCCGGGTCGTTCGGGATGGCGGCCAGATCCACCTCGGCCAGGCGGGTCTGGATGGCGGCGTTGGCCTGGTCGAAACGCGCGATGTCGGCCGCGACTTCCTGGCGGTAGTCGGTGCCCAGAAGGCCGTCGGTGGCCCGATCGACCAGCGGGATGGCGGGATAGGCGATCACGTAGCCCACCGCCCAGACGATGGTGGCATAGAAGGTCCACAGCCACCAGCGGGGCATCGGGTTGTCGTATTCGGTGATCCCGTCCCATTCGTGCCCGGTCGATCCGACCTCTTGCACCAGCCCCTTGCGGGTCTTGCGGCGCAGCCCGGGCGCCGCGGGCCTGTCGGGGCGGGTCCGCTGGGGGATCTCTCCGGCGATCTTGGCGGCGTGTTCGCTGTCGGCGGCGTGCCGCTGGACCGAGATCCGGTTGGTGGGATCGGCGCGATCCCCCTGCGGTTCAGCGGGCTTGTCCTTGTCCTCGGCCATCACCGGCCCTCCTTGTCGTCCGCCTCGGCGGGACGGTTCTCGTTCCTGAAGATGCTTTCGGCGGCGTCCCGGTGCGTCTTGCGCGATCCGGGGCGGAACACGAAGCCGATCACGCCCAGGAAGAACAGCACCAGAAGCAGCAGCGCCCAACTGTCGGCCAGCCCGCGCAGGAAGCTGTAGGTTTCCATCGCCCGCCCCCCTACCGCGCCGGATCCGGCTGGAAGGTCGAGAAATCGACCATCGTGCCCAGCACCTGCAGATAGGCGATCAGCGCGTCCATTTCCGTCAGCTGCGGCTGGCGGTCGAAGTTGCGCTGCTGCGCCCCCGGATAGCGTTCCTGAAGGCCCGAGGCATCGGCGCCGGGATTGCCCTGCGCACGGAAATCGGCGACCGCCGCGGCGATCATCTCCTCGGAATAGGGCACCCCCACCAAGGCGTCGGTCGTGACGCGGTCGGCGACATGGTCGGCGGTGATGACCCGGTCCGCCAGGAACCCGTAGGCCGGCATGATCGATTCGGGCACCACCGATTGCGGGTCGCGCAGGTGGTCCAGGTGCCATTCGTCGGAGTAGCGCCCGCCGACGCGCGCCAGATCCGGCCCGGTGCGCTTCGATCCCCACTGGAAGGGATGGTCATACATGGATTCGGCGGCCAGGCTGTAATGGCCGTAGCGTTCCACCTCGTCGCGCATCGGCCGGATCATCTGGCTGTGGCAGACATAGCAGCCCTCGCGGACATAGACATCGCGTCCTGCCAGCTCCAGCGGGGTGTAGGGGCGGACGCCCTCGACCTTCTCGATGGTGTTTTCCAGATAGAACAGCGGCGTGATCTGCACGAGGCCGCCGATGGTGACGACCAGGAAGGAAAAGATCAGCAGCAGCGTGGCGTTCTTTTCCAGGATCTTGTGCTTTTCCAGGATCTGCATGGCGTTTTCCCCTTATTCGGCCGGCACGGCGATGGCCGTCGAATGGGCCTTGGACTGGCGGGCCACGGTGGCCCAGAGGTTGAAGGCCATGATGATCCCGCCCGCGAGGTAGAGGGTCCCCCCCAGGGCGCGCACCACGTTCATCGCGAACTTGGCCTGCACGGTGTCGGCGAAGGCGTTGACCAGGAAGCCCTGGCTGTCCACCTCGCGCCACATCAGGCCCTCCATGATGCCCGACACCCACATCGAGGCGGCGTAGAGGACCAGCCCGATGGTCGCCAGCCAGAAGTGCCAGCTGACCAGCGACAGGCTGTAGAGGCGTTCCCGGCCCCACAGCCGCGGCGTCAGGTAATAGAGCGCGCCGAAGGTGATCATGCCGTTCCAGCCCAGCGCGCCGGAATGGACGTGGCCGATGGTCCAGTCGGTATAGTGCGACAGGCTGTTGACGGCCTTGATCGACATCATCGGCCCCTCGAAGGTCGCCATGCCGTAGAAGCCCACGGCCACCACCATCATCCGCAGGATCGGGTCGGTGCGCAGCCTGTCCCAGGCGCCCGACAGCGTCATCAGCCCGTTGATCATGCCCCCCCAGGACGGCATCCACAGCATGATCGAAAAGACCATCCCCAGCGTCGAGGCCCAGTCGGGCAGCGCGGTGTAGTGCAGGTGGTGCGGACCCGCCCAGATATAGAGGAAGATCAGCGCCCAGAAGTGGATGATCGACAGCTTGTAGCTATAGACCGGGCGTTCGGCCTGCTTGGGGATGAAGTAGTACATCATGCCCAGGAAGCCCGCGGTCAGGAAGAAGCCCACGGCGTTGTGGCCGTACCACCACTGCACCATCGCGTCCTGCACGCCGCTGAACACCTGCACCGACTTCGACCCGAAGATGCTGACCGGCACCGAGATGTTGTTGACGATGTGCAGCATCGCGATGGTCACGATGAAGGCCAGGTAGAACCAGTTGGCGACGTAGATATGGGGTTCCTTGCGCTTGATGATGGTGCCCAGGAACACCGCCAGATAGGCCACCCAGACGACCGTCAGCCACCAGTCCACATACCATTCGGGTTCGGCATATTCCTTGGACTGGGTGGCGCCGGCGATATAGCCGGTCGCGGCCAGCACGATGAACAGGTTGTAGCCCCAGAACACGAACCAGGCCAGGTTCCCGCCCCACAGCCGCGCCGCGCTGGTGCGCTGCACCACGTAGAACGAGGTGGCGATCAGCGCGTTGCCTCCGAAGGCGAAGATCACCGCGCTGGTGTGCAGCGGGCGCAGCTTGCCGAAGTTCGTGTAGCCCTGCGTCAGATCCGACAGGTTCAGGGCCGGAAAGGCCAATTGGAAGGCGATGACCACGCCGACCAGAAAGCCCACCACGCCCCAGAAGGCCGTGGCCATCACGCCCCAGCGGATCACGTCGTCCATGTACTGTGTCCGGTCGATGACCGGCGCGGGTTCGTCGATCTGGCGCAGCGCCCAGACGAACATCCCGCCCGCGACCAGCATGACGACGATCGCGTTGACCATGAAGGCCGGGTCGCGCGCCATGTTGGCGGCGATCGCCGCCAACAGCGCGATCGAGCCCATCAAGATCAGCTTTGCATAATTCCACATGGCATCCACCTGCGTCCCCTTGGCGGGAATGGCCGGGGCACGAATCGCCGCCGGTCGCATTCCCTTGTCGCTGCCCGGAATAAGGTGGCGGGGACGCCCGGAACCTTGATCTGCATCAAGTTCGGCGGTTTGATTCCGGTCAAGGCTGCGACTTGGCAGATCCGTCATCCTGGACCTGCCCCCTCAGAGGAGAACGCCATGGGCTACAAAAGCATCCTGACCGTCCTGTCCGACCCCCGCCAGCTGCCGCAGCTTGACGCGGCCGCGGCCCTGGCGGCCCGAGAGGACGGACACCTGTCGGTCCTCAGCCTGGGGCTGGACCACACGCAGGTGGGCTATTATTTCCCCAACGGGATGCCCTACGCCTTCCAGGACGCCATCGACATGGCGATGGATCAGGCGGGGTCGCTGGACCAGATGGTTCGCGAGCACCTGGCACGCTACAGCGACCTGCGCTGGTCGGCCGAGGCGGCGGTGGCCCAGATCGGCGGGATCGCCAACCTGGTGGGGATGCGCGCCCGCTTTTCCGACCTGACGGTGCTGGCGCGCCCCTATGGCGAGGACGCCCCCGGCGAGGCCGAGGCCGTGGTCGAGGCCGCCCTGTTCGAGGGCGGCTGCCCCGTGCTGGTCCTGCCGGGCACCGACCTGCCCGCCGATCCGCCGGGCAAGGTTCTGGTGGCCTGGAACCAGTCGCTCGAGGCGCTGGCGGCGGTGCGGCGCGCGCTGCCGCTGCTGAAGGCCGCCGCTTCCGTCGAGATCACCGTGATCGACCCGCGCGGGGGCGCCGACGGGTCCGAACCGGGGGCGCCCCTGGCGCAGATGCTGACGCGCCACGGCGTGCATACCGACATCACCGTGCTGCCCCGCCCCTCGGGCACCATCAGCGATGAAATCAACCGCCGCGCGACCGAGATCGGCGCGGACCTGGTGGTTATGGGCGCCTATGGCCATTCGCGCTTCCGCCAGGCGATCCTGGGCGGGGCGACGCGAAACATGCTGGAAAAGGCCCGGGTGCCGGTGCTGATGGCGCGCTGAAGCCGCCCCGAAAGGGCAGCGCCGGGGCCTGGAAGGCGGCTTCAGGCTGCCAGCCGGCTGCCGTCGTGGCCGGCGATGCGCAAGTCGATCAGCGCGCCTTCCGGCTGGTCGCTGGCGAACGCCACCTCGGTGAACTGTTCGGTCCGGCCCAGGCGCGGGCCTTCGGTCAGAACCCGGTGGGTCCGGCCAAGCTGGGCGTCCAGATGACGGCGCAGCGCGGCCTCGCCCGCCGCGCGCAGCCGGGCGGCGCGGTCGCGGATCACCGGCCCGCCGACCGCAGGCATCCGCGCGGCGGGCGTGCCCTTGCGGGGCGAAAACGGAAAGACGTGCAGGAAGGTCAGGCCGCAGTCCTCGACCAGCTTCAGGCTGTTGTCGAACATCGCCTCGGTTTCCGTGGGAAAGCCCGCGATGATGTCGGCGCCGAAGACCATGTCCGGGCGCAGCCGGCGCGCCTCCTCGCAGAAGCGGATCGCGTCGTCGCGCAGGTGGCGCCGCTTCATCCGCTTCAGGATCATGTCGTCGCCCGCCTGCAAGGACAGGTGCAGATGCGGCATCAGGCGCGGTTCCGTGGCGATGGCCAGCATCAGGTTGTCGTCGGCCTCGATGCTGTCGATGCTGCTGATGCGCAGGCGCGGCAGGTCGGGGACCAGCCGCAGGATCCGCATCACCAGATCGCCCAGCCGGGGCGTCCCCGGCAGATCGGCACCCCAGCTTGTCAGATCCACGCCGGTCAGCACCACCTCGTTGAAGCCGCGCCCCACCAGGCGCTTGATCTGTTCGACAACAACACCCGCGGGCACCGACCGGGAATTGCCGCGCCCGTAGGGGATGATGCAGAAGGTGCAGCGATGATCGCAGCCGTTCTGCACCTGGACATAGGCCCGGTGCCGCCCGAAGCC
This sequence comes from Paracoccus sp. BR5-17, assembly GCF_055693925.1. Classification (NCBI taxonomy): domain Bacteria; kingdom Pseudomonadati; phylum Pseudomonadota; class Alphaproteobacteria; order Rhodobacterales; family Paracoccaceae; genus Paracoccus; species Paracoccus sp. BR5-17. Next base: position 531,058 of record NZ_JBVFUV010000003.1, read on the forward strand.
GTCGATCAGGTGGCCGGCGGTTTCCCTGACCGACATGATGTCGTCCACGCGGATCTTTTCCGTCTCGCCGATCAGGTCGGGCGCGCGCAGCCCGGCCCAGGTTGCGGGCTGCATCTTCTCGTGGTTGCCGATGACGCGCGTGACCTCGGGCATGGCGGCGAAAGTCTGGGGTTCGGTCTGCGCCGCGCAGCCGGTGACGATCACCGGCGCGCCGGGGTTTTCGCGGGCCAGGCGGCGGATTTCCTGGCGGGCCTTGCGCACGGCCTCGGCGGTGACGGCGCAGGTGTTGACCACCACGGCGCCAGACAGGCCGGTGGCCTCGGCCATCTCGCGCATCGCCTCGGTTTCATAGGCGTTGAGCCGGCAGCCCAGCGTCGAAAAGACCGGCGCCGTCATGATGCTGCCAGCCATTCAGGGGTCAGAACGCCCGAAAAGACATGCGCCGTCGGCCCCTCCATCCAGACGCCATCCTCGCGCCAGTCGATCAGCAGGACGCCGCCCGGCACGTTGACCCTGACCCGCCGCCCGGTCAGCCCGCGCCGCGCCGCGGCCACGGCCGCCGCGCAGGAACAGGACCCCGAGGCCAGCGTCGCCCCGGTCCCCCGTTCCCAGATCCGCAGGATGATCTCGTCGCGCGACAGGACCTGCACGACCTCGACATTGGTGCGCTGCGGATAGAGCGGGTGATGCTCCATCGCCGGGCCGAAGGCGGCCAGATCGACCAGGGCCGCGTCATCCACGAAGAAGGTGAGATGCGGGTTGCCCATGCCGGTGGCGGCCGGGTCGCCGTCGATGGGCAGGTGGTCGATGTCCACCTCGTGCGCAAGCGGGATCGCCCGCCAGTCCAGCACCGGCGGACCCATGTTCACGCGCGTCAGCCTGCCGCCCGCATCCTCGGCCAGCAGCAGGCCGTGATCGGTGCGCAGGCTCAGACGGTCGCGGCCGGTCTGGTCCATCAGGTGGCGCGCGACGCAGCGCGTGGCGTTGCCGCAGGCCGCGCTGGCCGAGCCGTCGGCGTTCCAGAACCGCAGCCGGACATCGGCGCCGTCGTCGGCCTGGATCGCGGCAAGCTGGTCGAAGCCCACGCCGCGATGGCGGTCCGCCAGGCGCGCGATCACCTCCGCCGCCGGCGGCCGGCCGCCGCCGCGCAGGTCGAGGATCACGAAATCGTTGCCAAGCCCGTGCATCTTCATGAAGGGCAGGCCGGGGGCGGAAATGCTGTTCATGGGGGGCATATACGCCCCCGGCCGGATTTCCACCAGTGGCCCCGACTTTTCCGCTTGACGCCCCCGGAAGCCCCCCTAGTAAGCCCCCCATGTTGGGCCCGTAGCTCAGTTGGTAGAGCAACTGACTTTTAATCAGTGGGTCACAGGTTCGAATCCTGTCGGGCTCACCACATATCGAAATCAAGGGCCTGGGCGGAAAGCCCGGGCCCTGATCTTTTGCAATCCGCCTCTTTTGCGCCCCGCGCAGGCTTGCAGCCGCTGATCACGCGCCGGGCGGAAGGGCGCGCCTGCCGCGCGCCCGGTTCCTGTTCGCCGCCTGGGCCTATTCGGCCGGAACCGCGGCCGGTTCCTCGACCGCCATGATCGGACAGGGCAGATGGGCCAGCATCTCCCTGGGGCAGATCTGCAGGAAGCTGGCCTTCTCGGTGGCCCAGTCCGCCAGGATCCCGGCGCCGCGGCGCGAGCCGGTTTCCGCGACATGCCGCTCGATCAGGCCCTTCAGCTGGTGTTCCCAATGGTCTTGGGTGACAGGGCATGTCACCAGCGTTTCCAGGTTGATGTAGTCGCGCGCCACGTCCTGCGGGTCATAGAGATAGGCCATCCCGCCGGTCATCCCCGCCCCGAAGTTCGCGCCGATCCGGCCCAGGATCACCGCCACGCCGCCGGTCATGTATTCGCAGCCGTTGCTGCCGCAGCCCTCGATCACCACCTTCGCGCCCGAGTTGCGGACCGCGAAGCGTTCGCCCGCGCGGCCTGCGGCGAACAGATATCCGTCGGTCGCCCCGTAAAGGACCGTGTTGCCGATGATGGTGTTCTCGGCCGCGACCAGCGGGCTGGCCATAGGCGGGCGCACCACGATGGTGCCGCCCGACAGGCCCTTGCCCACATAGTCGTTGGCGTCGCCCGACACCTCGATCTTCAGGCCCGGCGCGGCGAAGGCGCCCAGCGACTGCCCGGCGCTGCCGGTCAGGCGGATCGTCAGGTGGTCGGGCTGCAGGTTGTTGCGCATCCCGAACTTCTGCACGATCAGCGAACTGGTCCGCGTGCCGATGGTCCGGTGGGTGTTGCGCACCGCATAGGACAGCTGCATCTTCTCGCCATCCTCGAAGAAGCGTGCGGCGTCCTTGACGATCTCGGCGTCCAGCGTGTCCATCACCGCGTTGCGCGGCTTGGACCGGTCATAGACGATCTTCTCGGCCCCATCGACGGTGATGAGCAGCGGGTTCAGGTCCAGATCGTCCAGGTTCGCGGCGCCCCGGCTGACCTGGGTCAGCAGGTCGGCGCGGCCGATCACCTCGTCCAGGGACCGCGCACCGATGCCGGCCAGGATTTCGCGGACCTCCTGGGCATAGAAGGTGATGAGGTTCACCACCTTGTCCGCCGATCCGGTGAACATGGCGCGCAGGCGTTCGTCCTGGGTGCAGACGCCCACCGGGCAGGTGTTCGACTGGCACTGGCGCACCATGATGCAGCCCATCGCGATCAGCGCGGCGGTGCCGATGCCGTATTCCTCGGCGCCCATCATCGCCGCCATGACGATGTCGCGGCCGGTGCGCAGGCCGCCGTCGGTGCGCAGCGTCACCCGTTCGCGCAGCCGGTTCATGGCCAGCACCTGATGCGCCTCGGTCAGGCCCATTTCCCAGGGCAGGCCGGCGAACTTGATGGACGTGGCAGGGCTGGCCCCGGTGCCGCCGTTGTGGCCGGAAATCAGGATGATGTCGGCCTTGGCCTTGGCCACGCCCGCCGCGATGGTGCCCACGCCGCTGGAAGCCACCAGCTTGACGGTGATCTTGGCGCGCGGGTTGATCTGCTTGAGGTCATAGATCAGCTGCGCCAGATCCTCGATCGAATAGATGTCGTGGTGCGGCGGAGGAGAGATCAGCGTCACCCCCTTGGTCGAATGGCGCAGGCGCGCGATCAGGTCGGTGACCTTCATGCCGGGCAGTTGCCCGCCCTCGCCGGGCTTGGCGCCTTGGGCCACCTTGATCTCAAGCTCCTCGCAGGCGTTGAGGTATTCGGCGGTGACGCCGAAGCGGCCCGAGGCCACCTGCTTGATCTTGGCGCAGGGGTTGTCGCCGTTGGGCAGCGGATGGCTGTGGGCCGGATCCTCGCCTCCCTCGCCCGAATCGGACTTCGCGCCGATCCGGTTCATGGCGATGTTCAGCGTCATGTGCGCCTCGGGCGACAAGGCCCCCAGCGACATGCCCGGCGTCACGAAGCGCTTGCGGATCGAGGTGATCGATTCCACTTCCTCGATGGGCACCGGCTTGCCCAGCGGCTTGATGTCCAGCAGGTCGCGGATGTGGATCGGCGGGTTGGCCCGCATCGCTGCGCTATATTGCTTCCACACGTCGTAGGAGGCCTTCTCGCAGGCCACCTGCAACAGCTTCATGGTGCTGGCCTCCCAGGCGTGCTTCTCGCCCGAGCGGCGCATCTTGTAGAAGCCGCCCACCGGCAGAAGATCGGGCGCGCCGCCGTGGAAGGCACGGTGATGCAGATCCTCGACCTTGGCCTGCAAGCCGTGCAGGCCGATGCCGCTGATGCGCGAGTGCATGCCGGGGAAATATTCCGCCACCATGGCGCGCGACAGGCCGACCGCCTCGAAGTTCAGACCGCCGCGATAGGACGAGATGACCGAGATCCCCATCTTGGCCATGATCTTCAGAAGGCCCGCATCCACCGCGTCGCGATAGCGGCGCATGTTCTCGATGAGGCTGCCGGGCAGCAGGCCGCGCTCGATCCGGTCCTGGATCGAATCCTGGGCCAGATAGGGGTTCACGGTGGTCGCGCCGCAGCCGATCAGCACGGCGAAGTAATGCGGGTCGATGCATTCCGCGGACCGCACGTTCAGCGAACAGAAGGTCCGCAGGCCCTTGCGGGTCAGCCAGGAATGGACCGCACTGGTCGCCAGGATCATCGGCATCGCCACCCGGTCGGGCCCCTGCCCCTCGTCGGTCAGCACCAGATGGCCCGCGCCCGACCGCACCGCGTCCTCGGCCTCGGCGCGGATGCGGGCCAGACCCTCGGCCAGGGCCTCGGGGCCGGCATCGTCGGGGAAGGTGCAGTCGATCCGCGTCACCGCGTCGCCGAACATGCGGGTCATTTCCGCAAATTCGCCATTGGCGACGAAGGGGCTCTCCAGGATCAGGATCTCGGTCTGGCTGCTGGATTCGTCCAGCACGTTCTTGAGGTTGCCGAAGCGGGTCTTGAGGCTCATCACCCGGGTTTCCCGCAGGCTGTCGATGGGCGGGTTGGTCACCTGGCTGAAGTTCTGGCGGAAGAAATGGCTCATCGGCCGGTACTGGCTCGACAGCACCGCGGGCGGCGTGTCGTCGCCCATCGAGGCGATGGCTTCCTTGCCGTCCTCGGCCATCGGCGACAGGACATGCTCCAGCTCCTCCAGCGTATAGCCGGCGGCGGTCTGGCGGCGGCGCAGGTCGTCGCCGCTGAAATGCGCCTGTTCGGGCAGTTCGCGCATGATGGCGTTCAGATCGACGACCTTCTCGATCCACTCGCCGAAGGGCTGGCTGGAGGCCAGGCGGTCCTTGATCTGGCTGTCGTGGTACAGCTTGCCGTCCCACATATCGACGGCGATCATCTGCCCCGGCCCAAGCGCGCCCTTTTCGCGCACCTCCAGGTCATCGACGGGAACCATCCCTACCTCGGATCCCGCGATCAGCAGGTTCTCGGCGGTCACGACATAGCGCATCGGCCGCAGGCCGTTGCGGTCCAGACCGCCGCAGACCCAGCGACCGTCGGTCATGGCCAGGGCCGCGGGACCGTCCCAGGGCTCCATCACGGCGTTGCAATAGGCATACATGTCGGCCCAGGCCTTGGGCATGTCGGTGGTGGCCTTGGACCAGCTTTCCGGGACCAGCATGGTCTTGGTCATCGGCGCGCTGCGCCCCGAACGCACCATCACCTCGAACACCGCATCCAGGGCGGCGCTGTCGGAGGATCCGGCCGGCACAATCGGCTTAATGTCCTCGGCCGCCTCGCCGAAGGCCGACGAGGCCATGCGGATCTCGTGGCTGCGCAGCCAGTTCAGGTTGCCCTTCAGCGTGTTGATCTCGCCGTTGTGGGCCAGCATCCGGAAGGGCTGGGCCAGCCACCACTGCGGGAAGGTGTTGGTCGAATACCGCTGGTGATAGATGGCGAAGGCCGATTCGAAGCGGTCGTCCTTGAGGTCGGGATAGAACTCGGCCACCTGCTCGGCCAGCATCATGCCCTTGTAGATGATCGAGCGGCAGGACAGCGAGCAGAAATAGAGCCCCGCGACCTGGGCCGCCACCGCGGCCTTCTCGATTCGGCGGCGGATGATGTACAGCTCGCGCTCGAACTGGATGTGGTCGATGTCCTTCTCGCAGCGGATCAGGATCTGCTCGATCTCGGGGCGGGTGGCGTTGGCCTTTTCGCCCAGCACGGCGGTGTTCACCGGCACGTGGCGCCAGCCGTAGATGTAGTGGCCCATCCGCAGGACCTCGGATCTCGACGATGGTCCGGCAGGCCTCCTGCGCGGCGAAGTTGGTGCGCGGCAGGAACACCTGGCCCACGGCGATCATCTTGGCGGGATCGGGCTCGTGCCCGGTGCGGCGGATCTGGTCGTGGAAGAAGGACACTGGGATCTGGACGTGGATGCCGGCGCCGTCGCCGGTCTTGCCGTCGGCGTCCACCGCGCCGCGATGCCAGATGGCCTTCAGCGCGTCGATGCCCGACTGCACCACCTTCCGGGACGGCTTGCCGTCGATGTTGACCACCAGCCCCACCCCGCACGAGGAATGTTCGTCGTCCTCGCGATACAGGCTGTGCTTGGCCATCCAGTCGCGGAGGGCTTCCTGTTCCTGCTGCCAATCCCTGCTCATGAGCCGACCCTTTCCTGCAGAAGCTGCGTCAGCAACTGATCGCAGTCGAATTGTGGCGTGGCTTCCCCGAAGCCTTCCTCGCCCGGAAAGGCGAAGGTCACGGGGCTGTCGTTGGTGTCCTGACGCTGGCCGGTCCAGTCGGACTGGGTTTCGATGCCGCCGAAGAACCGGCCCATCTGGCGGCTGATGAACTGCTGCCCGCTGCGTTCGATCAGCAGATCGCCCTCCGCGTCATAGGTCCTGAGCTGGAAGCGCGTCACCTCCAGCGGCTGGCCGTCGATCACGACGCGCTCGCCGGTCAGGATGTCCTGGCCCACATGGCGCAACCGTTCGCCTGTGTTCGATTCGGTCCAGAAGTCGAAGTCGTCCCGCCCGGTTTCCAGCAATGTGGTGAAGCTGGCGTGGTCGCGGGAATCCTCGACCAGGACATCGGCCAGGCCGGTGTTGGGATCGCTGCTTTCGATCCAGCGGGTTTCGGCGTCGATGCGCGACAGGTGGCGCAATCCGTCCTCGCCCAGGATGGCGCTGCGCTGATGCCCCTGGGGATCGGCGGAACACTGGTAATACTGGGTGACCGAACAGCCGCGGTTCTGGACCGTCGCCTGCAACTGGCAGCCCTCGGGCGGGAGGAAGCTGGCGGCATGGCCGGCCGATGCGGCCAGCGCCCAGGCCAGGGGCATGATGATCCGCAGCATCATGGCCCTACTCCGCCGCGACACGGGCTTCGCCCGTCAGGTAGCCGGCGATGGATTCGGCGGCCTCGCGGCCGTCGCGGATGGCCCAGACCACCAGGGACGCGCCGCGCACGATGTCGCCCACGGCGAAGACGCCGGGCAGGCTGGTGCGGTGGGTTTGGAAGTCCGCCTTGATGGTGCCCCAGCGGGTGACCTCCAGCCCGTCCGCGCCCCACAGCCTTGGCAGGTCCTCGGGCTCGAAGCCCAGGGCCTTGATGACCAGGTCGGCGGGCTCGTCGTAATCGGCCCCCTCGATCAATTCGGGCGACTGGCGGCCGGTCACGTCCGGTGCGCCCAGGCGCATCCTCTGCACGCCGACCGAGGCGACCTGCATGACGGCGCGCACCGGGCCGTCCACGTCGGCTTCCTGGCTGGCGGCGAAATCCCCGGTGACATGACCGATGAACCTGCCCGGCGCCGACATCCAGACGAACTGGACGCCCTCCTCCTCGGCGCTCTGGACCTCTCGCTGCGAACCCGGCATATTAGCCCGGTCGCGGCGATAGAGGCACTTCACCGACAGCGCGCCCTGGCGGATCGCGGTGCGCACGCAGTCCATCGCGGTGTCGCCGCCGCCGATCACGACGACGCGCTTGCCGCGCGCGTTCAGTTCGCCATCCTCGAAATCGGGCACACTGTCGCCGAAATCGACCTTGTTCGAGGCAGTCAGATAGTCGATGGCGCGCACCACGCCCCCGGCATCGGCATTGTCGATGTCCAGATCGCGGGTCTTGTAGACCCCCGTGGCGATCAGCACCGCGTCGTGCCGGCCCCGGATCGCGTCGAAGCTGATGTCCTCGCCCACGGTGCAGTTCAGCACGAATTCGACGCCGCTTTCCTCGAGCCAGCGGCTGCGGCGCATGACCACGTCCTTCTCCAGCTTGAAGCCGGGGATGCCGTAGGTCATCAGCCCGCCCGCGCGGTCGTAGCGGTCATAGACGGTGACCTGAAAGCCGCGCGCGCGCAGCATGTGGGCGGCGGAAAGGCCGCCGGGACCGGCGCCGATGATGCCGACCGATTCGGCGCGTTCCCGTTCGGGCCTGACAGGGGTGATCCAGCCCTGATCCCAGGCGGTGTCGTTGATGTATTTCTCGATCGCGCCGATGGTGACGGTGCCGTGGCCGGACTGCTCGATCACGCAGTTGCCCTCGCACAGCCGGTCCTGCGGGCAGATGCGCCCGCAGATTTCGGGCAGGGTGCTGGTCGCATGGCTGACCAGATAGGCTTCGTGCAGGCGCCCTTCGGCCGTCAGTCGCAGCCAGTCGGGGATGTTGTTGTGCAGCGGGCAGTGGCTTTGGCAATAGGGCACGCCGCACTGGCTGCACCGGCTGGCCTGTTCGGCCGCCTTCGCCCGCGCGAATTCGCGATAGATCTCGTGAAAGTCCTCGCTGCGTTCGGTCGCGGGGCGTTTCTCGGGCATCTCGCGCGGGGTCGAGACGAACTTGAGCATCTTCTGCGTGGCCATGGCTGCGCGACCTTCAATGACAGACCTTCCGCAGCCGGCATAAACCAAGAGATCCAGCATTAAAAGTCAGCATTACTGACTTAAATGGCAGATTTAGCCCGCGATCTAAAAAAATCGGCTTCGAAAGCGTCAAAAATAGTCAGCATGCCTTACCCAAATGCCCAGAGACCCAGCAGCGCCAGAACGCCGACGATGATCCGCCACCAGCCGAACAGCGCATAGCCGTGTTGCGAGACATAGCCCAGAAGCCAGCGAACCACGACCAGCGCCATCACGAAGGCCGCGACAAAGCCGATGGCGATGTTGCCCAGGGCGCCTGCATCCAGAAGGTCGCGGTTCTTGAACAGGTCCAGGGCGAAGGCCCCCAGCATGGTCGGCATCGCCAGGAAGAACGAGAACTCGGCCGCGGCCCGCTTGTCGGCCCCCATCAGCAGCGCGCCGACGATCGTGGCGCCGGACCGCGAGACGCCGGGGACCATCGCCAGACACTGGAACAATCCGATCCTGAAGGCCACGGACAGCGGAAACTCCTCGACGCGGCCATAGACCGGACGGGTGGCCCTGCGATCCACCCACAGCAGGACCAGCCCGCCCAGGATCAGCATCACCGCGATCAGGGCGGGCGTCTCGAACAGCACCGCCTTGATGAAGCCGTGGGCCAGAACCCCGACCGCCGCCGCCGGCAGGAAGGCCAGCAGGACCGCCTGAAGAAAGCGCCGCGACGCCGGGTCGCGACGGGCCGAGGCAAGGATATGGACGATCCGCGCGAAATAGACCCCCAGGATCGCCAGCAGGGCGCCAAGCTGGATCAGCACCTCGAAGCTGCGGCCGGGCGACTCGAAGCCGAGGAAATGGCCTGCCAGAAGGATATGCCCGGTCGAGGACACCGGGATGAACTCGGTCAGGCCCTCGAGGATCCCGAGGACCGCGGCGACGATGGTGTTGGCTTCCATCACTCGGCGCGCAGGTTCTTGGCCGACTGCTTGATCGCGTCGAACTGGCCCGACGGCCGGAAACGCCACAGATATTCGTCGATCACCGCCTCGGGTGCGACCGGGTCGATGCCCAGTTCGGCAAAGCCGCGTGCGCCGGGTGACACCACGTTGTCGGCACGCAACAGCGCGATCTGGTCGCGGGTCAGGATGGTGTTGGTGAACAGGCCGCCGGTGATCGTCTGCAGGACACCCAGCACCCGCGCGCCCAGTTCCGCCACCCGGAAGGGCAGGTTCACCACGCCGCGCCGGCGCATGGTGGATTTCAGCACCTGATCCACCACCTGCCGCAGGGTCAGGATCTCGGGGCCGCCCAGTTCGTAGATGCCGGGCGCCGCCTCGCCGGTCGCGCCCTTGACGGCGGCAAGGGCCACGTCGTCCACATAGACCGGCTGCATCCGGGTGCCGCCGCCCACGACCGGCACCACCGGGCCCAAGCGGGTCATCGCCGCGAAGCGGTTGTAGAAATTGTCGCCCGGCCCGAAGATCACCGAGGGCCGCAGGATCACCGCGTCCGGGCGGTGCTTCAGGACCGCCGCTTCCCCGCGCGCCTTGCTGGCGATGTAGGGGCTTTCCGAGGCGGGATCGACCCCCAGACCCGAGATGTGGACGACCCGCTCCACGCCCATCTCCAGCGAAAGTCGGGCGATCCGTTCGGCGCCTTCCTCGAACACCGTCTGAAAGCTGCTCTGGCCCTTGGGGGCCAGGATGTTGACGCAGTTCACCACCGCATCCGCGCCGACCATGGCCGCGCGCACGGACAGTTCGTCGCGGACGTTGCACAGGATCGGCTGGACCTGTCCCACCGCGCCATAGGTGCGGGTGAACAGCGCCTCGTCGGGACGGCGGACGGCGACGCGCACGCGCCAGCCGCGCTTGGCCATCTGCCGGGCGACGTGGCGGCCGACAAAGCCGGATCCGCCATAGATCGTGACCAGTTTCGCCATGGGCGTCTCGCCTCCTTCATGCCGATGCCTGCTGGTTCCATATCCAAGCGCGGGCGGCGCGACAAGGCGGGGCACGGCCTGGGGGCGGATCGGCCCGCAGCCGCCAAAGATTTTCGCAAGATTTCTGCCGCCCACCCATTGACGCCCCCCGCGACTGGCTTTAGAGACCCGCCTCACACCAGTTGGCCCAGATGGCGGAATTGGTAGACGCGCACGGTTCAGGTCCGTGTGCCGCAAGGCGTGGAGGTTCGAGTCCTCTTCTGGGCACCATAAAAAGCCCCCGGAAACTTCGGTTTCCGGGGGCTTTTTCCTGTCCGGGGCCTGTCGTGTCCTGGGCGGATGGCCAGGGCGGGAACGGGCCCGCCGCAGCCCCCTGCCGGCGGGCCTAGAACTGCTTGCCCCAGGCGCGGTCCAGCGACAGCCGCCCGCCGCCATGCGCGGCGAAATACAGCGTCAGGCCCAGCCACAGCAGCGACTTCTCGGCCCCGGCGAAGCCCTCGGCCTGGACGACCCAGTGGAAATAGCTGGTCACGCACAGCACGATCGAGGTGGCGACGGCGGCCGGTCGGGTCAGCAGGCCCAGGACCAGCAGCAACCCGCCGAAGAACTCGGTCCCGGCCAGAAGCGGCGACCAGAACCAGCCGGGATGGAAGCCCAGCCCCTCGACCATGCCGACGGCGCCCATCGGGTTCATGATCTTGGGCCAGCCGTGCATCATGAAGGCCAGGCCGCAGATGACGCGCATGTAAAGGACCGTCAGCGGCGCCACGGCGGCATAGAGGCGCTGAAGGCCGGGAATGATCAGGCGGGTGTTGGCGGTGTTGTAATCGGACATCGTGGTTGATCCCATTGGTCTTGCGGCCCGTCGCGGCGCAAGGAAAGCTGGTATTCCCCGTCCCGGGGGCGGTTCGGCGTGATGATCGGAGGGATCAGGCCCGCGGCGGTCGCCAGGGCGCGGCAAGCCGCAGGCCGGTCAGAACGACGGCGCCGAAGGCCATCGGCAGGCGCTGACGGGGACGGGCGGGCGCAGCCTCGTCCTGGGGCGGGGCCAGGCAGAGAAAGCAGACGCCGGGGTTCTGGGCGGTGTCCGAGGTGGCGCCGGGCAGCGCCGCGCCGTGGCACGGATCGCCCGCGCCCCACTGGGCGCTGCAGGCAGGCCGCGCCAGCCCCGCGCCCGCCACGGTGACGGACATCGCCAGAAGCGCGACCATCAGCATGACTGTGGCAAGAACTCTCATCCCGGGGGCGCGCCAATGGTTGCGGATGGGGCGATATGGCCCGGCGGAACGCCGCTTTTCAAGCGCCTTCCCCTCGGTCGGCTTCACGATGGTGAAACCCCCCGCCGCCGAGGTGGTTGGGCACCTGCATCCCATGAAAGGAGAGCATCATGTCGGAACTGATCGTCATCGCCTTCGACGACGAGGCCACCGGGTTCGAACTGCGGGCGGAACTGGTGAAGATGCAGGGGGAATACCTGATCGAGATGGAGGACGCGGTGGTGGTCACCCGCCCGACCGAGGACGACATCAAGCTGCACCAGGCCGTCAACCTGACGGCCGCGGGGGCGCTGGGCGGGGGCTTCTGGGGCACCTTCATCGGGCTGATCTTCCTCAACCCGCTGATCGGCGCGGCGGTGGGGGCGGCCTCGGGCGCACTGGCCGGCAAGCTGACGGATGTGGGGATCAACGACGACTTCATCCGCCAGACCGCACGGGCGCTGCCGCCGGGCGGATCGGCGGTCTTCGTGCTGCTGCGCAAGATGACGGCGGACAAGATGCTGGACCGGCTGCAATCCTTCCACCACCGGGGCCGGGTGCTGCAAACCTCGCTGTCGCGCGAGGACGAGGACCGGCTGCGCGACGCCCTGTCGGGCAATCCCGCGCCGGTGCCGCCCGTCGCCCCGCCCCCTGCCGGCGCTTGACGCAGGCGGGGGCCGCGTGAGACAGGGCGGGCATGGTCCTGCGCGCCCTTCTCAGCCGTCCCGCCGACGATACCGGGTCCGCGACGCGGCCGATCCGCGGGCGGGTCCTGCGGCGGCTGCTGATCTGGACGCGCTGGCTGGCGCTGCGCTTTGCGGCGCTGATGCTGGGGCTGGTGTTGGTCTATGGCCTGGTCAACCCGCCCACGACCTGGACCATCGCCGCCGAGGCGACGACGCCGCGGACTTGGGTGGATCTGGACGACATCTCGGGGGCGATGCGGCGGTCGGTCGTGGCAGCCGAGGATGCGAACTTCTGCCTGCACTGGGGCTTCGACATGGCGGAAATTCGCAAGGTCGTGGCTTCGGGATCGTCGCGGGGGGCATCGACGCTGACCCAGCAGACGGCCAAGAACGTCTTTCTGTGGCAGGGGCGCAGCTGGACCCGCAAGGCGCTGGAAACCGCCTTCACCCCGATGATCGAGGCGCTGTGGACCAAGCGCCGCATCCTCGAGGTCTATCTGAACGTGGCCGAGTTCGGCCCCGGCATCTTCGGCATCCAGGCGGCGGCGCGCGAATATTTCGGCACCACGCCGGACCGGCTGACCGAGGTGCAGGCGGCGCGGCTGGCGGCGGTGCTGCCCGCGCCCAAGACGCGCAGCCCGGACCGGCCCTCGCAACGGTCGCGCGCCATCGCCGACGGGGCGGCGACCATCGCGCGCGACGGTCGCGCCGATTGCTTCGCCGCCGCCCGCGCCGGTTGAAACGCGGCGGGCGCAGGCTTATCAAGGCCCGATTGCACGACAGGGATTCTTGAACCAGGCGATGAACAGCAACACCCAGACCACCCGGCTTTATCACACCGCGCTGTCACCCTTCTGCCGCAAGGTCCGGCTGGTGCTGGCCGAGAAGAAGATCGAGGTGGAACTGGTCGAGGAACGCTATTGGGAAAGCCCGCCCGACCTGAAGCGCCGCAACCCAGCCGGCAAGCTGCCGGTGCTGCGCCATCGCGGCAACATGCTGGCCGAAAGCCAGGCCATCGTCGAATATCTGGACGAGGCGGTTCCCTCGCCCGCGCTGATGCCCTCGACACCGCTGGAACGCCATGAGGTGCGCCGCCTCTGCGCCTGGTTCGACGACAAGTTCAACGCCGAGGTGACGGTGCCGATCCTGACCGAGCGGGTCTGGAAGAAGATCACCCGCCAGGGCTATCCCGACAGCCGCGTGGTCAAGGAGGGCCTGCGCGCCATCAAGGAGCATATCGACTATCTGGCCACGCTGCTGGAAACCCGCCGCTGGCTGGCCGGCAACAGCCTGACGCTGGCCGATTTCACCGCCGCCGCGCATTTCTCGTGTCTCGACTACATTTCGGACGTGGACTGGGACCGTTCGGACAGCCTGCGCGACTGGTATGCCACCATCAAGTCCCGCCCGGCCTTCCGGTCGATCCTGGCCGACCAGGTTCCGGGCATCCACCCGGCCCCCCATTATGCCGAGCTTGACTTCGGCTAGCGCCGGGGGCCGGCCCCCGGTCCCCCCGGGGTATTTGGACAAAGGTGAAAGAGCGTCTGGCGGCTGAAGCCGAAGCCGTGGGCTTTTCCCGGATGCGCGTGACGACGCCCGATGCGGTGCCCGAGGCGGCAGAGCGATTGCAGCAGTTCCTGGCCGCCCGGCGGCACGGGCAGATGGGCTGGATGGCCGAGCGCACGCGGTGGCGCGGCGATCCGGCGGCGCTGTGGCCGGAAGCCCGTTCGGTGATCGTTCTGGCCGAGCTTTACACACCCGACCACGATCCGCTGGCGGTTCTCGACCAGCCCGACCGTGCCGCGATCAGCGTCTATGCCCAGGGGCGCGATTACCACGACTTGGTCAAGAAGCGGCTGAAGCAGCTTGGCCGCTGGCTTCTGGAACAGGCGCCGGGCGAGCAGATCAAGGTCTTCGTCGATACCGCGCCGGTGATGGAAAAACCCCTGGCGCAGGCCGCGGGCCTGGGCTGGCAGGGCAAGCACACCAACCTTCTGTCGCGCGATCTGGGAAGCTGGTTCTTCCTGGGCTCGATCTTCACGACCCTTCCCCTGCCCCCGGACGCACCCGAGCGTTCGCATTGCGGATCCTGCCGCGCCTGCCTGGACGCCTGCCCGACAGGCGCCTTTCCGGCGCCCTATCAACTGGATGCGCGGCGCTGCATTTCCTACCTGACGATCGAACACAAGGGGCCGGTCGATCCCAAGCTGCGCCCCCTGATGGGCAACCGCATCTATGGCTGCGACGACTGCCTGGCGGTCTGTCCCTGGAACAAGTTCGCCCAGGCCGGGTCCGAAATGCGCTATCGCGGCATCGTCGGCGCCCCGCCCCTGGCCGAGCTGGCGCGGCTGGACGATGCGGGCTTCCGGGCGCGCTTCTCGGGCAGCCCGATCAAGCGCATCGGGCGCGACCGCTTCGTGCGCAACGTGCTTTATGCGATCGGCAATTCCGGCGATCCGGGGCTTGCCCAGGTGGCGGAAAGCCTGACCGGCGATGGCGACCCTGCCGTGGCCGACGCGGCGCGCTGGGCATCGGACCGGCTGAGAACGCGGGCCGGGGGCTAGAGCAGGAAGTCGCCGCGGTCGAGGTCGATCTGGTCCAGAAGCCGCACCACCAGATCCGCCCTGCCATCGCCATCCAGGTCCGCCATGACGCGGGTTTCGGACGGGGTGTGATGCCAGCGAAGCTGGCGGGCGGCGCTGAAATCGCCGTCGTCGATATAGCGCAGCCCCAGGCCGCGCAGGTCCAGACGATCGCTGCCGGCCCGGAAGTCCTGGATGATGTCGGGGGCGGCGGGGGCGCTGTCGCCGGGCCGGACAAAGCGGAACACGTCGGCATCGGCGCCGCCCCAGATCAGGTCGCTGCCGCCGCCGCCGGCCAGCGTGTCCCGGCCCGCGCCGCCCCAAAGCCAGTCGCGCTGCCCCTCGCCCAGCAGAAGATCCTGGCCGGCGTCGCCCTGAAGGCGGTCCGAACCGGCACCGCCCCTCAGGGCGTCGCCGCCGGTTCCGCCATAGAGCAGATCCGCCCCCGCATCGCCCCAGAGGCTGTCGTTGCCCGCCTGACCCGACAGCCGGTCGTTGCCCAGCCCGCCGCGCAGCGCGTCGCATCCCGCGCCGCCGGTCAGGCTGTCCTGACCAGCCTCGCCGAACAGCCGGTCGTTGCCGGCGCCGGCTGTCGCAATGTCGTTGCCCAGCCCGCCGCGCAGCAGGTTGTTGCCCCGCAGGTCCGTCAGCCGGTCGTTGCCCGCCTCCCCCCACAGGCTGTCGTTGCCCAAGCCGCCGTCCAGCAGGTCGCCGCCCCCGCCCCCGCGCAGCAGATCCTGGTCCGCCTCGCCCCGCAGCGTGTCCCGGCCCGCCCCCGCCAGCAGCCGGTCGTTGCCCCTTCCGCCGTCAAAGAGGTTGTTGCCCGAATAATCCTCGATCAGGTCAGCGCCGTCCTCGCCCCAGGACCGGTCGTTTCCGGCATTGCCCCACAGCCAGTCGGCGCCGGCCCCACCCCAGAGCGTATCGCCCCCGGCCCCGCCGTAAAGCCGGTCCGCCCCCGAGCCCCCGCGCAGGCCGTCGTTGCCGTCCTGGCCGAACAGGCGATTGGCGCCCCACAGGTCGGCCAGCGCATCGTTGCCGGCCTGGCCCTGCAGCGTGTCATTGCCCAGGCCGCCGTCCAGGCGGTCGTCGCCCGCACCGCCGTCCAGCAGGTCGTTGCCCTTGCCGCCGTCCAGCAGGTCGTTGCCGGCCTCTCCGAACAGCTGGTCGTCGTCATCCTCGGCCCAGAGGCTGTCGTTGCCCAGGCCCGCCCGCAGCAGATCCCGGCCCGACCCGCCGCGCAGCCGGTCGGCGCCGGCTCCGGCGGTCAGCAGGTCGTTGCCGGCCTCGCCCAGCAGGTGGTTGTCGCCCAGCAGGTCCGTCAGCCGGTCGTCGCCGGCACCGCCCCGCAGGCTGTCCTGCCCGGATCCGCCATCCAGCAAGTCAGCGCCGCCGCCCGCCTGCAGAAGATCGTCGCCCTCGCCGCCCCACAGCGAATCAAGGCCCGCCCCCGCCACCAGGCCGTCCCCGCCCGCGCCGCCCAGCAGGTGGTTGTCGCCCAGAAGATCCTCGAGAAGGTCGTCGCCATCCTCGCCCGACAGGGTGTCGTTGCCGGTCTCGCCGTACAGGCGGTCATCGCCCGCGCCCCCATACAGCCGGTCGTTGCCGGTCCCGCCCCGCAGGCCGTCCCGCCCCAGGCCTCCATACAGAAGGTCGCAGCCGTCATCGCCCAGCAGGCTGTCGTCGCCGCCGTCGCCGAACAGGCTGTCCTGTCCCGCCTGGCCCAGCACCTGATCGGCCCCGTCTCCGCCGCGCAGCAGGTCGTCGCCCGCCTGCCCCTGCACCGTGTCGCCGCCCGCCCCGGCCGAGACGGTGTCCTGTCCCTCGCCCGCCTGGATCTGGTCGGCGCCGCCCGCCCCCAGAAGCCGGTCCGGCCCGGCGGTTCCGAAGATCCACTGGCCGGCGGCGACGGGGGAACCGCGGTGCTGACCGGATCCAGCCGCGGCAGCATGTAATGGGCGATGGGAAACATCCCGTCGCCGAAATCCGCAGGCGCCAGGGGCGTGCCGTCGCGGCTGCGGATCTCGACGATGGCGTTGCCATAGACGATCAGCGTTCCCCAGGCCTGCGGCGCGAAGGTCAGTTGCAGGGTGCTGCGGATCATGCCCAGCATCGACAGGTCCAGCCGGTCGGTGCCTGCCTCGTAGTCGGTGATGACGATGCGGCCGTCGAAGCGCGTCAGGGCGAAGATGTCGGCGCCCGCGCCGCCGCTCAGCGTGATGCCGGTCCGGCCGGTCACCAGGATGTCGTCGCCGGCCCCGCCGCTCAGGCCGGTGGTGGCGCCGCCGGCCACCAGCAGATCGTCTTGGGCGGTTCCCGCGACCCGGCCCGATCCGGCAATCGCCGTGCTGCCGACCGCGCCGGGGTCGATGGCAAGCTGCGTCACCCCGGTCTCGCCCCCGGATGTGACCAGCAGGACGATCCTGCCGGCGATGGTCACGGCCTCGATCGCGCTGATGCGGTCCAGGGTCGTTCCGGCGGTGTCGGCGATGGTCTGCAGATGCAGCAGCCTGCCGTCCGGCATCAGCGCAAAGATCGAGATTCCCCCGTCCGCCCCGCCCGCGATCACGAAGCCGCGCCCGTCCACCACCGCCGTGGCCATGGCCGTTACCGACTGGAAGCGGGTCGTCAATTCGTCCAGCACGTGGTCGGTGGCGGTCAGCGCGCCGGTCCTGTCCAGCCGGAACACCGACAGCGAGGACGAGGCGTTCCCCGCCACCACGACGAAGCTGCGCCCCCCGACCTGCAGGACCTCAAGCCCCGAGGGAACATGGTATCCGGTCCCCTCGGCCGCGGCATGGACCGATCCGGCGCGCAGGGTGCCGTCCGCGCCGATCGCATGGGTCGAGATGAAATTGCCCAGGCCCGAGATCGCCACC
This sequence comes from Paracoccus sp. BR5-17, assembly GCF_055693925.1. Lineage (NCBI taxonomy): Bacteria > Pseudomonadati > Pseudomonadota > Alphaproteobacteria > Rhodobacterales > Paracoccaceae > Paracoccus > Paracoccus sp. BR5-17. Next base: position 548,687 of record NZ_JBVFUV010000003.1, read on the forward strand.
ACGAGGCGCTGCCCCTCCACCTCGAGCGTCGCGATCCCGTCCAGCGACGCCCCGGCCGCGCCCGCGGGCCTGGGCAGGTCGGCCGAGGAGACCGCCGACAGGCTGCCGTCGGCCGTGATCCGGTTCACCTCGATCGTCAGCCGGTCGGGCCGGGCCGAGACCAGGAACTGCCCCTGCTCGGTCACCAGATGCGCGCTGGCCGACAGACGCGCGCCGATCCTGTCGGCGGGAAACAGCTGTCCCAGCGTCCCCAGCCTGCCCATGCCGTCGATCGTCAGGCCCGCCACGCCCGCCCCCGAGACGCCGCCGACCAGAAGGCGGGCGCCGCCGTCCCCGCCCAGCACCGTCAGGCTGGGCTGCGCGTGATAGGTGAAGCCTGCCGGAAAGCCCGCCGTCAGCCCCCGGACCAGCGGCGCCAGCGGGTCGCCGATCCGATAGCTGGAGATCCCGCCCAAGGCGTTCACGGCGCACAGCAGCCACTGTCCCGCGGTCTGGACCAGCGCCAGATCGGTCACGTCAGACAGCCAGCGTTGCTGCGTGGTCCCATAGGTGACCACGTGACGATAGGAGATCATCTTGTCCGTTGATTGCGCGTTTCAGCTGCAAGCCCGGCGGCGGGCGATGGCTAACAGAACCCTAATCCGCACGGACCGGAAAGCCGGGTTTTCCCAAGGGTTTAACGAAAGCTTTACAGGTCGAAGGCCAGCGGGCCGTAGAGGATCAGCCCGGGCTGGGACACGGACGCCGTCGCCATCATCGCCGCCAGGCCGTCCACCGTGGTGCGGACCAGCCGCTGGTGGGGATGGCCCACCGCTTCGGCAAACAGGGCGGGCGTGTCGCCGGGCAGGCCGTGGGCGCGCAGGCCGCGCGCCAGGTCGGGAAAGCTGCGCTGCCCCATGAAGACCACGGTGGTGACCGCCGGATCGGCGATGGCGGCCCAGTTGATGTCGCCGGGAAGCCGGCCCGTCACGTCCGCGCCGGTGATGAACTGCACGCGGCGCGCGGTCAGCCGGCGTGTCAGCGGGATGCCCGCCGCCGCCGCCGCCGCGCTGGCCGAGGTGACGCCGGGCACGATCTCGAACGGGATGCCCGCCTGCCTCAGCGCCGCCAGTTCCTCCTCGAGCCGGCCGAAGAAGCCCGCGTCGCCGGACTTCAGCCGCACCACCCGGCGCCCGGCTAGGGCGTGTTCGACCAGCAGCGCGTTCACCTGGTCCTGACGGGCCGAGGGCCGCCCGGCGCGCTTGCCCACCGGGATGCGTTCGGCCCCTGGACCCGCATGGTCCAGCACCGCGCCGGATGCCAGGTCGTCGAACAGCACCACATCGGCCCGCGCCAGGCGGTCCGCGGCCTTCAGCGTCAGCAGTTCGGGATCGCCGGGCCCGGCAGAGACAAGCGACACGAAACCGGGTGGGGCAGCGGGATCAGGCAACGGGGCGGCTTTCGTCCGGGGCGTTCCAGCTATACCACCGCCGGCGGGCCAGACAATCCGCCCGGGGGCGAAACTTTCCGCCCGCCGCGACGTGACCGGGGAAGCAAGGAAAGGAACGCCATGACCGTCATCTGCTGGTTTCGCCGCGTGCTGCGGCTGGACGACCATCCCGCGCTTGTCGCCGCGGCCCAGGACGGGCCGGTGATCCCGCTGGTGATCCTCGACCCGGCCGAGGCCCGGGATCATCCCGCCTCTGCGCAGCGGCAGGCGATGGCGCTGCCCGACCTCGACGCCAGGCTGCGCCGGGCGGGCAGCCGCTTGATCCTGCGACGCGGGGATCCGGCCCAGGTGCTGGCCCGCGTCATCCGCGACAGCGGCGCCCGGGCCGTCCACACCTCGCAGGGGATGCCCTTTGCCGGGGATGCGGGGCTGCAGGCGGTGGCCGAACAGGCGGGCGCGCGGCTGCACCTGCATCCGCTGGCCGATCTGGTGCCGCGCGGCAGCGTGCTGACGGGCGGGGGCACGCGCTTCAAGGTCTTCACGCCCTTCTGGCGGGCGCTGCGCCGCACCCCCATCGCCACCCCCCTGCCCGCCCCGCGCCTGTCCCCGCCCGCGGCTTGGCCGGACAGCGACGGCATCGACTGGCCCGAGGCCCGCGCCGCCATGAACCGCGGCTGGGATATCGTCGCCCGCCATGTCCGGGCGGGGGAAGGCGCCGCGCATGACCGGCTTGACGCTTTCCTGGACCGGGTGGACGCGGGCTATGCCCGGCGGCGCGATCTTCCCGCCGATCCCGACGTGACCTCGGGCCTGTCCGATGCCCTGGCGGCAGGAGAGATCAGCGCCCGCCGGCTGTGGCACCGGGCGCTGCACGCCCAGCACGCCGGGGCGGGCGGGATCGAGGATTTCCTGCGTGAACTGGCCTGGCGGGACTTTGCCCGCGACCTGTTCGACGCCGCCCCCGACATGGCCAGCAACTGCTGGAAGCCGGAATGGAACGATTTTCCGTGGCGCGGCGACAACCCCGACGCGGCGGCCTGGCGGCAGGGACGCACCGGCGTGGCGATGGTGGATGCCGGGATGCGGGAACTCTACGCCACGGGGCGGATGCACAACCGGGTGCGGATGATCGCCGCCAGCTATCTGGTCAAGCACCTGATGACCGACTGGCGGATCGGCCTGGACTGGTTCGCCCGCTGCCTGACGGACTGGGACGCGGCCAGCAACGCGATGAACTGGCAATGGGTGGCGGGCTGCGGGCCGGATGCCTCGCCCTATTTCCGGGTCTTCAACCCCGAGGGCCAGGCCGCCCGGTTCGACCCCGGGCGCCGCTATCAGGACCATTGGCTCAAGCCCGGCGCCGCCGGGTCGCGTGCCTTCGCCGCCGCCGTGCCGCGGTCGTGGCGGCTGGATCCCGACGCCCGCCCGCAAGCCCCGGTCGGGCTGGACGAGGGGCGGCAGCGGGCGCTGGAGGCCTATGGGCGGTTCAGGCGATAGCCCCCGGCCGCGCGCCATGCCAGTATCAGGATCGCCAGCGCCGACAGGGCCAGCACCGGCATGTTCGCGGTCGCCAGGTTCGCCGCGAAGATCCCGATCAGCGCCCAGATCACCCCGGCCGGATAGCCCCATTCGCCCGGCCGCGCCGCCTGGACGGCCAGGGCCGCGCCGGTCACAGCCAGCAGGCACAGGATCGCCGCCGCCTGCTGGGACATCACCCCGAAGCCGGCCAGCACCACCCCGAACGAGGCCCCCGTCGCCGCCGTCAGCCAGCCCGCATAGAGCGCCACGGGGCGCCGCTGCCAGACCGCGTCCCGCCGCCCCGCGCGCAGGAAGGCGATCAGCGCCGGGACCAGCATCGCCACGATCAGCACCGTGGCGGCGATGGGGTCGCGATGCGCCGTCTCGATCCAGAAGGCGCCCAGGGCAAGGCTGACCAGCAGCGCGGGCCGCATCGGCTGCCAGTCGGGATCCTCGCGCCGCCTCCAGGCGCCGAAGGCGGATCCGGCCACCAGCCAGGCGAAGATCAGCCCCCAGATCGAAAAGGCCCAGCCGGCCGGCTGGATGGGCGGATCGGCCTGCGGGATCGGGAACTGGTCGGGCCGATAGCCTCCGAAGCCGTTCGACAGCAAAGGCGAGACGGCAAAGGCGACAGCCGCCAGCAGCACGAGGATGGGAAGCATTCTGCGCATGAGGATTTCCGCTAGCCCTGCAAGCAGGGCGACTGGCGGGCCAGATCCAGATCGGCCGGCGTGTTGATGTTGAAGAAGGGATCGCAGGATCCCCCTGCCTCCCAGACGGCCAGCCGGGCGCCATGATCGCGGGCAAAGCCGCGCACCCTGCGCCCGCCCGCGGCCAGAAAGGCCTGCAACGGGCCGCGCAGGGCCACGGGCCACAGCCCGAAGGTCGGGTGTTCGTGGATCCCGCCCTCGGCGTCGCGGCTGGCGGCCAGGACGATGCCGCCGCCGGCCCCGGCCAGCCGCCGGGCAAGATCGGCGGGAAAGAAGGGCGTGTCGCCCGCCACCGACAGGATCCGCGCGGCCCCGGTCCTGGCCGCCCAGTCCATGCCCGCCAGGATCCCGGCCAGCGGCCCGGGATGGTCCGGCAGGCTGTCGGGCAGGACCGGCAGGCCGAACCCCCCGAAGCGGGCCGGATCGCCGTTGGCGTTCAGCGCCACCGGCCCCGAGGAAGGCCCGAGCCGGGCGACGATCCGCGCCAGCATGGGCTGGCCGCCCAGATCCAGCAGGCATTTGTCGCCGCCGCCCATGCGGGTGGCCAGTCCTCCGGCAAGGATGATGACGGGTGGTGGGCTCATGGGCCGTTTGTGGCGCGGCTCGGGCGCATCGGCAAGGGGGCCGGCGCCGGTTGCCGGCATCCGCCGGAACCGGCCCAAGATCGGGCCAGCCGCGCATCCGGCCGCCGATGCCCGGCTGAATAGTTGACAATTTTACATGGGCGATTGATACCCGTCATCGTCTGCGGGCGCGATCCCGCCGGGATGCAACAGGACCCGCCTTGGGCGGGTCAGGAAGCCAGGGAACAGCATGATCCACCTGCCGCCGCGCCGCCTTGGCCTTGCCCTTGCCTTGTCCTGCCTGCTGGGAAGCCTCGCCCAGGCGCAGGACAGCACGCCCGCGGCCGATCCGGCCCCGGCCCCTGCAGCGGGGGCCACCGCGCCGGCGGCTGCCGAACCCGCCGAACCTGCGCCGGGTTATCTGCCCGAGGCCGTGCAGGACGCCCTGGCGCCGGTCCTGGCCCCGCCCGCCCGCGACCCGAACCTGCCCCACGACCTTTCGCCCCTGGGGATGTTCCAGGCGGCGGATGTGGTGGTCAAGGCGGTGATGATCGGCCTTGCCATCGCCTCGGTCATCACCTGGACGGTGCTGGTGGCGAAGGCGCTGGAACTGTGGGGCGCAAGCGGCAGGCTGCGAAAGGCCATCCGCCGCATCCAGGCCGCCCGCAGCCTGGACGCCGCCCTGACGGCCAGCGGCAGCCGCCGCGACGCGGCCTCGCGCATGATCCACGAGGCGGCCGAGGAATACCGCCGGTCCCAGCCCGCGCTGACGGTCGCGGGCGACCGGGGCATCAAGGAGCGCGTCGAATCGCGGCTGGAGCGGATCGAGGCCGTCGAGGGCCGGCGCATGGCGCGGGGAACCGGCATCCTGGCCACGATCGGATCGACCGCGCCCTTCGTCGGGCTGTTCGGCACCGTCTGGGGGATCATGAACAGCTTCATCGGCATCTCGGAATCCCAGACCACGAACCTGGCCGTGGTGGCCCCGGGCATCGCCGAGGCGCTGCTGGCCACCGCCATCGGCCTGGTCGCGGCCATCCCCGCCGTGGTCATCTACAACGTCTTCGCCCGCGCCATCACCGGCTATCGCCTGCGCCTTGCCAATGCGGCGGCGGGCGTCCGCCAGCTGGTCAGCCGCGACCTGGACTTCCGCGGCCTCCCGGCCGGAAAGGTCTGAGCCATGGCGGGCGGGATCCGGGAAAGCGGCGATGATCTGGTCGAGAACCACGAGATCAACGTCACCCCCTTCATCGACGTGATGCTGGTGCTGCTCATCATCTTCATGGTGGCGGCGCCGCTGGCGACGGTCGATGTCAATGTCGATCTGCCGGTGTCCAACGCGACGCCCGCGGAACGTCCCGATCAGCCGGTCTATCTGACCGTCAGGCCCGACCTGACGCTGGCGCTTGGCGACCGGGACATCGCCCCGGGCGGCCTTGCCGCCGCGCTGGCCCAGGCGACCGGCGGCGACCGAAACCAGCGCATCTTCCTGCGCGCCGACCGCGCGGTGGCCTATGGCGACCTGATGGACACGATGAACACCCTGCGCGACGCGGGCTATCTGAAGATCGCCCTGGTGGGGCTTGAATCGGCCACCGCCGCCGCGCCCGCGCCGGAACCACCGGCCGGGGATCCCCCGCAATGAGCGGCCGGGCGGGCAGCCTGATCCGCGCAGGCGCCTTGTGGGGCGGGGCTGCGGCTCTGGTGCTGGCGGCGCATCTGGGCGGCGGGCTGTGGCTTCTGCACCGCGCCGAGGCGGATGCCCCGCCCCCCGGGCTGCCTGAACCGGTCTATGTCGATCTCGCCCCCGCCGAGGAGCCCGCCGAGGAAGCCCTCGCCCCCGCCGAAGAAGCGGCCGAGGAGCCGGTCCGGCCCGAAGCCGAAGCCGAATCCCAACCCGAACCCGAACCGCAGCCGGCCCCGGCTGCAGAGCCTCTGGACCTGCCGCCCCTGCCGGAACTCGAGCCGCTGGAGGACATGGCGCGGCTGTTTCCGCCCGCCCCGCCGGATCTGCAGGCGCCGGCCTCGGTGGCCCTGAACAGCTCGGCCCGCCCCGAGCGGCGGCCCGAGCGCGACCCCCAGCCGCAGGCCCGGACCCGGCCGCAGGCGCCGCGCGAAGCCGGTGGGCAGCGCCAGGCGGAACCCCGGCAGGAACAGCCCGCAGCGCCCCGGCAACAGCAGGCCCGCCGCGCCGACCAGGGCGCCGGAGGCACGGGCGCCAGCGGACCCAGCCCGCAGCAGAAGGCCAGCCTGATGTCGCAATGGGGCGGCCAGATCCGGTCCTGCATCAGCCGCCGCGCCTCGGCCCCGCGCGGGATCCGCGAAGGCGGGCGCGTGACGCTGCGCCTCTCGGTCTCGCGCAGCGGCGCGATCCAGGGGGTCGGGATCGCCGGATCGTCCGGCATCGCGGCGCTGGATCAGGCGGCGCTGCAGGCCGCACAGCGCGCGGGACGCTGCCCCGGCGCCCCGGCGGCCCTGACCGATGCCAGCTACGCCTTCGATCTGCCGATCAACCTTCAGGTTCGCTGACGCTGCCGGCGGCCGCGTGCCCTGGCAGCGGCGATCCGCCTGGGCAACCCCGTCCTGGCGCCGGCGGGGCTGTCAGGCGCCGCCCGGGATCGCGCCGCCGGATCCCCGCCGCAGGACTCTGGCGCCCTGATTGGGCAGCCCCTGTCGTCCGGCCGCAGTCCCATTCGCCCGATCCGCCTGCCGGACCGCATCCTCAGGGGCTGGGCGCCTCGGCCGGCATGGAGGGGGCTTCGATCTGCCCCGGCGCCGGTCCGGGAAGCGGGCCTGCCTCGACCAGGCGGTTCTGGTCCCACTGGCCCGACGCCACCTCGCCGCTGGCATAGCGCATGACGCCCTGGCCCTGGCGCTTGCCCGCGACGAAGCTGCCCTCGTAGCGGTCGCCGCTGGCATAGGTGGCCACACCCTGTCCGTCGATCTCGCCCGCCTTCCAGCCGCCTTCATAGACGAAGCCGTCCGGCGTCGTCAGCCTGCCCTGGCCTTCGCGCAGGCCGTTGACGAAGCTGCCGGTATAGACGGTGCCGTCGGCATAGGTCGCCTGGCCTTCGCCGTGGCGCTGCCCATCGGCCCAGGCGCCGGTATAGACATAGCCGTCGGGATAGGTCATCCGGCCCTGGCCGTGGTTGCGGGCGTTCCTGAAGCCGCCCTCGTAGACCATGCCGTTGGCATAGCTGGCCCTGCCCTCGCCCTCGATCACGCCCTGGGACCACTGGCCCTCGTAGGTGGCGCCGTCGGGATAGGTGATCTTGCCCCTGCCGTGGGGGCGGTCGGCCTGCATCTGGCCCTGATAGATCGAACCGTCCGGATAGGTGATCTGGCCCTCGCCCTCCATCCGGCCCTCGACCCAGGAACCGATATAGACATAGCCGTCGGTTCCGGTGAAGGTGCCCTGGCCGTGGCGGCGGTCGGACTTGAACTCGCCCTCGTAGACGTCGCCGTTGGCATAGGTGGCGATGCCCTGGCCCTCGCGCTTGCCGTTCAGCATCTGGCCTTCGTAGCGGTCGCCCGACGCCTGGACCAGAACCCCGCTTCCCGACATCTGCCCGGCCGACCAGATGCCGTCATAGATCAGCCCGTCGGCCATGGTCAGGCGGCCCTTGCCCGCGCGCTGTCCCGCCAGCATCCCGCCTTCATAAACCGCGCCGTCGGGATAGGTGATCTTGCCCTGGCCTTCCTTGACGCCAGCGTTCCAGTCGCCCTCGTAGCGATAGCCGTTGGGCTGGGTCAGCACGCCCTTGCCCTGGTGCAGCCCCTTGACGAAGTCGCCCGTATAGACCGAGCCGTTCGCATAGCGGGCCACGCCCTTTCCGGTGATCTCGCCCTCGACCCAGTCGCCTTCGTAGGTGCCGCCGTCGGCATAGGTGATCTTGCCCGTGCCATGAGGCTTGCCCTGCGCAAACTGGCCCTCATAGACCGAACCGTTGGGAAAGGTGGCCCGGCCCCGGCCCAGGATCTCGCCTTCGACCCAGTCGCCCTCGTAGCGATAGCCGTTGGGCAGGGTATAGCTGCCCTGGCCGTGCTGGCGGCCGTTGCGGAAGGTGCCCTCATAGACGCCGCCATCGTCGTATTGCTTGGTCACGACCTGCGCATCCGCCGCCACGGACCCCGCCAAAAGCGCCACGACTGCCGCCCAACCTGCCGCCTTCATCGCCACATCGCCCCTTGACTTCCGCCTTGTGGTTTAGCGCAGGGGAACCCTTCGCGCAAAGCCCGACTTCTCCTTATCCGCGCCATCGCCTATCACGTTTTCCACAAGGACCAGGGGCCAGCATCATGACGAACCGTTTCCGCCTGACCATCGGCCAGTTGAATGCCACGCTGGGCGACCTGCCGGGCAACGCCGCCAAGGCGCGCGAGGCCTGGGCCGCCGCCAGGGATGCCGGGGCCGATATGCTGGCCCTGCCCGAGATGTTCATCACCGGCTATCAGACCCAGGATCTGGTGCTGAAGCCCGCTTTCACCCGCCAGGCCGAGGACGCCATCTGCGCCCTGGGCGCCGCCTGCACCGGCGGCCCCGCCATCGGCATCGGCGGGCCCTATGCCGAGGGCGACAGGCTGTACAACGCCTATTGGGTCTACAAGGACGGCGAACTGGTCGCCCGGGTGCTGAAGCACCGCCTGCCCTACAAGCAGCTGTTCGACGAATTGCGGCTGTTCGACAGCGGCCCGATCAGCGGCCCCTATCCGGTCGCGGGCGCGCGGATCGGGTCGCCCATCTGCGAGGACGGCTGGGCGCCCGACGTGGCCGAGACCCTGGCCGAGACGGGGGCCGAGATCCTGGTGGTGCCGAACGGCAGCCCCTATCACAGGAACAAGCTGGACCTGCGCATGGGCCACATGGTCGCGCGCGTCGTGGAAACCGGGCTGCCGCTGGTCTATGTCAACATGGCGGGCGGGCAGGACGACCAGCTCTACGACGGTGCCAGCTTCGTGCTGAACCCCGGCGGCCACAAGGTCGTCCAGCTTCCCCTTCGAGGAGATGTTGGCCCATGTCGATTTCACCCTGACCCCCGAAGGCTGGCGCGCCGAGCCCGGGCTGATGGCGCCCCAGCCCGACGAATGGGAACAGGATTACCAGGCGATGATGCTGGGGCTGCGCGAATACCTGCACAAGTCGGGCTTTTCCAAGGTGGTCCTGGGCCTGTCGGGCGGCATCGATTCGGCGCTTGTGGCCACGATCGCGGCGGACGCGGTGGGGCCTGAAAACGTCCATTGCGTGATGCTGCCCAGCGAATACACGTCGCAGACCAGCCTGGACGATGCCGCCGATTGCGCCACCCGGCTGGGCGTGCGGCTGGACACCGTGCGCATCGACGGCGCGCGCGACGCCGTGTCCCAGGCGCTTGCGCATCTGATGGAAGGCACGCAGCCCGATGTCACCGAGGAAAACATCCAGTCCCGCCTGCGCGGCCTGATGCTGATGGCGATTTCCAACAAGTTCGGCGGGATGCTGCTGACCACCGGCAACAAGTCCGAGGTGGGCGTGGGCTACGCCACGATCTATGGCGACATGGCAGGGGGATACAACCCGATCAAGGATCTCTACAAGACCCGCGTGTTCCAGACCTGCCGCTGGCGCAACGCCAACCACCGCCCCTGGATGATGGGCCCCGAGGGCGAGGTGATCCCGGCGCGCATCATTTCGAAGCCGCCCTCGGCCGAATTGCGCCCCGACCAGGTGGACCAGGACTCGCTGCCCCCCTACGAGATCCTGGACGCAATCCTGGAAGGTCTGGTCGAAAAGGACCTGTCGCTGGCCGATCTGGTCGCCCAGGGCTTTGAGGCGGATACCGTGCGCAAGGTCGAACGGCTGCTCTATGGCAGCGAATGGAAACGCTATCAGGCCGCGCCCGGCCCGCGGATTTCCACCAGGGCCTTCTGGCTGGACCGGCGCTATCCGCTTGTGAACCACTGGCGCGACAAGCTGTAGGCGGGACGGGCTGCCGTCCCCCCCGCGGCTTGTCCTGCGCGGCCCGCTATCCGGCCTGGCCCAGCAGTTCGCGCGCCGCCATGTCGATGAAGGCATCCTGGTTGAGGCCGACATTGTGCAGGAAGATCGCCTGGGCGCCCAGATCCGCCAGGGCCTGAAGGTCGGCCCGGTGCCGGCCGGGATCCGAGGAGACGCGCACCGCCCCGCCGATCTGATCGGGGCCGACGTAGCGGCCCAGCAGGTCGAAATCCGACGGCCGGCGGATGTCCCAGTTGATCTCTCCGCCGATGGCCACCGGCCCCCACTGGTCCAGGGCATTGGCCATCGCCTGATCCGGCGTCTCGGCCCAGGACATCGTGTGCTGGATATGGACCGGCTTGCCCTCGCCCCCGCCCTCGCGGAAGGCCTCGATCACCCTTGCCACCTTGGCGGGCTCGCCGCCCAGCGTCAGAAGCCCCTCGGCCCAGGCGCCGACCTGGCGCGCGGTTTCGGCGGTGGCCGCGGCGGCGAACAGCGGCGGCGGCGTGTCGGGCAGCGACCACAGCCGCGCCTCGATCACGGTGATGCGGCCGCGATGGGTGACGGTTTCGCCGCGCAGCAGGGCCTGCATCACGTCGAAGCATTCCCGCAGCCGGGCATTGCGTTCGGCCTTGTCCGGCCAGGTCATGCCGGTGACCCATTCGTTCAGCGCCTCGCCGGTGCCGAGCGCCAGCCAGAAGCGGCCGGGAAACATCTGCCCCAGCGTCGCCACCGCCTGGGCCATCACCGCCGGGTGATAGCGATAGCCCGGCGCCGAGATGCTGCCGAAGGGAACCGTGGTCGCACCCATCGCCGCCCCCAGCCAGACCCAGGCATGGCCCGACTGGCCCTGCCGCGTGCTCCAGGGTTGCAGGTGGTCCGAACACTTGACGCCGGCAAATCCCGCCGCCTCGGCGCGGATCGCCAGGTCGCGCAGGGCGCGAGGGTCGAACTGTTCATGCGAGGCGTGGTATCCGATGCGCGTCATGGCGTCCCCCTGGGCGGTCCCTTCATGGCTTCCTGCCGGAAGCCGGCTGAGGCCGGGGAAGTTCCCGGGCCCCGACGCCGGCCCCGATGCCGGCAGCGCCGCGGGGCCGCCGGACGGCAGGCGGCCGCGGCCTGCGGCAGGGGGCGCCTTCTGGTTCAGATGGCGGCGGGGGCGGCCCCGCCATCCCTTCTTGCGATGCGAAAGGAGACTTCATGACCATCCGCGCGGTTGGAACCCCGGCCGCCGACCAGCCCCTGGGTCCGATGCAGATCACCCGCCGCGATCCCGGCCCCCATGACGTGCGCATCGCGATCGCCTTCTGCGGCATCTGCCATTCCGACCTGCACCAGGCGCGCAGCGAATGGGCGGGCACGCTGTATCCCTGCGTGCCGGGGCACGAGATCGTGGGCCGCGTGACCGAGGTGGGCGCCCATGTCACCGGCCACAAGCCGGGCGATCTGGTGGGCGTCGGCTGCATCGTGGACAGCTGCCGGCACTGCCCCGACTGCGCCGAGGGGCTGGAGAACTACTGCGGCGGCATGGTCGGCACCTACAACAGCCCCACCCCCGACGCGCCGGGGCACACGCTGGGCGGCTATTCGCAGGCGATCGTCGTCCATGAACGCTATGTCCTGAAGATCAGCCATTCGCCGGATCAGCTTGCCGCCGTGGCGCCGCTGCTTTGTGCGGGGATCACCACCTGGTCGCCGCTGCGCCACTGGGGCGCGGGGCCGGGCAAGAAGGTGGGCGTCGTCGGGATCGGCGGCCTTGGCCACATGGGCGTCAAGCTGGCCCATGCCCTGGGCGCGCAGGTGGTGGCCTTCACCACGTCCCCCGACAAGCGCGAGGCCGCCAGGGCCCTGGGCGCAAGCGAGGTGGTCGTCTCGACCGACGCGGCCCAGATGTGGGCCCATGCGCAAAGCTTCGACTTCATCCTGGACACCGTGGCCGCCCCGCATGATCTGGACGCCTTCCTGGCGCTGCTGAAACGCGACGGCACGATAACGCTGGTGGGGGCGCCGGCGACGCCCCATCCCTCGCCCAACGTGTTCAGCCTCATCATGCGCCGCCGCAGCCTGGCCGGGTCGATGATCGGTGGCATCCCCGAAACCCAGGAGATGCTGGATTTCTGCGCCCGCCACGGCATCACCGCCGACATCGAGATGATCCGCGCCGACCAGATCGAGGAGGCCTACGACCGGATGCAGAAGGGCGACGTCAAGTATCGCTTCGTCATGGACATCGCCACCATGGCCTGAGCGGCCGCCCCGCCCCGCCGCGCCGCCAGGAACCGGGGCCGCGGCCGGGACGGGTTAATAAAGTTTTTCTGCGCGATCGTCGGGGAACCCCGCGGCAATCCTGCCGGTTGGGGGACGTGCGGCCGATGACTGCGGGTGCGTGAGGCGCCCCTGGCCGATGGACCTTCAACGACCAGCCGGAGAGTGTCGATGTTCTATACCGATAACAAGTTGCAATATCCCGTCCGGGTCGATTCCCCCAATCCGCTGTTCGCGCGCGCGCTGCAGCAGGCCATCGGTGGGGTCGAGGGCGAAATCCGCGTGGCGATGCAGTATTTCTTCCAAGCCTGCGGGGCGCGCGGCGACAAGCGGTTCCGCGACCTTCTGATGAACACCGCCGCCGAGGAGCTGGGCCACATCGAGATGCTGGCCACCGCCGTGGCGATGAACCTGGAAGGCGCGCCGCTGTCGATGAAAGAGGAAATGGCCGCCAGCGACCGGGCCGTGGGCGCGATCATGGGGGGCATCAACCTCAAGAACCTGCTGTCGTCGGGGCTGTCGGCGATGCCGGTGGACAGCGACGGGGTGCCCTTCGACATGTCCCACATCTATGCCAGCGGCAACATCGCCGCCGACATGATCGCCAACGTCGCCGCCGAATCCACCGGTCGGACGCTGGCCGTGCGGCTTTACAACATGACCGACGACGCCGGCATGAAGGACATGCTGCAATACCTGATCGCGCGCGACACCATGCACCAGAACCAGTGGCTTGCCGCGCTCGAGGAACTGGGCGGCATGACCGGCGCCTTCCCGATCCCCAACAGCCATCCCCAGGCCGAGGAAAAGACCGAGTTCAGCTATGCCTATCTGGGCTTCCAGGCCGATGGCAGCGCACCGGCCCCGGGCCGCTGGGGCGAAGGCGCCTCGATCGACGGCAAGGGCACCTTCACCACCGGCACCCTGCAGCCGTCCGACCAGATCCCGGACCTGGGCATGGCCCGGCCCGGCAGCGGCGCGCAGTCCGAACAGATCGGATAACCCGGCGGCTCGCCGGCCACGGCCGGCGGGCCCCTTGCGGCGTGGAGACCGGTCCCGATGTCACGTAACCCGTGGATCACCCATGCGGCCCTGCTGGGCTTCGCCCTGGGCGGCTTCTTCGACGGCATCCTGCTGCACCAGATCCTGCAGTGGCACCACCTGCTGAGCCTCGTGCCGGGGATGGAGGATCTGCGCCTGCAGATCCTGTGGGACGGCTGGTTCCATGCGCTGATGTATGTGCTGGCAGCCGTGGCCCTGTGGGGCCTGTGGCGGGCGCGGCACCGTGCGGCGGGGCTGAACGCCACGGGCGGCGCGCTGCTGGCGGGCTTCGGGGCCTGGCACATGCTGGACGGCATCCTGTCGCACTGGCTTCTGGGCATCCACCGGATCAAGCTGGACAGTCCGGCTCCGCTGGCCTGGGATCTGGCCTTCTTCCTGTGTCTGGGGCTGCTGCCGGCGCTGCTGGGCTGGTGGCTTGGCCGCAGGCCGGACGCGGGCGGCGCGCCCCCGCGGTCACGGTGGCGGTTCTGGCCGCGATCGGCCTCGGCGCGGGGCTGTGGGCGGCGCAGCCTCCGGCGGGCCAGGCCTTCGCCACCATCGTCTTCGCCCCCGGCGTGCAGCCGGCGGCGGCGCTGGAACGGGCGGGCTTCGCGCCCTCGGACGTGATCTGGTCCGATCCGGTCTCGGACGTCACCATTGCCCGGCTGACCACCGGCGATCCCTGGCGGCTGTATCTGGCCGGGGCGCTGCTGGTCAGCGGAACGGGCGTTCCCGCCGGGTGTTTCAACTGGACACGCGTCTAGCCGCCCGCAATCAGGAGAGCTTCATGACCCTTGCCCTCATCACCGGCGCGTCCAGCGGCATCGGGCTGGAACTGGCCCGCATCGCCCGCGCCGACGGACACCAGGCGATCATGGTCGCCGACGAGCCCGCCATCCACCAGGCCGCCGCCGGCCTGGGGGCCGAGGCGGTCGAGGCCGACCTCGCCACCCCCGAAGGCATCGCCGCCGTCCTGACCCATCTGGGCAGCCGCGACGTGGATCTGCTGATGCTGAACGCCGGGACCGGCCTGGGACACGCCTTCCTGGACCAGGATCCCGCCCGCATCGACCATGTGGTGATGACCAATGTCATGGGCGTGCTGCGGCTGGCCCATCCGATCGGCCGGCGGATGCGGGACCGCGGTCAGGGCCGGATCCTGATCACCGGGTCCATCGCCGGCTTCATGCCGGGCCCCTTCCAGGTGATCTACAACGCCTCGAAATCCTTCCTGAACACCTTCGCCGCAGGCTGGAACGAGGAATTGAAGGACAGCGGCATCACCGTCACCTGCCTGATGCCGGGGATCACCGACACCGCCTTCTTCGAACGGGCGGGCCTGATGGACACGCCGCTGGGCCAGATGAAGAACAAGGACGACCCCGCCAAGGTGGCCCAGGCGGGATACGACGCGATGATCGCGGGACGGGCGCAGATGACGCCGGGCCTGAAGAACAAGGCGCAGGCCACGCTGGCCGAGATCCTGCCCGCAGGCCTCGTCGCCCGGACGCATCGGCAGATGGCCAAGCCCGAAGACGAATGACCCCATTCCCGCCGGGCCGGATCCCGGCCGGCGGACAACCCCGTCCGGCATCGCCGGACCCCCTGACCAAGGAGAACATGATGCAGCGCAGAACCCTTTTCGCCGCCGGCGCCGTGGCCGCCGTGATGCCGGTCGCCCGGATGGCCTTTGCCCAGACCGCCGCCGCCCCCGACGCCGACATGCAGGCGATCCTGCTGGCCGGCAACTTCTCGTTGCTGAGCAGCCGCATCGCTGCCCAGAAGGCCACCGATCCCGCCATCCAGGCCTTCGCGACCCTCGAGGTGGCCGAGCAGGAAGCCGTCGCCCGCGCCTTCGGCGCCGCGCCCTCGGAACAGGTCTCGGCCGAACATGCCGCGCTTCTGGAACAGATGAACACGATGCAGGCCGGCGCCGAGTTCGACCAGCAGTATCTGGCCGCGCAGATGCAAGGCCACGAACAGCTGCGCGCCCTGAACGCCGCCTATGCCGAAGGCGGCGAGAACCCGATGGCGCGCGGTGCCACCATCGTGGGCGTTCCGGCGATCGATTCCCACATGTCCATGCTTCGGGCGATCAGCAGCCGGCTTGGCTGACATGACCGAAGCCTGGCTTTGCCTTGCCGGCGGGAATGCGCTTGGCGCATTCCATGTCGGCGCCTGGTCCGCCATCGAGCAGTCCGGCCTGCGCGTCACGCGCATGTCGGGCGCCTCGATCGGGGCGGTAGTTGCGGCCGTGGTGGCGGGCAACCCCCGAATCGGCGGATCGAGGCGCTGAACACCTTTCTGGCCCATGTGCGCCAGCAGCACCCGGTGGTGGGCCGGCGCGCGGCCGTGGCGGGGTTGCTGATGCGCGGCCATCCGTCGCTGTTCGTGCCGTCCTGGCCGGGCCTGTGGGAAATCCTGCCGGGGATGCCGCCGGACAAGTCCCAGTTCCGGCGCGGGCCGATGCGCCGCCTTCTGCAACGGGTCATCGACTTCGACCGCCTGAACGACGGCGAGATCGAGGTGACGATGACCGCCCTGGACGCCGAAACCGGCGAGATCCTGGACTTCCGGAACCGCGACATCCGCCTGTCGGTCGATCACATCATGGCCAGCACCGCCCTGCCGGTCCTGTTCCGCCCCGTGCATCTGGACGGCCGCGCCCTGCTGGATCCCGGCCTGTGCGAGAACCTGCCGCTTCGGCCTTTGCTGGACCGGCCGGGCGACGCCGCGATCATCGCGCTGGACCTGTTCGTGCAGCAGGGCCGGCTGAGCGAGACCATGGACGGCATCGCCACCCGCGCGCAGGAACTGTTCTTCGCCGGCCAATCCGCGCGCATCATCCGCAACGCCGATCTTCGCGGGCGCGACTTCCGCCACGTCGTGCTGACCGATCCCGACGACGAATTCGTCGGCAAGGCCTTCGACTTCAGCAAGGCCAACCTAGAACGCCGGGTGCAGCTGGGCAAGCTGCTGACCAGCCGCGCGCTGGCGGATCTGCACGCCGCGATCCCGGCACCCCCGGACCCCGCCCCCTGGAAGGAGTCTCAGATGATCCCGCCCCGTCTTCACGCCCAGCTTGATGCGGCTTCGGCCGCGGCCCTGCTTGTGCTGCCTTCGGCGCTGCAATGGCCCGCCCGGCTGGTCCGGCCGCTTGCGCTTGCCGGGCTGGGGGTGGCGGCCTATTCGCTGGCCACCCGCTATCGCGAGGATGCGGACGGGGGCGGCATCGACCTTGACCAGCACCGGCTGATCGACGCGGCGCAGGGCGCGGCCAGCCTGGCCGCCGGCCTTGCCCAGCGCGCCCCCGGTCCCCGCGCCTTCCTGACCGGCTACGGGCTCTTTTCGCTGGCGGCGGCCTTCCTGACCCAGCCCCAGGGGCCGCGCGGCGTGCCGCTGCCCGCCACCGCGGTCGCCGACGACATCGGTCCCGACCTGGTCCGGCTGCGCTGCGGCATCGTCAACGTGGCCTTCATCGGCGCGCCCGGCGCCGGCGACCGGGGCTGGTTTCTTGTCGATGCGGGTCTTCCGGGCTGCGGTCCCGCGATCCGCGCGGCCGCCCAGGACCGTTTCGGCGAGGCCCGGCCCGCGGCCATCCTGCTGACGCACGGCCATTTCGATCACGTCGGGGTCCTTGAGGATCTGGCCCGGGACTGGGACGCGCCGATCCTGGCCCACCCGCAGGAACGGCCCTTCCTGGACGGCACGCGGTCCTATCCGCCCCCCGCCCCCGAGGTCGGCGGCGGCAGCATGGCCGAACTGTCGCCGCTGTTTCCGCGCAGCCCGCTGGACGTGTCCGACCGGCTACAGGACCTGCCGGAGGACGGCACGATTCCCGGTCTGCCCGGCTGGCGGTGGATCCACACCCCGGGCCATTCGCCGGGCCATGTCTCGTTCTGGCACGAGGACAGGCGCAGCCTGATCGCCGGTGACGCCTTCAGCACCACCCGGCAGGAATCGCTGAGCAGCGCGGCCCTGCAGACCCCGCATCTGCAGGGGCCTCCGGCCTATTTCACCCCGGACTGGGACGCGGCGGGACAGTCGGTCCGAAGGCTTGCGGCGCTGCGGCCCGAACGGGCGATTCCCGGCCACGGCCATGCCGTCCAGGGGCCGGATTTCCAGGACGCGCTTGACCGACTGGCCCGAGACTTTGCCCGATGCGGCCTGCCCCGCCGCAGCCGTTACACCGCTGGTTCCCGCATCGGACAGGGCGCTGCCTGAGGGCTGACCCGGAAAGGCCAATGTCAGCCCGCGGGGAACCTTGGCCGGTCCGGGCCGTTGACCCTGCAGCCGGGCAATGTCCGGAACCCGCTGATAATGAAACGATCAGGAGATGACCATGACCAAGCTGCTTGCATCCACCGCCCTTGTCGCCATGCTGGCCGCACCCGTTGCCATGGCCCAGACCGCGACCGATACCACCACCGCGCCGGTAACCGATACCACCACCACCGCGCCCGCCGCATCCGGCACCATCGCGACCGATGCCACGACCACCACGACGATGCCCGCTGACGGCGCCATGTCCGACGAAGGCTTCGGCTATACCGCCCAGCCGGGCGACATGTCGGCGCAGACCTTCATCGGCAAGCGCCTCTATGCGGCGGAAGCCGAGATCGACGTGAACCCCACCTACACCGAAGTCGAGCAGGATTGGGAGGACGTGGGCGAGATCAGCGACCTGGTCATCAGCCAGGACGGTCAGGTCGAGGCGGTTCTGACCGACATCGGCGGCTTCCTGGGCCTGGGCGAACGCACCGTGGCCGTGTCGATGGACGACCTGCAGGTGATCCCGGACGGCGATTCCCAGGGCGAATACTTCATCGTCTTCACCGCCAACCGCGAAGCCCTGGAAGCGGCCCAGGAATTCGAATGGATGATGGACGAATAATCGCAGGCCTATCCAGCCGGAAAGGGCGCGCATCCTGCGCGCCCTTTTTGTTGCGCGTCAGCCGCCCAGGGCGATCCCCTCGCGCCGTGGATCGGCGCCCCCGCTCAGCCCGTCCGGGCCGATGACGATGCCCTGAAGACCAGAGGTCAGGTCGGTCTCGTTCAGGTCGAACCCCATTGCGGTCAGACCCTCGGACAGGGCGGGCGGCAGGCCCGGCTCGACATCCATGGGGCCGAAGCGGTTGACGATGTTGGGGGCGGCCGCCGCCTGCTGGATGTCCATGCCCCAGTCCAGATGGGCGATGATGGCGCGGGCGACATAGCCGATGATGCGGCTGCCGCCCGGAGAGCCGATCACCATCGCCGGGCGCCCGTCCCGCAGCACGATGGTCGGCGCCATCGACGACCGGGGCCGCTTGCCCGGAGCCAGCGCATTGGCGATGGGCCAGCCGTTCTCGTCATGGGTCTCGAAGCTGAAGTCGGTCAGTTCGTTGTTCAGCAGGAAACCGTTCGCCATGACGCGCGATCCGAAGCCGTTCTCGATGGTGGTGGTCATCGACAAGGCGTTCCCGTCCCGGTCCACGATCGAGATATGCGTCGTCGAGGGCAGTTCCGGCGAAGCGTCCTGCCCCCACAGCGCGGCATGGGACCAGCCGGGGCTTCCCGCGCTGACCTCGGGCAGGCTGTCGTCGCCGGCCAGCAGCCTGCCGCGCCCGGCCAGATAGGCGGGATCGATCAGGCCCTCGGTGGGCATGGGAACGTGGTCGCTGTCGGCCATGAAGCGGCCCCGGTCGGCAAAGGCCAGCCGCGACGCGTCGCCGATCAGCCGCCAGCTTTCCGGGCTTTCCGCCCCCAGCGCCGCCAGGTCATAGCCGCCCAGCATCCCCAGGATCTGGCCCACCGTCAGCCCGCCCGAGGACGGCGGCCCCATGCCGCAGACGTCGTGGGCGCGGTATTCGACGCAGACTGCCGGACGTTCCACCACGCGATAGGCCGCCAGATCCTGCAGCGACAGCAGGCCGGGATTGTCCGCCCCGCGCACGGCCGCGACGATGCCTTCGGCGATCGGGCCGTCGTAGAAGCCCTGCGCCCCTTCAGCGGCCAGCCGGCGCAAGGTTTCGGCATAGGCGGGGTTCTTCAGCGTCGCGCCGGCCGCGACGGGCTGGCCGCCGGGAAAGAAATAGGCCGCGGTCGCCGGATCGGCCTGCAGCGCCTCGCCCTCGGCCGCGACCAGGCTGGCCAGGCGGGGCGAGACGGCAAAGCCATCCTCGGCCAGGCGGATCGCGTCGGCGAACAGGCCCTGCCAGTTGGCGCGGCCCCAGCGGCGATGCGCGGCCTGAAGCAGCGCGGGCGTGCCGGGCGTGCCAACCGACAGGCCGCCCACCACCGCCTCCATGAACTCCAGCGGCTGGCCCGAGGCGTCCAGAAACATCGTCGGCCGTGCCGCCAGGGGCGCGGTTTCGCGGCCGTCCAGCGTGGTCGTCTCGCCCGTGGCGGCGTCATGCCAGACCAGGAAGGCGCCGCCCCCCAGGCCCGAGCTTTGCGGCTCGACCAGCCCCAGGACGGTCTGCACGGCGATCATGGCGTCCGCGGCGCTGCCTCCCGCCTCCAGCACCCGCGCCCCGGCCTGGACGGCAAGCGGATGGGCAGCGCTGACCATCCAGTTCCGGCCGGTGACCGGCCTGCCCTCGGCCTTGGCCGCCAGGGCGGCGCGGGCGGCATCGGTCAGCGGGCCGAAGGCGGCGTCCCCGTCGGCCTGCCCGGACGCCTGCCCGGTTGGGGCCTCGGGCGCCACCGCGTCGGTGGCCTGCTGGGCCTGCGCCCAGGCGGCGCTGCCCAGAAGCAGCGCGATCGCGAATGCCGGATGTCTCATCCTGTCCTCCCGTCATGGCTGGCGGAAGTCTGTGGCCCCTTCCGTCCCGGCGCAAGCGGCGATCGGCCTTCCGGCGGCGGGGACCGCCTCAGAGGGTTCGGCTTGCGGCCTGCCTGCCCAGGGGGGTGACGCTGGCGGGCTGGGGCGCGCGGACGGGCGCGGGGGACGGGGCGGGTTGCGCAGGGGCGGGCTGGGCTGGAACGGGCCGCCGGCCTGCGAAATGCATGATCGCCGTGGGGACCAGCGCGATCACGAAGATCAGCGTGACCACCAGGAAGCCGTCGCGGAAGGCCGCGGTGTTGGCCTGGATGACGACCGCCTGCCCCAGGAACTGCGTGGCTGCCGCCATGGCCTGCGTGTCGGGCAGGCCGGCGGCGTCTACCATCCGGCTGACCTGTTGCAAAAGCGCCATCGTCGCGGGATTGTCGCTGGTCTGCGTCGCGGCGAAGGCGTCGGCGTGAAGCATGGTGCGACGCTCCATGAACACCGACAGCAGGTTGACGCCGAAGGCGCCGCCCAGCTGGCGGATGAAGTTCATCGCCCCCGAACCCTGTCCGATCAGGTCGCGCGGCAGCGTCTTCAGCGGCCCCGCCGAGATCGCCGGGAACACGAAGCCAAGCCCGACCCGCGAGAGGATGGTCCACCAGGCCAGGGTCCAGAAGCCGGTGTTGATGTCCACGACCGAGGTCAGCCAGGACGACCAGGCAAAGACCACCATCCCGCCGCCGATCAGCAGCGCGGCGGGCAGCTTGTCCGACAGCCGCCCGGCCAGAGGAAACACCAGCACCAGCACGAAGCCCGACGGCATCAGCAGCAGCCCCGCCTGGGTCGGGGTCAGGCCCTGGATCGTCTGCACGAACAGCGGCAGCAGATAGGTGGATCCGAACAGACCCGCGCCCATGATGAAGGCGACGACGGACGCCGAGGCGAAGGGCACGTTGCGGAAAAGCCGCATGTCCAGCATCGGCTTCGCGCTGCGCAGTTCCCAGAACAGGAAGCCCAGCGCCGCCGTGGCGGCGATGGCGAACTGCAGCAGGATCGGATCCGAACCCCAGCCGAGCCGCTGGGCGTTGGTCAGCGCGTTCAGCATCGAGGCCAGGAACACCACCAGCAGCCCGAGGCCCACCCAGTCGAAGCCGGGTCGCGGCCCTTGGGCCTCGCGGCCGGGCACGAACAGGTTGGCCAGCACGATGGCCAGAACGCCCGGCGGCAGGCCGAGGTAGAACACCCACCGCCAGTCGAAGGCGTCGATCAGCAGGCCCCCGACCCAGGGCCCAAGCGCCGGGGCCAGCACCACGCCGATGCCGAAGATGCCCATTGCCGCGCCGCGCTTGTCGGGGGGAAAGACCCGGAACAGCAGGATCATGCTGAGCGGCTGCACGACGCCCGCCGCCGCCCCCTGGACCACGCGCGCAAGGGTGAGGATCCCCTGGTTCGGCGCCAGGCCGCCCAGCACCGATCCCGCCAGGAAGACCGCAAGGGCCACGTTCAGCGACAGCCGCAGCCCGAAGGCGCGGTCCGCCCAGTCGCCCAGCAGCATGGTCGCCGTCATCGCGGCCAGAAAGCCGGTGGACAGCCACTGCGCCTGCACGGCGCTGATGCCGAAGGCGCCCATCACGTCGGGAATGGCCACGTTGACGATCGTCGTCGACAGCACGACGGAAATCGTCGCGATCATCACCGTGCCGGTGGCATAGGCCCGATAGACCGGGCCGTAGCGCTGGAAGAACGCGTCAGTCCCCGACATCGATGCTCAGCACCACCATCATTCCGGGCGACAGCACCTCGCCTTCGGCGTCGATCGAGACCCGGATCGGCAGCCGCTGCGTGACCTTGGTGAAGTTGCCGCTGGGGTTGGGGCTTGGCAGCAGCGCGAACTGGCTGGTTGCGGCCCCGCCGATGCGCGCGACTTCGCCGTGGAACTCGCGCCCCGGATAGGCGTCCACGGTGATCGTCGCGGGGGCACCCAGCCGGATGTTGCGGAACTCGGTTTCCTTGACATTGGCATCCACCCAGACCTCGTCGGGCCGATGATAGATCAGAAGCCGCGTGCCGGGGGTGACAAGCTCGCCCTCGTCCACGAAGGTGACATCGACCACGCCATCGAAGGCCGCGGTCACCTGGCGTTCGCGCAGGTCGATCTGCGCCTGCGCGCGCTGCGCCTCCAGGCCGGTCCGCTGCGCGGCAAGGGTGGCGATCTGGCGGTCGATCACCTCGATCTGGCCGGTGTCGGACTGGACGATCCGCAGATTGGCCCGCGCGGTCTGGATCGCGGCGGCGGTGGCCAGTTCGTTCTGGCGCGCGGCATCCAGCCGGGCCTGGGCGTCCTCCTCGTCCTTGGGGGTGGCGATCTGCCGGCCCGCCAGCGTGGTGATTCGGTCGAACTGGCTCTGGGCGTTGCGCAATTCGGCCTCGCTGGCGGCGTGGTTCGCCTCGGCCGCGGTGATCTGGGCCTGCGCGGCGGCAAGGCGGCTTTCGATCTGGGACCGGATCATGTCCTGCTGGGCGCGCAGCTGCTGGATCTGCGCATCAAGCGCGGCGATCTGCGCCTCGGCGCCGGCCAGGGCCAGTTGGGCCTGCTCGGGATCGATGGAGACCAGCAGTTGCCCGGCATCGACCGATTCGCCGGCGATGACCGGCATCGCCAGCACCTCTCCGGCGACCTCGCTGGAAACGGTGACAAGGTTGGCGGCGATGCGCGCGTCGTCGATCGAGACCTGCGACCAGCGCGCGGCAAGCCAGCGGCCCCCGAAGACGGCCAGCGCCGCGACCAGGATCAGGATGATCCCCAGGCGCAGGGGCCGCGCCCGGCGTCGCGCGGGTGCGGCCGGCGCGGCAGGGGGCGCGGCTTCGGGCTCGGGTCCGGTCCGGCCGGGCTGGGGCGCTTCGGCGTCCTTGCGAAGTTCGGCGATCTTGTTCACTCGGTCTGCTCCAACCGTTCGACAATCCTCGAAAGCACCCGCCGGGCCACGGACAGGTCTTCCCTTGCGATGTCTTCCAGCAGTTCCCGGCGCGTCGCCTCGGCGATCTTGCGGATCTCGGCCAGAACCGGAGCCGCGGCCGCCGTGAGGCCGACGCGCTTGGCGCGGCGATCCTCGGGACAGGACTGCCGCTCGATCAGGCCCTGCGCCTCGAGCCCGTCCAGAAGCCGGACCAGCGTCGGCCCTTCGATCCCCAGGGACGCGGCCAGATCGCGCTGGGTGATCGCGTCCGCGCGCGAGAGTTCGAGAAGCGCCATCCAGCGTGCCTGGGTCAGCCCGACAGTGCGCAGCCGCGAATCCAGCCGGGTCCGCCAGCGCCTGGCGACCTTGCCCAGCTCCATCGCGAATTCCATCTCTTCGGACATAGACCCGATTGCAGGCTAATTGATAGGACGCTATCTAGGTGTCCGGCCCTGAATTTGCAATCGGAAATCCGTCAGAATGTACCGCACCATCCTGCTGGCCTATGACGGGACGACCGAGGGCCGTCTGGCGCTGCGGGAAGGGGCGCGGCTGGCGCAGATATGCCAGGCCCAGGTGGTGCTGCTGGCGGTGGTGGACACGAGCATCGGCCTGTCCATGGCGGGCGCCGCGGCGCCCTATGCGCCGCCCTACGACATGGACGAATACCGCAGGATCCTGGATGAAGGCCTGGCGCGGCTGACGCGGATGGGATTGTCCCCGCAGGCCCGCCTGGAAGTGGGCGAGCCTGCCGACCGGATCCTGGCCGTGGTCAGCGACCTGCGGTCCGATCTGGTGGTGGTCGGGCACCACCGCTACGGGTTCGTGCGCCGCTGGCTCAATCCCTCGGTGACCGCCGCGCTGGCGGACCGGTTGCCATGCAGCCTTCTGGTCGCGCGGCACGAGATCGGCGACGACGAGTTGTTCGCGGCGGCCGAGGCGGCGGCCGGCCCCCGGCCGCCGGAATAGGCGCGGCCCGCGGCCAAGGGTCCCGCCCGAGCGCGGCCCGGGGCGAAAAGCCGGTGCCGTGCCCGGCAGGGACGGGCCTGACGACCGGCCCGCCCCCAGGGGCCGATCATTCGGCCTTCACCTCGATCCGCTTCATTTTCGCCTGGGCTTCGGGCGTCTGCGGCAACCTGATGGTCAGCACGCCGTTCTTGAACGACGCGTCGGCCTTTTCGCCGTCCACGCCCGGGGGCAGCGGGATCGTGCGATAGACCGCGCCGTAGCTGCGTTCTGAAAGGTAATAGCCCTTCTTCTCCTCTTGCCGCTCGACCTTCTTCTCGCCCTTGATGGTCAGCATGTCGTCGGTCACCGAAACCTCGATGTCCTTCATCTCCATGCCGGGCAGTTCGATCGACACTTCGACATGGTCCTTGGTCTCCACCACGTCGGACCGGGCGTCGCCGGCGCCCCAGGGCCAGCGCAGGTCCCCGGCGCGCTGCCAGAAGGTCTCGAACACCCGGTTCATGTCGCGTTGCAGGGCAGCGATGGGATTGTCCTCGCCGGATTTGGGCTCTGGCGCGTTGTCCTTGCGCGCCCAGGGCATCAGGTCCTTGATCTGCATGTGACGATCTCCTCTCCTTGGATCAGAGTGGTCTTGCCTCAGGCCGCCTTGACGGCGATCTTCCTGGGCTTCGCCTCGGCCACCCGCGGCAGCGTCACGGTCAGCACGCCCTGCGCGACCTCGGCGCCGATCCTGTCGGGATCGAAGTCGTCGGACAGGGTGAAGGCCCGCTCGTAATCGCCCTCGCCGTATTCGGCATAGGCCAGTTGCAGTTTCTCGGGGGCGGTCGGGTGGACCTTGCCGCGGATGGTCAGGACGCGCTTCTCCAGGGTGACCTCCACCTCCTCGGCGGCGACGCCGGGCATCTCGAGCATCAGGGTCACGCCCTCGGGGGTTTCGATGATGTCCGCCAGCGGCCTGAAGATGCGGCTGCCGATGGTGGTTTCCGGCGTCTCGGCGGCGGTCTTGTCGGCTGTCTTGGTGATGTCCTTGCTCATCGCGTCCTCCAGCTTTCAGGCGGCCTTGATCTCGATCTTCCTCGGCTTCTCGTCCTCGGGCCGCCCAACGACAACGCGCAGCACGCCATTGGCCATGCGGGCCTCGACCTTGTCGCCGGCGGCGGCAAAGGGCAGCCGGATCGCCCGGGTGAACTTTCCGAAAGCCCGCTCCTGGCGGTGCCAGCGCGCCTCCTGCGGCAGGTCCGGCGCCCTGCGCTCGCCGCTGATCGTCAGAACGTTCTCGCGGACCGAGATGTCGATCTCGGCCGGATCGACGCCGGGCAGTTCGGCGGTTATCGCGATGGCCTCATCGCCCTGCCAGACATTCACGGCAGGAAACACGGGCTGCGCCGCGCCGCCGGGTGCGACCCGGTCGAAGTCGCGCAGCATCGAGCGCATGAGCGCGAACGGGTCGCTTCGCTGCATCTGCGTTGGAAACAGCATCGTCTCGTCTCCTTCTCGTCTCGTCACGAGCGCGACCCGGAGGCCGCGCAGAGATGAAACGCCCGAGCGGAGCGGACATGCGTCGGCGGTGCCGCGCATCGGCGGCGGCCGGAAGCCTGCGCGTCTGCCGATCGTTCCCTTGCGGCGAACGCCGGCGGTCCGCCAGTCGGCCGAACCTGCCGCGAGTCCTGAAACCCCCTGCGGGGCGTTTCACCCGCCGATAAAGGAAGCGTAATGCGGACTGTCAAGGGCTTTTCCGTGCAAATCCGGGGGCTTGCGGACGGACGGGCCGTCCCTGGGATGTGGCGCGCGACCCGGCCTTCGCAGGCGTCACCGGGCCGCGGCCCTCAAGACCAGGCCGGTGCCCCAGGGGTCGCGCAGCGTGATGCTGCGCGGATCCTGGCCGACCTCCAGGCCCGCGCCTTCGGCCCGGGCGGCGATGGCGGCCAGCGCTTGGGGATCGCGCAGGACGATCTCGACCCTGTCCAGCCCGCTGATGCCGCGGGGCCGCGGTCCGGCGCCCCGGCTGTTCCAGACGTTGCCGGCAAGCTGGTGGTGATAGCCGCCGCTGCCGTAGAAGCTGGCCCCGGGATAGCGCGTGGCGATGTCCAGCCCGAGGATGCCGGTGTAGAAGCGGTCGGCTTCCGCCGTGTCGCCGACCTGCAGATGCACATGGCCGATCATGCCCCCAGCGGGAAAGCCCGACCAGGTGGTGCCTCCGGCCTCGGCAAGCAGGTCCTGCGCGTCGAGAGGTTCGGTCGCCATGCGGATCGCCCCCGTCGCGTCGTGCCAGCCCGAGGTCGGCCGGTCGGCATAGACCTCAATGCCGTTGCCCTCGGGGTCGGCCAGATAGACGGCCTCGCTGACGATGTGATCGGACGCGCCCTGCAGCGCCACCCCGGCGGCGGCCGCATGGGCCAGCCAGCGGGCAAGATCGGCCCGCGACGGCATCAGGAACGCCGTGTGGAACAGGCCCGCCTGCCGCGGATCGTTCGGGGCCAGAGAGGGATCGCCCGCCAGTTCCAGAAGCGGCACCGCGCCGGTGCCAAGCAGCATGTGCCCGGCCCCCCTGTCCATCGGCGCCAGCCCTAGCACCGACTGGTAGAAGGCTGCGACCGCATCAAGGTCACGCACCGAAAGCCGGACGGTGCCGACGCGCATCGGTGCAGAGTGCATGTTGAAGGATTCCGTTCCGGTCATGATGACGCTCCGTTGCAGGGGGTGCGGCCGCGGGTCGCCGCCCGCAGCCCAAGGGTCTTAGGCGCGGTCGCGCTGCACGGCATAGGCGCCGCCGCCCAGCAGGGACTGGGCCAGCAGAGCCACCGCCCAGAATGCCGGAAACTCCCAGCCGCCGCCCTCGTTGGAAAAGAAGAAGCCCGCGGCCCCATGGGGGACGTAGATCGAGCCCAGCAGGATCGGCACCAGGGCCAGCGACACCTGGCGGGTGCGGATGCCCAGGATCAGGGCGATGCCGCCCAGAAGTTCGGCGGCGATGACAAGATAGGCAAGCGGCCCGGGCAGGCCGAGGCTGGCGAAGTAGGCCGCGGTGCCGGCGGGCGTAAAGACGAAAATCTTCAGCCCGGCATGGGCCAGGAACAGCGCGCCCGACGACACCCGCAGCAGGGCGGCGGCAAGATCGGCACGGCTGGCCTGCGCGGCCGCTGACAGGCGGGCGGTATCGGGTGCAGTGGCATGGGTCATCGGATCGGTCCTTTCAGGATGGGACGCATCTGCGTCGTCGTCCCGGCCAACATGGACCCGGCTGAGGCGCGCGATAATCCGGGGAACTGGAAGATCATTGCATCCCCTATGGAAGGAATGGATCCCGCACCTGTCCCCGCTGCGCTGCCCCCTTGTAGCGATCAGCCAGGAAATCGACCAGAAGGCGGATCTTGGCCGGCAGGTGCCGGCTGTGAGGATAGATCGCATGGACAACGTAGGGCGTCGTCTCGAAGTCCTGCAGGATGCCGCGCAGGCGGCCGTCGCGAAGGGACCGGCCGGCCACGAAGCTGGGCACGCGGGCCAGACCCAGGCCGGCCTCGGCGGCGCGCAGGCAGGCCTCGGCGTTAGAATAGCGGATGCGGCCGCTGACCGGCACCACCCGGGCGCTGCCGTCGGGCAGGCGGAACGGCCAGCGATCGGGCGTCGGGAAGTTGGTGTCGATCACGCAGTCATGCCCTGCCAGATCCTCCGGCCCCTCGGGCTCGCCCCTTCGGTCGAGATAGGCCCCTGCCCCGACCACGACGATCCGCACGTCGCAGAGCCTGCGGGCCACAAGGCTTGAATCCACAGGCCGGCCGACGCGGATCGCCAGGTCGAAGCCTTCCTCGACCAGATTGGCGACCCGGTCCGAAAAGGTCACATCCAAGTCGATCCGCGGAAAGCGCAGCGCGAAATCGTCAAGCGCCGGAGCCAGCTCGACCACCCCGAAGGTCAGGGGCGCGGTCAGCCGAAGCCTGCCGCGCGGCGTTTGCGAGACGTTGCGGACCGCCGCATCAAGATCGTCATAGTCGTCCAGCAGCGCCCGCAGCCGGTCGTAGTAGGCGGCCCCGGCCTCGGTCAGAGAGATCGAGCGGGTCGTGCGATTCAACAGCCTCACGCCCAGTTCGGCCTCGAGCCGGGACACCAGCTTCGAGGCCTGGCCTGAACTGGCGCCGAGCCGCTGGGCGGCAGCGGTGAAGCTTCCGGTCTCGATCACGGCGACGAACATCCGGTCGCAGTCAAGTCGATCCAATCGCGCCCCCCGGGGATCACCGCCGCCGATGCCTGAAGACCCTGCCATCATTCCCCCGAAAATGCCCCGCTGCCAAGGATCACGGCCTTTGCCCGCAGCCGCCTGCAAATCGGGCAGCCGCGGGACCAGAGGCAGGCGGCAGAGGAGCCGGGAAAGTTTTGGCTTGCAACGTGACCTAAGGGAACTACGGTGAACCAATCACAAATTGGTTTGCGCGATGCCCCTGCCTTCCCCGACCGACACGCTGATGCGGCTTGACCACCTGTCGCTGAAGGTGCCGCCTCATCAGGCGCCGCTGCTGGACGGCGTGTCGCTGTCGGTCCGCCGGGGCGAGACGCTGTGCATCGTCGGCGAATCCGGCTGCGGCAAGAGCCTGACCTCGCTGGCGATCATGGGCCTGCTGGCGCCGGGCCTGCGCGAGGGGCTGTCGGGGCGGATGACCTTCGACGGCAAGGCCATCGACCTGAGGGACCGGGCCGCCGTCGCAAGCCTTCGCGGCCGCCGGATCGGGATGATCTTCCAAGAACCCATGTCCAGCCTGAACCCGGCCTACCGGGTCGGCGACCAGATCGCGGAAGCCTGGCGGCGCCACAACCCGGGCGACGGGCGCGATCAGGCTCTGGCGATGCTGCGCCGCGTGGGCATTCCCGCCCCCGAACGGCGGATGCGCGACTACCCCCACCAGATGTCGGGGGGAATGCGCCAGCGGATCATGATCGCGATGGCCCTGGTCAACAACCCCGACCTGCTGATCGCCGACGAACCGACCACCGCGCTGGATGTGACCATCCAGGCGCAGATCCTGGACCTGATCGCCGAACTGCAGGGGGATGGCCGCATGGGGACCATCCTGATCACCCACGATCTGGGGGTCGTCGCCGAGATCGCGACCACCGTCGCCGTCATGTACGCCGGGCGGGTGGTCGAGACGGGCCCGGCCGATGCCATCTTCTCCGATCCCCAGCATCCCTACACCATCGGCCTGATGTCGTCGGTCCCGCGCCTGCGCGGCCCGCGGATGCGGCTGTCCACGGTTCCCGGCATCGTGCCCTCGATCGAGACCATGCCGGGGGGCTGCCGCTTCTCGACCCGCTGCCCCTTCGCCCAGCCCCGCTGCCGCGCCGAGGCCCCGCCGCTGGCCGACGTGGCGCCCGCCCATCGCGCGGCCTGCCACTTCGCGCCGCTGGAAGCCAACTGGAGGGGCGCGGCATGACCGAGCCGGTCATCAGGGCCCGGGGCCTGGCCAAGCGATTCCCGGTGGGCAGCGGGGTTCTGCGCAAGCCGCGGATGCTTCACGCCGTCGATGGGGTCGATCTGACGGTCCATCAGGGCGAAACCCTGGCCATCGTGGGCGAATCGGGCTGCGGCAAGTCCACCCTGGCCCGGCTGCTGATGCGGCTTCTGACCCCGACCGAGGGGCAGATCCACATCGACGGGCGGGACATGTCGGACGTGACCGGCCGCCAGCTGCGCGCCCTGCGCCGCGACGTCCAGTTCATCTTCCAGGACCCGTTCTCGTCGCTGAACCCGCGCCTCAGCGTGGCGCGGCTGGTGGGCGAGCCTCTCGAGGCGCATCGCCCCGAGATGACCGCCAGCGACCGCCGCGCCGAGGTGGCGCGCCTGTTGCGACAGGTGGGGCTGCGTCCGGAACACATGGACCGCTATCCGCACGAGTTCAGCGGCGGCCAGCGCCAGCGCATCGGGATCGCCCGGGCCTTGGCCTCGGGGCCCCGGGTGCTGATCGGCGATGAGCCGGTCAGCGCGCTGGATGTCAGCGTGCAGGCGCAGGTCGTCAACCTGCTGTCGGATCTGCGCGACAGGCTGAACCTGACGCTGATCGTGATCGCCCATGACCTCGCGGTGATCCGGCAGATGAGCGACCGCATCGCGGTGATGTATCTGGGCCGGATCGTCGAGACGGGTCCCACCGACGCCATCTTCGCCGCGCCCCGCCACCCCTATACCCGCGCCCTGCTGGCGGCCATTCCCGGCCCCGAGGGCGGCGCGGGCCGGACTGCGCTGAAGGGCGAGACGCCCAGCCCGCTGGACCCGCCCTCGGGCTGTCACTTCCGCACCCGGTGCCCCTACGCCATCGACCGCTGCGCCGAGCGGCGCCCCCCGCTGGAGGACGCGGGCGGGACCGAGGTGGCCTGCATCCGGTGGCGCGAGATCGGGACCGACGCGGCCCTGCCGGACCAGCCCCCGCCCCTCAGCACCGGCGCCAGGACCCGCTTCGCCATGTATCGCGACGCGCTCGCGCAGCGCAGCGACGACTAGAAAAACAACAGGACAACAGGAGAGAACCTCACATGCCGCTTCGTAGAACCCTGCTTCTGGCCGCCTTGTTCGCCAGCACCGCGCTGGGGGCGCAGGCCCAGACCCTGCGCATCGGTCTGGAAAGCGATCCCGACGCGCTGGACCCGGCGCGCAGCCGGACCTTCGTGGGCCGCATCGTCTTCACGGCGCTGTGCGACAAGCTGATCGAGGTGACGCCCGAACTGGAACTGACGCCGGAACTGGCGACGGAATGGACCGTCAGCGACGACGGCCTGACCATCGACATGACCCTGCGCGAGGGGGTGGTGTTCCACGACGGCACGCCCTTCGACGCCGAGGCCGTCAAGGCCAACATCGAGCGGTCGCAGACGCTGGAGGACAGCGTGCGCAGGTCCGAGATCACCTCGATCGAGCGGGTCGAGGTGGTGGACCCGACCCATGTGCGCCTGCATCTGTCTGCCCCCGACGCGCCGCTTCTGGCGCAACTGGCGGACCGGGCGGGCATGATGCTGTCGCCCGCCTCGTTCGACACGGACGTGGCCGCCAACCCGGTATGCTCGGGTCCGTTCCGCTTCGTCAGCCGCGTGGCCCAGGACCGGATCGAACTCGAGAAGTTCGACGACTACTGGAACGCCGACGCCATCAAGCTGGAAGGCGTGACCTATCTGCCGATCCCGGATTCCACCGTGCGCCTTGCGAACCTGCGCTCGGGCGATCTGGACCTCATCAACCGGCTGGCCGCGACCGACGTGCCGACGGTCGAGGGCTCGGGCGATCTGTCCTTCCAGCGGGCGGACGGCCTGGGCTACCAGGGCATCACCTTCAACACCGGCAACGGGCCGCGCGCGGAAACGCCCTTCGGACAGGATGCCCGCCTGCGCGAGGCGCTGTCGCTGGCGATCGACCGCGAGGCGATCAACCAGGTGGTCTTCGCGGGGCTGAACGCCCCCGCCAGCCAGTTCGTCCCCCAGGTCAGCCCCTATTTCGACCCGGCCTTCCCGGTGCCCCCGCGCGACGTCGAAAGGGCCAAGGCCCTTCTGGCCGAGGCGGGCTATGCCGACGGCGTCGATCTCGAGCTTCAGGCGCCCAACACCCCCGAAAGCCAGCAGGTCGTCCAGATGATCCAGGCGATGGCGGCCGAGGCGGGGATCCGCGTCAACATCGTCGCCAAGGAATTCGCGACCATGCTGGCCGATCAGGCGGCCGGCGATTTCCAGGCCAGCCAGGTCGGCTGGTCGGGGCGGATCGACCCGGACGGCAACATCTACGGCTTCGTGACGACCGAAGGCGGCTTCAACGACGGCAAGTATTCCAACCCCGAGGTCGATGCCCTTCTGGCCGAGGCCCGCAGCACCAGCGACATGGAGCGCCGCAAGGAGCTTTACCATCAGGCCAACGTCATCCTCGATGCCGACAAGCCGCTGTTCTACCTGTACAACGAGGCCTGGCTCTATGGCGTGTCGAATGACGTCCAGGGCTTCACGCCCAGCCCCGACGGCATGATCCGCCTCGAGGGCGTCACCCTGGCCGAGTGAGCCCTGGCCGGACCGGGGCACGTCCCGGTCCGGCGCCTTCCTTTTCCGCCGCCGCCCTTGTCCGCCGCCTGCCAGGGCATCTTCGCCGATGGGCGCGCCGTCACGATGCAAGGTTTCACCATGCTCTCCTATCTCGGCCGCAGGCTGCTGATCTCGATCCCCACGCTGATCCTGATCTCGATGTTCGTCTTCGCGCTGCAGAAGATGCTGCCGGGCGACCCGGTCCTGGCGCTGGCCGGCGAGGATCGCGACCCCGAGACGCTGGCGCGCCTGCGCGAACTCTACCGGCTGAACGAGCCGGTCTGGGTCCAGTATCTTCTGTGGGTCAGGGGCGTGGTGCAGGGCGATCTGGGCGAATCGATCCGCACCGGGCTGCCGGTCAGCACGATGATCGCGCAGAAGCTGCCGGTGACGATCCAGCTTGCGGTGATGTCGATGATCTTCGCCGCGCTGATCGGGATCCCCGCGGGGATCCTCTCGGCCGTGAAGAAGGGCACGCTGACGGACTATCTGGCCAACATCGTGGCGCTGTCGGGCCTGTCGATCCCGAATTTCTGGCTGGGGATCATGCTGATCCTGCTGGTGTCGGTGAACTGGCAGCTTCTGCCCGCATCGGGCTATGTGCCGCTGAGCGAGGATCCGGTGCAGTCCATCCGCACCATGCTGATGCCGGCCTTCGTGCTTGGCACCTCGCTGGCGGCGTCGCTGATGCGGCACACGCGGTCGTCCATGCTGGGGGTGATGGGCCAGGACTATGTCCGCACCGCGCGCGCCAAGGGCCTGGCCGAGCCGACGGTGGTGATGCGCCACGCCTTCCGCAACGCGCTGACGCCTGTCGTCACCCTGTCGGCGCTGCTATTTGGCGAACTGATCGCCGGGGCGGTCCTGACCGAGCAGATCTTCACCATCCCGGGCTTTGGCAAGATGATCGTCGATGCCGTGTTCAACCGCGATTACGCGGTCGTCCAAGGTGTCGTGCTGGTGACGGCCCTGGGCTTCATCCTGATGAACCTGGTGGCCGACGCCGCCTATGCCCTTCTGAACCCGCGCCTGAGGACCGGCTGATGACCGAACCCACCGCCGCCGCCGATCCCATCGACCCTGCGCTTCACCGCCGCCCCAGAAGCCGCGTCTGGCGAAAGCTGCGCGGCCATCGCAGCGCCCTTGTCGGCGCGGTTCTGGTGGGCATCTTCGCGCTTCTCGCGCTGTCGGCGCCGGTGCTTCCGATCCCCGACCCCGCCGCCGCCGATTGGAGCGCGATCCGCCAGGCCCCCTCGGCCGCCCATTGGCTGGGGACGGACGAACTGGGCCGGGACCAGTTGTCGCGGATGATCTGGGGGGCGCGCGCCTCGCTTCTGGCGGGGGTCGTCTCGGTCGCCATCGCCATCGTCATCGGCGTGCCGCTGGGCATTCTGGCGGGCTATTTCGGCGGCTGGATCGACGCCGTCATCTCGCGCTGCACCGAGGCGCTTCTGGCGATCCCGTTCCTGATCCTCGCCATCGCCCTGGCGGCGTTCCTGGGCCCCTCGCTGACCAATGCCATGATCGCCATCGGCATCGCCGCCACGCCCGTGTTCATCCGCCTCACGCGCGGGCAGGCGATCAGCGTGGCCGCCGAGGACTATGTCGAAAGCGCCCATGCCGTGGGGCTGGCGACGCCGGTGATCCTGCGGCGCTACATCTTTCCCAACGTCCTGCCGCCCATCCTGGTGCAGGCCACGCTGACCGTCGCCAGCGCGATCATCGCCGAGGCGTCGCTGTCGTTTCTGGGCCTGGGCCAGCAGCCGCCCGCGCCAAGCTGGGGGGCCATGCTGAACGTGGCCAAGGGCTTCATGTCGCAGGCCCCCTGGATGGCGCTCTGGCCGGGGGTGGCGATCTTCCTGGTGGTGCTGGGCTTCAATCTTCTGGGTGACGGATTGCGCGACGCCCTGGACCCCCGAGAAGACTAAAGGAGACACCATGACCAGCTTCACCACCCGCCCTGACATCCGGGGCACCTTCGGCACCGTCGCCTCGACCCACTGGATCGCTTCCGCGGCGGGGATGGGGGTTCTGGAACGCGGCGGCAACGCCTTCGACGCGGCGGTGGCGACGGCGCTGGTGCTGCAGGTGGTCGAGCCGCACCTGAACGGGCCGGCGGGCGATCTGCCGGCGCTGGTTCATGTCGCTCGCACCGGCGAGACGCGGGTGCTGTGCGCCCAGGGCGTCGCGCCCAGGGGCGCCACGATGGACCACTATCGCAGCCATTTCGGGGACGGGCTGATCCCCGGCTCGGGGCTTCTGGCAACGGTCGTGCCGGGCGCGTTCGACGGCTGGATGCTGATGCTGCGCGATCACGGCAGCATGGACCTTGCCGATGTCCTCGCCCCCGCCATCGGCTATGCCCGCGACGGCCACCCGGTGCTGCCGCGCGTGTCCAAGACCATCGCCGATCTGGCGGACTTCCTGCGCAGCGAATGGCCGACCAGCGCCGCGACCTGGCTTCCCGGCGGCGACGCGCCAGCGCCCTGGACGCTGTTCAGGAACCCCGATCTGGCGGCCACCTGGCAGCGGATCGTCGACGAGGCCCAGGGCGACACGCGCGAGGCGCGCATCGACGCGGCGCGCAGGATCTGGTCGCAGGGCTTCGTCGCCGACGCGATCTGCAGCTATCTGGCCGAGGCCTCGGTCATGGATGTCTCGGGCAGCGCCCACTCCGGCGTCCTGTCGCGCGAGGATCTGGCGGAATGGCGGGCAAGCTGGGAAGCCCCGCTGTCGGTCGAGCATCACGGCTGGACGGTATACAAGACCGCGCCCTGGTCGCAGGGGCCGGTGCTGCTGCAAACCCTCCAGATCCTCAAGAACGTCGATCTGGCCGCGATGGACCCGATGGGCGCGGATTTCGTCCATGTCGTGACCGAGGCGATGAAGCTGGCTTACGCCGACCGCGAGGCCTATTACGGCGACCCCGATCACTTCGACATCCCGATGGATGTGCTGCTGTCGGACGACTACGGGGCCCGGCGCGCCGCCCTGATCGGCCCGCGGGCAAGCCTCGAGCAGCGCCCGGGGCGCCTGCCGGGTCTGGAACATCTGGCGGATGACGCGATCGCCCGCGCCGCCACCGACTTCGAGGCCGCCCGGGGCGTCACGGCGGGCGAGCCGACGATGGCGCATCTGACCGACAGGCGCGGCGACACCGTCCATATCGACGTGATCGACCGCTGGGGCAACATGGTCAGCGCCACCCCGTCCGGGGGCTGGCTGCAATCGAGCCCCGTCGTGCCCGGGCTGGGCTTCCCCTTGAACAGCCGCGCGCAGATGTTCTGGCTGCGCGAGGGGCTGCCCAGTTCGCTGAAGCCCGGCGCGCGCCCGCGCACCACGCTGACGCCCTCGCTGGCGGAAAAGGACGGCACCCGCATCGCCTTCGGCACGCCCGGCGGCGACCAGCAGGACCAGTGGCAGCTGATCTGGTTCCTGCGCTACGTCCATCACGGGCTGGGGATGCAGCACGGCATGGACAGCCCGCTGTTCCACACCAGCCACTTCCAGTCCAGCTTCTATCCGCGCGAAGTGCGTCCCGGCGCGCTGATGGTCGAACCGGCCTTCGGCGAAGAAGTGATCGCCGATCTGCGCGCCCGGGGCCACGACGTCACGGTTGCCGAACCCTGGAGCGTGGGCCGGCTGACCGCGGCCCGGCGAGAGGCCGACGGCATGCTGACCGCCGCCGCCACGCCGCGCCTGATGCAAGCCTATGCCGTGGGGCGCTGAACATGACCTGGTCCATCATCGCCCGTGACGACACCAGCGGCGACATCGGCATCGCCGTGGCAAGCCGGTTCTTCGCCTGCGGCTCGCTGGTGCCCCATGTGGGACGGCAGGCGGCCTTCGCCACGCAGGCCTTCGTGAACCCGGTCTGGGGTACCGAAGGCCTGGCGCGGCTGGAGGCCGGAGAGCCCGCGGACGCCGTGCTGGCCGATCTGGTGGCACGCGACCGGGGTCAGGCACAGCGCCAGGCCCATGCCATGGATGCCCAAGGCGGTATCGCGGCGCATACCGGATCGGATTGCGTGCCCTGGGCGGGCCACTTGTCCGGTGCCGGCTGGTCCATCGCCGGCAACATGCTGACCGGGCCCGAGGTCATCGCCGCCACCGCCCGGACCTACGCGGCGCGCGCCGACCTGCCCTTCGCCGACAGGCTGCTTGCGGCCATGCAGGCCGGCGAGGATGCCGGCGGCGACGCGCGCGGCCGGCAGGCGGCCGGCCTGCGCATCCACCGCGGCGAGGCCCATCCCTGGCTGGATCTGCGCGCGGACGACCATGCCGACCCGCTGGCCGAACTGCGCCGCCTGCTGGCAGTCGCGCGCGAACGCTATCTGTTCGTGGCCGAGATCATGCCCACGCAGGCCAATTTCAGCGGCGCCCCGGATCGTGCCGACATCGACCGCCGCATCCGCGAGGCCGAGGAGGCCCGCCAGGCTGCCGGCCTGCCCAGCCTCTCGCACGCCACCCCCAGGACCTGAGAGATGCAGGCCATGACCCTGACCGCGCTTCTGGAACTGGCGGCGGTGGCCGTGGGGGCCGGGATCGCGGGCGGCATCCTGGCCGGGCTTCTGGGCGTCGGGGGCGGCATCGTCATCGTGCCCGCGCTCTATTTCGCGCTGACGCTGACGGGCATGGACCCGGCCCTGACGATGAAGGTTGCGGTGGGCACGTCGCTTGCCACCATCGTCTTCACCTCGCTGGTCTCGGGCTGGGCCCACCACAGGCGCGGCGCGATCGACACCAGGCTTCTGCGGCTCTGGGCGCCGTCGATCCTGGTCGGCGTGGTGATCGGCAGCCTCTTGGGCGGGATCGTGTCCGGCAGCGTCCTGATCGGCGTCTTCGCGACGGTCGCGCTGATCGTCGCGGCCGACATGATCCTGCGCAAGGGACGATCTGACCCCGAGCCGAAAGGCTTCCCGCCATCGGTCTGGGCGGCCTTCGGCATCCTGACCGGCACGCTCAGCGCGATGATGGGGATCGGCGGCGGCACCATCGGCGTGCCGCTTCTGAACTTCCTGGGCTACGACATCCGCCGCGCCGTGGGAACATCGGCGGCGATCGGCTTCCTGATCGGGCTTCCCGGCGCCCTCATCTACGCGCTCACCGGGATCGGCCTTGATGGCCTGCCGCCGTTTTCGGTGGGCTTCGTGAACCTTCTGGCGGCGGCCGTCATCATCCCGCTGTCCACCCTCTTCGCGCCGTTCGGGGTGCGCCTGGCCCATACCATACCGCGCCGTGCCCTGCGGCTGGCCTTCGGAGGCTTCCTGCTTCTGACCTCGCTGCGGATGTTCGTCGATCTGGCGGGGTCCTGAGCATGGAGCCCGCCGACCGGAACCTGCGCTCCGTCATCGCGGCCCTCGATCCGGTCCTGGCAGAGGCCCGAGCGAAGGGCGGCCGGCTGCCGCCCGAGCGTGCCCTCTGCGACAGCCTGGGCGTGCCGCGCCGCCGCCTGCGCCTGGCCCTGGACGAGTTGCAGGCCCGCGGCATCGTCTTTCGCCGGCACGGCCAGGGCACCTTCGCGGTGCCCCCGCCCCATCCCGACGCCAGTCGCCGCCGGC
Source organism: Paracoccus sp. BR5-17 (assembly GCF_055693925.1). NCBI lineage: Bacteria > Pseudomonadati > Pseudomonadota > Alphaproteobacteria > Rhodobacterales > Paracoccaceae > Paracoccus > Paracoccus sp. BR5-17. The sequence goes on from NZ_JBVFUV010000003.1 coordinate 586,471, forward strand.
TGCTGGCCGGGGATCTGACGCTGGACCAGTTGATGGACGTCCGCCGCCGGATCGAGCCGCGCCTGGCGGAACTGGCGGCCATTCATGCCCGCCCCGAGGATCTGGACCCGCTTCGCGACCTCATGCAGCGCTCGCGGGACGCCGCCACGCCGCAGGACTACGATCTGGCCGATGAGGTGTTCCATTACCGCATCGCCCAGCTTGCCGGGAACGCGCTGTATCTCGAGATGTACGACCTGATCCGGCAGATGCGCCGCGAGGCGAACTGGCGCGCGCGGCGGGCCGAGACGAACATTCCCGAGATCATGCGCATCCTGGGCGAACAGCATCGCGCGATCTTCGATGCCATCGCCTCGGGCAACTCGCTTCAGGCGGGCGCCGCACAGCGCCTGCACCTGCGCTTCGTGGCCTCGACCGTCTGAGCCCCGGGCCGGTTTCCCACAAATGTGACTTTCATGCCAGCATGTTGACGGCCTCATGCTGGCCATGAACCAGAGGGGGCCGCACTTCTGGCTGAGCGCACAGCCGATGAGGCGCATTCAGTTTATCTTTGCTAACCTTCGAGGACGGGTCCGGTCCGACGACTGCAATATGCTGAGCGACATCACCGACGCTTCATCGGCAAGATGCTGCCGCAGCCTGTAGAAACCCTGGCGCGGCTCCTGCCGCTGGCCAAGTTGCTGAACTTGCTGGACCGGCCCGAGGACCAGGCCCCGGATTTGGGCCGCGATCTCTCGGAGACCCTGAAGGAGATCGCCGCGCAGATGCGCTTGTTGCGCCAGGCCATGGCGGGCGCAGAGGATAGTGCCCCAGGGCATGGTGTATGAGCGCCGACCCCCGGAAAGATTAGGGTTCGATCAGGATGCCACGGCGGGCAGCCTGACGTTGGGATTGTCGGTGACGCGGGCGAGCGTTTCAAGGCTCATATAGCGCCGGGCGACGGTCCACTCGTCGTTTGTCTCGAGCATCAGCGCGCCGACGAGACGAATGACTGCATCATCGTTCGGAAAGATGCCGATCACGTCAGCGCGTCGCTTCACCTCGCGGTTCACCCGTTCCAGTGGATTTGTGCTGGCGATCTGAGCCCAGTGTTCGCGGGGGAAGGACATGTAGGCCAGCACGTCGTCACGGGAGGCGTCCATCAGGGCGCCCAGCTTCGACTGCTTCTCACGCAACGCATCCGCGACGATATCCCACTGCTTTTCCGCCTCGGCCTTGGTTTGCCTCGAGCGAAGATCGTCTTCAGCATCGCCGCCATGGCGGTGCGGCTCTTGGCTGGAGCATGGGCCAAGGCGTTGCGCATCCAATGAACCCGGCATCTCTGGTGGGTTGCGTTGAAGACCCGGCGCGCGGCGGCCCGCAGACCCTTGTGGTCGTCGGCGATTACCAGCTTCACGCCGCGCAAACCGCGGTCGGCTAAGGAGCGCAGGAACTTCATCCAGAACGCCTCGGCCTCAGAGAGGCCAGTCGCGACCCCCAGCACCTCGCGCTTGCCATCCTCGTTCACGGCGACAGCGATTATCACGGCATGGCTGACAATCCGCCCGCCTTCGCGCACCTTCAGGTAGGTCGCGTCGAGCCACAGGTAGGGCCAAGCGCCCTCCAACGGACGGCTCAGGAACGCATTCACCCGCTCGTCGATCTCGGCGCAGAGGCGGCTGACCTGGCTTTTGGACATGCCGCCTGCGCCCATGGCCTTGACCAGGTCGTCGACCGAGCGGGTTGAGACACCGTGAACATAGGCTTCCTGGATCACCGCCACCAAGGCCTTCTCGGCTGTGCGGCGCGGTTCCAGAAAGCTGGGAAAGTAGCTGCCCTTCCGGAGCTTCGGGATCTCCAGCGTGATCCGCCCGGCACGGGTGTCCCAATCGCGGTCACGGTATCCGTTGCGCTGAACCTCCCGCAGGGGCGTTCGCGCCCCCTTGGCAGCCCCTGTCCGCGCCTCAACTTCGGCTTCCATGATCCGCTCGGCCGCAAAGGCCAGCATCTCGCGCACGAGATCGCCATCAGCCTGCTTCTCAACCAGCTCGATTAGCGCCATTCTGTCATTGGTCATCGTCGTCTCCATTCCAGGTTTCAGGTCTTGCAACCCAAACCTACTCCGAAGATCGGCGATGACCGCCAGCGTTACCTACGGCCGCGCGCTGCGCTACGCCAAAGGCTCCGCGCGCGGCCTCCTACACCACCACATGGGACACAGCCGATATATTGACAGGCGAGTTGTCGCTTGCCCAAGATTGGCGGCAGACATCCCTGCTGTTTGTTGGATCAAAAATTGACCTACGGTGTTCGTTTGCACGTCTGGGGGCCTCGTGCCCTGTTCACCCGCCCCGAATTGAAGGTCGAACGCACGTCCTATGACGTGATGCCGCCGTCGGCCGCGCGCGGCATCCTGGAAGCCATCCACTGGAAGCCTGCCATCCGCTGGGTGATCGACCGCATTCACGTGCTGGAACCGATCAGCTTTCAATCCATCCGCCGCAACGAGGTCGGACATAAGGCCCCGGCGGGCACGATTAAGCGGGCGATGAACCGAGGCGACTTGATGGGCGTGCAATTGCTGGTCGATGAGGATCGTCAGCAGCGTGCCTCTACCGTGCTGGTGAACCCCGCCTATGTGATCGAAGCACATTTCGAACTGACCATCCGCGCCGATGCCTCGGACACCGAGGGCAAGCACCTGGACATCTTCAATCGCCGCGCCGCGCGCGGGCAGTGCTTTCACCAGCCCTGTCTGGGCACCCGCGAGTTCGCCGCCAGTTTTACGCTGATTGAACCGGGCGCACCCGTGCCCGGTCCTCAAGGCCCCGGCTGGGGCGATCTGTGCCGCTACGGCAGGCCCACGGCGACCCCGGCGCCGTTCCGGGCGCCCGATGCAGAAACGGCGGACCTTGGCTTCGGCACGCCGCGCGATCTGGGCTTCATGCTGTGGGACATCGACCACGCCGCCCCCGGTCGCCCGTCGCTGCTGTTCCGCGCCACGCTGCGCGACGGCGTGATCGACGTTCCACCCTCCGGCAGCCCCCAGGTGAAACGATGAGCCTGCTGGCCGCCCTGGTCCGCGCCTATGACCGCCTCCCCGACAGGCCGGTTTTTGGTTATTCGTCCGAAAAGATCGGCTTCTGCGTTGTGTTGAATGCCGATGGTTCGGTGGCCGAGGTGGCGGACCTGCGCGGGGACGACAAGAAGCGCAGTCCCGGGATGATTTTGGTGCCGCAGGCAAAGAAGCGGACGGTCGGGATCGACCCGAACTTTCTGTGGGACAAGACGGCCTATGTGCTGGGCGTGACCGGGGGCGCGGGCAAGCGCACCGCCGAGGAGCATGCGGCCTTCAAGGTAAAGCACCTGGACTGGCTGGCCGACGCAACGGATGAGGGACTCGTGGCGCTGCGCCGCTTTCTGGAAAGCTGGTCGCCGGAAGGATTTGCCCCGCCGACCTGGCATGACGATGTTCGCGACCAGAACCTGGTGTTCCGCCTGTCATCCGAGTTCACCTTTCTGCACGACCGCCCGGCTGCCAAGGAATTGTGGAGAAGGGTCGGGGCCGAAGCGGCCTCGGACCCACAGATTTGCCTTGTCACGGGCAACGCCGCCCCCGTGGCGCGGCTGCATCCGTCGATCAAGGGTGTATGGGGGGCGCAATCCTCGGGCGCCAGCATGATCTCGTTCAATCTGGACGCCTTCACCTCCTATGGCCACGAACAGGGGGACAATGCCCCCGTGTCCGAGGCTGCCGCTTTTGCCTATACCACCGCGCTGAACTGTTTTCTGGCCGACCCCAACCACCGTATCCAGATCGGCGACGCCTCGACGGTGTTCTGGGCCGACTGCCAGGATCAGGCAGCCGCCGAGGAGGCGGACAAATGGGCGGGCATCATGTTCGGGGCGCGTGCTAAAGCCGGTGACGACGAAGGGATCGCGGAAAACAGGATCAAGGAAAAGCTGCTGCTGATGCGCGACGGCAAGCCACTGTCCCGGATCGCCCCCGGACTGGCCCATGGCGTGCGCTTTCATCTCCTGGGCTTGGCACCGAACGCCGCGCGCCTGTCGGTGCGGTTCTGGTGGGAAAGCGATTTCGGCACGCTGGCCGCAAACTATCGTCGCTATCTGGCCGAAATGGCGATTGAACCCCCGCCCCGCGATGACTGGCCGCCCTTGTGGCGTTACCTGGCCGAACTGGCCGTTTTGGGCAAACGGGAAAACGTGCCTCCGCTGATCGCAGGCGACTGGATGCGTGCGATTGTGATGGGAACGCCTTATCCCCTGACGCTGCTGTCCACGGTGCTGATGCGCATCCGTGCCGATGGCGCGGTAAACGCCCTGCGCGCCGCAATCCTGAAATCCGTCCTGATCCGCAATTTCAATTCGAAGGAGGCCCCTGTGGCTTTGGATCCCGCCAATACGAACAAGGGCTATATTCTTGGCCGGCTGTTCGCCGTCTATGAAGAAGTCCAGCGTGCCGCACTAGGCGGAAACGTGAACGCGACGATCAAGGACAAGTTCTATGGCTCGGCTTCGGCTACACCGCAAAAAGTGTTCCGCACCCTGGACGCGAGTTCCCAGAACCATTTCTCGAAACTGCGCAAGCAAAGTCCGGGCCGTGCGGTTAATCTGGAAAAGCTGCTCGGATCGATCACCGATCTGATGGATCCCGGCGACGATCCGATCCCGGCTTCGCTGGCCAGTGCTGAACAGGCGCTGTTCGGGATCGGCTATTACCATCGCCCCTTATGCGGGGGCGTGGATCGAAACCCGCGCTACCACGTCCTCAAGGATGGATCCCCAGTCGCCCCTTATGCGGGGGCGTGGATCGAAACGGGTGACAGCGGACACCGATCCCCATCCGAAGATGGTCGCCCCTTATGCGGGGGCGTGGATCGAAACTCTTGGTCGATTGAAGAAAAGACCGAGATAGACCGTCGCCCCTTATGCGGGGGCGTGGATCGAAACACGATGGACGAGGCGAAGCGGGCCGGGCTGGCGAGTCGCCCCTTATGCGGGGGCGTGGATCGAAACCTATGGGCTGACCCCTACTACAAGGGACCGGCTTGTCGCCCCTTATGCGGGGGCGTGGATCGAAACGCGCAAGCCCCGCCGGCTCAAGACCGTCACCCGAACGTCGCCCCTTATGCGGGGGCGTGGATCGAAACGGGATCCGCTTGCTCTGGTGGGACGTGATCTGGGCGTCGCCCCTTATGCGGGGGCGTGGATCGAAACCGACGCGATACGCGCCCGTGGAACCGCGCCGGATGTCGCCCCTTATGCGGGGGCGTGGATCGAAACACTCTGCCCTTGATGCGCTGGGCCGGGACGGTCCGTCGCCCCTTATGCGGGGGCGTGCCGGGCGGATCACGCTGGAGATCCCGAAGCTCCGGAAGGGCAGCTACTTTCCCAGCTTTCTGGAACCGCGCCGCACAGCCGAGAAGGCCTTGGTGGCGGTGATCCAGGAAGCCTATGTTCACGGTGTCTCAACCCGCTCGGTCGACGACCTGGTCAAGGCCATGGGCGCAGGCGGCATGTCCAAAAGCCAGGTCAGCCGCCTCTGCGCCGAGATCGACGAGCGGGTGAATGCGTTCCTGAGCCGTCCGTTGGAGGGCGCTTGGCCCTACCTGTGGCTCGACGCGACCTACCTGAAGGTGCGCGAAGGCGGGCGGATTGTCAGCCATGCCGTGATAATCGCTGTCGCCGTGAACGAGGATGGCAAGCGCGAGGTGCTGGGGGTCGCGACTGGCCTCTCTGAGGCCGAGGCGTTCTGGATGAAGTTCCTGCGCTCCTTAGCCGACCGCGGTTTGCGCGGCGTGAAGCTGGTAATCGCCGACGACCACAAGGGTCTGCGGGCCGCCGCGCGCCGGGTCTTCAACGCAACCCACCAGAGATGCCGGGTTCATTGGATGCGCAACGCCTTGGCCCATGCTCCAGCCAAGAGCCGCACCGCCATGGCGGCGATGCTGAAGACGATCTTCGCTCGAGGCAAACCAAGGCCGAGGCGGAAAAGCAGTGGGATATCGTCGCGGATGCGTTGCGTGAGAAGCAGTCGAAGCTGGGCGCCCTGATGGACGCCTCCCGTGACGACGTGCTGGCCTACATGTCCTTCCCCCGCGAACACTGGGCTCAGATCGCCAGCACAAATCCACTGGAACGGGTGAACCGCGAGGTGAAGCGACGCGCTGACGTGATCGGCATCTTTCCGAACGATGATGCAGTCATTCGTCTCGTCGGCGCGCTGATGCTCGAGACAAACGACGAGTGGACCGTCGCCCGGCGCTATATGAGCCTTGAAACGCTCGCCCGCGTCACCGACAATCCCAACGTCAGGCTGCCCGCCGTGGCATCCTGATCGAACCCTAATCTTTCCGGGGGTCGGCGCTCATACACCATGCCCTGGGGCACTATCGTTCTGCAGCCGGAAGTGCTACAATGAACATTACCATTCTCTAGAAAAGATCGCACGACTTGAGGCGAAGGCAACGCGACCAGAATGTGCCCACTGCGGCAAGGCGGTTGCGCCGTCGCGATTTGCCCATGCCATCTACTGCAGCGTGACGTGCAACAATCGCGCCCGCCGGCATCCGAAGGTTTGCCTGCACTGCCGGAAAGAGTTTATGGCCCGTAGGCAAGACTGTCAGTATTGCAGTCAAGCCTGCGTCGATTATGGCGTGCGTATCAAGCACCCGCCGATAGCATGTGAGTGGTGCAGCAAGATCATTGAGCGACCGCACATGTCCAGGAAGCGGTTTTGCTCCCACCGCTGTTCAGGCAAGGCCGGAATGGATGTCCGGCTGACCGCGCGAGGGCACTCCCCTCTCCTTAGCCCAGTGCGCCTCGATGCCATGCTGGAGCGGGTGAAAAGGGTGAGGTAGGTTTATCCTCTCGGCCTGACAAAGCGGTCAAGCGCCTCTGCCACCAACGTGTCAAAGCTTCGTCCAGTGCGCCAGTGTTCAGCCGCCACGAATAGAAGCCGTTGATGGTAGGTGATGTTCGGCTCTTTATATACGCGATTAGGAAATCGGCGTCGGTAGCGGATGGCCGCGGAGAATGTCTCATCGTCGCCCTGATGGAGAGCGCGCAACAGGCGCAAATCCATTCCTTCGGCGTCAAGATACTCAAGAGCCTTGACCAGCTTACCAGTGTCCTGCTCAGGTCTCATTCCGATGTCCTTGGCAGATGCCCCCGCTCTTTGAGCCAGTCGCGCAAGATGATCGTGACCAAGGACGAGACTGACCTGTCATCAGCAGACGCTGCACGGTCTAGCGCCTCCTTCATTTCGTCAGGAACACGAAACGAGAGCGCCGCTTGCTTTGCCATTAACACATTCCCACACGTTTTGTGTTGACTTGTGTGGAAGTGTATGACGATATGAGCGGGCGGGCAAGGTGTTCCAGCACCAAGCCCGGCCCTAACCGAAACCCGATCTTAGAGGAGATCGAGCATGGCTGATCATTGCCATAACACCTCCGGCTCGCCTACACAAACCAGCCGCCGCAATCTGCTTAAGGCACTGCCTGCCGTTGGCATCATGCCTGCTGTGGCAGGCTTCCCGGCGCTGGCAGATGCGGACACACCGGTCATGCGGTTGTTCAGGGAGCGGGAGAAGCATCGGGCGTATCTTGACAGCCCCGAAGGGCTGGCCCTGCCTGACCCGGAGTTCAACGCCGTGCTGGGTGTCTGCCACGACCTCGAAGTGCGAATGATCAATACGCCCTCTCAGTGCGCGCAGGACTTTATCGCCAAGCTCCTGTCGTGGACGGACGAGGGCGCTCTTGGAGCGCCTGAACCGGAGGAATTTCCCGGCTTCTGGGCCGAGGCCCGCGCGCTGATGTCGGCATGAGCAGCGCCGAGGTAGAGTTCAAGGGACTGCGGCTGCAACCCCCTATGACAACCTTTGCACGGCGATCGGCTTGATCCAAGCCCATATCCTGGCCGGCGACCCGCCCCATCCCAGAGAAGATGTTTGGCAACGCGCACTTCCCGCAAGCAGGACTGCAGACCACAGGCGCGAGGCTGGTGGCGAGTGGCCGGCAAAGGACGCAGCCTGACCATCAACGCCCGACCAAGGCCGGGCGCTTGATTCCCGTAACGTCCCGCAGCATCCGCTTTCAGATGGGGGGACAGCAGGGGGAACATCAAAGGCCTGATGCCGTTTTCGCACCTAATAACAGACACTTAAGTAGCATGATGGCGGAGGGGATGGGCCTGACGTCGAACCTTCTCCAGTCTAAGTCATTGTTTTTATTGATCGCACGCACCCTCGACGGAATGGCGAGACCCGACCTCCTGTATGACCTGCGACGCGGGCCGACGGATCCTACCTGATCGCGGGCTGGATGCCGGTCGACGAGTTCGCCGATCTGCTCTCGCTCGACTTGGACGAAGATCGCGACTTCGAGACAGTTGCAGGACTTGTCCTCGACGAAGTGGGCCAGTTGCCGGAAGTGGGGCAGCGCATCGACCTGCAAGGCTGGGGGGTCGAGGTGGTCGATATGGACGGTCGGCGCATCGACAAGCTTCTGGTGCAGAAGGCGGCGGCCTGAGCCCGCCGCCGCTATCCTGGATTTAGGGCCAGATCGCCCAGACATAGACGAGGTAGCCGGCGAGCAGGACCGCGCCCTCCCATCGCGCGATCCTGCGCCCGGTCCAGGCGAAGGCGACCAGCGCCAGCGAGACGCCGATCATCACGAGGTTGTCGAAGCTCACGATCTCGGCCGGGACCACGCCTGGCGCGATCAGCGCGGTGAAGCCGCCGATGCCAAGGATGTTGTAGATGTTCGAACCGACGATGTTGCCGAAGGCCACGTCGCCCTGCTTTTTGAGCCCGGCGACGATGGAGGTGACGAGTTCCGGCATGGAGGTGCCGACCGCGACGATGGTCAGCCCGATCACTGTCTCTGAGATGCCGAAGCCACGCGCGAGCGATACGGCGCCGTCGACGAGGAACTTGCCGCCGAACACGACGAGCACCAGTCCGGCGACGGCGATCAGGGCTGAGACGAGGAGCGACGCCTGTGGTGGCGCCGGAGGGGCGAGCGCGGGATCTACCTCCTGCAAGGCGATGCTCTTGTCGTAGACCGCTCCGTGATCCGGGGTGGCGGCGCGCTCTTGCCGGAAGGCAAGAAAGATGTACCCAACGAGCGCAAGGATGAAGACCGCGCCTACGGCCCGCCCCATGGGCATCACCGCAGCGGCTGCCGCGAAGGCCACGGCCACGGCCAGCATCACCAGACCGTCGCGCTTGAGAGCCGACGACGCCACGATAATCGGGCTCAGGAGTGCCGCGATGCCCGCGATCAGCAGGATGTTGGCGATGCTGGAACCGACGATGTTGCCGTACGCGATCCCCGGCGCATCCGAAAGCGCGGCCTGCACGGACGTTACGAGCTCGGGCGTCGAGGTGCCGAAGCCCACCAGCGTTAACCCAATGACAAGTGGCGAAACGCCCAAGCCCGTGGCGACCTGCACGGCCCCGCGCACCAACAGTTCGCCGCCTGCAATCAGCAAGACAAGGCCGCCAATAAGCGGCAACCAGATTTCCAACACGTTCAAACTCCGTACGTTTTTTGATTGAGACCCTAGGGTCAGTCCCTATAAATCTTTCTTGCACGCCAGCATGTTGACTGATTCATGCTGGTCATGAACCAGAGCAATACAAGATACTTCTGGCTGAGCGCGGAGCAGATGCGACGCATTCAGCCCTTCTTTCCCAAAGCGCGAGGGCGTGCCCGATCTGACGATTGCAAGGTGCTGAGCGGCATCATCTATGTCAAGCGAAACGGTCTTCGCTGGCAAGATGCGCCAGCGGTCTATGGCCCTTACAAGACCCTGTATAACCGGTTCGCCCGCTGGTCCCGGATGGGCATCTTCGCCAGAATATTTCAGGAGCTGGCGCAACCAGGCGCTCAAGGCGACACGCTGATGATGGACAGCACATTCCTGAAGGCGCACCGCACCGCGGCCAGTCTTCGAAAAAAGGGGATCGTCCGCGCGCGATCGGACGCACGAAAGGCGCGGAGGGGATGGGCCTGATATCCAACCTTCTCTTGTGGATGCCGCCCTCATTTGCAAGGAATTTCTGAACCTTAGACATGTGATCGAGTGCGGACTCTTGTCAGGCCTGTTAGCGCGGCCCGATAGATGCCGCTGGCCGGGATGGTGATGCGCGGACCGGGGCCAAATCTCCAACAGCGAGCTCGAAGCTCTGAGAAGGTTTCTGGTTTGCCCAACCCGGATCATGTCGATCATTTGCCCATTCGGATCATGCCTTCCTCACAATTCTGCGTTCCGGTTTCGCGTTCTGCTGCCGGATTAGGCAGCGCGGACGACCACCGGATCGCGATAGCCTTCACCGCGCGTGAGCATCGCCCAGATGCCGCGCGCCATCTTGTTGGCCAGTGCGAAGGCCGCGACCATCGGCGGCTTGCGTTCCAGCATGCGCTCAAGCCAGGGGTTTTGAGGTGCGCCACGGTGCAGGGCCCAGCGGACCACCGCCATCGCGCCGGTGACAAGCAGTCGCCGGATGTCCCGCTGCCCCATCTTCGATGTTTTCCCCAGCCTCTGCTTTCCGCCGGACGAATGTTGCCGCGGCACCAACCCGAGCCACGCGGCGAAATCGCGGCCACGCCGGAACTGGTTCATCGGTGGCGCGAAGGTTTCGACCGCGAGCGCGGTGATCGGTCCGACACCCGGCATGGTCTGTAATTGCCGGGGCATGGTGGCCGCCCTGGACGCGGCGGCGAGCTTTGCCGAAACTGCGGCGAGGCGGGACGACAACAGGTCGATCTGTTCCAGAACCATGCGGCAGATGTCTCGCGCCAAGTCAGGCAGGCCCGAACCCGGATCATCGACAACCTTCGCCAACCGCGGGATGTATCCGACCCCTTCCGGCGCGACGTGTCCAAATTCATAGAGGTGCGCGCGCAGCGCGTTGATCGCCTCGGTCCGCTGCTTCACAATCTGCTCGCGAGCGCGAAACGCCACCGCCCGGGCCTGCTGGTCTTCGGTCTTGGGTTCGACAAACCGCATGGTCGGACGCGTCGCCGCCTCGGCGATTGCTTCTGCGTCGGCGGCGTCGTTCTTTTGCCGCTTGATGAACGGCTTGACGTAATGGGGCGCGATCAGCCGGACTCGGTGCCCGTGGGCGGTCAGTTCCCGTGCCCAGTGATGGGCGCTTGGGCAAGCCTCCATCGCCACATCGCATGCGGGATAGTCCGTCATGAACCGCGCAAACTGCAGTCGCGACAGCTTCTTGCGGAAAACGACCGCCCCGTCCGCTGTCGCCCCGTGCAACTGGAACACGTTCTTTGCCAGATCGACCCCGATGATGCTAACTTCTTCCATGGATGCCCTCTCCTTCAGCTTGTGCTTCGACACCACGAGTATGGCACATCGCGATGCCGTCAGGGTGAGAGCGGCATCCACCCCATCTCCACCCTCTGGCAGTCTTCTGGCCTGGGGCATCGTCGCTAGAAAGGCAGCACGAGCGGCACCAGCGCCACATTCGCGGCCATGCAGATCAACGCGAAAGGCACGCCGATCCGCAGGAAATCTGCGAACCGGTAGTTGCCCGGCCCCACCACGAGCGTGTTCACCGGCGAGGAGACAGGGGTCATGAAGGCAGCCGAGGCCGCCAGCGCGACTGTCATCGCGAAGGGATAAGGCGAGGCGTCCAGCGCGCTGGCGACGGCCAGCGCAACGGGGGCCATCAGAACGGCCGTTGCGGTGTTGGAGATGAAGAGCCCCAGCAGCCCGGTGACCGCGAAGATCGCCGCCAGCACCAGCCGGGGCGAGGCACCATCCAGCGCACCGAGCAGCGCCTGCGCCGCGATATCGACCCCGCCTGTGCGCTGCAACGCCAGCGAGAAGGGCAGCATGCCCACGATCAGGATGAGGCTCTGCCAGTGGATCGAGCGATAGGCGCCCGCCATGTCGATGCAGCGAAACAGGCCCAGCAGCAGGCAGCCGAACAGCGCCGCCTGCACATTCGGCACGATCCCCCAGACCATCAGCACCACCACCAGCGCCAGCACGCCCACGGCCAGCGGGGCGCGGTGGCGGGCGGGCACGGCCTCGTCGGATTCGGCGGGCAGATCGAGCAGCACCAGATCGCGCCGCTCGTCCGCCAGCTTGCGGATCGCGCGCCAGGGACCGACGGTCAGCAGCGTGTCGCCAGGGCGCAGCGGCTCGTCGATCACGCTGTCGGGCACGGGTTTCGTGCCGTGCTTCATGCCGATCACCGAGAGGTCATGGGTGCTGCGGAACCGGGCCTGCGTGACCGTCTTGCCGATCAGGCGCGACGTCGGCGGCACGATGATCTGCGCCATGCCGATTTCCTGCGCCGTGTCTGTGAACCACCGCCCCGAGACCGGCAGCGCGATCAGATCATGCGCCCGCGCGAAAGCGTCCAGATCGAAGCTCGATGCGCCGTTCGCGCGCTGGTCGATCAGCAGGATGTCGCCAGCTTCCAGCACCGTCTCGGCGCGGGGCTGGATCAGCTTGCGCCGGAATCGGCTGCCGCGCTCGATGGCGACGATGTTGATGCCCGCGCTGGCGCGCAGGTCCAGGGTATCCAGCCGCTTGCCGGCAAGGTCGGACCCCGCGCGCAGTTGCAGCCGGTGCTCTCGGCCGGCAAGGCCGTAATCTGCAACCCAGCCCGTCAGGGCGGCTCGCTCGGGCAATTCAGGCGCCGGACCCGGCGCAAGGAAGCGGCGCGCGACCAGCATGTAAAGGATGGCCAGCACAAGGATCGGCACGCCAAAGGGTGTGAAGGCGAAGAAGCTGAAGCCCTCGTGCCCCTGCCGCATCAGTTCGGAATGCACGACCAGATTGGGCGCGGTGGCGACCAGCGTCATCATCCCGCTGATCAGCGCGGCCATCGAGAGCGGCATCATCAACCGGCCCGCCGGAATGCGTGCGTTGCGGGCGATGCGCAGGACGATGGGGATGAAGATCGCGACGACGCCGGTCGAGGACATGAACGAGCCCACCGCGGCCACGATCAGCATCAGAAGGAAGATCAGCTTCGCCTCGCTGGCACCGGCGCGTGCGGTCAGCCAATCGCCCAGACGCTGCGCAACGCCGGTGCGCACCAGCGCCTCGCCGATCACGAACAGGGCTGCGATCAGCACGATGTTCGGGTCCGACAGGCCCACCAACGCCTCGGACATGCTGATCACGCCTGTCATCGGCAGCGCGACCATCATGATCACTGCCACCACATCCATGCGCGGCCGGTTGAGCGCGAACATGACCACCGCCGCGCCCAGCAGGGCCAGCACCATGGCGAGGGGGGACATCAACTAGACCTCGCGCAGTGGTGCGGTGCAGTTTGGGATATGTGTGATGGCGCAGATCATGCCTGTGGCGGAACTGCGAGCACGTCGATCTCGACGCTGCCCATCAGCTCCTGCGCCACGCTGCCCAGGAACAGGCGCCTGATCCCCGAGAGCCCGCGCGTGCCGATCACCAGCAGATCGGGTTTTGCCTGTTCCACCAGACCGGAGATGGCATCGGCGCCAACGCCCTCGATGATGCGGGCGTTGTAGTTCAACTCACCAAGGTCGAGGCCCTGAATGAACTGGCCAAGCTCACGACGCGTTGACTGGAACTCGCGCTCGGCTTCCTGATGAACGCGCTCGGCCGGGATGCCGGCATGCGTCATCATCTGCCGTGTGATCGGCGCATAACCATGCACGAAAGAGACATCGGCATTCTCCAGCAGACCAAGCGCATGCGCCTTGCGCGCCGCGTGGCCCGAGGCCTCGGACATGTCCGTTGCTATGAACACCTTGCGCCAGCGCTCACCGGTCTTGGAGTTCGCCATCAGCACCGGTCGCCCCGCCGTGCGGGTGACACGCTCGATCGTCGTGCCGACGAAGACATCGCGCAGGAACTGCCGCCGATGCGCCCCCATGACGATCAGATCGGCCTCGCGAGCGCGCGCCTCTTCCCCGATGACATGGAAGGCGTGGCCCGTGGCCACTGCGACATCGCAGGCGGGCGGCTTGCCGAAGCCCTTCACGTGCTTTGTCAGATAATCCTCGGCGCTCCGGATCTCATTGCGCATCCGGTCTTCGAGCAAGTCATCCTCGACCACATGCAGGATGCAGAGCGCCGCACCGGAACCCTCGGCAAGCTGCACCCCGCGCTGGACGGCGGGTTTCGAGCGGGACGAGAGGTCAGAGGCGACGAGGATGGATTTCAGCATGGGCGTCCGGGCTTCTGGTCAATTATCGGGCTTCTTGGCAGTATTGCATTGAAACAAAATCGAGAAAACCCGAAAGCGCCTGGAACGCATGCACGCACTGCAACCTCTTGCCCTGGCCCTGCTCGCAACCCTGCGTGACATGGCGCCGATCCTTGTGACCATCGCGCTGTTTCAGGGGCTGGTGCTGGGGGTTTGGCCCGATGACCCGGCGGGCCTGCTGGCGGGGTTGGTTGCGATCCAGATTGGCCTTACGCTGCTGGTGCGCGGACTGGAGATGAGCCTCTTCCCCATCGGCGAGGCGCTGGCCGATGCCATGGCGCGGCGCGGCCATCCCGCCTGGCTGATGGGGTTTGCCTTCGCCCTCGGCTTCGGCAGCACCGTGGCCGAGCCTGCATTGGCAGCCGTTGCCGCGCAGGCGGCGAGTGCCATGGTTGCCGATCCCGATTTCCCGGCAACCGAGACCCAGCGGCTCTTACCGTGCAGATACGCTACGGCGTGGCGTTCGGGCTGGGGCTGGCACTGATGCTGGGGGTCTGGCGCATCCTCAAGGGCTGGCCGCTGATCTGGCTGGTGCTGCCGGGCTACGGCGTGATCGCCGTGATCGCAGCGCTCACCGATGCCCCCTTCGTTGCCGTGGCGCTGGACTTTGGCACCGCTGCAACCTCGGCCATCAACATCCCGCTGATGCTGGCGCTCGGGATCGGACTGGCCTCGGTCCTGCGCAGCCGCAACGCGCTGGTCGATGGCTTCGGCATGGTGGTCATGGCCAGTCTGACAACGATGCAGCTGAGTGGGTGGTGGCGAACGTCCTGCACTGGCAGCCCTCCGGCCGCTTCGACGTCTGGCATGATCGGGCCGCGTTCCATTTCCTGACCGAGGCTTCCGATCAGGACGCCTATCTGCGGGGCATGGATCGGGCCCTTGTCCCCGGCGGCCACGCCATCATCGGAACGTTCGCGCCAGATGGCCCGAGCTCGTGCAGCGGTTTGCCGGTCGCGCGCTATGATGCGGCCCTGCTTTCGCAACGGCTGGGTAGCGCCTATCGGCTCGTCCGATGGTAATCCTCCCCGTTTTGTACCGGGGCACGGTTTTGAGACAGCGCTTTGCGCCGGTCATGCCGCCAGTTTGAACCCCGTGGCGGCTTCGGTTTCAAGCGTCCTCTGCTCTGCGCGGATCTGATCGGGCGTCCTGTGCCCGTGCCGCTCGCGCAGCCAGCTGGCGTTGTAGAGAGCCGCAAACGCGGTCAGCGCCAGCCTGAGTTCCTCGATCGTGGCGAAGTGCCGAACCCAGAGGAGCTGCTCCTTCAGCGTCCGGATCGCCCGTTCGGCCACGCCGTTGCCTTCGGGCTGGCGGACGAAGGCGGGCGAACTGGTCATGCCGAGGAACCGGATCTCGCGCTGGAAATCGCCCGACATGTAGTTCGAGCCGTGGTCGTGGCGCAGGACGAGACCCTGGGCCACCCCCGATTTGTCGAGCGCGCCAAAGTGCCTGGCCACCCCTTGCCGGATCGGATCCAGCGCCTCCCAACGGCTGGCGCCGGAGGCGGCGTGGATGCCCACAAACTCGCCCGAGCAGTGGTCAACCGCGACAAAGACGTAGGCACGACCCTCGGCTGTCGTGAGGGTCTCGGTCATGTCCGTGCCCCACACCTGATCCACCCGCTCCGTCACGACCGTCCCGTCATGGGGATGCGCCGCCCGTGGTGCCGGCCGGTGAGGGGCAAGCAGGCCATGCTCCTTCATCAGCCGCCGCACCCGGCGTGCTGCCGTGCGCAGGCCGCGAAAGCGCAGGCGCGCCCAGACCTTGCGATAACCCTCCCCCGTGAAGGGCGAGGCCTCGATGACCTCCCGGATCGCCGCCAGCAGGTCGGTGTCGCTGGCCGCGCCCTGCGGTCCGCGACGCCGAAAGCGGCGCGGTTCGCTTGCCGCTGCCCGGGCGCGTTGGCGATGGAGGGTTGCCCGTGACAGACCCCAGAACCGGCAGATGGTGGCCAGCGGGTAGCGGCGCTGAAGGGAGGGCGAGATCATCTGGCTCATCTCCTCGACCTCCCGCGGGCCAAAGGGCGGCCCGCCTCCAGCTTGTCGATCTTTGCGTAAAGAAGCTCGTTGGCCATGGTGATCTCGCCCACCTTTGCCTGCAGCCGCGCGATCTCGTCGTCACGCGCGTCGCGCTCGCGCTCCTTTAGCGCGCTCTCACCTGCCAGCAGCACCCGGTCGCGCCACGCTGAGAGCCGATGCGCCGGAACGTTCAGCTCGCGCGACAGCGCCTCCAGGCTCTCGCCCCGCATCAGCCGCTGCACCGCCGCAAGCTTCCGCTTCGCCGAGAACCGCTTCCCCGGCCCGGCCTCGGCCCCGCCGCCGCCAGCGTGTGGGGCGCGCGTCGCCGGGGCCGAAGCCTCCGTTGCACCAGGCTTCATCTCGTTCTTATCGTCCATGCTCTACCCCCACTTCACTGGGAAAAGTAGCGCTAGCCGCTGTCTCAAGAAACCGTGCCCCGGCCCATAATCCTCCCCGTTTTAACGGGGTGCAGCCGTAGAATTCACGCGGCCATCTTCAGCTTCATGGCAGGTGTGACCCCGCCGATGCCCATGTTGGGGCGTTCGTTGTTGTAGGTCCAGAGCCATTCGGTGGCGATCTGCTGCACTTCCTCGATGGTTTCAAAGATGTAGAGGTCCAGCCATTCATGTCGGACCGTCCGGTTGTAGCGCTCGACGTAAGCGTTCTGCTGCGGCTTGCCGGGCTGGATGTAGGTCAGGGCGATGCCCTGCTTCTCCGCCCAGGTCATGAGCGTCGAACTGACATATTCCGGGCCATTATCGACCCTTATGGAAAGAGGCTTGCGGAGATGCCTGCATTCCGGACTACAAGATCACGCACATCGACGACCTGCTGCCGTGGCGTTGGCGGGCCGGCATCAAGAAGGACCCCTTGCCGACATGACCATCGCTCATCTCAAGATCACCCTCGAAGGCATTGCTCCCGTCGTGTCGCGGACCCTTGAAGTGCCGACCGACATCCGCCTCGACAGATTGCACCTGGTTATCCAAGGGGCGATGGGATGGGAGAACTGCCATCTCTACGAGTTCCTGGCAGGTCAGGCCCGCTGGAGCCTGCCAGATCCAGACTTCGGCACCGACGCGTTGCCGGTCGCCAAAGCCAGGCTCGCCGACGTTATCGGCGCCGCCGGAACAACCCCAATCCGCTATGTTTATGACTTCGGAGACCACTGGGTCCATCTGATCGAGGCAACGATCATCGGTGACCCGATACCGGGCAACCTTTATCCCCGCTTGCTCGACGTTATCGGAAAATGCCCGCCCGAGGACGTCGGCGGCCTGCCAGGATACGAGAACTTCCTCAGCGCCATCAGCAACCCAAAACATCCCGACCACGAAGAACTGACGGAACGGGCGGGCGAGCCGTTCGATCCACATGTCCCGGACGCTGATGAGCTCCGCCTCGATGTCCTTAAGCTTGCAAAGAAATGGAAGCCGCGGACCATCTGAGCGGCTTCACCGGACGGTTACTGAGGCCGACACCGCTGCAGCTGTTCTTGCCCAGATCGACGCCAAGGAACACAATGCTCATAGTCCGCTCCTTCCTCCAGTGAAACACCGACATCCTACAAGGAGGTCGGCGGGAGGGGCGGGCCATCCATAAAGGGGGCCCGACGATCAGCGCGGGCGCCATCGGGGCGCACGAAGGGCGAGTTGAACACCAAGCTGCATGCCGTCACCGACGCGAGGGGTCGTCCGCTGAAGTTCTTCATGACCGCAGGCCAGATCAGCGACTACACCGGTGCTGCGGCCTTGCTGGGCGCCGTGCCCGCCGCAGAATGGCTGATCGCCGATCGGGGCTACGACGCCGACTGGTTCCGGGAAGCGTTGAACGACAAGGGAATACGCCCCTGCATCCCGGGCCGGAAGTCGCGCGGCAAGGCCGTCCGCTACGACAGGCGCCGATACAAGCGGCGTAACCGGATCGAGATCATGTTCTGCCGCCTGAAGGATTGGCGCCGCATCGCGACCCGCTACGACCGCTGCGCAAAGACCTTCCTCTTCACCGTCGCCCTCGCAGCAATCGTCATCTTCTGGCTTTGACGATCAATGAGTCTGGAGCCTACCTACTTGTCGATCTCTCAGCTGGCTTGTGTCGGAGGGGCGGAATGCGACAGGTATTATTTTCACGCATCCCGACGCACGGAAATAGTTACCCTGCGGTCGGGTTTAGCAGGTTCACTCGGCGGCGACCCTCTGCCTGTACTGCACAAGAAGCGCGGCGAGTTCGGGGCGGCAGGAGCCGCAATTCGTGCCCGCACCGAGGGCGGCGCCGATGGCGGAAACGCTGGTCGCCTGGCCGGTCACGATGGCGGCGCGGATCTGGTTGAGGCCGATGTCCAGGCAGGCGCAGACGGTGGGGCCGGGATCGGGGCGATCCGCGCCGGGCTGGCCGGCGAGGATGGCGGGGCCGGGCTCGGCGAGGGCGGCGCGCAGGTAGCTGCGGGCGAGGAGGATCGGCTGCGGGGCGATGAACAGGGCGCCGGTGAGGCGGGCACCTTGGGTGAAGGCGAAGCGTGCGATGCCGCGGGTGGGGTGGGTGAGCTCGCTGGTGGGGGCGGCGCCGAAGAGGGCTTCGGCGAAGGCGCGCCAGTCCTCGGGGGCGGTGCCGGCGAGCTCGTACTGCAGGCCGCCTGCAATGGCGGCTTTGGCCCAGTAGGCGCAGGTCGGCGCAAGCGGGGCGGCGCTGATGGCGTAGCCGAACCAAGCGGCGCGGAAGGGGCGGATGTCGACGGCGGCCGATTTGCTGGCGGGCTGGCCCGAGACGGGGTCGGTGAGGCCGGGTATCAGCGCGTCGATGCGGCCCGAGGGGGCGGTCTCGGCAGTCCAGTGGATGGGCGCAAAGGGGTGGCCGGGCTGGACCTTGGGCGTGATGAGGGTGCGCAGGATGGCCGTGCCGTGGGCGCTGGTGATCTGGGCCAGGGAGGCGGGGGCAAGGCCGAGGCGGAGGGCGTCCTCGGGGTGGATCTCGAGGAACGGCTCGGCAAGGTGCTGGCTCAGGCGCGGGGCGAGGCCGGTGCGGGTCATCGTGTGCCACTGGTCGCGGATGCGGCCGGTGTTGAGGCGGAAGGGCGCGGAGTCGGACACGCGTGCGCTGACGGGGACCATCCGCGCGCGGCCGTCAGGCGTGTGGAACCTGCCGGTGCCGAAGAAGCGGCCGCCTTCCTGGCTGTGGTTTTGGGGCCAGAGGGTCGGTTCCAGCCTGTCATAATCGGCGGTGGCGAGGTTCGAGATGTCGAAGTCGCTGCCCAAGGTTCCGGCGATGCCGGAGAGGGTGGCGTGTTCAGCGAAGATTTCGGCCGGAGCGGTCCAGTCGAAGCCTTGGAGCCCCATGCGGCGCGCGACTTGCGCCAGTTGCCACCAGTCGGGGCGGGCCTCGCCCGGCGGCGGCAGGGCGGCGCGCTGGCGGCTGATCAGGCGCTCGGAGTTGGTGACGGTGCCGTCCTTTTCGCCCCAAGCGGTCGAGGGTAGCAGCACCTTGGCGAGGCGGGCGGTGTCGGTGTCGGGCCATGCCTCGGAGACGACGGTGAAGTCGCAGGCGGCGATGGCGCGGGCGACGCGGTCCGCTTCTGGCATGGTGACGGCGGGGTTGGTGTGGATGATCCAGAGCGCCTTGATGCGGCGCTCCTCGACCGCGCGGAACATGTCGACGGCCTTGAGGCCAGGGCGGGTCGCCATCTTCGGGGCGTTCCAGAATGCGCCTACGGCGGCGCGGTGGGCGGGGTTTTCCAGCTCCAGGTGGCAGGCGAGCATGTTGGCGAGGCCGCCGACCTCGCGCCCGCCCATGGCGTTCGGCTGGCCGGTGACGGAGAACGGCCCGGTGCCAGGGCGGCCGATGCGGCCGGTTGCGAGGTGGCAGTTGAGGATCGCGTTGACCTTGTCGGTGCCGCTGTCGCTCTGGTTGATGCCTTGGGAATAGACGGTGACGGTCTTTTCCGTGCCGGCCCAGAGGTCGAGGAACTGCCGGAGGGTTTCGGGCGGCAGGCCGGTGTCCTCAGGGCGGCTGGCGCGGGCGGCGGTGAGGGCGGCGTCGAAGCCGGTGACGTGGAGCAGGAAGGCGGCGCTGGTGCGGGCGCTGTCGTGGAGGTGGCAGAGCAGCAGGTTGAAAAGATGGCCGTCCGCGCCGGGGGCGAGGGGCAGGTGCAGGTCCGCATCCTCGCAGGTGGCGGTGCGGCGGGGGTCGATGACAACGATCTTCATCTGCGGCCGGGCGGCGCGGGCGGCCAGCAGGCGTTGGTGCAGGACCGGGTGGCACCAGGCGAGGTTCGAGCCGGTGAGGACGACGAGATCGGCAAGTTCCAGATCCTCGTAGAGGCCGGGGACGGTGTCGGTGCCGAAGGCGCGTCGGTGGCCGGCGACGGAGGAGGCCATGCAGAGGCGTGAGTTGGTATCGATGTTGGCGCTGCCGATGAAGCCCTTCATCAGCTTGTTGGCGACGTAGTAGTCCTCGGTCAGGAGCTGGCCGGAGACATACAGCGCCGCCGAATCCGGGCCGTGCTGGGCGATGGCGTCGGTGAAGCGGTCGGCGATGAGGTCGAGGGCGGTGCTCCACGAAGCATCCGCGCCGTGGATGCGGGGGGTCAGAAGGCGGCCTTGGGTGCTGAGGGTCTCGCCCAGGGCCGCGCCCTTGACGCAAAGGCGGCCGCGGTTCGCCGGGTGGTCGGGGTCGCCCTTGATGGTCAGGCCCCCCTGACCGTCCGGTGTCGCGAGGACGCCGCAGCCGACGCCGCAATAGGGGCAAGTCGTGCGGACCGTCATGCCGCCCTGCGCGAAAGGAAGGAGGCGTCGAGGAGGATGCGGCCCTCGCGGACCTGCACGGCGTAGGTGGCGACGCGGCCTTCGTCGGCGCCCTGGGCCTCGCCGGTGGCCATGTCGAAGACCCAGTTGTGCAGGGGGCAGGTGACGGAGGTGCCGTGGACGATGCCTTCCGACAGCGGCCCGCCCTTGTGGGGGCAGCGGTCGTCGAGGGCGAAGACCTCGTCGCGCGCGGTGCGGAAGATGGCGACGCAGCCTTGGGGGGTGCGAACGACGCGGGCGCCCTCGCGCGGGATGTCGTCGAGTGCGGCGATGTCGATGAGGTTCATTCGGCGGCCCTCTATTCTGCGGCTCGAAGCGTGAGATCGGCGATGGGCGACCATTCCGCCGGGCGGGCGGCGTGGTCGGCCCAGGGATCGGCCTGGTAGACCGATTGGCTCAGCATGAAGCGGTCGTAGAGCGCCGCGCGGGTGGCGGGGTCCGCCACCTGCTCGCGGCACCAGTCGAGACCGACCTTGTCCACCCATTTGTAGATGCGATGGAGGTAGCGGGCGTTCTCGCGGTAGAGCTGGACGAAGGCGGCGACGGTCTCGCAGACCTCGTCCGCGGTGGCGACGGTCAGCAGGGGAACGGTCTCGCGCACATCCATGCCCGCCGCGCCGGCGACGCTGATCTGGAAGCCGCTGTCCACGCAGACGATGCCGATGTCCTTGCAGGTCGCCTCGGCGCAGTTCCGGGGGCAGCCCGAGACGCCAAGCTTAACCTTGGCCGGGGTCCAGGAGCCCCAGAGCAGCTTTTCCAGCCGGATGCCGAGGCCGGTCGAGATCCTGCGTGCCAAAGCGGCAGAACTGCTGGCCGACGCAGGTTTTGACCGTGCGCAGCCCCTTGGCATAGGCGTGACCCGAGACCATGCCGGCCTCGTTAAGGTCGGACCATATCGCGGGCAGGTCTTCCTTGCGAACACCCAGCAGGTCGATGCGCTGGCCGCCGGTGACCTTCACCATCGGCACGTTGTAGCGGTCGGCGGCGTCCGCGATGGCGCGCAGCTCGGCCGGCGTGGTGACGCCGCCCCACATGCGGGGGACGACGGAATAGGTGCCGTCCTTCTGGATGTTGGCGTGGTTGCGCTCGTTCACGAAGCGGCTCTGGCGGTCGTCGCGATAGTCGAGCGGCCAGTCGGCGAGCAGGTAGTAGTTCAGCGCCGGGCGGCAGGAGGCGCAGCCGCCGACCGTGGTCCAGCCGAGTTCCTGCATGACCGCGGGGATGGACTTGAGGCCCATCGACTTGATGAGGCGGCGCACGTCCTCATGCGTGTGGTCGGTGCATTTGCACATGGGCGGGCTCTCGTTGGCGGCAAAGCCGTCGCCCAGGGTGAGGGCCATGACCTGCTCGACCAGCCCGGTGCAGGTGCCGCAGGAGGCGCTGGCCTTGGTGAGGCCGCGCACTGCGTCCAATGTGTTGGCTCCGCCCTCGATGGCGCGGGTGATCTGTCCCTTGCAGACGCCGTTGCAGCCGCAGATCTCCGCCTCAGGCGGCAAGGCTGCAACGGCTGCCAGAGGGTCCGCTTGGGCACCTCCGGCAAAGGCGGGGCCGAAGATGAGCGTGTCGCGGTCTGCGCTGACGTCGGCGCCCGAGCGGATCTTGTCGAAGAACCACGCGCCGTCGGCGGTGTCGCCATACATGACGGCGCCGATCAGGCGCTCGCCTTCCAGGATCAGGCGCTTGTAGATGCCGCGGCCGGGGTCGCGGAAGACGATGTCCTCGCGGCCGGGGGCGTCCGCGAAGTCGCCGGCGCTGAAGAGGTCGCAGCCGGTGACCTTCAGTTTCGTGGCGGTCTGGACGGGCTTGAAGGCGGCGCCCTGCCCCGCCAGTGTCGCCGCCAGCACCTTGGCCTGATCGTAGAGCGGCGCGACGAGGCCGAAGAGCTGGCCGTCATGCTCCACGCATTCGCCGAGCGCGTAGATGGCAGGGTCGCTGGTCCGCAGCTGGTCGTTCACGGTGATGCCGCGCGAGACTTCGAGGCCGGCGTCATTGGCCAGCCGCGTCTCGGGGCGGATGCCGACCGCCATGCAGACGAGGTCGGCGGGGTAGACGGTGCCGTCTTCCAGCAGGACGGCCTCGACGCGGTCCTCGCCGAGGATCGCCTTGGTTGCCCCCTTGCAGTGGATGCGGATGCCGCGCTTTTCGAGGTCCTTCTGCAGCAGGTAGCCGGCGGCGGGGTCGAGCTGGCGCTCCATCAGGTGGCCCATGAGGTGGATCACCGTCACTTCGGCGCCGCGCGCGGCCATGCCGGCGGCGGCCTCGAGGCCGAGGAGGCCGCCGCCGATCACCACGGCCTTCGCGCCGGGGCGGGAGGCGGCGATCATGGCATTGGTGTCCTCCAGGTCGCGGTAGGAGACGACGCCGGGCAGCTTGTGGCCGGGGATCGGGATGATGAAGGGGGCCGAGCCGGTGGCGATGACCAGCACGTCGTAGTCCACCGGGCCGTTCTTCCCGTGGACGACTTGCGCCTGCCGGTCGATGGCAGTCACGGCCTCGCCGAAGCGGGTGGTGACGCCTTGGGCCTGATACCACGCCTCGTCGTGGGTGACGATCTGCTCGTAGGTCTTTTCGCCCGAGAGGACCGGGGAGAGCATCAGGCGGTTGTAGTTGCCGCGCGGCTCGGCGTTGAAGAGGGTGACGGTGTAGGCGCCGGGGGCGGTCTCGAACAGATGCTCCAGCATCCGGCCCGAGGCCATGCCCGCGCCGATGACGACAAGGTTCTTGGTCATGGCTTACTCCGCGGCTTCGACGAAGCGGTGGCGTTCGTAGAGGAAGCGCAGCACCGCCTCGCGGGCCCGCACATAGTCGGGGTGGCTGGCAAGGCGGATGCGGTCGCGGGGGCGCGCGAGGGGAACCGTTAGCACCTCGCCCACGGTCGCCGCCGGGCCGTTGGTCAGCATCACGATGCGGTCGGCCAGCAGGACGGCCTCGTCCACGTCATGGGTGATCATGATCATGGTGTTGCCGAGCCGGGCATGGATCTCCATCACCGCGTCCTGAAGATGGGCGCGGGTCAGGGCGTCGAGGGCGCCGAAGGGCTCGTCCAGCAGCAGGATCTTGGGCTCCATCGCCAGCGCGCGGGCGATGCCGACGCGCTGCTTCATGCCGCCCGAAATCTCGCCCGGGCGCTTGTCGGCGGCATGGGCCATCTGCACGAGGTCGAGGTTCTGCATGATCCAGTCGTGCCGCTCGGCCTTGGACTTGGAGGTGCCGAAGACCTTCTGCACGCCCATCTTGACGTTGTCATAGACGCTGAGCCAAGGCAGCAGGCTGTGGTTCTGGAAGACGACGGCGCGGTCGGGACCGGGGGCGTTCACCTCTCGCCCTTCCAGGATGATGCCGCCCGAGGTGGTGTCGGTCAGGCCGGCGATCATGTTCAGAAGGGTGGACTTGCCGCAGCCGGAATGGCCGATGACGGAAACGAACTCGCCATTTTCGATGTCCAGCCGGACGTCCTGAAGGACGACGTTCGACCGGCTGCCCGAGATGAAGGTCTTTCCTGCGTGATCGATCTTGAGATAGCTCATGATGTCCTCCTCAGACCGTGGTGCCGCGGCTGACCTTGACGCCGATGAAGGCGACCAGACGGTCCAGCGCAAAGCCGGTGGCGCCGATGTAGAGCAGCGCGACGAAGATGTCGGTCAGCATGGAGCTGTTCCACGCGTCCCAGATGAAGAAGCCGATGCCCACGCCGCCGGTCAGCATCTCGGCCGCGACGATGGCCAGCCATGCAAGGCCGACGCCGATCCGGAGGCCGGAAAAAATGTAGGGGGCGGCGGCCGGGACCATGATCTTCCAGAAGAATTCCATCTGGTTCAGGCGCAGGACGGCGGCGACGTTGCGGTAATCCTGCGGGATGGCGCGGACACCGGCGGCGGTGTTGATGATGATAGGCCAGATCGCGGTGATGAAGATCACGAAGATGGCCGAGGGGCGGCTGTCCATGAAGGCGGCCAGGCTGATCGGCAGCCAGGCCAGCGGCGGCACGGTGCGCAGCACCTGAAACAGCGGGTCCACACCTCGCATCAGCCAGGCGGATTGGCCGATCACCGCGCCGATGGCGATGCCGACAAAGGCGGCGAGGCCGAAGCCGATGCCCACCCGCTCCAGCGAGGTCAGGACGCGCCAGCCGAGGCCCATGTCCTGCGTTCCCGCCACGTAGAAGGGATCGAGGATCAGGTCGCCCGACTGCTGCCAGATCTCGACCGGCGAGGGCAGCGCGGCGCCGCCCCCGGCCAGCAGCAGCTGCCATAGGCCCAGAAGCGCGGCGACGACCAGCACGGGCGGCAGGACGTTGGCGGCGGCGGCGCGGCCAAGCCGGCCGGCGCGGGCCGAGGCGGCGCTGCGCGGGCGGGGGATTGCGTGGACTGTTGCGGCGGGTTTCGGGGCGGGCGCGGCCGGGGCGCGCTTGAGGGCGGTGACGCTGCTCATCGGGACCTCCTTACGCCATCGCCTTGATGGACTGGGCGGCGAGATAGCCGTCCGCATCGGCGGGATCGAAGGTGGTGCCGTCGAAGAAGGTCTCGACGCCCCGGCTGTCGCCCTTGTCGCCGGTCTCGAGGCCGAGCGCTGTGGCCGCCTCCAGCCACAGGTCCGAGCGGTTGGTCTGCTGAACCAGCGCCGCGGTGTCCAGATCGCCGGGCAGATAGCCCCAACGCTTGTTTTCGGTGATGAACCAGGTGTCCAGTGACTTCCACGGGAACGAGGCGCTGCCGTTCTCGCCCCAGAAGCGCATGGCCAGGTCGGTGCGCTGCTCCTCGCGCCCGTTGCCGTAGTTGATGTCGCCCTTCAGGCGGGCGGCGATGTCGGCGACGGGGACGTTGTACCATTGGCGGCGCGAGAGGATCTGCGCCATCTCGTCCTTGTTGGCGGCGTCCTCGCACCACATCTGCGCCTCAATCACGGCCATCAGGATGGCGCGGGCGGCGTTCGGGTTGGCGTCCACCCAGTCCGCGCGCATGCCGAGAATCTTCTCGGGGTGGTTCTGCCATATCTCGCCGGTGGTGCAGGCGGTGAAGCCGATGCCCATGTTGACGAGCTGCTCGTTCCAAGGCTCGCCGACGCAGAAGGCCTCCATGTTGCCGACGCGCATGTTGGCGACCATCTGCGGGGGCGGGACCACGATCAGGTCGCATTCGGTCGTGGGGTCGATCCCGCCGGCGGCCAGCCAGTAGCGCATCCACAGGTCATGCGTGCCGCCGGGGAAGGTCATCGCCACGGGGATCTCCTGCCCGGCGGCGCGGCGGGCGGCCCAGATCTCCTTCAGCGGCGCGCTGTCGAGGCCGACGCCTCTCTCGGCATAGGCCTGCGTGACCGAGATGCCTTGGCACTGCTCGTTCAGCTGCAGCAGGTTGTACATCGGCAGGGGCTGGTTGTTCTGCGTGACCGTGCCGGTGGAATAGAGATGCACCTTCGGCCGCAGGATATGCCCGCCGTCGATGCCCCCGCCCGCGGAGCCGAGCGCCATGTTGTCGCGCGTGGCCCCCCAGCTCGCCTGCTTCTCGATCCGCATGTCGGTCAGGCCGTGCTTTTCGTAGAAGCCCTTTTCCAGCGCGATGATCAGGGGCGCGCTGTCGGTCAGGGCGATATAGCCGAGCGTGGCGCCGGTGGTCTCTAGCGCGGGGGTGGCGGCCCAGGCTCCGCCCGGCAGGGCGAGGCGCGCGGCGGCGGCGGTGGCCGCGACCGAGGCGACGGATTTCAGGAAGCTGCGGCGGGTCGGCGTGATCAGGCTCATCTGACGATCCTTTGCGTGGCCCAAGGGCGGGCCGGGAATGGCGGGACGGCAACGGGCAAAAGCCACCTGCGCTTGACCCAGAGGCGGGACATGCGTGGTGGCGTCGTTGCCGAGAATGGGGGTCCGCAGCCTTGCGGAAGGTCGGTGGCCGGAGGCGCCGTTGCCCTGTGGCCTTGCGTTAACCTTGGGGCACGGAAGGCGAATCGGTCAAGGACGGCGCAAGGGTTTTCGCGTGGCTTTCGCGAAGTGCCGCGCAGGGCAGCGCGGCTGCCTGCCGTTTCAGCGCGAATAGATCGGCGGGTCGAAGGTTTCGCCGTCGAAGAAGGCATCGGGGCCGAGAATCATCTGCCCCTTTTCGCTGGCGACGGGGGTGGGATGGGTCATCGCCCCCTCGATCCGGGCCGAGGCGCCGGGCATGTCCGCCCCCGCCGCCCTGAGATGCCGGCGATAAAGGTCGGTGCGGAAGCAGGCGCCCGCCGCCTCCATCGCCGCCTGCGGATCGAGGTTGTGCGCCTCGGCGATGCCGCGCGCCAGCAGCGCCGCCGTGCTGCGCCAGGGGAAGTTCGCCCCGCCCGCGTGGAAGCGGATGAAGTCGGGGAAATGCCGCAGCTCGCCCTGCGGGGTGACATGGAGGCGGCCCAGAAGGCCCCGCTCGCTGAGTTCCGGCGAGAGGTTCAGGTAATCGGGCCGCGACAGGATCTCGACCGCCGTGCCGCGATTCTCGGGGATGTCGAGCCAGCGGCAGGCGCGCCAGACGGCCCGCATCAAGGCGCCGGTCAGCTCGGGCTGCGTGTCGGTGAAGCGGCGGGTCAGAACCAGCGCCTTCTCGGGCGGCGCGTTCCAGATCGCCCGCCCGGCCAGCAGCAGCGCCCCCGCCGCCGTCTCGACGGCATAGGAGGCCCAGGGCTCGCCGACGCAGAAGGCGTCCACCTCGCCCGAGGCGAGGGCGGCGGCCATCATCGGCGGCGGGACGGTGTGAACCGAGAGGCCGGGCTCTAGCGGCGAGCCCTTCAGCCAGTGCCGCACCAGATGGGCTTGGGTCGAGAAGGGAAAGGGCACGCCCACCCGCAACGGGCCGGTCCAGACCGCCGCCAGCGCATCCCGCGCCGCGCGAGCGTCGCCGAAGCCGAAGCCGTGGCCGATGGCGCGCAGCCGGTCCGCCAGCGCCGCGTTGACGGCGATGGCCTGCCCGCCCTGGCTGATGAACATCGCCAGATCGAAGGCCGGGTAGTCCGGCCCGAGGCCGAGCGCCTGCGCGATGGGCAGCGGCACCAGCATATGGGCGGCGTCGATCCCGCCGGTGCCCAGCATGTCGCGGCTCTGCGCCCAGGAGCGCAGGCGGATGAGGTCGAAGACCAGCCCCTCCTCGGCGGCAAAGCCGATCTCGGCGGCGACGATCAGGGGGGCGGCGTCGATCAGCGGGACATAGCCGAGGCGCAGGGGCGTCAGGCTCATGTCAGCAGCCCCGCCGCCATCACGAGCTGCTGGGCGATGTCAGCGACGCGCCGGCCCTGGTCCATCGCCGTCTTGCGCAGAAGGGCATAGGCGGCTTCCTCGTCGATGCCGCGCGCCTTCATCAGGATGGCTTTCGCGCGGTCGATGATCTTGCGCTCTTCCAGCGCGGCGCGGGTGGCCGCCAGCTCGGTCCGCATCTTGTGGAACATGTGGAAGCGCGCGATGGCGGCATCGAGGATCGAGCGGATGCGCTCGGGCTGCAGCCCGTCCACAACATAGGCCGAGACGCCCGCCTCGATCGCCGCCCGCGTCAGCCCCTCGTCTGAGCGGTCGACGAACATCGCCACCGGCCGCTCCAGCGGTCCCGAGGCCAGCGCCAGTTCCTCCAGCACGTCGCGCGAGGGGTCGGCTACGTCGATCAGCACGATGTCGGGCTTCTGCTCGGCGATGCGGCGGGCGAGGCCGGTCTCTTCAGCGATGACGGTGACGGTGTTCTCGCCCGAGGCCTTCAGCCCGTCCACGATGCGCAGCGCACGGTCGCGGTCGCGTTCAACGATAATGATCGACAAGGCAGGCATAGCTTCCCCTTCAGCCTGCCTTTTCAAGCTGCACCACGAGCCGTGATGAACTGCTGGCAGATGTATCCGCATTGAAGACAAATCACCTGCGGCGTCTTTAGGCATCCTTTGGCATGTTTGCCTAATTGGGGTGCAGTTGATACTCCGACGGCACGGGGTCTATGCCCGCGGGTGCGGGGAAGCCTCCAGCCGCTTCGCCAGATCGGCAGCCGTCTCGGGTCTATCCCCGCGGGTGCGGGGGAGCCGGGCAAACTGCGCGCGGTCTTCGCAATCCTGCGGGTCGATCCCCGCGGGTGCGGGGGAGCCAAATCCTTGAACCACGGCCCCACCGTTTCCCAGGGTCTATCCCCGCGGGTGCGGGGGAGCCACCAGATCGCCGGGCGTCGGGCGACGGCGCGGGGGTCTATCCCCGCGGGTGCGGGGGAGCCCAGCGGGCGACAAGCGCCGGAATGTCTGCATCGGGTCTATCCCCGCGGGTGCGGGGGAGCCTCTTGGGCTTAAGTGACTGCAGTTGAAAAATGTCAAAAAGCAAGTAGGCGAGCGTCGTCGAGCCTACTTTCGTTTTACGAGCAGAACGCCATCCGCATCAACAATGGTTTTCGGCGGCTCTCCTAGTGTTTCGATCCTTAAGTTGCCGACTGCCTTCGTGTCGCGTCAGATCAAGGTGAGCGATCCGCGGCCAAGGGCCTCCCACCATGCCGTCATCACGTTCCACACGCGCTCGCGCACGGCTGCAGTCATGTCAGGGGCGACATATACGCCGGGCGCCACCTCCAGCATGACTGTCAACGGCGGAGTAAAACCCGGCCACGCGGCGGCGCAAAAGTCTGCCAGTTAGCGGCACAAGCACGGAACGTCGGGAGGGCGTAGCCCGACCAGAGTTCCGTGCTTGTGCCGCTGGTATTTTTTGAAAGGGGTCAGCCGGCCTTTCGGGCGCGGCTTTGGGCGAGACGATAGCTCTGGCCATTCATTTCGAGAATGCTGACGTGGTGGGTCAGCCTGTCGAGAAGCGCGCCGGTGAGGCGTTCGGAGCCGAATGTCTCGGTCCATTCGTCAAAAGGCAGATTGCTGGTGATCAGGGTCGATCCGCGCTCGTAGCGTTGCGAGATCAGTTCGGCCATCGCCGGGTTGGCGGTGATGATCCCCAGACCACGTCCGACTCCAGCTGGGCGATGGAGTTGCCGTACATCGCCGGGATCCGGGTGAAGGCGTCGAGGTCGTCGTTGATCAGAGTCTGGCGGGTGATCGCGACCACCCGGCCATAGGTCTTGACCTTGTAGCTCTCCTTCGACTCGCCGAGCGTGCCGCGCTTGAACTCGCCGCTCTCGCCGACCTCCAGAAGCTGTGGCGCCTCGCCGAGCTGGACGCGGTGCATCGCCTTGAAGTCGGTGGCGAGCACCTGGCGGCAGAACAGCATGAACGTACGGGGATAGGCCTCGTAGGCCTGGCGCAGGGTCTTGTTGGTGACCGCCGAGAGGATCTCGGGGAAGTCCGAGGTCGAGTGCAGCGCCCGCGTCGCCACCTCGTCGCGCGAAAGGCCCCGCGTGTTGACCCCGGCATTGCCGAGGCTTTCGCGGGCCAGTTCCAGCAGCGTTATGCCGCGGTACTGACGGGCGGCGTCTTCCAGCTGGAACAGCGACGGGCTGTAGCGGTGCAGCAGCGCATTCGCCACGGCGTCGCGGCGGGTGATGCGCTCGTCGCGGCCGCCGAGCGGCACGGAGACATGGGGGAAGGTCCGGGTCTCGTCGGATTTGGCGGCGACCTGATCGAGGATCAGGCGGCGGCACTCGTCTACGCTGACGCCGCGCTTGACCAGATCCTCGGCGAAGCCGCGCTCGAGGTTCAGCCGCCCGGCCAGATCGTAGATGGTGGAGACGCGGTCACGCTCGGCCTCTCGGGCGCGGGTGGCGACCGCTTCGGTGTCGGGCGCGGGCGTTGCCTGCGTCTTCGGCTGGCTGCGCGTCTCACTTGCGTGGACTTTCGGTTCGCTGGCCGCGACCTTCGGGTCGGGCGCAGCCGCTTTCGGCTCGGTCATGCGGGTGTCCTCGGTATCATTCGGCTCGGTCGGCTGGGTGGTGGCGGGGGTTGCGGCGTCGCTCGCCGGGGTCTGGGTCTTGTCCGTCATCGGGGATGCTCCTTGCTCTGTGGGGGCGTCCCAGCGGTGAAGGACGCAGTCGTGAAGGGGATGCTGGGCGCGGAAGCCCGCGGCGGGATCGGCGCCGACCGCGACGGCGGAGACCTCGAACGGCGTCCAGTCGACCGCCCGCCAAAGCTCGCGGGCGGCCTCTGGCTTGGAGACCTCGAAGCGGTGGACCTGGTAGCCGATGGAGACCGCCCGGATGTGCCCGGCCTGGATGTCGCGCCAGATCGGCTCGACATCGGCGCGTTCGCTGATCCGGACCAGCGCGATGCCGCGGCCGTTCTCGATCCGGGCCGAGCCCGGCACGACCGAGCCGATCACCGCGTCGAGCGTGTCGAGCTCATGCACCTTCAGGAACGGCGCGCCCGCGTTCAGCCGGTCGAGGCGGACATGGGCGGGGTCGAGGCTCAGCTCCTCGTCATAGGGCTCGCCGAAGAAGGTCGCGCGCCGGACGCGGGCCCCGGCCGACCAGACCACCTCGACGGTGCGGCTGTCGGCATCGGCCGTGTTCGGCGCAAGCTCCGCCGACCGGCGCATGGCCGGCAGTTCGATCATCGTGTCCATGTAGGTCAGTCCTGTTGGTCGGCCTGCGCCGGGTCGGTTTCATCCGCGTCGGCGGAGGGGTCGTCGTCGGCCGGATCGTTCGCCGGATCGGCGGCCCCGTCTTTGGATTGCGCGCTGCCGGTTTTTGTGACACGGCGCGGATCGCTGTCGAGCACCAGCCCGAGCGCGTCGAGCTTGGCGTTGGTCGCGGCGATCTCCGCCAGCACAGCGTCGGGATTGCGGCCCTGTTTCGCGATCACCTCGGCCAGCGTCATGGTGCCCGAGCGGATCGACAGCAGGTTCGCCATCGCGTCCTTCTGCGGATCGACCGCCTCGAACTTCGGCGGCGACCATTCCACCGGCACGATGGGCGACGGGATCAGCCCCGCCGCCCACGCGGCCTCGGTGAACCAGCGCCAGACCGGCGCGCAGAACATCGGGATGAAGAGCTGCCACTGGACAGCGTCGATCTGGCGGCGGAACTCGACGAGCCCCGCCCGGATCGAGGAATAGTTCACCTGGCTGAGATCGCCGGTCAGCAGCTCGTAGGGCACCCGGAATCCGGCCGAGATGGTGTGCAGGCTCGCCCGCTTGTATTCGCCATAGCCCCCCGTCGCCGAGGGCTGGTTGAACCGGATGTCCTTGCCGCCCCGCGCGTAGGCGATCAGCCCCGGCTCGAACTGCTCGACCCGGTTGCCATCGGCGTCGACCACGGAGGGCGCGATGCCCTGCTGCGCCTCGTCGTCGCCGAAGACGATGGCGGTGACGCAGGCCTCGGTCTTCTTGCGGACCAGTTCCGCCACCTCGTAGTCGTCGAGATCGCGCAAGGATCGGATCACCGGCGCGCCCCAGGGAACGCCGCGCGCCTGCGTGCGCTGCTTCTCGTAGACATGGGCGATCTCTGACGCTGGCACCGGTCGGCTCTGCAACCCGTTCTGCAAGGCCCCGTAAGCGTCGCCGGGATGTTCGGCATGGAGCCAATAGGCCCTGCGCTTGCCGACCGGGTCGAACTCGATCCCCTGCACCAGCCGCCCTGCGCCGAGGGCGCCGGACTTGGTGGCGTCGAGGAAGTCGGCCTCGAGCACCTGCAGTTGCAGCGGGACCGGCAGACCGTCGCTTGCACGCCGCAGCCTTCGACGGACCAGAACCTCGCCCGCCTCGACCATCTCGCGGCAGATCAGCGTCTGCAGGCCGTAGAAGTCGAGCTGGCCGTCGGCATCGCAGTCCGCCGTCCAGCGCTCGAACAGCGCGTCGACCTTGCGGTCGAGCTTGTCGTCGCCGCTGGCGGCGCGCGGCATGATGCCCGCGCCGATGATGTTGTTGACCAGCACCGCCACGGCCTTGGCCGCATGCGGGTTGTTGCGCACCAGATCGCGCATCCGGTCGCGCAACAGGGCTCCGGCGACGCCGATCTCGGTGTCGGCCGAGGAGCCCGGCGCGCGCCAGCCCTCGGTGCGACGCCCGCGCGCGGCGCCGTCGTAGCCCCGCGTCAGCGTCTCGAAGGCCCGACGCGCCATCACGCGGCGCGCGGCCATGCGCGGCGCCACCGTGGCGATGGCGTGATCGAACCAGGTCGCCGACATCACCGATCTCCGCGGCTGAAGCCCGCGAGCCCGGCCACCGGCAGCGGCCGCGTGGTGCCCGCGATGGCGCGCTCGATGGTGCGGATGCGGGCGAGCAGATCCTCGGCCGAGCCATAGTCGACGGATTTGCCATCGTAGCTGACCCGGGTCGTGCCGCTGGCGTAAGCCCGGCGCAGCGCCGAAAGTTCGGTTTCCGTCCAGTCGGTCATGTTCAAAACCATCCTCCGCGCCGCCCGAGCCAGTCGGAGCGGCGCTTGCCCTGCGGGGCCTGTCCCGGCCGGTTGATCTGTCCGGCGGGATCGGTGTCGGTGGGGGCGGACCCGAGCTGATCCTCGAGGTCGCGCCATTTCTCGTCGGGCCAGCGGTCCGCGCCCGCGATCCAGGCGGCGGCGCGGGCATAGACCCGGCAGTCCAGCGCCTCGTTGCGCTCGCGCAGCTTCTGCCATTCCAGCCGGGCGAAGCCGCGCTTGGTGCGCACCGTCACCAGCTGCTCGGCGACGAACTGCTTCAGCCATTCGTTCTCGACCCAATGCGGCAGGTGCACCGAGCCGGGCGGGAATGCCGCCCCGTCGGCCACGTCCTCCTCGGTCGGGCGCGCCAGCCGCAGGAAGCGGTAGGTCTCGGCCTTGAAGGTCGACACCGCCACGGTCCAGAGCCGCGCCCCGCGACGCAGGCGTTTCCCGCCCTCGGTCGCGTCGACGAAGGTCGGCCCCGAGACCGGGCTCGAGCGGTTGAACCCCTCAACACCCTTCACCGGCGACACCTGCGCGAACCCCTGCGCCCGCGACCAGGAATAGACCGCCGGGGCCTCGTAACCGGTGTCGATGGCGAGCCGCGCGATCCGCAGATGCGCACCGCGTTCGTGCGGCCAGCTTCGGTCGAGCAGCGCCGTCAGCTCCGACCAGGCGTCGTGCCGATCCGGGCCGCCCTCGATCACGACGTGATCGACGAGCCAGCTTTCCAGCCCGCGACCCCAGGCCCAGACATCGACCTCGATCCGGTCCTTCTGCACGTCGGCCCCGGCCGTCAGGAACAGCCCGCCTGCTGGCACCGTGCCGGATGTCCAGCGCTCGCGCCGGTCGTAGAGCCGCTGCCAGTCCGGCGCCTCCCCCGTCTCGACCCATGTCTCGCCGAGGATCGTGTTGCGGAACGCCTTGATCGCCTCGTCCGACCCTTGGCACCCGTCCCATGCCCGCACGATCCGCTCCCAGCTCAGCCAACCGATCGGCGAGTAAAGCGCCGAGAGGTGATACCCGACCGTGGTCGGATCGGCTGCGGTAGCGGTCGCCCGCCATTCGCCGCCCTCCAGCATGGCCGTCTTGTGGTGCTCCGCGATGGGCGTCTCGCAGCCCTCGCAGTGATATTCCGCCGTTTCCGGGCGGCCCTTCTGCCATCGCAGCCGGTCGAATTTCAGCCACTGCATCGCCCCGCAGTGCGGGCACGGCACGAAGTACCGCCGCTGATCGCTGGCCTCGTATTCCCGCTCGATCCGGCTCAGCCCCCGGATCGTCGGGGTCGAGACCAGAAACACCTTGCGCCGATGCGCGAAGGTCAGCGAGCGCGCCTCGGCCAACGTGACCGGATCGCCTTCCTCGTCGGCCGAGGCGGGATAGGCGTCGACCTCGTCGAGGAAGATGTAGCGCGCCGGGGTGGACCGAAGCCCGACCGCCGAGTTCGCGCCCGTCATGATCAGGATGCCGCCCGCGAACTCCTTCGACAGCATCGTGTTGCCCGCGTCGCGCGAACGCGCGGGCTTCACCCGCTCCCGCAGCTCTGGGCTCTCGTCGATCAGCGGGTCGATCCGCTGGCGCGAGTTGCGCTTGGCCAGTTCCACCGTCGGCTGGACCGCCAGCATCGGGCCGGGCGCCTGGTGGATGGCGAACCCGATCCAGTTGTTGCCCGCCTCGGTCGCGCCGACCTGCGCGGCCTTCATGAACACGATCCGCTGCGTGGGGTCGCCGGGCGACAGCCGGTCCATGATCTCGCGCATGTAGGGCGTGCGCGCGGTCCGGTACTGCCCCGGCTCGGCCGAGGCGCGCGAGGCGAGTTTCCGGTGGCGGTCGGCCCAGCTCGAGACCGTCAGATCCGGGTCGGGGCGCAGGCCCCGCGACCATGCGCGGATCAGCGCGGCGGACCCGTCGAACCCGACAAGATCGTCATCCAAGCCCGGGTCGGATCTCGGCGAGGCTGTCGAGCTGAGCGCGGACATGGGCCTCCAGAACCTTCTGCATCAGCGCCGCCTCCACCTCGCATGTGTCCCCAAGCGCCGCGGTGAGCTCCGAGGCCATCAGCGCCGCGACGCGCGCCGGCCAGGTCACCCAGGCGTCGCGTTCGTCGCGCGCGAGCCGGAACATCAGCGTCTCCGCCCGCGCACGGTCGACCAGTTCCCCCTTCAGCTTCTGGAGCCGGATGCGCCGCTCCTGCGCCTTCAGCACCTCGTTCGCGGTCTTGGCCTGCAGGAAGGTCGTACCGCCGCCCACGGCCGGCGCGGTCAGTCCCTGTTCACGCAAGGTGTCGCCGACAGCGGCGACGGCGGCCTCGGGGACAGGCTTCAGCTTCGGCGCGGGCGGCTTTCTCGTCTTCGACGGGTCCGTCGTCTCGGCACGCCGGGCGTCGCTGGCCGCCGCGTTGATGCTGCCGTCCGGATAGAGGACCAGCCGTTCGGCGGTCTTCGCCTTCTGGATCGCGCCGCGCGAGAGCCCGACGTGGGCGGCGTACTGGCGCTCGCTCATGCCCTGCATCGACGGCTCCGATTATCATTCGAAATCATGTGCTTATCGAGTTGATAGGCACGGCGGACAGAGGGAACGTGTCTCCAGAAGGACGATGCAACTTACCACGGAGCCACCCTGTTGACCCGCCGCAAGACCGACCCCGCCGCCGCCCGCGACGCCCTGATCCTGGAGATCGCGCAGCGGCGCTTCTTCCTCGAGACGCTCGAGACCCGGAATTCCGACCGGCTCGATTTCCACGACGTCGCCGTCTGGGCGATCCGCGACGCGCTCGCTGAGGCCTACGAGGCCGGACGTCGCGCCTCCACCCAATCCTGAAAGGACCCCGCCATGAACACCACCACCATCCGCATCGATCACGACGCACTTCCGGACCAGTTCGACCGCTCCCGCCCCGATGCCGTCGCCGAGGTGATCGAGGCGGCTCTGCGCGAGGACGGGGTCGCGGCCGAGGTCTCGGACGTCATCTCGCACCTCAAGATCGAACTGCCCACCGCGCAGCTCGCCGCAGCCAGCGCATCGCTGGCCGGGATGGGGCTGATCTGAGCGCGGGCGGCCAGATAGCAATCATATGGCTCTGGATTGCCTACACTTTCCGGCGCCGGAGAGCGATTCTGATTGCACAAGGACGATGCAACTCAGCCACGGAGCCAGCCCGATGACCCGCCGCGCACAGGACAACACGAAAGCCCTCGACGCCTTCCTCGCCGCCAAGTTCGAGATCGACGCCATGCTGGAGCGGCTCGCCGCCCTCAGCGCCGACCATTTCGAGACCAGCCCCGACGAGATCAACTGGGGCCACGTCGGCACCCTGAACCACCACCGCGACCGCCTGCGCGAGATCACCGACAGCGCCTTCAAGGAAGGCGAACACGCCGAGTGAGACGACCCGCTCCCAATCCTGCCCGCCGACTGGCGGGCTTGGCTTCGTAGAAGGGCCCGCATCCCGCGCGCCCCGATACGGAAGACGACGATGACCCAGCTTTCCGACACCCAAGCCCTGATCCTGAGCGCCGCCGCCCGGCGGCCCGAGCACGTCGCCCTGCCGCTGCCCGACAGCCTGCGCGGCGGCGCCGCCGCCAAGGTGATCGGCGCGATGCTCGCCAAGGGCTTCCTCGAAGAGGTCGACGTCGACCTGCGCAAGGGCGAGCCCATGTGGCGCGAGAGCGGGGACGGCCACGGCGTCACGCTGGTCGCCACCGACGCGGGCCTCGCCGCCATCGGCATCGAGACCGAGGACGCGAACACCGCGCCTGTGGGCGCGACGGACGCGCCGATAGAGGGGCCCGCGCCGGACAACCCCACCGGGGCCGAGACCGCGCCCAAGACGCGGACGCCGCGCGAGGGCACCAAGCAGGCGCAACTGATCGCGATGCTCCGCGCCGAGAGTGGCGCGACCATTGAAGAGATCGTGGCAGCACTCGACTGGCAAGCTCACACCGCTAGAGGTGCCATGTCCGGCGCGCTGAAAAAGAAGCTGGGCCTGACGATCACCTCCGACAAGGTCGACGGAAGGGGGCGAGTCTACGCCATCCGTGACTGACGCCTGCACCTCAAGTAACCGATGCCGCCGCCCGCCCTCGGGCGGCGGTTCTTCATTCTGCGCTCCGCATTCGGATCGCCTCGAACAGCCGCCTCAGCAGACAGCCGCGCACCAGCGAGACGCCGGCGAAGGCGAGGCCGATGGTCAGATGCTCCGCGAGCCCGGTCTCGATCCCGAACCACGGGAACACGATGATCTGCGTGGCGATGGCCAAAACGTAGCCGACGACAACGTTTGCGGTTGCCTCGACCATCGACATGGTCCGGCTCTGCTTCATCGCAGGCTCTCCATGAAGGCCGTCACGAACTCCGCCGCAAGCGGCGGAACGATCGCATTGCCGTAGCCCCGCAGCAGCCCCAGGCGCAGGCCGCGGGATCGGCATCGTTGTAGTAGACGGCCATCAGGCAGCGGCTTAGGCCTTGTCACCCAAGCGCTCGGCTCTCACCTGCGCGAAGGTCCGGCCGTCGCCGTCGAGGATCGCGTCTCGGCCGGTCTCGGCCTGCCAACGCTCCACGGCGACATCGACATAGGCCGGGCTGATCTCCATCGCGAAGACGCGTCGACCATTGGCCTCGCCTGCCATGATCTGCGACCCGGAGCCCGAGAACGGCTCGTAACATAGGCCGCCGCGGGCGACGTGCTGGCGCATCGGGATGCCGAAGGCGTCGAGCGGTTTCGGCGTCGGGTGGTCGGGGCGCTCGTCCTTCGTGAAGGACGGCATTTCCCAGGTCGAGGGGAGCGTCTGCTCGGCCACCTTCGGCGGGCGGTTCGGGCGGCGCCAACCCATGAAGCAGGGCTCATGCTTCCAGAGGTAATGCGAGCGGGTGAGAACCCCTCGGTCCTTCACCCAGATGATCTGCTGGTGCACGAAGGCACCGGCCTTCTCCCAGCAGGCTTCCAGCATCGCCTGGCGGCGCGAGGCGTGCCAGCAGTACCAGGCGGCGTCCTCGGTGATCGCCTCGGCGACAGCGGCCGCGATGAAGCCATCGTATAGTTCCGCCCCCTGAGAACTGTCGTCCCAGGTCGTGCCATAGGAGGCCGACCAGTCCTTGTTGCGGGTCGGATGGTTCGAGCCGTCGTAGTCGACGAGATACGGCGGATCGGTCGCGAACAGGATCGCCCGCTCGCCATTCATCAGACGGCGCACGTCGGCAGCGCTGGTGCTGTCGCCACAGAGGAGGCGGTGGTCGCCGAGGATCCAGAGATCGCCGGTGCGCGACGCAGGATTGCGCGGCGGCTCGGGGATGGTCACCGGCGGCACGGAGCCCCCGGCGCCACCCTCTTCTTCACCGCCCCCGTCCGGATCGAACGCCAGAAGCTTGTCCAGCTCGCCGTCCGAAAAGCCGACCAGCGACAGGTCGTAGTCGTCCGCGAGCAGGTCCTGCAGCTCGGCCGAGAGGAGCAGTTCATCCCACTCCGCCCAGTTCGCCGATTGGTTGGCCAGCAGACGGAACGCCTTGATCTGCGTCTCCGACAGCTCGTCGGCGAGGACCACCGGCACGGTGTCGAGACCGAGCAGACGGGCCGCCTTCAGCCGCAGGTGCCCGTCGACCACCAGCCCGTCGCTGCGCGCGACGATCGGGATGCGGAAGCCGAACTCGACGATGGCCTGCGCCATCCGGTCGACCACATCGTCGTTCTTGCGCGGGTTGCGCTCGTATTCGACGAGGCGGCCGATGGGCCATTGTTCAAGCTGCAGCGCGTTGGCCGGCATGGGCG
This sequence comes from Paracoccus sp. BR5-17, assembly GCF_055693925.1. Classification (NCBI taxonomy): domain Bacteria; kingdom Pseudomonadati; phylum Pseudomonadota; class Alphaproteobacteria; order Rhodobacterales; family Paracoccaceae; genus Paracoccus; species Paracoccus sp. BR5-17. The sequence goes on from NZ_JBVFUV010000003.1 coordinate 625,548, forward strand.
GAACTCTTGAGCATGTGAAGGGTCACCGTCCGGCGCGCATGGATGCTGCAGAACAGGACGAGCTTGGTGACTGGGAGCGGCGGATCGACCGCCTCGACATCGTGGAACACGCTCTCCACGCGCTTGTGGCAGGCGCGGCAGAGCGGGATCAGGTTGGTCGGCGAGTTGTCCCGCGTCAGGCGGAACGGGATGATGTGGTGCACCTGAAGGTGCCTGGTCCTTCCGCAGCAGGCGCAGAAGGGCGTCTGCCGGAGCGCAGCCTTGCGGATCGTTTTCCATCGCGAGCCGCGCCCGCGGATGCGCGGCGTCCGGCACAGATGGCGCTCGTAGCAGGACCGCGAGCAGAACCGTCCGCTGGCGTTGGTGCGACCCGACAGGACCGACCGGGGAATGTGAAACGAGCTCCCGCAGGTCGCGCAGCATCGTTCGACCGACTGCGCGGCGCGACGACACGCGAGGCAACAAAACTGCTGGCGGCTGCTCGGCGGCGCCGGGAAGACCCTGCCGCAGTGCCGGCACGTCTCATGGTTCCGATCCGCGGATCGCCTGCAGTGGCCTCTATCCAGCGCTGGTCGGGAGCCGCAGGCTCGACACCGAGTGGCGGGGTTGTCGGCGCGCACCTCCTCGACCTTGCCGCACTCCGCGCAGGTCCGGAGGCGCATCCCGCGGTTGCGCGACCTGGCGCGCGTCGCGACGGCGTCCGTGCCCGCCGCAGTGCCGTGGGCGAGGGTCATGAAGGTTCCTGTCGATGGTCGATCGGCATCCGCCGGGTGGACTCCGGCACGGCGGGGTCCACCGGCTTCCGGCTGGACTCCGGTATCCGCGGGGTATCCACCCCGGGCGGCCGGTCAGATGTTTGAATTCACGAGGCTTTCAGGACGCCGCGGGTGGATGCTGGATTCCGGCGGCTTCCCAAAATTCCGGCCCTGTCGCTGGCGAAATGCCGAGCCAAGCCCGCCAGCATACGTTCCGGCCCGAAAAGGAACCGGAAAGCAACGGCTTGGCGGCCTGGACCCCGGCTGGACCCCGGAAGCCAGCCCCGGTGTCCACTTCGGGATGAGCGTCGGTTCGCCCGAGCGCACGACCCCGAGTATATCGCCATGGATAGCGTCAGCGGGGCGATCCGTCTCGCCGTCCGGTGTCTCGCCGGAAATTGTCTCACGCGCCCGTCGAGCCTTGACATGCTCAGTGCGACGCGTGCGCCACCACGAACTCCATCGACCGCTTTCGCGGCACGCGCCTCCCGTTCAGCCTCCACACGATCACCGCGATCCCGTACTGCCAGCGCCGGTTCGCGGTGGCGCGGCTGATGCCGAGTTCCCAACAGATCGGCTTCCACGGCTTTCGGTTCGCCCGCAGCCAGAGTAGGCGCGCATCGGCGGGCTCGAGCCAGCGCAGCCAGAGCAGAGCATCCTCGGCCAGCGTGATGTCGCGCGGACCGGGCTTCGGCCGGCGGGTTCGGGGCTCCTGGCCGACTTTGTCGGCGAAGCTATGGAAGTACTCGGGCCAGGCGTTGAAGTAGCCCTGCGGTTTCACCTCGGGCAGCGATCGGAACACGTCGGCCGCGCTCTCGAGCCGGTCCTCGACCATGGTGGGCGTCCACTCAGCCATTCGCCGCCTCCCGGGCGCCCGCACGTGGCCCGTAGAGCTTCTCCGCGAGCTGACGCACCAGCTCGCGCTCCGGCCAGGTCAGCCGGTCGTCGTCGACGGAGACGGCGAGCACGCCTTCGTCATGCCAGCCATCGCGCTTCACTTGGTCGGGATCCCGGCGCGTGCCGCCGTAGCCTTTCGGATACCACCTCATCCCAAGCCCCCGTTCGTCTCGATCGCCCACTGCAGAATGGCGATGGCGTCGGCCTCGTTGTCGTCGGCGGGCGAGAACCCTCGTGCTCGCGCCGCAGCGATCATCGTCTCCTTCCGCGCGTTGCCCTTGCCGGTGGCGTGGCGCTTGATCGTGCCGACCGGAACGCCTTGGTAGGGGATGCCGCGCAGCTCGGCCCAAGAAGTCAGGGTCGCCATCAGCCCACCATAGACATGGGCCGCATCGGTGCCGGCGTGTCGGCGGACCTCCTCGAACCAGATGGCGGCGATGGGCCCGGACAGCCGGTCGAGTTCGGTCAGCCAATTGGTGAAGCGCAGGTATCGCATGCCGCCGCCATCGAAGCGTCCGGGCCGGAAGCTGACCGTGCCGCTGGTGATCAGTCCGTCATGACTGCGGAGCGCCCAGCCGGTCGTGGTGCCGAGATCGAGGGCGAGGATGCAGGACCGGCTGATCGCGCCCGGTTCGGGGCGGACGTCCTGCGCGGGGATCGGAGTGTTCATCGTGAAGGCTCACAAGCTGTGGGCCTTCGGCTTCGGTCACCGCAAGATGTAGCATCCGGCGGTCCTCGGCCAAAGCGAAAACGACGAGGGACGACGAGGCCGGCGAAGATCGATGTGCTGCTCGTCTCGGTCCCAACCTCCGACCGCGTGGTCCCAACCTTCAAGGGGGTTGGGACAGCCCTTTATCTTTCCATCCCAATGACTTGACCGGATGTGGTCCCAACCTCGGTGTCCCCAACGGGGGTCCTTATCTTTTCGTATAGAAAAGCATGTTCCCGACCTTTTCCGTTCTCCCACATGAATGTGTAGCAAAAGGTTGGGACCACAGGGTGAGGTTGGGGACACCGTTGTTTTTGAAAGGATTTTAGTGTCCCCAACCCCCTCGGGAGGTTGGGACAGGGTTGGGGCCACCGGGGAGGTTGGGACGGCGTGCGTCAGTTGCATCTTGACCGTGCCCGTTTTTCTAACCTACAAGTAGGTCGAAAAAACGGGCACGAGGAATCGAGCATGGCTGAATGGATCGAGACTAGGCTGCTGGATGAGCCTTGGGATGTGGATCGCCGCATCACCGAGCTGGGATTGACCAAGGACGGCCTGGTCAACGCGGTGCAGGCTGCGCGCACTGCGAGCGGCAACGCGACAGCGCTGCATCCCTCAAACGCGGCAGGCACCTTTGGGTATCATGAAGGCGTCGCGGCTCTGCGCCAGGAGTTCATTGGCGAAGAGTGGGTCATCGACCGCAAGGACGGGGTCGAGACCATCCGCAACGACCGAAAAGGTTTGAAGATTGGCTTCTGCAACGTGGACCGTGCTTGCGGTGAAAAGGCGCCGAAGCCGCGATCAGACAAGGGTGCGGCTTCGGAACGCGCCTGCGGTCCGATGCTATTTGACCCCGAAGAACTTCGCTATTTCGTACGCGATGACGCTGTCGGCCTAGCGTTCTATTATCTCATGGTAGATGAAACTGGGCGGGCAGAGCTTACCCGTCCAAAGATTTCCGGGAAGACATTTGAAGGTGCCGTTGAGCGCATCTTCCTGCTTTCCGAGGGCGACGAGGAAGAAACGTTCCTGAATCTCGACGACGACGGTATCGCGGAAGACTTCGAGCCCAAGATCGTGCGCAAGTAGGCGTCACATGTTCGAAGAAACACGATTGAAATTGGCCCGTGCACGGCGCGGGCTGACAGCTAAGGCACTTGCCGAACAAGCAGGCGTGAGTGTCGATACGATCAAACGCCTCGAGAAGGGGCGCAACGAGCCGGAACCCGATACCGTCGGGAAGCTGGCAGTAGCCCTTCGTTATCCGGAAGAATTTTTCTTTGGCCCAAAGGTCGATGCAGTGGATTCCGGTGCCGTCAGCTTCCGCTCGTTCTCGAAGATGACGGCGAGAGAACGCGACGCGTCTCTCGGCGCCGGATCGGTGGGATTGATGCTGAGCGAGTGGGTCGATGAACGATTTGGCTTGCCTGAGCCTAAGCTCATCGATCTGTCGTACGAGAGCGACCCCGAGGTTGCAGCTGCCCATGTGCGGCAGCACTGGTCACTCGGGCAGCAGCCTATCACGGATCTACTGGCGCTACTGGAGGCAAAGGGTGTCCGGCTGTTTTCGCTCACCGAGAATACCGCGTCGGTAAACGCGTTTTCGTTCTGGCGTGGCGGCAAGCCCTACATGTTTTTGAATAACTTCAAGACCGCCGAAAGCAGCCGATTTGATGCGGCCCACGAATTGGCCCACTTGGTGATGCACATGCACGGCGACCCGAAGAAGGGGAGAAACGTGGAGCGCGAAGCGAACGCCTTCGCTTCAGCCTTCCTGATGCCCGCGGAAGACGTGATCGCCCGCATTCCGAGGCGTATCACGACCGATATCGTTATTCGTGCCAAGGCACGCTGGCGCGTCTCGGCAATGGCGATGGCCTACCGTCTGCATCAGCTGAGGCGGCTGTCTGAGTGGCAATATAAGTCGATCTGCATCGATCTGACAAAGCGCGGTTACCGCACCGGCGAGCCCAACGGCATAAGCCGCGAAAAGTCCAAGGTCTGGCGGCAGGTGCTTACGATGCTCTGGCAGGAGCGCGTGACGAAGGCCGAAATCGCGAGAGAACTCGGCCTGCCGCTCGACGAGGTGGAAGGGCTCATCTGGAGTTTGACGGCAGATGATGTTGCGGCTGAGAGGCAAGCAAAGGGCTCGCTGCGCGCGGTATAACCGGGGCCTCTAGCAAGCGGCGCGGCGGGCGGGACTATGTCAGGGCCCTCCGATACCGCCACTCCCGCGGCGCCTCGCGCCCGCCCTCGTCGCGCCGTCGGTACCGCTCCCAGCCGTTCGCCTTGAGGTAGGCCGAGACGCGCATCTGGTCGCCGCGGGTCCAGCGTGCAGGTTCGAGCCCTATCGCCTCCTCGAGGATCTCGCCGACCGACACGTCCTTCAGCGGCTCAGGGCGCGGAACGCTTTCGGTGCGGGAGTTGCCGTAATCGGGGAAGCCGTCCGATACGGTGCGCATCTCGTGGGTCAGCCAGTGCTCGATCAGGTCGTCCCAGGCGTCGGACTGGTAGCGGCGGTCCTGTTCCTCGCGGGCTTCGGCCAGCAGCGCCGGGTCGTCGATCCACCAGATCGCGCCGGCGCGGAAGCGGTGGACGGCCTCGGCCCAGAGCTGGTCCCGGTCGCGGGCGAGCGCCGCGATGTCGATGGCGCCGCAGCGGAGTGGCCAGAAGCGCCGGTTGCCGGTCTCGTCGCGCAGATAGGTGTCTGGATTTACGGTGCCGGCGAAGACACACTGGCGCGGCACCTCGACGGTGTAGCGCCCGTAGGGCGGGCGGAAGCGGTCGGTGGTGCGGGTCAGGAACGCCTTGATGCGCGAGACCTCGGCGCGGCCGATGGCGTCGAGTTCGGCAATCTCCACGATCCAGACGCCCTGCATGTGCAGCGCCGCGTCCTTGGACCCGAGCTCCGGCAGCTCGTCGGTGAACCATTCCTCGCCGGCGAGCACCTTGATCGCCGTGGATTTGCGCGCACCCTGCGGCCCCTCGAGGATCAGCATGTGATCGGCCTTCACGCCGGGCCGGTATATGCGGGCGATGGCCGAGATCAGCCAGAGCGCGCCGATGGTGTGATGGAACGCCGTGGGCTCGGCGCCGAGATAGGCGCTGGTCCAGGTCTCGATCCTGGGCGTGCCGTCCCATTTCAGCGTGTCGAGCCAGTCGCGGACGGGATGGATGCGCAGCTCGCGGGCGACGGCGCCGACGGCGCGGCTCACGACCACCGGCGCCACGTTGATGCCGCGCAGTTGCAGCCACTCGGCGGTGCGGATGTCGTCGGCATCCTCCCAGGGGCGCGGGAGCGACGTGGCGACGCTGTCCCACGCCAGCGGTTGGCGTACCACGATCTCCTGGCCGAACTCGTCGAAGGCCAACACACCGGCGAAGGCCGGATCGGAGATCAGCGCGACGATGACGTTGGCCTCGTTGCGCTCGGGCGCACCGGCGAGGTCGAGCCGGAGACGTCTGAACCAGGCGGGTTTCGGGATCGGCGCGTGCGGGTCGCCGGTGGCGTTCACGCGGCGGCGGAGCTCCGCCAGCTGCTGGGTCAGCACCGACATGCCGATCCCGGTCGCGGATTTGATCCGCGCGACGACTTGCCGCTCGGGCAGCGGGTCGAGCTTTGCAAGCGCGATGCGCCCGAGCAGCGTGGACAGGGCTTCGAACTCGGGCGGGTTGGTCAGCGCCTCGGCCGCGGCGATCAGGGTCGCGGGATCGTCGGCGGACGCAACGACCGGTGTTGCCGTCTCGGGCTGTGCCGGATCCCCGTCCTGCGGCTCCACTGTGGTGTCAGCCGGTCGCGCGTAATCCTCGGCGCCAGCGCCGCGCAGAAAGTCGTCGTTGAAGTCGTCGCCATGCAGCGGCGCAACGATCTCGTTCGGGATGTCCGCCCGGTTCAGGCGGTCCGAGAGCGTCGCGGCCGCCTGGCGGCCAGCGTCTCCGGCATCGGCATAGATGGTGACGCGCCGGGCACCCTCGGGCCACTGGAACCGCGCCAGACCGTCGGCCGACAGCGCCGCCCAGACCGGTGTGCCGAAGAGCGCGTGCGCGGCGAGCGCCGTCTCGATCCCCTCGGCGATGCCGATTTGACCATCCTCCGGCATCGGTAACAGCCGGACCACGGCATCCTTCACGCTGCCCAGCATCTTCTTGCCCGGAGGCGCCTTGGCGCTGCCGTCGTCGAGTAGGAACGTGCGATGGATACCCGGCGCGCGCTCCCCGCCCGGCAGCCGCAGGATCGCGATCAGGCCGGGCCAGCCGCGGCAGCTGTCGAAGTCCGGCAAGTCGGGATGGAACAGAAGGTCGGGCGATCCGGGATCCGACAGCCCGCGCGCGCGCAGATAAGTCTCGCCCAGCGTGCCCGCGAGTGGAACGGCCCCGTCGACGAGACGTGCGATCTCGGAAGAATGATCCGGGCGCGCGCGCAAGGGCGCCGCCGGCGCAGGCCGCGGCGCTGGATGGTCCATACCCGCGAGCCGCGCCGCCTCGTCGAAGAGCGCGCCATCGCAAAGGCCGGTCGCCTGGGCGATCAGGTCGATGGGACCGGCCCGCTCGCCTGTGGCGTAGTCGAAGCCCCAGCCGGCATAGGGCCCGTCGAGATGGATGGTGCAGGAGCCTTCCTTCCGTGGCGGGCGCCCGGAGAGGTCGGCGCAGCGCAAGGAACGACGGTCGCGCGCCAGCCGGGCCTCCGGGAAGAGCCCCGGCAGCCAGTCGGCGGCCGTGCAGGCCAGCCGATCCTTCACCGCCGCGAGATCGTGCCGGGTCTTCGGGACCGCGATGTCGTTAAGGTCGATCATCGCGCCCCTCAGGCCAGCAGGACGAGCCCGCGCTCGGCGCGGGTGATCGCGGTGTAGAGCCAGCGGCGCCGGTCGATCTCGCTGCGGCCCAGCCCGTCGTCCCAGACGATCACGTTCTCCCACTGCGACCCCTGCGCCTTGTGAGCGGTGATCGCCCAGCCGAAGGTCGCCTCGGTCAACAGGCGCTTCTCCTTGTAGTCGCGGTCATGACGCTTGTCGTCGTAGGCGACGTGGTCCTCGAAATGCCCCTTGTAGATGCGCAGCCGGCCCGGACGCCCGTCCTCATAGGGCTCGCCGATGTGGCGCCCGTCCTCGTCGTGGACGACTGCGGAGAAGTAGAGGCTGCCCTCGTCGACGATGTCCTCGAGCGTCACGAACATGCCGTTGATCAGCCCCAGATCGTTCTGGTTCTTGAGACAGATGATCTTCTCGGCCGGCCCCGTGGGTAGCCAGGTCCCGCCGAGACCGGCGGCCGCGCGCATGGCGTTGTTGATCTGCAGCCGCGTGGCGTTCAGCCCGCAGATCAGCTGGCCGCCGCGCAGCGCCTGTTCCGGCGTGATGTCGCCCTTGCGGAGCTTCGCGACATGATCGTCGTAGACGCCGAAGCCGATGGGCCGGCCTTCGCGCGCCATGGTGGCGAGGCGGATGATCGCGCTCTCGGCCGCCTGGCGGTGGATCTCGGTCAGCATCACGTCCGGCTCGTCGCGAGTGAAGGCGCCTTCGCCCCGGATCGGCGGCAACTGGCCCGGATCTCCGAGGACGAGGATCGGCTTGCCGAAGCTCATCAGGTCGCGCGCCATTTCCTCGCCGACCATCGACACCTCGTCGAGCACGATCAGCCGGGCGTCGGCCGCGTCGCTCTGCGGGTTCAGGGCGAAGCGCGGGTGCTTCATCGCCGAGAGCCCTTGGCGCATCGCCTCGATCGCGGCATCGGCCGTGGTGCGCGCGAACCCGGTGAGACGGAGGGCGTCGCGTTCGGCCAGCGCGATCTTTCGGGCGGCTTCCTCGATTTCCTCCTCGGTCGCCTCGATCACCGTGTAGATCAGGCTGTGGATGGTGCGCGCCGGCGTGCCCTTGCGGGTCAGCACCAGCGCAGCCTTGCCGGTGAAGGTGGCGGTGACCACGCCGGGCAGGCAAAGGCCGTCCTTCGCGCTGCGGTGGGGCGAGAGGCCGAGCTCGTCGAGCGCGAACTTCAGCACGGTGGTCTTGCCCGACCCGGCATAGCCGAACAGGCGGAACACCTGCTGCTGCTCCGTGCGGGTCTCGAACCAGTCCCTGATCTCGCGGATCGCGGCGGCCTGCGTGGCGGATGGGGTGAACTCGGTCATTGTTGGGGCATCTCCACTGCGTAATCCTTGACGATCCCACCGCGGGTTGGATCGCCCACCTCGCACGGACGGACGAAGACCCGGCGCCCGTCGGCGAGCTGCCGCCAGTGACCGCGGCGAATATGCCAGCGCGGGCTGGCGTGACTGCCGCCCTGCGGCGGCGTCGCCGCCTGAAGGCGCGCCGGATCGATGGCGACCTGCCGCCAGACCCATCCGCGCACGCCTTCGCGGGCCAGGCGGGACCGTTTCGCGAGCGACACCTTGCGGTCGCGGATGTCCGGGGACGCGCCGAGGATGGTCAGCGCGCGCCAGACGATGCCGGCGGCGACTTCGCCGTGACCGCGGACCGTCTCGTCGCTCCGCTCTGACGGGTTACCCTCGATCTCCGCCTTGCCGTCCGGATGCATCCAGATCCGCACGAGGCAATCCGTCCAGCCATGCGGCGCCCGCTTGCGCATGAGGAACGTGGCCTCGACGATGTCACCGTCGGCGCGGGCGCAGACGATCAGGCCCGAGGGAGACGCGCGCTGCTCGCGCACCTCGAAGATCACGGACGGATGCGGCAGCCGAAGCGGACCGGTAAAAACCCGGGTCATCGCGCGGTCGACGGTGTCGCCATCGAAGGCCGCCTGATCGTCGAAGAAATAGATCGGCGCGAACTCCGCCGCTCCGAGAAGGTCGGAGGACCAGAACCGGTCGCGATGGGCGCGCACGATCCGCTTGAGCTCGTAGGCATCGGGGATCATGGCCTGGGCTCCGCCCGTTCGCGGCTGAAACGCTCCACTGGAGCGTTTCCGGGACGCCGCTCACCCCAGCACCGCCCCGCCCAGGCGCAGGGAGCGTGCCACTTGCCGGCCGCCATGCCGCCGCGGCAGAGGACGGCCGTGGGCTCTGCGGCGCCGCGCGGCAGCCATTGCCCGGCCTCGGAGGCCCGAACCACCGCGACGGCGCGATCCGACATTTCCTGCGCGAGATGTGCGTCGAAGGGCACGAGCTCGGCGTGCAGCTCCATCGTGTCCCGGTTCAGCGCGGTGAAGAGCGCCGGCGCCGGCAGCTCCATGTAAGCCTGATAGAGAGCGATCTGGGCCGCGTAGACCGGCCGGGCGAGGCTGACGCCGCGCTTGACCACATCCTTCCAGCTCGACGCGCCGAGCGCCTTGTTCTCCCAGAGCGCGGGATAATCCATTGCGACGGGGCCGGAGACGAAGCAGCCATCGATGTGGCCCTTGAAGCGCCCGCCAAGGGCTTCGAAGCCGAACTGGCGGCCGTCCGGGCGCTCGGTCCGCAGGTCGAAGCCGGCGATCCGGAACCAGCCGGCGACGATGTCCTCGGCCCGGTGGCCCGCCTCGAAGATTCGCAGCGTGCGCGGCGCGAACTCCTGGCCCTCGTCCTTGGGCACCGCGAGGAAGTCGTACTGGATCTGGCGCAGGCAGTCGCGGCCAAGACCCGAGGAACTGACATAGGTCCGCGGACGCTCCGCGCGGTTGCGCGCGGACAGCGCCGTGTCGATGGCGGCGGACACGGCTTGCGCGATGGGCGGGCGCGGCGCGTCGGCGCCGTAGAGGCAGCCCGAGCGATGGTTCAGGTCGATCATCGCTCGCGCTCCCAGAACCCGCCAGCCTGCGCGATGCAGGTCAGCTTGTGGAACTGCGCGTCCGTCAGCCGGGCGCTGTCGCCGAACCGCGCGAGCTTCTCGCGGAGGCTCTCGCAGAACTCGACCTCGAAGTCGGTGACGGCGTTCTCGGCGGCAGCCTCGAGCAGAGGTTTCCAGCTGCAGGACGCGGTTTCGTCGTTCAGGTCTATCATCGCGCGCCCCCTCAGAACGGAATGGGGTCGTCGAGGGCCGTGCCGGTGCGCTCCTTGCGTGCGGCCTGGTCCTGCATGCTGTCGATGTAGCCGGTGACCGCCGCCTCGATCAGGCGGTCGATGTCCTCGGCGCTGCGATGGAAGAAGGGCTCCATGAGCCCGAGGTCGTTGAGCGCTTCGGCGAAGAGCGTCCGCGCATCGCGGATCGCACGGGCCTCGCGCGCGGTCTTGTCGATCATGCCGTTGTTCCTTTGGGCGATGGCGCTGCCCACGTCCTGACAGCGGCGCGAGCAGAAGCGGTGGTAGGGGTGGCGATCCCAACGGAGGCCGTGGCAGTAGCCGAAGCCGCGCGCCTCGCGAGCGCAGACGGCGCAGAGCGCTACCCGAGCAAGAAGGTCCCGATCGGGTCCTCGGGCGGCCAGCCCGCCCTCTGGAGCTTTTCGGACTGGAGCACGATCCAGCGGGAGATCGCGTTGCTGGCCATGGCTTCGAGGTCGCCGAGGCTGAGGCTTGCAATGGGGGCGTGCAGTCTTCCTCGGGCCTCGAGCCATCGTCCGATCTCCAGCGCCGCTTCGCGCGTCACGTGCGCCTGCCATTCATCCGGGGTCATCGGCCCGGCCGGATCGCGCCGGGCCTCGGGCAGCGGCGAAGGCCGACCGGACCTCCGCCGCCGTGCTGCCGACCGCGCCTCACCCATTGAGCCAGGCGGGCATGCCGGTCGCCGGCGCTCCGCCCGGCGTGGACGGCGGGGACGCGGGCGGTTGCTGGGCGGGCGGCTGCTGCGGCGCAGGCGCTTGTGCGCCCCAGGCCGGGGCCGTAGCTGGCGCTTGCGGTTGCGCCCCCCACGCCGGCGTGGGCGCCTGCCAGCCCGGCGCCGGCGCGCTCGCGGCCTTGCGCGGCGGTGCGTTGACGGGCTCCGGAGGAACGGCTTCGCCGCGCATGATCGCGGCATGCTGCGGCTCGTCGGGCAGAACGACGTTCGCGATCCGGTTCTGGTCGCGGTATTGGGGGTTGGAGGCGGGCTCCACCATGATCCGCGCGGCGAAGACGATGCCGTCGAGATGCTTGAGCCCGGGCAGCACCCGCTTGGCCTTGGCGTCGGGGCTCTCGTCCCTGGGATCGAGCCCGAGAGCGCTGTCGACCATCGCCCGAAAGGTGGATTTCGAGATCTTCCAGCCGATCGACTGGCCCTTCTCGTCGACCTTGCCGCCCGCCACGGTGAAGCTTTGCCAGAACTTCCGCCGAGCATGCGGGCCCTCGAGGATGGTGAACTCGCAGTCCAGCATCTTCGCGTCGCTCGACTGCGAGGCCTTCAGGAGCTTGGCGTCCATCGGCGTGGCGCCGTCGACGCCGCCGGGGCGCACTGTCAGGCGGACCTTGGCGAAGGTGCCGTCGGGGATCAGCTCGCCGATGGGGGCCATCTGCGGCTGGGCGTCGTTGAGATCGTAGCTCATGGATCAGTCCTTTGCGTCTGGATCAGGAAGGGGTGGCTGTGTGGGCGGGGGCGCGGCCGTCGATCTTGGCGATCAGCGCGCCGAGATCGGGCGGCTCGGTCGTGTCGAGGCGGCCGGAGCGGTCCTTGGCGGGAAGGCCCCAGGGGTTGCCGGAGCGGCAGACGAGGCGGCGCTCGGCGGAGGTATCGTCGAGGGTCCAGTCGCCCTTGGCGTCGCGGCCGAAGAGTTGCATCGAGACCACCTGGTCGACGATCCCCGGTAACTCGCGCCCGGCCTTCGTGCCCTCCATCTGCGGCTGCCATGTCGTCGCGCCGAACTCGTCGGTGACCTTCTCAAGCACCCCGACGAAGATCACCGTCTTGCCGCGGGCGTGCTGGAGGTGCTTCAGCGCCTGGATCACCTCGCGACCGAGCAGCCCATAGGCGCCGCGGATATCGGGCTTGCCGGTCCGCTCGGAGAAGGCCTCCGGCTGCTGGCGGGCATAGGCCATGGCCTGCCGGGTCAGGTCGGTGATCGAGTCGACGAAGACGATCCGCTTCCGGGCAAGGAAGTCCTCGATTCCGGTGCCGAGATACTGCTGCTGCAGCCAGGCGTGATACTCGGCGCCGTACCAGGACTGCGGATGCTGCGCGGGGTCAGGCCCGCCGATCAGCACGGCGAGGTCGCGGAAATCGGTGAAGCTGCGCACCGAGATCGAGTCCCCGCGCCAGTCCTGCACCGACTTCATACCGGCCTCGAGGTCGAGGCAGACCGTCTCATCGGCGGGCAGCGATTTCAGGAGCGTCGTCTTGCCGACGCCGGGCGGGCCGAAGATGGCCAGCGAGGTCTTGTTCTCGGCGGCCGAGAGCCGTTCGTCGGCGGTGATGATGCGGAAGGCCATTGGGTTCTCCGGATGTGAATTCAGGGGGCGCGGCGGCGGGGGTGACCGGGTGCCGAAGGGGAACCTGCCCGGCGTTGCCGCGCGGGCGTCCCGCCGCCGCGCGTCACCGGTCTCGAGCCTCGAGCCGGAAGACGGGTTTGCCGGTGGTCTCGCTGCGCGCGTCCGCGAAACCCTCGCGCATCGCCGCGGGCCAGGCGCCGTAGCGCCGCTCGGGAACGCGATAGGCGATCTCGAGATACTCGGTGGGATCGTCGCCCGCGGCGCGGATGCGCTCGGCCATGGCGGCGAGCCGGTCCTGATCCCAGGAAACCTTCTTCGGCAGGTCCGCGACAACCACGACACCCTCGTCCTCGACCCGCACGGTGCCGCTCGTTTTGCCCTGCGCAGCCCGTTCCGCTGCGGCGGCGGCCTCATAGCGCTGCGCGATCCCGGCTTCGAGCCGGTCCCGCAGCCGCTTCACCCGGGCGGTCTCGGCGAGCGCGGTCGTCTGCAGATCCAGCAGCATCTCGGGCGGCAGCGCCGCGATGTCGCTGAGGGCGAGACCTTCGAGATCGTTGAAATGCGGGGTGTTGTCGGGATGCGGCATGGCGGGGTCTCCGTTGGAAGGAAATGGCAGGGCCATCACGCGGCGCGCTCTTCGAGGAGCAGCGCCGAGAGCGAGGTGTTGGCGGCCTTCGGCCTGGGCCGGGCGACGGCGATGTAGGCGAAGCGGTCGGGACCCACGCGCTCCTGCACGAGGTGGACGAGGCCCTTCTCGAAGGCGCCCAACGCGGCCTGACCGAGATCGGCAAGCTGCCGGCGTTCGGGCTCGGGTAAGGTCGAAATCACCGGCGTTACATCGATCCCGAGAAAGCCGCGGTGATACTCGATCCGGGCGCCAGCCTCGGCCTGTGCGATCCAGGCGTAGAGCTCGACATCGGTGAGCTTCGGCGTCGCCACGCGGGCGCCGATCGGGGTCGCGGCGACCATCAGCACAGCCGCGCAGTCCGCTGGTGCGTGGCACCATGACCGGTGTCCCGCGCCGGGTCCGCGGTCAGACGGCGGGGCGTGTGACCGACGCGCGCGACGGCCTCGCTGATCTTCAGCGCAAGCTGAAGCTGGCTCTGCTCGAAGGCCTCGATGTCGGCGAGCCGGTAGAGCACGCGCCCGCCGAGCTTGAGGAAGGCCGGTCCTTGGCCGCCGTAGCGCCAACGCTCGAGCGTGCGATGGGAGATTCCCCAGCGCCGGGCCAGCTCTTTCTGGTTCAGGCAATGCCTCTGCAGCATCGGTGTCTCCTCTCGTTGTCGAGGAGACCATGCGAAATTCTGCTGTGGGATGTCGTCAGGATCGGCGGGGGATGCGGAGGGGGATCAGTCGGCCCTTGCAGGACTGGCGTTTGGCGGCCGGCGGGGCGCCGTCATCCCCCACCATCCCTCACTCGTCCCCCTCCCGATCCCACAGGGGACCGGGCGGAGGGGGATCCGTCAGTCGAGATTCAGACGGTAGCCGCCGCGCCGGTCTGAGCGGATCAGATGCCGCCAGTCCTTCTGCGACTTGAAGACGTCGGCCATGCGCAGGCTCTTCGAGCCGGCGCGCGACAGGATCGCCTTGCCGTTCTGCCAGGGCTCTCCAGCCTGCGCGGCCTCGTGCAGCGCGCGCACGACTTCTGCCTGGATCGGGCCCAGCTTGAACCGGCAGCCGTTGCAGCGAACCTCGAGATAGTCGGCCGAGTGGATGAAGGTCGCCTCCTCCATCGGCTGCCCGCCCGGCGAGAACCCGGTCTCGATCTCGAAACGGTCGCGTTCATCGCGCCTTAGCAGCAGGTCGCCGATCATGACGAGGACGGGCTTCGCATCGCCCCAAGTCTCCGCGTAGTCGGCCCTCGGCGTTCGAAAGCTCTCGAGATGCACCTCGCCGCACCGGAAGAGCTGGAACACGTCGCGGGCATGGAGGTCGAGCAGACCGCTGTAGTAGCTCTGCTCACACGGTATCTTGAAGGGCTCGCCTCGCGTGTCCTCGTCGATGTCGCCGAACTCCATGGGCGCGCCGAAGACGCGCACCGACAGACGCAGCTTGTCGTTCTCGGCGAGGTAGATCAGGTCCGCTTCCGTGATCTGCCACCGCTCGAGGATCTCGGGAAGCGTGAAGTACGATTTATCGATGTGCATTCGCTGCCCTCCACACCGATTCCCGTGCAAGATGTTTACTTTCTGTTCTTATTCGCTTGACGGGCTTCGATCAATCCGATTTTATCCTATTTCATCCACAGATGGGTGGGGATGATATGACCGAGCACCACACGCTTTCCGACCGCCTCAGGGCCCGGGCCAATCAGCTCGGCATCAGTCCCGCCCACGTCGCCGAGATGGCCGGCGTGAACCGTTCCTTCGTCTACGACATCCTCCGTGGCCGTTCAGCCCGCCCCGGCATAGACCGGCTGGCAGAGGTCGCCCGCGTGCTGAAGGTCGATCGCGACTGGCTGATCCACGGCATTGGCGAGGTGGAGGGGAAGCCCCCTTCTTGGACAATCCTGACGACGCATTCGTGGCCATCGCCCACGCCACCCCGCGTCCAGCAATGGGCGGCGGCGCGGTCGTGACCGAGGACGGCGACACGCCCGGCCGCGTCTACCACTTCCGCCGCTCCTGGATCCGGAACAGCCTCAAGGCCAGCCCGTCGCAGCTACGCATCATGCATGTCGAGGGCGACAGCATGGCGCCGACGCTCCTGAGCGGCGACGCAGTGCTGGTCGACATGACCCGCCGCACGCCCAACCCACCCGGTATCTTCGTGCTGGACGACGGGATGGGGCTGGTGGCCAAGCGGCTCGAGCATATCCCCAACAGCGACCCGCCCGCAGTGCGCGTCATCTCCGACAACAAGCACTACCCCGAATACGAAAGAACCGCCGACGAGATTCATATCGTCGGCCGCATCCGTTGGTTCGCGCGGGAGTTATAGCTGTGGCAGGTGACGAAGAATTGGATGACCTTCTCGAGCTGGCCGGCTGCTGCTTTCGGGATGCCATGAGGGCCATCGATATCGAGGCGTTCTTCTCCAGACGCGACGTCCCACTTGCAGAAGGGACCAGCAAGAAGACGGTCGCCCAGAATACGCTCGCGAGCCTTCCACGAGCAAAGGCGCTGGATCTGGCCCTCGAGTTTGCGCGAGAACGGCGGGATATTGGCCTGCAGGACAGGGTGTACCTCCTGCAAGACAAGGACCAGCCGGAAATCTCCGCGATCACTCGCGACCGAGTGGCCGATCGTCTTGGTGTGGGGATCCATGGACAAGGCATTCGTCCGGACGTGATCGAGGGGCTCTTTGATCTGAGTTCGCCAGCCGACTTCTTCGAGGGGCCCACCAAGACCGAGGAACTCAGACAATACGCGACTGGCGCAGCCCCGTTGTGGAATGCGAAGGAGGTCTTCGAATTCATCGGGGCAATAACATGTCCTTCGAGGAGGTTTGCGCAGCTGATTGAGACCGCTCTGGATCCCCGGTTTCGTGATGCCGACGACCAGGCTGCGCTGGCAGCGGACTTGACCCGCATCCTGCAGCTCGATGGTTACGAGGTTGCTCAGACAGGAGAGGTCTCGGGCCGCGCAACATTCTCGGTACGCCCCGTTCGCCGCGGCGTCGACGGGCGGCCGAAGAACCTGATCTTCGCTTCCAACGGACCAAAGCCGAGGCTCGGGTTCTCGGATGCGATCGACAACGAAGTCGTCGTGCTCGAACATGTCGACAGCTGCCTCATTTACGAGCGCCCCATCGGCAATGGGTTGTCATGGCTCGACCTAGTCCGTTGGTGGATGGAGCAAAAGGGACTCGCCGACCTCGCTGAGGCACGCACCAGCCTCGGGCGTCGTCTACTTGCCTCGCTTGACCACGGTCCTGAGCAGGAATTCTTCAAGGCGTACTTTCGCAATTTCGCTGAGCGACTTGGAGACCAGCTGCCGGCGCTCATCCCGCAGGTCTACCTGCACTACGATCCGGAGATCGCCAGGCGTCTCGCGGACAAACGCGTTTTGTTCCGGCAGCGCATGGACTTTCTGATGCTCTTGCCTGGCCGACAGAGGGTCGTCCTCGAGATTGACGGCAAGCACCACTATGCGAAAGGTGAGCGTGCCGATCCCGGTCTGTACGCCGAAATGGTTGCCGCTGATCGAAACCTTCGCCTCCGCGGCTACGAGGTGTTTCGGTTCGGGGGCTCGGAATTCTCTCACCCGAAGGGATCGATGCAGGAATCTGTCGACGAGCTTGTGAAGTCGTTCTTCGAGGAGCTGTTCGTGGCCCATCGGGTAGGATAGCGCATCCCAAGAACACCGCAGAGTTACGCAGCACTCCTCTAAGCATCTGAAAGCAATTGTTTTCAGGGTGCGTGCGGGTAGCGTTTCCCCATGAGAAACGCGCCGACATATCCGCGGCTGGGCTCGAACCCACTGCCTCCAGACCAGATGACCCCCGCCGAGCGTCGCGCCGAGCTGTGCGGCCTGCTGGCGCTGGGGCTGATCCGGCTGCGGATGCGGGATGGTGGCGAAGTATCTGACCATACTGGAGAACGTCGCCTACACTATCCGCCCGACCAATGCCGTCATGCAACTCCAACTCAACGGAGAAGTGCATGAACAAGCCCGATCCCATCCCCGCGCGCCTGGTCGCGCTGAAGACAACGCCGACGCCCGACCTGAAGAAACATTGGCGCGACCTGTTCGACAGCGAGCCGCCGCCGTTTAACCGACGCTACCTCGAGAGCCGGCTGGCCTATCGGATCCAGGAGCTGGCCTATGGCGGCCTGAAACCGGAGACGATCCGGCGGCTGGAACGGCTGGGCGAGGAACTCGACGGCGGCGACCGTGCGAAGCGCAGTATCCGCACCGACCGCGACCGTCCCATCACCGGCACGCGCCTCCTGCGCGAATGGCAGGGTGTCGAGTTTGTCGTCACCGTCACAGCCGACGGCTTCGAATGGCAGGGGCGGCCTTACAAGTCGCTTTCGGCCATCGCGCGGGCCGTCACCGGCACGCGCTGGAACGGCTGGGTCTTCTTCGGCCTCAAGAACCACAGGGGGCGGACATGACGAAGCCGCGCGAAAAATCGAAGGTCGTCCGCAAGCTGCGCTGCGCGGTCTACACCCGGAAATCCTCCGAGGAAGGGTTGGAGCAGGAATTCAACAGCCTGCATGCCCAGCGCGAGGCCTGCGAATCCTACATCGCCAGCCAGCACTCGGAGGGCTGGGTGCTGGTGCGTGATCAGTATGACGATGGCGGCATCTCGGGCGGGACGCTGGAGCGGCCCGGTCTGCAGCGGCTTCTGGAGGACATCGAGGACGGGCTGGTCGACGTGGTCGTGGTCTACAAGATCGACCGGCTCAGCCGCTCGCTCGCCGACTTCGCCAAGCTGGTCGAGGTGTTCGACCGGAACGGCGTGACGTTCGTCTCGGTCACACAGTCGTTCAACACCACCACCTCCATGGGGCGGCTGACGCTGAACATATTGCTCAGCTTCGCTCAGTTCGAGCGCGAGGTAACGGCCGAGCGGATTCGCGACAAGGTCGCCGCCAGTCGGAAGAAGGGCATGTGGATGGGCGGGGTGCCGCCCTACGGCTACCGCGTCGAGAACCGGAAGCTGGTCGTCGACGACGAGCACGCCGAGCATGTCCGCTGGATCTTCGCCCGCTTCCTCGAGATCGGGTCGGGCACGGAACTGGCGCGGGAGGTCGCGAAGCGCGGCATCCGCACGCCACGCGGCAACCGGATCGACAAGAAGTACCTCTACCGGATGCTGAACAACCGCGCCTACATCGGCGAGGCCGTCCACAAGGGCGACAGCTATCCCGGCGAGCACGACGCGATCATCGACCGCGAGACGTGGGACAAGGTTCACGCCATCCTGCAGGAAAGCCCCCGCAAGCGCGCCGCCCGCACCCGCGCGGAGACGCCGGCGCTCCTGAAGGGGCTGCTGTTCGGGCCGGACGGTGCAGCGTTCTCGCCGACGCACACCCGCAAGGGCAACAAGCTCTACCGCTACTACGTCAGCCAGACGGTCCTGAAGCACGGCGCAGGATCTTGCCCGGTCGGTCGCGTGCCGGCGGGTGAAATCGAGGCCGCCGTCATCGACCAGCTGCGCGCCGTGTTTCGCCAGCCCGAGATCGTTGCGGGGACATGGAAGGCGGCGCGTGCCCACGACGACGACATCACCGAGGCTGATGCCCGCGCGGCCCTGCAGCAATTGGACCCACTGTGGGACGAGCTGTTCCCCGCCGAGCAGGCACGGATTGTCGCACTGCTGGTCGAACGCGTCGACATCGGCACGGATGGGCTGAATGTCCGCCTGCGCGTCGATGGCCTTGGCGGCCTCGCGCGCGAGATGCTGGCTGGCGGCATTGGGAAAGCCGCATGACCCGCGGGGTTCCCATCCCCGACACGGTGATGCTCCATGTCCCGTTCCGCATCGTCCGGCGCGGCGGGCGGAAGGCAATCGCACTCCCCGACGGCGCGTCCGCGCCCCGCCGCCCCGACGATGCTCTGGTCAAAGCCCTTGCGCGCGCCTTCCGCTGGAAGCGCATGCTCGAATCGGGCGAGTTCGCCACCATCGCCGAACTGGCCCAGCGAGAAGGCATCGCTCCCTCCTACATGACGCGCGTTCTGCGGCTGACGTTGCTCGCGCCGGACATCATCGAGGCGATCCTGGACGGAAGGCAGGGGCCGGATGTGACCTTGGCCCGGCTGATGGACGGGTTCCCGGAGGAGTGGGACAGGCAGCATCTCGACATGGGCCGGGGCACGGTTTCTTGAGACAGCGGCTAGCGCTACTTTTCCCAGTGAAGTGGGGGTAGAGCATGGACGATAAGAACGAGATGAAGCCTGGTGCAACGGAGGCTTCGGCCCCGGCGACGCGCGCCCCACACGCTGGCGGCGGCGGGGCCGAGGCCGGGCCGGGGAAGCGGTTCTCGGCGAAGCGGAAGCTTGCGGCGGTGCAGCGGCTGATGCGGGGCGAGAGCCTGGAGGCGCTGTCGCGCGAGCTGAACGTTCCGGCGCATCGGCTCTCAGCGTGGCGCGACCGGGTGCTGCTGGCAGGTGAGAGCGCGCTAAAGGAGCGCGAGCGCGACGCGCGTGACGACGAGATCGCGCGGCTGCAGGCAAAGGTGGGCGAGATCACCATGGCCAACGAGCTTCTTTACGCAAAGATCGACAAGCTGGAGGCGGGCCGCCCTTTGGCCCGCGGGAGGTCGAGGAGATGAGCCAGATGATCTCGCCCTCCCTTCAGCGCCGCTACCCGCTGGCCACCATCTGCCGGTTCTGGGGTCTGTCACGGGCAACCCTCCATCGCCAACGCGCCCGGGCAGCGGCAAGCGAACCGCGCCGCTTTCGGCGTCGCGGACCGCAGGGCGCGGCCAGCGACACCGACCTGCTGGCGGCGATCCGGGAGGTCATCGAGGCCTCGCCCTTCACGGGGGAGGGTTATCGCAAGGTCTGGGCGCGCCTGCGCTTTCGCGGCCTGCGCACGGCAGCACGCCGGGTGCGGCGGCTGATGAAGGAGCATGGCCTGCTTGCCCCTCACCGGCCGGCACCACGGGCGGCGCATCCCCATGACGGGACGGTCGTGACGGAGCGGGTGGATCAGGTGTGGGGCACGGACATGACCGAGACCCTCACGACAGCCGAGGGTCGTGCCTACGTCTTTGTCGCGGTTGACCACTGCTCGGGCGAGTTTGTGGGCATCCACGCCGCCTCCGGCGCCAGCCGTTGGGAGGCGCTGGATCCGATCCGGCAAGGGGTGGCCAGGCACTTTGGCGCGCTCGACAAATCGGGGGTGGCCCAGGGTCTCGTCCTGCGCCACGACCACGGCTCGAACTACATGTCGGGCGATTTCCAGCGCGAGATCCGGTTCCTCGGCATGACCAGTTCGCCCGCCTTCGTCCGCCAGCCCGAAGGCAACGGCGTGGCCGAACGGGCGATCCGGACGCTGAAGGAGCAGCTCCTCTGGGTTCGGCACTTCGCCACGATCGAGGAACTCAGGCTGGCGCTGACCGCGTTTGCGGCTCTCTACAACGCCAGCTGGCTGCGCGAGCGGCACGGGCACAGGACGCCCGATCAGATCCGCGCAGAGCAGAGGACGCTTGAAACCGAAGCCGCCACGGGGTTCAAACTGGCGGCATGACCGGCGCAAAGCGCTGTCTCAAAACCGTGCCCCGGTACAGGCAGCATCTCGACACCCTCGGCGCGTGAGGTTAGTAATCGTATGATTTTACCGCCGAATGCATGAAGGTGCGGCCGCAAGATGGCGGAACGAATGACAAAAGAAAGCGAGATCGAGCAGGATCTGATTTCAAAGCTGGCAAGCTTGAACTACTCGCGGCGTGACGACATCAGGGATCGTGCCGCGCTGGAAAGCAATTTCCGCCAGAAGTTCGAATCGCTTAACCGAGTAAGACTGACAGACAGCGAGTTCGAGCGGCTACTCGGCGAGATCGTGACCCCGGATGTATTCGCCAATGCGGAGCGGCTGCGGAGCTGGAATACTTTTGAACGAGAAGACGGGACGCCACTTCATTATCAGCTCGTGAATCTGAAGGACTGGTGCCGGAACACCTTCGAGGTGGCCAGCCAGTTGCGCATGAACACGCACAGCAGCCATCACCGGTATGATGTGCTTATTTTGCTCAACGGCCTGCCGGTGGTGCAGGTCGAGCTCAAATCGCTCCGGGTTTCGCCCCGGAAGGCAATGCAGCAGATCGTCGAATACAAGAACGATCCGGGGAACGGCTATGGCAATAGCCTTCTGTGTTTCTTGCAGCTGTTCATCGTCAGCAATCGAAGCCAGACTTGGTATTTCGCCAACAACAACAACGAGCATTTCCTGTTCAATGTCGAAGAGCGCTTCCTGCCGGTCTATCGTTGGGCAGCGCGCGACAACCGGAAGGTCGAGCACCTGGCGGACTTCGCCGAGCAGTTCCTTGCCAAATGCACGCTCGCCGAGATGATCAGCCGCTACATGGTGCTGATCCAGAACGAGCGAAAGCTCGTCATGATGCGCCCGTATCAGGTCTATGCCGTCAAGGCGATCGTCGATTGCATCCACGAAAATCGTGGAAACGGCTACATCTGGCACACCACCGGATCGGGCAAGACCTTGACGTCGTTCAAGGCATCCACCCTGTTGAAGGACAACCCCGACATCGAGAAGTGCCTCTTCGTCGTCGACCGCAAGGATCTCGACAAGCAGACGCGCGAGGAGTTCAACCGCTTCCAGCCGGGTTGCGTCGAGGAGAACACGAATACCGAAACCCTGGTTCAGCGGCTCTTGTCCGACGATTACCGCAACAAGGTGATCGTCACCACCATCCAGAAGCTCGGCCTTGCGCTCGACGGCACGAACAGGAAGCAATACCGCGAGCGCCTGGAACCGCTGCGGAACAAGCGTGTGGTCTTCATCTTCGACGAATGCCACCGCTCGCAATTTGGCGAGAACCACCAGGCGATCCGCGAATTCTTCCCCAACGCCCAGCTCTTCGGCTTCACCGGGACGCCGATCTTCGAGCAGAACGCCGGCTACAGCCGGATCGAGGGGCGCGAGGCCAGTCTCGTCACGACGAAGGACATCTTCGACAAGGACCTGCACACCTACACCATCACTCACGCCATCGATGACGGGAACGTGCTGCGCTTCCATGTCGATTACTTCCGGCCCGACGGCGCCGCCGTGAAGCCCGGCGAAACCCCGGCCAAGCGCGCGGTGGTCGAGGCGATCCTCGAAAAGCACGACGCGGCGACCAACCAGCGCAAGTTCAACGCGCTCTTCGCGACCGCCTCGATCGACGATGCCATCGAATACTACCGCCTGTTCAGGGAAATTCAGGCCGCCCGCGCGGCGCAGGATCCGGAGTTCATGCCGCTCAACATCGCCTGCGTCTTCTCGCCCCCGGCCGAGGGCAACCGCGATGTCGCCCAGCTTCAGGAAGACCTGCCGCAGGAGCTCGAGGACAACCGCAAGGATCCCGGCCGCAAGAAGGCCGCGCTGGCCGAAATCATCGCCGACTACAACGCGCGCTACGGCACCAATCACGATCTGGCGAATTTCGACAGCTACTATCAGGACATCCAGAGCCGGATCAAGGATCAGAAATACCCCAATGCCGACCTGCCGCGTGGGCGCAAGATCGACATCATCATTGTGGTGGACATGCTGCTGACCGGCTTCGATTCGGCCTATCTGAACACGCTCTATGTCGACAAGAACCTGAAATACCACAGCCTGATCCAGGCCTTTTCGCGCACCAACCGGGTGCTGAACGATTCAAAACCTTACGGCAACATTCTCGATTTCCGTGCCCAGCGCGCGGCGGTGGACGAGGCCATCGCGCTTTTTTCCGGCGAGGCGCCCGAGCGCGCCAAGGAAGTCTGGCTCGTCGATCCCGCGCCCCAGGTCATCGAACGGCTGGCCGAGGCCACGCGCAGCCTGACCGAGTTCATGGCAGGCCATGGCTTGCCCGCCCGCCCCGAGGAGGTGAGCAACCTCAAGGGCGATGCCGCGCGCGCGGGTTTCATCGAGCGCTTCAAGGAGGTCCGGCGGCTGGCCACCCAGCTTGAGCAATACACCGACCTTGCGCCCGAGCAGAAGGACCAGATCCAGGCGCTGATCCCCCGCGACGACCTGCGCGCCTTTTCCGCCCGCTATCTGGAGCTGGCTAAACAGCTTCAGGACAAGGCCCGCAAGTCCGACGACCCCACCGCGCCCGGCGCCCAGCTCGATTTCGAGTTCGTGCTCTTCGACAGCGCGCTGATCGATTACGACTACATCATGGGCCTGATCGCCCGCTTCAGCCAGGCCGAACCGAAGCGGCAGAAGATGACGCGGGCGGAACTCATGCGCCTGCTCGCCTCCTCGGCCCGGCTGATGGAGGAACGCGAGGATCTCGAGGCCTATGTCGCCACCCTGGCTGAGGGCGAGGGGCTGAGCGAGGCCGAAATCCGCGAGGGTTACGAGCGTTTCAAGGCCCAGCGCCAGGCCGAGGGGCTGGCCCGCATCGCCGAACGCCACGGGCTTGACATTGAGGCCCTGCAGGGCTTCGTCGATATGATCTTGGGGCGGATGATCTTCGACCCCGACGCGCTGACCGGCCTGTTCCGCCCCCGGGGCCTGGGCTGGAAGGCGCGAGCTCAGGCGGAACTGGCCCTGATGGAGGATCTGATCCCCTGGCTGAACCGCAAGGCCGAGGGGCGCGAGATTTCCGGGATCGAGGTCTATGATGCCCGCTGACGGACCTGTTCCAAGCCTGCGCTTCCCCGAATTCCGCACCGCCGGGCCGTGGGACGTGAAACGGTTGGGAGATATAGCAAATGTTGTTCGCGGAGGGTCGCCTCGGCCAATTTCCGCGTATTTGACCGAAGATCCGACCGGCCTAAATTGGCTGCAAATCGGAGATCTTTCGGATGGAGGTAAATATGTTCTCTCCACACGACAAAAAATCAAGCAATCGGGTCTCTCGAATACGAGGGAAGTTGCACCAGGCAATTTAATCCTCTCAAACTCAATGAGCTTCGGGCGTCCATATATCGCTCAAATTCCGGTTTGCGTTCATGACGGCTGGCTTGTTATCGATAACGACAAAAATGCCTCTTTGTCAGAGTTTCTCTATTATCTTCTCCTTTCCGAATCGTCGCAGAAATATATGCGCGATGCTGCTGCTGGCGGAGGTGTTCGCAACCTTAATGCAGATCTCGTGAAGCTTCTCCCCGCACCCCTCCCTTCCCTCCCCGAACAACAGAAAATCGCCGATTGCCTGTCGTCGCTGGACGATCTGATCCGGGCCGAGGGCGCGCGGCTGGGGGTGTTGAAGGACCACAAGCGCGCCCTGATGCAGCGCCTCTTCCCCCGCCCCGGCGAGACCACCCCCCGCCTGCGCTTCCCCGCCTTCCGCGACGCCGGGCCGTGGGAGGTGAAGCGGCTGGGGGATGAGGGAATTGCCGATTTCGTCCGTGATCGGATAGCCGCCGTGGATATCCCTGCGGGTCATTATGTCAGCACGATAAACCTTCTTTCCGACTTCGATGGGCTCGCGGAAAAACCAGAGATGCCGCCACCTGGCAGTGCAATCGCATACCGCGCGGGCGACATTCTCATGTCGAACATTCGCCCATATCTGCGAAAGATTTGGGTGGCAGACCGATCAGGCGGCGCCTCGAACGATGTCATAGTCGCTCGTCCCGGAAAGAAAATCGTGCCGACGTTTCTCGGGCATTTACAAATGTCGGATCGATTCATCTCTTACATAATGGACGGCGCCAAAGGGGTGAAAATGCCTCGTGGAGACCTTGAGCAGATTCAGGGTTTTGAGGTGCCGCTTCCCTCCCTCCCCGAACAACAGAAAATCGCCGACGGACTCACCGCGCTCGACGACCTGATCCGGGCACAGGGCGAACGGATCGAGGCGCTGCGGTCCCACAAGCGCGGCCTCATGCAGCAGCTTTTCCCGCTGGACTTCGGCTAGACCATGCCCGACGCCGGACCCTTCGCCACGCTCGAGGAACTCGCCGCCCATCTGCGCCAGCAGATTGCGGCGCAGAACAAGAAATGCACCCTGATCTTCGCCCATAACGGCACCGGCAAGACCCGCCTGTCGATGGCTTTCAAGGAGCAGGGCAAGACCCGCGACGCCGATGGCACCGTCACGGCCCGCGACACGCTCTATTTCAACGCCTACACCGAAGACCTGTTCAGCTGGGACAACGACCTGACCCACGACCGCGACCGCGTGCTGCGCATGAACACGGCATCGGCCTTCTTCGACGGTCTGGCGGAACTGGAGATGGAAAACCGCATCCGCCCGCTCTTGCGCCGCCATGCCGACTTCGACTTCCAGATCGACTATGGCCAGGGCACGATCCTGTTCTGGCGCGAGACGGTGAAGGACGCCGCGGGTGAGGACGTGCCCGTGCCCATCAAGATCTCGCGCGGGGAGGAGAACATCTTCATCTGGTGCTTCTTCCTGGCCGTGGCCCAGCTCGCCATCGACGGGCAGGAGGCCTATGAATGGGTGCGATACCTCTACATCGACGATCCGATCTCGTCGCTCGACGAGAACAACGCCATCGCCGTGGCTGCGCATCTGGCGCGGATGCTGAAGGGGCAGGAGCGGCTGAAGGCCGTAATCTCATCGCACCACACGCTGTTCTTCAACGTGCTGTGCAACGAGCTGGGCAGGCCCTGGCAGTTCTATCTCAGCCGCGAGGCAGCGGGCTGGGTGCTGCGCGACACAGGGCAGACCCCGCGCTTCTACCACGTCGCTATGCTGAAGGAACTGCACGAGGCGGCGCAGGCGGGCAGGCTCTTCACCTATCACTTCACCATCCTGCGCAGCATCATGGAGAAGACGGCGACGTTCCACGGGTTCAACAATCTCGGCGATATTCTGAAGCGCGACCCCGATGACGAGGACGGCATTCTGCATTTCCGCTATGTCCAGCTTCTCAGCCACGGCGGCTATTCGCTGTTCGAGCCAACCGAGATGCAGCCGGAGAACAAGGACATCTTCCGCAGCATCCTCGCGGACTTCATGACCGATTACCGTTTCAACCCGGCGCTGTTTCCGCAGCCCGCGCCAGAGGGAGCCACCCCATGACCGAACAGGACCAGATCCGGCTGGGCCGCACGCTCTGGGCCATCGCCGACGAGCTGCGCGGGGCGATGAACGCGGACGACTTCCGCGACTACATGCTGTCGTTCCTGTTCCTGCGCTATCTGTCCTCGAACTACGAGGATGCCGCCCGGGCCGAACTCGGTGCCGACTGGCCCGAACTTGCCCCCAGCGACCGGCGCTCGCCCCTGGCCGTCTGGTATGCGTTGAACCCCGAGGATGCGCCGGACTTTGAGACGGTCATGCGCCGCAAGGTGCATTACGTCGTCAAGCCCGAATTCCTCTGGACCTCCATCGCCGAGATGGCCCGGACGCAGAGCGATGCGCTGCTGCGCACCCTGCAGGCGGGTTTCCGCTTCATCGAGACCGAGTCCTTCTCGTCGAACTTCCAAGGCCTCTTCTCCGAGATCAACCTCGACTCAGACAAGCTGGGCCGGACCTATCCGCAGCGCAACGCACGGCTGTGCACGATCATCCAGAAGATCGCCGAGGGGCTGGCTGAATTCCCTAGCGACCGCGACCTTCTCGGCGACGCCTACGAATACCTAATCGGCCAGTTCGCCGCCGGGTCGGGCAAGAAGGCCGGTGAGTTCTACACCCCACAGCAGATTTCCACCATCCTGTCGCGCATCGTGACGCTCGACAGCCAGGACCCGGCGCTCGGCCCGCGGGCGAAGCTGAACCGCGTCTACGACTTCGCCTGCGGCTCGGGCTCGCTTCTCCTGAACGTGCGCAGGCACATCGGCAAGCACGGGATTGGCAAGATCTACGGGCAGGAAAAGAACATCACCACCTACAACCTCGCCCGCATGAACATGCTGCTGCACGGCGTGCGGGATACCGAGTTCGATATCCACCACGGCGACAGTCTGGAAAACGATTGGGACATCCTGCGCGAGCCGAACCCGGCGAAGAAGGTCGAGTTCGATGCGGTCATCGCCAATCCGCCCTTCAGCTACCGCTGGAGCCCGACCGAGGAGATGGAGAAGGATTTCCGCTTCAGGGATTACGGCCTCGCGCCTAAGTCGGCGGCCGATTTCGCCTTCCTGCTGCACGGGTTCCACTTCCTCGCCAAGGACGGCACCATGGCGATCATCCTGCCGCACGGCGTGCTGTTCCGGGGCGGGGCGGAGAAGAGGATCCGCACAAAACTGCTGAAGGACGGCAATGTCGACACCGTGATCGGTCTGCCCGCGAAACTGTTCTATTCGACCGGCATCCCGGTCTGCATCCTGGTACTCAAGAAGTGCAAGCGCACCGATGACGTGCTGTTCATCAACGCGGCCGAGCATTATCAGCCGGGGAAGCGCCAGAACGCGCTCCTGCCCGAGCATATCGACAAGATCGTCGATACCTACAGCCAGCGGAGGGAAGAAGATCGCTATTCGCGGGTCGTGAGCCTTGAGGAGATCGAGAGGGAGCACGACTTCAATCTGAACATTTCCCGATACGTCAGCACGGCCGAAGTCGAGCCAGAACTCGATCTCGGGCTGGTGCATCGCCAGCTGGCCGACCTGCAGGAGCAGGCTCAGTCTGCGGCGAGAAGGCACAACAGCTTCCTTGAGGAGCTTGGCCTGCCGCCCCTGCCTTTCGGGGCGACAGCTCGGACGGAATAATCGTGCTCCGTGCAGGACATGCCAATGCCGAAGGAGGCCGCGCCGGGTCTCCGCTGCAGTCGAAGCACCTGCAAGCTGCGGTGATTGGCGAAGGTTTGATCCGGGTCGCGTAACCGACCGCGCCACCGGCATCGAAGTGTTCAGCTCGCACCGACGGTTTTTCAATTAAAATCAATATGATGAGAAGAATTCACCAAATCCGCGCAGTCAACAGGTCCGGAGAATATCGGCCCTGAGAGACCGTTTCCGGGCCTCCCGGCACCCATGCCGGTGCTCAGCCCATCTCGCATAACCCACGAAAACAACGGAAAAATCCGGCGGCAGCCGGATCGGGAGAACGCTTTCGCGGGGGCAAGTGGCGGAGGGAATGGGCCTGATATCCAACCTTCTCCACCTTAAGCCATTGATTCATTTGGGCCAGAGCCCGCCAGTTCACGCTTCAGATCATGAACACCGGCGCAAAACCGCCCCCAGGTGTCCTGAAGTTCGTGGTCTGACCTTGATAGAGACGCGCAGCCACCAGAAGCACCTTTCCATCATACGTATACAATCGCACGTCCATTTTGCGCGTCTGGGGTGTCTCGTCGATCTTGATCATGCGCTCGCTGGGGCGGACCAGCGTCTGAGCAATGTATCCGCCTCCCGCGATTTCCGCCCAGACGCCTTTCGTCAGCTTGTCGCCACGATATACCGCCTTACCGCCATGACCCCCGGTCGGCTTGAAGAACAGGTCCTTGCGGGATTTCCAAAGTGCATCAGCGTTGTCTGGATTGACAAGGACGGTGCGTGGAACGGCTGCAAGTCCGGCCCGAATCTCGGGATCGACACCCCATGCCTCAAGCGTCGCGGAATTCGAAAGAAGCGAAAGGTTGCGCTTGTCGGCAAGGAGTGCGTGGTTGTGCGGATTCGGCGTCACGACAACCGCGCCATCCCGGTAGGCTTCCTGCAACGCCTTGTGCTGGGGCTGATTGAAGGCGAAATCGGTGACCCGGTTGTAAACGAGATCGATTTTCTTTCCACCGACGCTGAGATGACCATCGTCGTAGCGAAGGTGACCGGCGTCGGCGATGACCGCGTCGATGCCTCGTGCCGCCATAACTTGCCGCGCGAGCACGAACTCGGGATAAAGGTACTGTTCCAGCGGGCCGTCATCGACGATGGCGATGCACTTTGGCGCGCCCGTTCCCCGCTGCCGAAGCCATTCCTCTTGGAACATGCCAATGACCGCATCCTCAAAGCTTTGTGACGTAGCGGGGATATCCATTTCGGCGCAGCACGCGCGCTGCGCCCTTGCAAGGAAGGCATTGAGAAACGCGCCGCCGGCGTTGGTATTGATTTCGATCAACCGGGGGCCGTCTTCGCCAAGATGAAAGTCGTAGCCCATCAAGGCCCCGAGTGGACCGTGATCCGCCCGCGCGATTTCCGGCGCCCAGGAGAGGACCGCGGCTTTGTATGCCGCGAGTTGGGCGGTGGTCTCCACAGCCACTGCGATCGCGCGCATCTCGTCCACGGTGGTGGCCGAAAGGAACACTGGCACATGTGAGAACAGGTGGGCCTTGGGGCGGATGAACGTCTCGAAGAACGCCGGCTCTCCGGCTTCCTGCTCCATCGCTTCGCGCAGAGACGGAACATCCAGTGTAACGCAGAAGCAGTTCTTGTTGAGCCGGTCCGTGCGGTCCTGAACTCGATCCGATGAACTGGATCCCGGATTGTTCATCGAGGGAAAACCCGAGGCTGCGCCAAGATCAGGCGCGCTTCAAACGCGAGGTAAGCCATGAATAATCCCACGAACACCGCTCCCAAAAGTTTCCCCATCATGCCGATCCAAATATGCCGCTTCTGTCCGGCGGCCTCAACTGCCGCCGGGCGGGCCTCGGAAAGCTGAGCTGCCGGTCGCACGGGGCTGCAGCGAAGTTCCACATCCCGAAGGCACCATCAGCGCTCAACGTGGTTGCGACACGCTCTCCTGGTAGCTCCGTTCACGCTCCGGCCAGGTGCTCTTGATGTAAGCAAGAACGGTCCGAATTTCCGCATCGCTCAGCACGTCTCCGAAGCCTGGCATGTCGCTCTCGTAGCCGCCGCCGACGATGGCGGCCGTGCCTTCCTTTACGATGCGGAATAGCACATCGTCGGGATGGTGCCAGGTGTGGCCGCTGGCATCATGCGGCGGCGCAGGCAACCGTCCGGACGGAAGCGGCGAGCGCCAGTCGGGCTGGCCCACCAGATCCGCGCCGTGGCAGGCGGCGCACTGATCGACATAGACCTGCCGACCTTGAGAAATGTCTTCCTCGGATGCCGCTGCGGTGGACGCAGTACGGGTGTACTGCAATCCAGCGAAGATCGCGAGGATCAACACTCCGGCAAACAGTCCGATCCAGAAAGTATTGGGGAGGCCCTTTGGCAAAACGCTGATGTCCGTTGATTAGTAGGGCGTCTTCACTTCACGCCGAGTTGACGTTCTGCCTGAGACGCCCCGCTTCGCACAATGGACATTCTCGTGAGCAGCGCCTATCTTTCGGCCATGCTTGCGCGTCTCATCAGCATCCTTGCCATACTCGCGATCGCCGTTGTCACCACGGTCAGCGCAGCGCATGCGGCGCGCATGGTTGGCATGCAGGTGGATCACGCGGTCCATGCGGGCGAGATGATGCACGCGTCGACCGACGGTCATCCGTCCTGCGACGGCGGCCAGCATTGTGGATCGGCGGACGCCGGAATGTGCGAGTTCGTCTGCGCGGGCCTGTCGGTCGTTCTGACGATGCCGGGTGCTGAAACCGGCCACGCGTTCGGGCCTGCCAGCCACGATCTTCCGTCCGAGCCCAGCCATGTCAGCAGTTCGCCCGGACTGAACGAGCGACCTCCCAAACTCAGTCTCCTCTGAGCGCGCCCGGGCAGACGCCTGCGGCGTCCCATCGGTGTTGATGAACGGGACGGATGTCCCGAGGAGACGACCATGTATACCCTTTCGCGACGCGGCTTTCTCGCCGCAAGTGCTGGCGCCATTGCCGCTGCACAGATGCCCCGTCTTGCTTTCGCGCAGACGGACTCCCCTGTCACCCTGTCCGCCGCAACCCGTACTCTCGACATCAACGGGCGCGCGGCCACCGTGTTCGGCCTTGCCGGTCCCGGCGGCCAAGGCCTCGTGCTCGATCCCGGCCAGATGTTCCGGGTCGACCTGAAAAACGATCTCGACGTCGCGACGATCATCCACTGGCACGGCCAGATCCCGCCCAATGCGCAGGACGGCGTGCCAGACATGCCGATGCCCCTTCTCGCCCCGGGTGAGACCCGATCCTACGACTTCGAGGCACGGCCGGGCACCCACTGGATGCACAGCCACGTGCCGATCCAGGAGATGCAACTGCTTGCCGCACCGCTGATTGTGCGCACGCAGGAGGATTTGGCAGCAGACCGGCAGGAGGTCGTGATGTTCCTGCACGACTTCTCGTTCAAGTCTCCCGAAGAGGTTCTGGCGGAGATCAGCGGCGGGTACGGCGCAGGTCATGCCGCCGCCGCTGAAGCGAGCCCCAGGCAGGGCGTGCCCATGGAGGGCTTGGGCGGGATGCCGGGCATGGGTCATGGCGGTATGGGGCACGGTGCCATGGGCGGCATGGCGATGGGCAATATGCCAGGAATGGGCGGGATGATGGACATGGGCGGTATGGCCATGGACCTGAACGACTATAATTGGGATGCCTATCTCGCCAACGACCGGACACTGTCGGACCCGGAGGTAGTGCGGGTCGAGCGCGGCGGGCGTATCCGGCTCCGGGTCATCAACGCCGCAGCGGCGACGGTGTTCTGGATCGACACCGGGGCGGCCGAGGCGCGGCTGGTCGCGGTGGACGGGCACGCCGTCCAGCCTATCGCGGGCTCGCGGTTTGGGCTGGCGATGGGCCAGCGGCTGGACATCGAGATCGACCTGCCGAACGAGGGCGGCGCCTGGCCGATCATTGCGCTACGCGAAGGGGCGCGGGAGCGCACCGGGCTCATCCTCGCCACGCAGGGCGCCGAGGTCCAGCGCCTCGATGCCGTGGCGGAGTCTGAAGCGCCCGCTTTCGACACCGATCTGGCGCAGGAGGCGCGCCTGGTCGCGCTGAATGCCCTGCCGGACCGGCCGGTGGATCGCAGCCAGATGCTTATGCTGGGCGGTTCGATGCAGCCCTATCTCTGGACGATCAACGGGGCTGTCTGGGGCCAGCACCAGCCGATCACCGCTCGCAGCGGCGAGCGCGTCGTACTGTCGTTCCACAACATGTCGATGATGGCCCACCCGATGCATCTGCACGGCCATGTGTTCCAGGTCGTCGGGTTGAACGGGCGACGCGTTGCCGGTGCGCTGCGCGACACGGTTCATGTGCCGCCGATGTCCAGGGTCGACGTCGCGCTCGATGCAGGCGAAGCCGCCCGCTGGATGCTGCACTGTCACCACATGCCGCACCTCGCCTCGGGCATGATGACCGAGTTCGCGGTCACTGCTTCGGTCTGACTTAGTCGGGGCGCTCGGACCGATCGCCCCGACGTCCTGCCCCTTGTTGTCGCTAGGGTCAGTTACGAAGCCCATCCCAGGGCTGAAAAACACGGAGTATGAAATGATGAACGGCGACAACACGGGCTCGATGATGGGTTGGGGAATGGGCTTCGGTTGGTTCTGGATGGTCGTCATCCTTGTGCTGGTCGGTCTCGTGATTGCCGCGCTGGTAAAATATCTGCGCAAGTGAGGGCTTTCCCTTACCTGAAAAGCCAAGGGCATTGTTGCTTTGCTGAATGCGCTTAACTTGCAGCAACATTCGTTCAGGAGCTGAAATATGAACTACGGACGTTTCTTTGCAATGATTGCGACTTCGACGGTCGTGATGTTTGGATTGATGTATCTGAACACCTACGCGCTCGACCACATCTTCTTCTCGCAGACGCGGATGTGGATGGCGATCTATATGGGCGCGGTGATGGCAATCATCATGCTAGCTTTCATGCTGGGCATGTATTCCAACAAGAAGGTCAATTTCGCGATCTTCGCGGGCGCTGCCGCAGCCTTCGCCCTGTCGCTGTGGCTTGTCCGCAGCCAGGAGACGGTCGACGACCTCGCCTGGATGCGGGCGATGATCCCACACCATTCCATCGCCATCCTGACCAGCGAGCGCGCCAATATCTCAGATCCTAGGGTTCGGGCACTGGCAGATGCAATCATCGAGGCACAGCTCAGCGAAATTGCTGAAATGAAGAGCTACATCGCAGACATCGAGGCGAATGGCGAGGCACCTGCGGGCACGCCCCGCGCCGAAATTGAATGACGCCACAGCCTGGTGGAGAGCAGATTCCGCTGCTGGAGTTGAAGTGATGAACCGAAAGGAACGACAATGGACTACACGATCAACCGCCTGATTGCGGACGCAGAATTTGACGCCGTCGAGGCCCGCACCCGTGCTGCGTTGACCGACAACGGTTTCGGCATCCTGACCGAAATCGACGTCAAGGCGACGATGAAAAAGAAGTTGGATGTCGAGATGCCGGCCTATCGCATCCTCGGTGCCTGCAACCCCAAGATGGCACATCAGGCGATCGGGATCGAGCCTAGGGTGGGCGCGATGCTGCCCTGCAACGTCATCTTGCGCGAAGTCGAGGACGGCGTCGAGGTCAGCGCTATCGATCCTGTGGCGTCGATGCAGGCGATCGAGAACGCCGAGGTGACGGCCGTGGCAGGCGAGGTGCGCGACCTGCTGGCGAAAGCCGTCGAGGCGATCTGAGATGAGCCTGCGCGCCGCCATCCTCACGGGCCTTGCGATCCTCGGGATCGGACTGCTCGCTGTCTGGCAGTTCGCGCCCTCGGTATTCGCCGAGGCGCGCAGCCTTCTGGACGTCGAGCGTCTGGAAATGCTGGTGGCGCGCGCCGGTCTCTGGGGGCCGGTCCTGATCGTCACGCTTATGACCCTTGCGGTCGTGGCCAGCCCCATCCCGAGCGCGCCGATCGCACTGGCGGCCGGAGCGGCCTACGGACATCTCTGGGGGACCGTGCAGGTCGTCATCGGCGCCGAGCTCGGGGCGCTGATCGCCTTCGGTCTCGCACGGGTTCTGGGGCATGATGTCTTGCGGCGGGTGTTCGGTGATCGCGTCGATGCCGGGCTTCTCGGCTCGCAGACCGCGTTGACGGCGACGGTTTTTGCCAG
This sequence comes from Paracoccus sp. BR5-17, assembly GCF_055693925.1. Taxonomy (NCBI): domain Bacteria; kingdom Pseudomonadati; phylum Pseudomonadota; class Alphaproteobacteria; order Rhodobacterales; family Paracoccaceae; genus Paracoccus; species Paracoccus sp. BR5-17. The sequence continues at coordinate 659,571 of NZ_JBVFUV010000003.1, forward strand.
CCGCCTGATGCCCTTCGTGTCCTTCGACATGATCAGCTACGCGGCCGGACTGAGCCGATTGCACGCCTGGCTTTTCGCCCTCGCAACATTGGCGGGGATCATCCCGGCAAGCTTCCTGCTGGCACATTTCGGCGGTGAGGCGGTTAGCGGAGACCTCGGGCGCGCGACATGGGCGGTGCTCGGACTCGGGCTTGTGACGGGGCTGCCGCTGCTCTGGGTGGCGCTGCGGCAAAAGCCTGAAAAGGAAAATCCATGACGAAAAGCGATTACGAGAAGAACAGCATTACCCTGCCGGGCGCAGTGGCCATGGGAACCGGCGTGATGATCGGCGCGGGCATCTTCGCGCTGACCGGACAGATCGCCGAACTTGCCGGACCGCTCTTCCCGCTCTCGTTCGTCGTCGGCGCCATCGTGACCGCGTTCAGCGCCTACACCTACATCAAGATGTCGAACGCGTATCCGTCAGCGGGCGGCATCGGGATGATCCTGAAGAAAGCCTACGGACCAACGACGGTCGCGGCGGGCGCCGCTCTCCTGATGGCGCTATCGATGGTCATCAACGAAAGCCTCGTCGCGCGCACCTTCGGAACCTACACCCTGCGAGCCTTCGGCGGTGATCCGGACAGCGTTCTCGTCCCAATCCTCGGCGTCGGGCTGATCGTCTTCGCCTGGCTCGTGAACGTATCGGGCAACCGGTCCGTCGGGCTGTTCTCCATCGTCATGGCCGTACTCAAGGTGGGCGGCATCGCGCTGTTCGGGGCAGCCGGCCTCTGGGCGAGCGGCATCTCGTTCGAGGCGACGGGTGGAGACATGGGCGCCACCGGCTTCGTGGCGTCGGTTGCGCTGTCGATCCTGGCCTTCAAGGGCTTCACCACCATCACCAACAGCGGCGCAGAGGTCACCGACCCGCACCGCAATGTGGGCCGGGCCATCATCTGGTCGATTGCCATCTGCGTCGTCGTCTATCTGCTGGTGGCCTTCGCGGTCGGCTCCAGCCTGCCGCTCGACCGTATCGTGGCGGCGAAGGACTACGCGTTGGCCGAAGCGGCCCAGCCCTCCCTCGGTCAGACCGGCTTCTACCTGACGGTGGCGCTGGCGCTGGTGGCCACGGCGTCAGGTCTGATCGCCAGCGTGTTCGCGGTCTCGCGGATGCTGGCGATGCTGACGGACATGAAGATGATCCCGCACAGCCATTTCGGGATGCCAGGCACGATCAAGGACCACACACTCGTCTACACCGTCGTGATCGCAGGCTTCCTGACGGTCTTCTTCGACCTCAGCCGCATCGCCTCGCTCGGGGCCTTCTTCTATCTGGTGATGGACATGATCATCCATTTCGGCGTGTTCCGGCATCTGCGCGAAGAAATCGGCGCTCGGGGCTGGGTGTTGCTGACGGCAATCGCACTTGATGCCGTGGTCCTAGCCGCCTTTGCCGGGATGAAGTGGCAGTCCGACCCCTTGATCGTCGTCCTGGGTGCGATCGGCATGGCGCTGGTGTTCCTGTTTGTCGGGATCTTCCTCGCACGCAATCCCGCCCCGGAAGATGCTCACGACCACCAATGAAAGAGCTTGAGCTTCCAACGGCTGGAGGCTGCAAGCTGAAACGAAATACTGAAAGGCTGGCAAAACATGGAGCATGATCACCAACACGCGGCGCCCGATATCCCGGCGGGGACAGAGACGGCGAAGGACCCGGTCTGCGGGATGACGGTCGCGGTCAAGACGGACGGGCGTCACGCCGCGTTCCAGGGCGAGACCTTTCATTTCTGCTCGGAGAAGTGCCAGACCAAGTTCAAGGCGGATCCGTGGTTCTATGCCTCGGGCCGGGCTGCCGGGCAGAAGAAGGCTGCTCCGGCCAACGTCCAGTACACCTGCCCGATGCATCCCGAAATCGTTCGCGATGCGCCGGGGTCCTGCCCGATCTGCGGCATGGCGCTGGAGCCGATGGTTCCCTCGGACGAGCCGAGCGAGGAGTTGACCGACTTCACCCGCCGGATGTGGATTTCCGCCGCGGCGGCGGTGCCGCTCATTATCCTGACGATGGGTGAACTGGTCGCGCTGCCGGTGCGCGACTGGATCGGGCATCAGACCGCCAGCTATCTCGAATTCATGCTGGCCACGCCGATCATCCTCTGGGCCGCCTTGCCGTTCTTCCGGCGCGGCTGGGACTCGATCGTGAACCGCAGCCCCAACATGTGGACGCTGATCAGCATCGGCGTGGCGGCGGCCTATCTTTACTCGATCGTCGCGACGTTCCTGCCGGGCCTCTTTCCCGAACAGTACCGGATGGGCCACGGCGTCGGCACCTATTTTGAGGCGGCGGTGGTGATCGTCGCGCTGGTCTTCGTGGGTCAGGTGCTGGAACTACGAGCGCGCGAACGCACAGGTGACGCGATCCGCGCACTTCTGGATCTGGCGCCCAAGACGGCGCGGCGCATCCTGCCGGACGGCACCGAATACGACGCGCCGCTGGAGAACATCATGGAGGGCGACCGGCTGCGCGTGCGCCCGGGCGATGCGGTGCCTGTGGACGGGACGGTGATCGAGGGTCGGTCTTCGCTGGACGAGAGCATGCTGACCGGCGAGTCCATGCCGGTCGAAAAGGGCCCGGGCCATGCGGTGACCGGCGCCACGATCAACAAGAACGGTTCCTTGGTGATCGAGGCGGGCAAGGTCGGGTCCGACACCGTTCTGGCGCAGATCGTGGCGATGGTGTCGAACGCGCGCCGCTCGCGCGCACCGATCCAGGGTCTGGCCGACCGCGTGTCGGCGGTGTTCGTGCCAACCGTGGTCGCCATCGCCATCATAGCCTTCATAGTCTGGATGATCTTCGGGCCGGAACCCGCGCTGGTCTTTGCCATCGCCTCTGCAGTGTCCGTCCTCATCATTGCCTGCCCATGCGCGCTTGGCCTTGCGACGCCGATCTCCATCACCACGGCCGCGGGGCGCGGCGCACAGGCGGGCGTGCTGATCAAGGACGCCGAGGCGCTGGAGCGTATGGCGGGTGTCGATACGCTCATCGTCGACAAGACCGGCACGCTGACCATGGGCAAGCCGAAGCTGACGGACGTTGTGGCGCTTGGCGACACCGCCGAGACAGACCTGCTGTCGCTGGCCGCAGCTCTGGAGCGCGGCTCGGAACACCCGCTGGCTGAGGCGATCGTTGAGGGAGCCGAGGCGCAGGGTGCGCCGCGTCAGGAGGCCACGGACTTCGACGCCGTCACCGGAAAGGGCGTGCAGGGCCGCGTCGGTGGGCGCGCGGTGGCGCTCGGCAACGCGGCGATGATGCGGGAGATGGGGCTCGACACCGCGCAGGCCGAGGCAAACGCCGACACCCTGCGCACCGAGGGCAAGACGGCGATGTTCGTCGCACTTGATGGCGCGCTCGTCGGCATCGTGGCGGTCGCCGACCCGATCAAGGACAGCACCGCGCAAGCCATCAGGGAACTTCATGCCCAGGGTCTGCGGGTCATCATGGCGACCGGCGACAACGAGCGCACGGCCCAGGCGGTGGCGGGCAAGCTCGGCATCGATGAAGTGCGTGCGGGCATCCTGCCCGAGGCAAAGAAGGACCTGATCGACCAGTTACGCCGCGACGGCCACAAGATCGCCATGGCGGGCGACGGGGTGAACGACGCGCCCGCGCTGGCCGCGGCCGATGTCGGCATCGCCATGGGCACCGGGGCCGATGTGGCGATGGAAAGCGCAGGCATCACCCTGTTGGGCGGCGACCTGATGGGCATCGTGCGGGCGCGCAAGCTCGCCCGCGCCACCCTGCGCAACATCAGGCAGAACCTGTTCTTCGCCTTCGCATACAACGCGCTTGGCGTCCCCATCGCCGCCGGGCTGCTTTACCCTGTCACCGGACTTCTGCTCTCGCCGATGATCGCCGCGGCGGCGATGAGCCTGTCGTCGGTCTCGGTGATTACCAATGCGTTGCGGCTCAGGCGGGTCGATCTCTGACCTGTCAGTCCACCCATGCAATCTCGAAAGGAAGATGAGATGAACCAAGACACTTTTTCCCGCCGCACGCTTCTGGTCGGCGCAGCTGCGCTGGTGGCTGCGTCGCCCTTGAGGGCTCTGGCGCAAGGTGCCGGACCGGCGATCCACGTGATGAAGGACCCCAACTGCGGCTGCTGCTCGGCCTGGATCGAGATCCTCGAAAACGACGGCTTCGTCGTCACGACGGAGGCAAGCGCCGGAACGCTTCTGATGCGCTACAAGCTGGACAACGGGATCCCGCAGGAGATGGTCTCCTGCCATACGGGTCGCGTGGATGGCTACATGATCGAGGGCCACGTGCCCGTTGCCGACATTCGCCGTCTGCTGGGGGAACGCCCTGACGCTATTGGCCTCGCAGTGCCGGACATGCCCTTTGGGTCCCCCGGGATGGGGCCGGAAAGCGAGCGCGAAGCCTACGACGTGTTCCTCATCCGAGGCGATGGATCGACCGAAGTCTTCACCAGCTACGCTGCCGCGTGACTTTGAAGCTGGACATGCACCGGTTCTGATCAGGGACGAGAACACAGGCGCGCCTGCTCCCGCATAACGGCGTAGTCGCTCAGCATCTCGCCAATGACCGAACCATGCGGCAGCAGGGCCAGTTCCTCGGCCGCCCGAGCTTGGAAATCACTGCTATACTCGGGGACCGGCGGACACGCCCGGACGCCGCCAAGGTCAGAAGCGCCCGTCGCGCAGCCGCTCAGCCAGATCGTCACGAGACCGAGGGCGATGCGCCGCCGCCTCGAGCATCCTTCGTTGTGCATCATGGCTTCTCTCCGTGGTCTCGAGCTGCTCGGCCAGCCGGCCGGCGCGCTCGCCGGAACGGCGCAGGGCCAGCAGGAACAGAAGGATCGCGAACGCGGTGACGCCGTAGCGCAGCGCCGCCCGCATCCACGGACTCGCGACGATCCCGCTGAGGAGCGCGGCGATCACCGCTGCCCCCGGCGCCAGTCGTCGAGACGCGCGTAGATCGTGACCGCGATGCCGCCCAGCGCCACGGCGATGAACACCCAGCGCAGGGTGTCGAGATACGGCACCAGCGGCAGGATGGCGGTCTGGGTCTCGGCCAGGACGCTCTGCGCCACCTCGACGCCCGCAGCACCCAACGTCGCCACGCCAGCCGCCCCGCCACCCTTCATGGTGCGGCTGTCCGCCAGAACTTCCCGCGCGGGCGGGATTTCCGCCGCGAAGGTTGTCTGCCGAACGGGGAACCGCTCGCCCCACTGCCGCGCGGGGCCGAGGTCGATATGGATGAACCCCGATCGCGGGTAGAACCCGAAGCCGAGGAACCCGAACTCGCGCGCTGCGGCCTCGAACGCCACCGGGTCATGGTTCGCCATGGCGATGTCGAAGGCGGCGCCGTCGAGATGCTTCGACCGGGTCGCGCCGCCGACGGCGCGGTTGTGCTCGGGGCTGCGATAGGCGGAACGCACGATCAGCGGCTTGCCAAGCCGGTCACGAAGCGCCTGCAGCTTGTCGAGGGCGGGCTCGTTGACAAGCAGCTTGCCGGTGCCCCGGCAGGCGATCTCGGCCGGGCTGAAGTTCGGCCAGCGCCACGCGCTCTCCGGGACGTTGCGCCAGTGGCGGTAGAAAGTCTTGGTCATGGGGGTCCTCCAAAACGAAGAAACCCGCCTCAAGGGCGGGTGCGGTTGGGTCGATGAATTGAATGGGCGCGGCTACGGGCTGCCGCCGAAGATCTTCAGCTTGATGGCGATGCCCGCGAGCAGCGCCAGCATCACGCCGGTGGTGATCATGCGGACGGCGGTCTGCATGGCGGTGCGGCGCACCAGGCGGATGCAGTCCACCAGCGATCGCAGATCGCGGATGTCGAGCGCGGCCTCGTCGCCGTCGAGGCCAACATCAGCCAGCGCGCGCTTCGCGCCTTCCTCGGCCGCTCGCGTCAGGATCGCCTCGAACTCGGCGTCCGGCATGCGCACGAAGCCCTCGGATCGGGGTGGTGTCATCGGGATCCTCCTTCCGCCGCTCAGCCGATCTTGCATCCCCAGAAGGACGTGTGGTCGGCCGCGAAGTAGCCGTCCGCGACCCGGAAATACCCCTGCAGCTCGACGGTATCGCCCGCTGTGAGCGGGACCATGGTCTGCAGCCAGATCGCGGTGGCGAGCGAGACATGGGTGGCGGAGATTTCGCCGAGGGAGCCGCGGATTTCGGTCGTGCCGTTCAGCACAAGCCGCCCGCGCATGCGGGCCGTGGCGCTGGCATTGATCTTGTAGAGCAGCGTCGCGCCGAAGAAGTAGGTGCCGTCCACGGGGGCGACGAAGTGATTGTTCGCGGCGTCGAACGCCCCCTGATCGTTGTAGTCGGTGTTGTTCAGGCCGATCTTCGTCCAGGTCCCGATGCCCACGTAGTTGTCGTAGTTGGTCCAGGCCTTGAAGCGCGGCAGCCGGGGCTGGTCTACGATGCCGTTGGCGTTGTCGACGCTGAGCCCGTCGAAGAAGGTGCTGCCATCGGCCGAGACCGCCAGCCGGAAGCGGTCCGACCCGAAGAGGCCGACCAGCGCCTTGGTCACGAAGCCGGTCTGCAGCGTCAGCCCGAGATCGTCGCCCGCCGCCTCCTTGTTCATGGTGTAGAACAGATCGCCGGTGCCGCCCTCAGCGACGCTCTTGGCGGTCCAGAGCGCCGCGTTCAGCTTGGCCGAGAACGGGTTCGAAGCGTCAGCCGTGGTGCCGATCCCGAGCAGTGCCATGTTCTGTAGCGCCGCAGGCGTGGTCCCGACCCAGCTCGCGCCGTCGTAGACGAGCAGCAGCCCCTCGTCCTCGACCCACGCCCGCCACCCGCTCCGCGGCGGCAGACGCAGCCACGCGCCGTCCGTCCAGAGCGCCACGTTCAGGTCCCAGCCCGCCCAGTCGCCCGTCGCGCTGGAGCCGACGATGTAGCGGTCGCCATCGGCGGGCGAACCAGGCGGCGCGGTCAGGTCCCGGTCGAGCACCGAGAGCTGGACGAGCCCGTCGAGCAGCCGCAGCGCCTCGTTGTGGGTGACGTGCTTCTGGGCCTGCGCCGCAAGAATGTAGGGCAGCAGGAGATGGGTCGTGGCGTCGGACATGGGAACCTCAGATGGTCAGCGTGACGGCTTTCGGCGCGCCCCGCCCGACGAGGGCGGAGAGCTGGAAGATACGGACGGTGAGAGCATCGCCGGGACCGAGCAGCGCGCCCCAGTCGGCGGTCTGCTGGGCGGCGGTGTAGACAGCGCTGGTGGTGGCGGTGCTCAGCACCCGCTTCACGGTGGCGCCGTCGAGGATCTCGACCTCGTAGGCCTCCAGTTCCTCGGCCAGCGGCACCTCCAGCCCGCCCCAGCTGTCGGCGGCGAGCGCGCGGGACCGGCGTGTCCAGCGGATCGTCAGATCGCCGGGCGTGCGCGGCCTGCGCCACGGCTGCTCCACATGGGCGACCGAGAACGGCCGCAGTCCGACGCCCTCGGGCGTGAAGGACTGCGCGACGTAGGTCTCGTCGCTGACCGGTCGGCTCGCCGGGCCGATGCGCCAGTTCCACGGGATGCCGAGATCAGCCTCGGCGATCGGCAGGGACGCCAGCGCGGTGTCCAGCACGACGACCCGCGCTCCCGCAGGCGCCGGGTTGCCCATGGCGCCCTCGGTGCCGCGCTGGCCCCGCAGCAAGCGTGTCAGACGATACCGGCCGGGCGCCAGCAGCTCGGCCGCACCCGCCTGGACGATCTCCCAGACGCCGGGCGCGCTCTCGATGGCCAGCGCGTTCGCCCCGCCGAAGAGCGTCAGGTCGGTGACGCTCTCCAGCGTGCCGGTCAGAAAGTCGACAACAAGCGCATTGCCGAGGTCGAAGCGCGATGTCGGCCCCGCGAAGAAGTCCGAGACCAGCGCACCGATCCGGGCGCGGCTGCCGAATGTCGTCAGCAGCTCGAAGCCATCGGTCGAGGGGCTGCGGAACACCGCCATCTCGCCCGGCCAGGGAACCGCGTTCGCGGCGACCAGCGGCCGATGCGCGGGCTGGTCCTCGGTAAGCTGCGGCAGGTCCATCAGCACCGCATCCGGTGCGCCGAACACCACGGCCCGCGTCAGTGATGCCGCGCGGGGATCGCCGGGCGGCAGGTCGTAGGTCGCCCGATCCTGGCGGACCGCCTCGATCCCGCGCGCCTCGGCGTCGGCGATGGAGACGAGCCGCAGATCGACCAGCCGCCCGTCATGCTCCAGCCGGATCGCGTCGCCTGGATCGAGCGCAAGCCGCGAGGGCGGCAGTCGGAACGCCGCCGTCTCGCGTCCCACCCACGCCTCCGTCAATGCGCGGCGGCAGCGGCGCTCGGCCTCCTCGGGCGGGACCGCCATCGGGAAGGACTCCGAGGTGACGCGCGTCGAGTCCACGGTGATGCGCCGCGCTTCGACGAGGGCCGCGTCGTAATCCTCGTCCGCCCGCGCGACCTGCCACTTGAGCGCCTGCGGCAGTTCGGTCTCCTGGCCGCGCGTCAGTTCCAGCACGTCGCCCTCTCGGGCGGCGACCAGATCGTCGGGCGCGAAAGTTGCCACAGAGGCCCGGCCGCGCATGACGAAGCGGATCACGCCTTCGGTCTCCACCGCGTCGAAGCCGAAGTGGCGCGACAACGTGGTGATCGAGGCGCGCGGGCTTTCGAGCGCCGTGATGGCGTAGCCCTCGACCGCGCCCCAAAGCCCGGTGACGTCGATGCGGTCCTCGGGCAGACCGGCGCGCAAGCAGAGATGCCGGACCAGTGCGGCCAGCGACACCGCTCCCAGCCGACCGGTCAGCCAGTGCCCAAGCCGCCAGTTCGCGCCGTCCGTCCAGACATCGGTCAGCGCCGGGAAGAAGGGATAGGGCCGCGCGTCCCAGGTCCAGGCGGCGCATTCGGGGACGTGCACCATCCGGCCGCCGTAGACGGCGGAGATCGGGTTGTTCGCGGCCTCGCCCCACCAGAGGTACGTCGCCTCGAGATAGGCGCGCTGGATCGCGTCATCGCGCCATCCCCGCGAGAAATGCGGCGTGAAGCTTTCCGACGACTTCGGGTCGAAGAAGACGTTCGGCTGGTTCGTGCCCCGGTCGATGGCGGGACAGCCGAGCTCGGTGAACCAGATCGGCTTGGATTGCGGTGCCCACGCCGTCGGAGTCTCGCTCTCCACCCCGCCCGGGCGGTCGTAATGCGGGTTCGACCACCAGGCGCGCAGATCCTTGTAGCGGAAGACCCACGGCTTGGCCGCCGCGCCGTCTGTGATCGCGGTCCGGAGCTGCGCGGATCGGTCGGCCGCGCTGGCGTAGAACCAGTCGAAGCCTTCACCGCCCGCGATGTTCGCCTGCAGATAGGCCCGGTCATGGATCGCGGGCCAGGACTCGGCCGCGTCGAGATGCTCGAAGCCGTCGCGCCAGTCGGAGAGCGGCATGTAATTGTCGATACCGATGAAATCGACGTTGCTGTCCGCCCAGAGCGGATCGAGGTGAAAGAACACGTCGCCGCTGCCATCGCCCGGCTGGTGCCCGAAATACTCCGACCAGTCGGCGGCGTAGCCGATCTTCGTGCCAGCCCCGAGAATGGCGCGCACATCGGCGGCGAGCGCCTTGAACGCGGTGACGGCGGGATAGCTGCTGGCACCCGAGCGGATGGTGGTCAGGCCGCGCATCTCCGAGCCGATCAGGAAAGCATCGACCCCGCCTGCCACCGCGCAGAGATGGGCGTAGTGCAGCATCATGCGGCGCAGGCCCCAGTCCCCGGACGGGCCGGTCCAGGAGACGGTGTCGCCCGAGATCGCGAAGTCAGAGGGGGCCGCGCTGCCGAAAAAGGCTGCGACCTGGCTCGACGCCTTGGCCGTCTTGTCTACGCTCCCGGCATAGCCTGCCGCGGGCGAACAGGTGATCCGACCGCGCCAAGGGAATGTGGGCTGGCCGGTCTCGGCGGCATTATCGGAATACGGGTTCGGAGCCAAGTTGCCGGGCGGCACGTCCATCAGGATGAACGGGTAGAAGGTGACGCGCAGCCCGCGGGCCTTCATCTCCTGGATCGCCTGCACCACCGCGAAGTCGGACGGCGTGCCGCCATAGAGCGGGCGGTCCTGGTCGTCGCGGCTGACAAGGAAGGCGCTGGCGCGGCTGACGCCGTTCACCGACCAAGTGGCGGGCGTGGTCGACTTGGCCGTCACCTCGACGCCGGGCCGCACCTTGCAGGACTCTGCGCGCAGATCGTCGCCAAACCAGGCAACGACCAGGCTGACGCTCTCCACCTTCGGCGCCATCGCCTGCAGCCGGTCGATGGCCTCCACCATGTCGGTGGAGTCGGCCAGCGCGTTCAGGTTCTCCGGCACCGTCGCGCCGCCGTCGGTCTTGCGGATGGTCTGAGTGGCATAGGTGAACTCGCCCGAGGCGGGGATCATGGTGACGGCGCGGGTCAGCCCCTCGGCGGTGTCGGGATCGGCGAGCGGGCGGAACACCTCGAAGGAAAGCTGCGGCAGCCGGTTGCCATAGGTCGCAAGCGGCAGCTCCTCGAAGACGACATAGGCCGTGCCGCGATAGGCCGGCGTGTTGGCCGCCCCCATCTTCGCGGCGATGAACGGATCGGCCGCCTGCGCCTCACTTCCCGGATACCAGCGCCAGGTCACGCCGGAGAGGTCCATCGGCTTGCCGTCGGCCCAGATGCGCCCGATGCCGGTGACCGGGCCCTCGCAGAGCGCCACGGCGAAGCTGGCATAGTACAGATACTCGGTGGTTTTGACCTTGCCGCCCCCGCCGCCCTTGCCGCCGCCCTGCGTGGTGGTTTTCGTCTCCTCGCGGAAATCCGTCGCCCAGATGATGTTGCCGCCCATGCGCATGCGCCCGTAGAGCCGCGGGATGACCGCGCCCTCGGTGGCCGAGGTGATGCGCAGCGTGTCGAGCCGCGCGCCCTCGATGCGCTGCGTGGGCGCCAGCGACGAGATGATCCAGCTGTCGACGACCGAGCCGATGCTGGAGCCGATGAAGCCGCCGATGGTCGCGGCGCTGACGCCGAGGATCGCGCCGCCGATCGAACCGCCAATGGCGGCGCCAGCGGCACCGAGAACGAGGGTGGCCATGTCGGGGGTCTCAGCGTTGCGGGAAGAGGAAGGCGAAGGCGATGCGCCGCCTCCAGCTCTGGGTGAGCGGTTCCTCGATCACGCCGAGCCGCTCGTAGGCGTGCAGGAATGCGCCGGGCCCGGTGAGGATCCCGACATGCTTGGCGATGGCGCGGGGCCTCATGCAGAAGAGGACCAGCGCGCCGGGACCGGCCTCGGCAGGCGACACCTCGATCATCATGCGCCGCGCGCCTTCGGCCAGAACCTCGCGCGGGCCGGTCTCGCCCCAGTCGCGGCTGTAAGGCAGAATCGGGAACGGCTCCGGCCCCACCACGTCGCGCCAGACCCCCCGCGCGAGCCCGAGGCAATCGCAACCGACGCCGCGCAGGCTGGCCTGGTCGTGGTACGGCGTGCCGAGCCAGGAGCGTGCGACGGCGACGACACGCGCGGGGTCGGCCGATGCGAGAGGTTGCGTCACAGCACGCCTCCCTCGTGGCCGCCATCCTTGGTGGCGTAGCGCAGCACGGCATCCTGGCCGGGGATGTGCGGGAACCCCCGGAAGTTGGCCGTGTTGGCGAACCTGGCGCCGCAGGTCTCGATCCGCTTATCGCAGCCCGCACGGATGGTGAAGGCATTGCCCTCGGAGATCTCGCGCACCGGCGCCTCGAGAAGGGTCAGCACGGCGATGCCGTCCGTCACATCATGGCCGAGAACCTCGGCCCGACGCCCCGCGTTGGAGCCACTGGTCCATTCGATGGTCCCGAAGGTGAACCAGCCGGAGGCGAAGCCGCCGAGGCCCGAAGCGGTGAAGGCGCGGTCGCGTAGAAGGTCGATCACGACGCTCGTGCCCTTGAACGCCGGGTTCTCCAGATCGACGCCGCAGCGCGCATCGCCGAGCGCGGCATCGCAGGTCGCCTGGAACGTCCGCCCGATCGTCTGGCCAAGCACATGCGCGAGCGAGCGGACTTCGGCGACGAAGGCCAGCCGCCCGCGCCGGATCTGGCCGATGGCCCCGCGCCGCATCAGCACGCGCTGGTTCGTGTCGGCCCAGTTCACCCGCCAGACTTCGACCTCGGCGTTATCCCAGCGGCCGTCGAGGATGTCGGTCTCGGTAATCCGGTCCGAGGTCAGCACGCCCTCGGCGTCCTGCGCATCGACCGAGAGGTCCGAGCCGGAACGGACCTCGGAGGCCGTCAGCCCGCTCTCGGGCTCGAAATCCGTCCCCTCGAAGCTGAGCGTCCGATCGTGGTCGGTGAAGCCGAAACTCGTGCCGTCGGCGCGCACGATCCGCCAGCACCAGGCGAGCGTCGTCGTTCCCTCGTCGAGATGGGCCTGCAGGTCGGGGTCGAGGGACTTCATCGGCGCAGTTCCAGAAGCGGGATGGAGGTGATCGAGCCGAGCCGCTCGAGGTCGAGCGTCACGTCGAGCGCGTCGGTGTCGAAACGGACCGGCACGTCGAACTCGAAGCCCGCGGTGATGGCGGCGCCAGCGCCCGGCGCGGTGCTGAAGGTGACGACGCCGGTGGCGGTGTCGACCGACCAGCCGGAAGGCTGCTCGACCCCGCCGAGCGCGATGCGCGCGGTTCCGGTCACCGGCTTCGCGACGGCGCGCGTCCAGGATTGCGCACCCGAGGCGTAGCGCTTGACCAGCTGGAAGGCGGTCGTCGCGCCGTCGCCCGTGCCGATAGACTGATCGGTGGGCGACGGCGTGCCCGAAGGCAGGCAGGACTTGTGGTCACCCCAGTCCTTGAACCGGAAGCCATGCAGGCGGCCATTGCGCGCCTCGAAGAAGGCGACGACGGCGGCCAGATCGTCGGCGCGGCGGATGCCATAGGCGACATCGTAGCGGCGGCGCGAATTGGCCCAGCTGGCGTTGCGCTCCTCGTCGCCCGAGGCGAGCTCGACGATCTGCGTGCGCCGCTCCGGTCCGCCCCGCGCACCTCGGCTGATGTTGTCGGGAAACCGGACCTCGTGAAACGCCATCACATGCCCCTCCGACCGAGCGACACGGCGCGGGCGATATCCGCGGCGACCTGCGTTCGCGATTGCCGGAAGCTCTCGGCGTCGCGGGCCATGATGGTCACGTTGACCCCGCCGCCCGCGCCGTAGCTCTGTGCCTCCCGCCGCGACAGCACCCGCTCGCCGCGCTGCAGGATCGCGGGCACCTCGTCATGGCGCAGCCCCGCCATGCCGCCGCTATGCATCCGAGGCGCGGCGGCAAAGGCCATGGCCGGGACCATGCGCGAGGGCCCGGCCGCGCCGACCATGCCGCCCGCATGCAGGACGTTGGCGAAGATGCCGCCAGCACCAGAAAACACGCCCGAGAGCGCGTTGGCGATCGGCCCGAGGATGAACCGCCGCGCCGCCAGCTGCGCGAGATCGGCCAGCAGCGAGGTGACGAGATCGCGGAAGTTCAGCTTGCCGGTCCGCACGAACTGGCCGACGGCGTTCTCGGCCGACTGGAAGGCGCCGACGAGGCTCTGGCCAATATCGCCGCCGATCTCGCGCGCCTTGCTGGCGTAGTCCGACAGCGCCGCCGTGACCGCCTGCCAACCGGTGACGGCAGCCTCGGACGCGGTCTCCGCTGCCGCAGCAGCAGCCCCGGCCGCCGCGCCTGCACCTGTCGCGGCGCGACCTGCATCGCCGAGTGCCGTCTCCAGCCGCTCGGCCGCACCCGTGGCCTCGGTCAGCGCATCGCCGCTCGTCTCGTCGGTTCCCCGCACGGTATCGCGCAGCGCCTGCCAGCTTTCCAGCGGCGCGCGGGCCCCTTCGGCCAGGTCGCGCGCGGCCCCGCGATAGAGGTTGGCGGACGCGAGCGCCCGGTTCGCCGCCTCGGTCAGGCCGAGGTCCGGGGCCGTGAGCGGGTTGTCCTCGAAGGCCATGTCGAAGGCCGCCTGCGCCGCTGTCGTGGCAGCACTGGCCGCACCTTCGAAGCGGTTCTCGATCTCGCCGAGGTCGAGGTCGGGCACCAGCGAGATGCGCCGCTCAGACCCGAGCGCTTCGAGCCCCTGATTGATGCCGCCGATGAAGCCGTTGATGCGCGACACCACGCCGTTCAGCATCGCCTCGACGCCGTCGACCAGGCTGTTGGCTGCCTGGAACGCCAGATCGCCGATGGCGGCGGGCAGCAGACCCCAGATCGCCTTGATCGCCTCGTAGGCGCCCTCGAACGTGTTCGCGGCGGTGTTGCCGAAACCCACGACGCTCTCGATGGCGCTCTGCATGCCGGATGCGGCGTCGGCCTTCAGGTCGAAGAACATCGCCGTGGCGGCCGCGCCCGCAGCCGCTGCGCCCATCCTGATGCGCTCCCAGACCTCGACCGCGACGTCTTTCAGCAGCGACATCGCCCCGCCGAAGCCCCCCGCACCGGAGACGAGCCGGGTGAACTGATAGACAAGCTCGCCCGCGCCGACGATCAGCGCCCCGATGCCGGTCCGGATCAGCGCCCCGCGCAGGACGACCAGCGCCGTGGCGAGGCCGCGCACGGAGAGCGCGGCAGCGGCCATGCCAGCCACCCAGCGGCCCGCGAGGAAGGCCGCGAAGGTCGCGGCATAGGTGGTCAGGCGGCCGATGTTGTCGAAGAGACCGCGGATCGCGATGCCGAGCGGCCCGGTGCGGCTGGCGACCGCCGCCATGGCGTTGGCGACGGCTTCCAGCGCAGGCGCTGCGGCAACCGCCAGTTGGTTCGATAGCCCGCGCCAGATCAGCCCGAGCCTTGATATGGCGTCGTTCGTGCGCTCGATCTGGTCGGCATCCTGTTCGGAGACGACGACGCCGAAGGCGAGCACGTCCTCCGTCGCCTGGCGCAGCGTCGCCGTGTCGATCCGCGACATGGCGATGGAGCCTTCCTCTCCGAAGAGCTGGCCTGCCACGGCGGCACGTTCGGCGGCAGGCACGAAGCTCTCGATGGCGGCGTTGATGGCACCCACACGCTGGTCCAGCGGCAGCGCGATCAGGTCGGTGGCGGAAAGGCCAAGCCGGTCGAGCGCATCGGCGGCAGGGCCGGTCCCGGCGGCCGCCTGACTGAGACGGCGCGTCAGATCCTTGGTGGCCTGCTCGATGCCGGACATGGAGACGCCCGCCAGATCGCCCGCGCGCTCCAGCGTCTGGATCGAGGCGACGGTGGTGCCGAGCGACTGCGCCAGCTTCGCCTGCGCATCGACCGTCTGCAGGCTGGACCGGATCATCGCCACGCCAGCAGCGGCTGCGGCGGCCACGGCAGCGGCAGCCGCGACCCGCACCCGCCGCGAGAAGGCCGCGAGCCGGGCGTTCGCGGCTTCCATCTCCCGGCTCAGCCGTCCGAAGCCGCGCGACCCGGCCTCGCCCACGCCTTCGAGTTCGGCGCGCACCTGCCGTCCGCCCACGGCCGCGAGGCGGACGCTGACCCTCTTCTCAGCCATGGGAATGATCCATCTTTTCGTTGAGCTTGGCCACCATCACCGCTTCGATGACGGGCAAGAGTTCACCCGCAGCAGCGGGCGGGACGCCGAGCGCATTTCCCAGAGCGAGGGCCGCGGACAGGTCCCAGCCGACCACCGCGCCGGGCAGCACGCGCAACTGACCGCCGAGGCGGCCGACGAGATCCCAGACCTGCCAGCCCTCATGGGTAAGCGGCCGGTTCAGGCGCGTCGGGCAGTCTTCGCACGCTTGCGCGCAGGCTTCGCAGTAGCGCTCGCCCCCGCCGAAGGACCACTCGGCGAGAGCGCGGAGGCGTTTTTTTCCTGTTCCAGCAGCAGGCCTTTGGACACGTAGGTCAATTGGAAGGCCTCGAAGATCGGCCAGACGTCGAGCAGCGCGTCGATGGCCTCGGGGGTGGGATCGATCGGGTTGCCGTCGGCATCGCCGATGCCCTCCCAGCCGAGCACAGCCCGTCGCGCCAGCGCCTTGGCGAAGGCGACGGCGCGCTCCTCGTCGGAAGCCTCCTCGGGCACCGCCTCGACGGCGGGGTCGCTGCGCGTCGCGACCATCAGGGCGGTCGTCAGCGGGCGCAGTTGCACCCGGACGCCGGGGGCGAGGTCATGCCAGCGCGGCGCGTTGGTCAGGTCGAGCGTCAGCATCAATACGTCTCCACGTCATTCACGAGGGTGGCGGTGCACATCCGGCCGACGACGCTGTCGCGCGCGGCCTGCCAGTCGAAGGTCGCCTGCACGCCCTGTGGTCCGGAAATCTCGATGCGCGGACGCGGCAGGTAGACGGCGTGCACGGTGAAGGTGAAGCTCTCGCCCGAGGGCAGGACATAGGCGAACTCCATCTCGCAGGCCTCGCCGTTGATGGCCTGCGTCACCAGCGTCTGGTCGGCGAAGCGCACCTCGATCCGACCGGTCAGCGCGGCGATGGACGGGTCCGCTCCGTCGATCCGCCCGTCGCTGCGGATGGTCTCGATCCGGTCGAGATTGTTCGCGTAGGTGATCTCGGCCGAGACCACGTTGCCGAGCGCCGAGCCGTTCCGCGTGATCGCCCCGTTGAAATGGCCGAAACGCTTCAGCTCCAGCGCGGCGGGTGTTCCGGCGCTCGTCGTCGTGCCCACGGCCTCGCCCTGCGCCACCAGCCGCGCCGTCGCGGTCAGCAGGCCCGAGCGCTGCATCTGCCAGCTGATCTGGTCGAGCACGCAGCCCGAGTACATCGCGTAGCGCGGCACCTCGGGCATGCCGGTTTCGATCGACATGCTGGGCAGCGTCCATGACCCCGACTGTTACTCGTGGCTGTAAGGGGCTTCCGCGCCGGTGGTCGTCGGCGTGCCGAAGGCGGCCTTCAGCCAGAAGCCCAAAGCCTCGGCGTCGAGCGGCACCACGACATCGCCGTCGGCAGTGACGGCGTCCTTGATCGGCGCCAGAGGGTCGCGGCCGTAGCCGAGAAGTTCCGAGTTCAGCAGCGGCTGCTCCGCCCCCAGCGAAGTGCTGGCGAAGGGCATGCGCGTGAAGCCGCTAGCCGGCGGCGTTCCATAGGTCGTCTCGAACGCAAGCGCCATCAGCGCCCGCGCCCCCTGGGCTCGTGCCATCGTCGTCTCCTGTGGTCGGTTGGATCAGGCCAGTTGGTCGGCCGTGGAATAGTGCAGCACCACCGGGATCACGGCGGCCTTCAGGCTGGCCGCGCCCTCGACCGGCAGATCGACCGGGCGCGGCGCTTCCGCCTCGACCCAGTCGCAGAGGCCGCCGAGTGTGCGGTCGATCGAGAGCGCAGCCCCGATGCTGGCGATCAGCGTGTCGAAGTCAGCGTCACGGTCGGTGCCCTGCACGACCGCCTCGATCTCGGCGCGGTGCTGATAGTGGTAGGCGAGCGGCGACAGCGTCACTTCGGGCTCTCCCGGCTCGCCATCGCGCAGGATCAGCAAGCCATTGGTCGGTACGCGCTCGGGCAGGACGTCGCCGCGCAGGGCGGTGGCAGGCAGCGCCGAGAGCCGCGTGTGCAGCGCGGCGAGGATGGTTTCGCGAGGGGTCATGGATTGGCGGACCTGGAAATTGCGTCGAGCACCGGACAGTCCGGAACCTCGGCGCCCGAACACTTGGATGCGGTCTCGGTGAGGACGATTTCGATGCGCCTGAGATCCGCGATCCTCGCGCGGACATCGGCAAGGTGGCGCTCGGTCCGCTCCTTGACCTCTGCGCAAGTTGGCGCGGCACCGTCTTCGAGCCCCATGAATCCGCGGATGTCCTCCATCGAGAACCCGAGTTCGCGCGCGCGCAGGATGAAGCGCAGGCGCGTGGCATGCACAGAGGAGTAGATGCGGTAGCCTGCGCCCGTCCTGGGCGGGTCGGGCAGCAGGCCAGTCTTCTCGTAATAGCGAATCGTCTCGATGTTGCAGTCGGTCGTCCGAGCTAGGTCTCCGCGTGTAAGGCCGCTCTCGCTCTCGTGATCGGTCATCGGCCAGTTTCCCCTTGAGCCTGTAGTTGCTACAGACCTTACACCTCTCATCAATAGCAGACGAGAGGTACGCGACGGGGAGCTTGCAGACGACCGAACGGACAGCCCGACCGCGGATCGCCCGGCCCGAAAGGGATGGCTCGCAGCGGGTGCCTGTTGGGCGCCTTTTACAGGTCTAGGCTGTCTGACGGCGGCAGCGGCGACTGAACACTCGAACGGACGGATGACCCCATGAAAGACGACTGCGCCCCGAAAGACGATTTCGACCTTGCCGTGATCGGTGCCGGCTCGGCCGGGTTCTCGGCCGCGATCACCGCCGCCGAAGGAGGCAAGCGGATTGCCCTGATCGGTCATGGCACCATCGGCGGGACCTGCGTGAACGTGGGCTGCGTGCCGTCCAAGACGATGATCCGTGCCGCCGAGGCTGTCCACGGCGCGCAGTCGGCGCATCGGTTCCCGGGCCTCAGGGGCGAGGCGCAGGTCGCCGACTGGGCGGCGCTGGTCGCGGCCAAGGACGATCTCGTCTCGACGCTGCGCCAGAAGAAATATGCCGACCTGCTGCCGGGCTACGATGGCGTGACTTATCTCGACGAGGGTCCGGCACGTCTGGTCGAAGGCGGCGTCGAAATCGGCGGGCGCAAGATCACAGCCCCCAAGGTCATCGTCGCCACCGGCGGGCGGCCCGCCGTGCCCGACATCCCCGGTATCCTGGACGTCCCGACGCTCGACAGCACGTCGCTCCTGGAGCTGGAGCGGCTGCCCGAGAGCCTGATTCTCCTCGGCGGCGGCTATATCGGCGTGGAACTCGCGCAAATGATCGCGCGGATGAGCACACGCGTCACCATCGTCTGCCGCTCGCGCCTGCTGCCGCGGGCAGAGCCGGAGGTCTCTAGGGCACTCGCCGAGGTCTTGCGTGCCGAAGGTCTCACGATCCTCGACGGCGTGACCTATGACGCCGCGCGGCGCGACGGCGACCGCGCCGTTCTGACGGTAACGGTTGACGGCAACGTACGCGATCTGACCGCGGATCACCTTGTCCTGACCACCGGGCGCGCGCCCAACACCGAAGGGCTGGGTCTGGCCGAAATGGGCATCGAGACCGATCGACGCGGCGCGATCAAGGTTGGCGACGACATGGCCACGACACGCCCCGGCATCTATGCGGCGGGCGATGTGACGGACCGGGACCAGTTCGTCTACATGGCCGCCTATGGCGCCAAGCTCGCGTCCCGCAACGCCGTGCTGGGCGGGGCCGAGCGCTACGACAACGCCGCGATGCCCTGGGTGGTGTTCACCGATCCGCAGGTCGCCGGCGTCGGCCTGACCGAGGCGCAGGCGCGCGCGGCGGGTCATGACGTCAAGACCAGCGTGCTGACCCTCGACAACGTACCCCGCGCGCTCGCCGCCCGCGACACGCGCGGCCTGATCAAGCTGGTCGCGGACCGGGCGACCGACCGCCTGCTGGGCGGCGTGATCATGGCGCCGGAGGGCGCCGACAGTGTCCAGACGCTTGTCCTGGCGTTGAAGTTCGGCATGACGACAAAGGCGCTCGGCGAGACGATCTTCCCCTATCTCACCACGGTCGAGGGCCTGAAGCTCGCCGCGCAGACCTTCGACAAGGATGTCGCGAAGCTGTCGTGCTGCGCGGGGTGACCCGAGCCGTCGGTTTCGTGGCTGCCGAGCAAGATTGCGCATCGATGCGATCACAACCTACCCTCCACCCAGTTCGCCACGATCAGCCCCGGCACGCCGTCCAATGCCCGGTCCGCATCCCGCGCCAGGTCCAGCCGCTTCGGCAGCTTCACCTGCGGCACCAGCAGGAAGATCGGCGCGGTGACCTTGCCGCGTCCGGTCTTCGAGCGCGACACTACCGCTTGGCCCTTCGTGTTCAGCCGGCTCTCAGCCACCAGCAGACTCGGGCCCGTCCGGCGATAGACGAACCGTAGCCGCAATCCCCGGCGTCGTTCCCATTCGCCGGGGGTGATCCGGCCGCCGCGCAGGGATTTGCCCGCGGCGGGCAGCGGGATCGCCAGCCAGAACCCGTTCTTCGAGCGGATCAGCGGGCCGGTGTCATGCGCACCGACGATGACCGGCGCCTTCGACCAGACCAGCGCCGCGGCGCTCAGGCTATCGCCGGTCTTTGGGTAGGTCTGGCTGCGGATCGAGCCCGCGAGCCGTCGCCCCAGCCCCGCACCGGTGATCTGCCCGCGCCAGGCGGTTTTGAGCCCGGTGCCGGCCTCGCGCATGGCGGCGGTCACCGCTTTCTCGCCGGCCTTCACCTCCGCGGCCATGGCGGCGACGAGGTCCGGCGTGATGTCGAGCTTCAACTTCATCGCGGTCAGGCCGGACGCAGATACACAGTCCAGACGAGCCGCTCGCGGTCGCGGACGGGCTCGCCCTGGATGAGGAAGGCCTCGCCGTCGATCTCGATGCGGTCGCCGGGACGCGGGTTGGCCACCGCGGAAAGGCGCAGATCCAGCCGGGTGGTTTCCGACCAGATCCGCGCCTCGCCGAAGCCGGTAACGTCATCGGGCCGGCGCAGGATCGCCCGGACCAGCGAAGGCGCGCCGCCCTCGGCGATGTAGACGATGTCGCGCGCGAGATGCGCATCCGCGAAGAGCGCGTCTAGGGCGGATGCGAACGCGCTGGTCATGGCTATACTGCTCCCATGAAACAGGAATCGATTTCAGAGCGCCTGACGAGGGTCCGAGCCGTTCAGGCGCTGTCAGAGGCGTTCATGCGCCAGCACCCGGACACGACCCTCGACCCGAAAGGCTATGCTGCAGATTTCCGTGACACCCTTCTTCCGCAGGTGTTGCCGGAGGATTTCGAAGCAGACCTGTCGTCCGGAGACGGCAATGAGCTGCAGACCAAGTTCCGGGCAGCGCATTCTTCATCCGGGCTGGCAGTCAACTGCTTCGCGCCGTTTCGGAGCCGGATCGCCGACCTCGCCATGCCGATGGCTGCCGGTTTCGACGATCTTCGCTTCGAAAGGAAATGCCCCACCGGACTCCGCGGCGGCCGTGCTCCCAACCTCGACGTCGTGCTGTCGGGCCCCGGCGGCGTGGTCGGGATCGAGTCCAAGCTGACCGAACACCTGTCGGCCCACCGGGCTGAATTTTCACCCGCCTACGAGGAGCAGATCAGGGACGCGCGGCGCCATCAGGGATACTTCCGCGAGATGCTCCGCCTCCGGGATCGCCCGGACCAGTACACATGGCTCGACGCTGCACAGCTCATCAAGCATGCCTTCGGTCTGGCTCGCACCTTTCCAGACCGCCCCGTGACGCTGCTCTATCTGTTCTGGGAGCCTGCGAACCCGGATGCCGGTCCGGAGTTCGCAGCCCATCGTGACGAGATCGAGGAGTTCAGGGCGCGCGTGGCAGGATCATCGCCGGCGTTCGAGGCGATGAGCTATCCGGAACTCTGGCGCTTCTGGCAGGATACCGAACCGGCCGACTGGCTGGTCCGGCATCTCAGCGATCTTCACGCCCGATACGGCGTCACGCTCTGACTCAGGTCCGCCGCGCCGATCGCAGCACCTGCGGTCGGGTGCAGATCGGCAGCGGGTTGCTCTCGATCTCGAGCCGCACCCACTCGTCGCGATCCCGGTCGGGGATCGTGCGGGCGTAGAGCGGCTGGCCCAGGGTGTTGACCGTCTCGAAGGTGTCGGCGGGGGCGTAGTAGATCTCGAAGAGCCCCTCGATGCCTTCGGGATAGAAGAACGCCTTGTCGGTCGGCACGGTGAAGCCGACGCCGCCCCGGTAGCGGCGGAAGGTGATGCCGCCGAAGCTGACCTCGTCGGCCACCCGGCCGCGCAGATCGGCCGCCGCGGCGGTGTTGAGGTAGGTCTCCCGCACCTCCTTGTGGGCGACGAGATCGGCGAAGAAGGCCGAGCCGCATTCGGCGCGGACCTGCACCGCCCCGGCTGAAAGCCCCCCTCGAGTCCTCGACGCTCTCGATCAACGCCTGACAGCGCTTGCGGAGCGCCCCCGAGGCCGGGCTTGCGTTGTCGAGGTCAAAGTCGATCTCGGCCGCCGGAGAGATGCCGAACTCGGTGAAGTAGTTCACCACCGTGGCGTGGTCCTTCGGGTCCTTCACCAGCCCCTGGATGCCGTTCAGCAGGTGGTACTCGAAGGTGGTCTCGGCGTCCTGACGGAGCTTGCGCAGCCGGTAGGCCACCTCGGTCTGCACCTGCTGGGTGGCGCTCTCGGAGCCGAAGTCGCGGACGGACTGGATCTCGGAGGCCCAGAGCACGTCCTGCTTCTTGAACTGGCGGCAGACGAAGGCGCGCATCTCGCGCCGATCGGGAACCTGCTGCTCGTAGGCCGAGCCGCGTTCGGAGAACGGAATCAGCGAGAGTGTGCCATCGCGGCTTTCGATCACGACGGTACGGGCGCGCACGCCGCGCGGGCTGAAGAGGGCCGAGCCCGAGAGCAGCGCGGGCTTGTAGGGAATGTTCTCGAGCGCGCGCGTGAGCTCGACGATGGTGAAGGCATCGCCTTCGAAGATGTCCATGGTGGCCATGAGGATGCCTCCTGTCGGGATTGGATCAGCGGACGAGGATGCCCGCGGCGAGGAGCGCCGTGTGGGCGGCCGCGATCTCGCCCTCGCTGGGGGTGCCCGCGAAGAAGAGGTCGTGGCGGTTGACGATGGCGGGTCCGCGAACGACGGCGACGGCGGGCGCATCGCCGGCGCTCGCATCCGCATTGCCCCAGAGCACCGCGACGGCTGTCTCGGTGCCGTCGACGGCGGCGGGATCGTGCGCGGCGTATTTGCCGGACGCGGTGATCTTGCCCAGCACCGTGCCGGGCTCAAGCGTGCCCGAGGCGACGGTGATCGTCTCGCGGGTGTAGTCGCGGAAGGCTTCCCAGACGAGGAAACCGCCGGGGTGCGTGCCTTCGACGAGCGTGGTCATGGTGTCATCCTTTCAGCTTGAAGGTGCGGGCGACGATCTCGCCCCAGGGGCGCGCGGCCGAGGAGCGGCCGGGCTGCGGGTGATGGGGCACGATCTCGGGTTCGGCCTCGGCCTTGGCGGCGAGGAGCGCGGCGCGCACCTCGTCGAGGCTCGCGTTCTCTTCGAGGAAGCGGCCGGCCATCTGCGCCTGGCCGGCAAGGAGGCAGAGATCGATGACGGCGCGGGCGTGGCCGATGGCATCGGCCCGGATCGCGGCGGGATCCGGCGGCGCGCCGCTGGGAGGTGGCGTCTCGGCCGGAGGCTGAGCGGTGTCGGCGGCGGCGGCCTGCTCGTTTTCGACATCAGAAAGCTGATCGCCTTCGGCGGCCTCGTCGGTGTCCTCGTCCGCTTCGATCTCGACGCAGTCGGCCGCGTCGTCGGAGTCCTGATCCGCTTCGACCTGCTCTACCAACACCGGCGGCGCATTGCGGAAGCGCCCAATGTCGAAGTTCGCGGCGATGCGGACGGGCTCGATCAGCCGGTCGGCGAAGCCCTGCGCCACGGCGTCCGACGCGTCGAACCATGTCTCGGCGGCCATGAGCGCGGAGACCTCTTCCGGCGTCCGGCCGGATTTCGCGGCATAGCCGGAGACGAGGCTGCCCTTCACCTTGTCGAGCGCCTCGGCCATGGCGCGCATGTCCTCGGCCGTGCCCATCACGAGGCCGGCCGGGTCGTGGATCATCAGGAAGGCGTTCTCGGGCATGACGATCTCGTCGCCCGCCATGGCGACGTAGGATGCGGCGGAGGCGGCGATGCCGTCGATCCAGACGGTGACCGTGCCCTCGTGGCGCTTCAGCGCGTTGTGGATCGCCACCGCGTCGAAGACCGATCCGCCGGGGCTGTTGAGCCGCAGATCGACAGGCGTGCCCTCAGGCAGCGCGCCCAGTTCTGCCAGAAACCCCTTCGCCGAGACCCCGTAGGCGCCGATCTCGTCATAGATTGCTACTTCCGCACCGGTCCCCCGGGCGCGGATCGCATACCAGCTTGCCATGTCGTCACTCCTGTTCGGTGGCCGGATCGGTCGTCGCCGCTCCGTCGTCCGTGTCGTTGCCGGCGCCGTTGCCGGGCTCGGCCCGCGTTGCCGGCGTCGCGCGGGCGCCCTGCGTCTCGCCGGGGCTCGTGCGGTAGCGAAGGCCGAGACCTGTCGCGCGGGCGGCGTCGGCGGCGTTCTCGCGGTCGATTTCCTCGATGTCGTAGCCGGTGGCCTCGACCACTTTGCGCCGCGACGTGATGCCGGCCTCCATCGCCAGCACCTGTGCCTGGATGTCCTTCAGCGGATCGACCCAGTCCCAGCGCGGCGGGATCCACTGCACCGGTCGCACCTCTGCCGGATCGGCCTCCAGCGCGCCCGACAGGACCGCGGTCTCCAGCCAGCGCCGCCAGACTGCCCGGCAGAGCTGGTGCACGATGACGCCATGCTGCAGCTGGCCGATGCGGCGACGGAACTCGACGAGTTCGGCCCTGAGACTCGAGTAGTTCGCTTGCCGGACATCGCCGGTGACGAGGTGATAGGGCAGCCCAAGCGAGGCCGCGACCGAGAGCAGCGTCCGGTACTGGAACGCCTCGTAGCCGCCGCCGACATCCGCCGGGGACGAGAACTTCACGTCTTCGCCGGGCAGCAGCACCTGCATCGTGCCGGGCTCGAGGCTCGCGATGGCCGCCCCGTCGAGATCCGCCTCCGCCTCTCCCATCATGGGCTCTTCCGGCGCGGTCTTGGTGATGAAGCCCGCGAACATCGCCGCGGTCTTCTTCCGGTCGAGCTCGGCGTCGTCGTACTGGTCGAGCAGGAACAGCCGCACCATCGCCGGCGCGATATGCGGCAGCCCCCGGATCTGGCCCGCGTCGATGGGGCGATAGATGTGCAGCACGTCCGCCGCCGGCACGCGCACCGTCTCCGGGATGGCCGCCCCCTGGTCGGTGCTGTCGCCCGGGTGGCGGCGGCGGAAGTGATAGGCCACGCGCCGCCCGATGGCGTCGAACTCGATCCCACAGCGGATGCGATTGCCGTTGGCCGCTGTCTCGGTCTTCTCGAAGGGCAGCATTTCCGACTGGAGAAGCTGCAGCTGCAGCGGGACGAGCAGTCCGTCCTCCGAACGCCGGGGACGAAGCCGGACGAAGCATTCACCGGCGACGAACATCTCGCGCGCGACCATGGCCTGCAGGCCGTAGAAGTCGGTCAACCCATCCGCATCGGCCTCGTCGGTCCAGGCGAGCCAGAGCCGCTGGACGCGGTCGCGCAGATCGGCGTCCCCGATCAGCGAGGACGGCTTGATCCCGTCGCCGACGAGGTTCGCCGCGAAGGCCTCGCAGGCGTTGGCGGCATAGCCGTTGGTCACGACCAGTTCGCGGGACCGTGCCAGGAGCCGCGGGCCGCCCGAGGCGACCAGCGCGTTGATGTTCTCGAGCGGCGGGTTCCAGCCGCGCAGCCGGCGCTTCGCCATCGCACCTTCGAGGCGGGCGCGCACGGCAGCGGGGCCGCCGGCGGTCCGGCGGCGGAAGCGGTCGAAGAAGCCCATGGGTTCAGAGCCCCTTCGCCGTCGTCACGCGGACCTGCCGGACGATCCGACGCGCCTCGGCGGCGGCGATCTCGCGGTCCAGCGCCTCGATGGCCCGGTCGATCTCGGCCACGCTCCGATAGTCCACGGTCTTGCCGTCATAGCTTACCCGCGCCACGCCCGAGGACCGCTGCGCGGTCAGCGCGTCGCGGCGGGCGCGGAGCTCGGCGGCCGTGGCCATTGATCACCTCATGTAACTCGAGCGCACCGTGCGCCGGCGCGGCGTCGTTCGTGTCGGGACGGTCGGCGCCGCTGCCTCGCCGGCCTCGGATCCGTCCTGCTTCGCCACCCCGAGCTGCGCTGCCAGATCGGCCCACCGCGCCTCCGGCCAGCGATCGGCGCCCGCGATCCACGCCGCCGCGCGGGCATAGACCCGGCAGTCCAGCGCCTCGTTGCGCTCGCGGAGCTTCTGCCATTCGAGCCGCGCGAAGCCGCGTTTCGTGCGGACCGTCACCAGCTGCTCGGCGGTCAGCTGCTTCAGCCACTCGCCGTCCGCCCATTCCGGCAGGTGGATCGTGCCGGGCGGACACAGCGCGCCCGCCGCCTGTTCTTCCCTCGTCGGCCGGTCCTGCCGCAGGAAGCGATAGGTCTCGGCCTTGAAGGTCGAGGTGGCCACGGTCCAGAGCCGGGCGCCGCGCCGGAGCCGCTTGCCCGCGACGGTCGCATCGACATAGGTCGGGCCGGTCACCGGGCTCGTCCGGGTGAACCCCTCGACGCCCTTGACGGGCGCCACCTGTGCGAACCCAACCTGCCGCGACCAGGCATAAACCGCGCTGGTCTCGTAGCCCGTGTCGATCGCGAACCGGGCGAGCGTCATCGTCTGGCCTGATGCGTGCGCCCATGTCCGCCCCAGCAGGTCGGTCAGCCGCTGCCAGCAGGCCGGATCGCCGGGCCCGCCCTCGAGCACGAGGTGGTCGACGAGCCAGCTTTCCAGCCCGCGACCCCAGGCCCAGACATCGACCTCGATCCGGTCCTTCTGCACGTCGGCCCCGGCCGTCAGGAACAGCCCGCCTGCTGGCACCGTGCCGGATGTCCAGCGCTCGCGCCGGTCGTAGAGCCGCTGCCAGTCCGGCGCCTCCCCCGTCTCGACCCATGTCTCGCCGAGGATCGTGTTGCGGAACGCCTTGATCGCCTCGTCCGACCCTTGGCACCCGTCCCATGCCCGCACGATCCGCTCCCAGCTCAGCCAACCGATCGGCGAGTAAAGCGCCGAGAGGTGATACCCGACCGTGGTCGGATCGGCTGCGGTAGCGGTCGCCCGCCATTCGCCGCCCTCCAGCATGGCCGTCTTGTGGTGCTCCGCGATGGGCGTCTCGCAGCCCTCGCAGTGATATTCCGCCGTTTCCGGGCGGCCCTTCTGCCAGCGCAGCCGGTCGAACTTCAGCCACTGCATCGCCCCGCAATGCGGGCACGGCACGAAGAACCGGCGCTGGTCGCTTGCCTCGAACTCCCGCTCGATCCGGCTCAGCCCCCGGATCGTCGGCGTTGACACCAGCAGCACCTTGCGCCGATGGGCGAAGGTCAGCGACCGGGCCTCGGCCAGCGTGACCGGATCACCTTCCTCGTCGGCCGAGGCCGGATAGGCGTCGACTTCGTCGAGGAAGATGTACCGCGCCGGGGTCGAGCGCAGCCCGACCGCCGAGTTCGCCCCGGTCATGATCAGGATGCCGCCCGCGAATTCCTTGGACAGCATCGTGTTGCCCGCGTCGCGGGATCGCGCAGGCTTCACCCGCTCCCGCAACTCGGGGCTCTCGTCGATCAACGGGTCGATCCGCTGGCGCGAGTTGCGTTTCGCCAGTTCAACCGTGGGCTGGACGGCGAGCATCGGGCCCGGCGCCTGGTGGATGGCGAAGCCGATCCAGTTGTTGCCCGCCTCGGTCGCCCCGACCTGCGCGGCCTTCATGAACACGATCCGCTGCGTGCGATCGCCGGGCGACAGCCGGTCCATGATCTCGCGCATGTAGGGCGTGCGCACCGTACGATATCGCCCGGGCTCGGCCGAGGCGCGGCCCGAGAGCATCCGGTGCCGGTCCGCCCATTCCGAAACGGTCAGGTCCGGGTCGGGCCGCAGCCCGTTGCCCCAGGCGCGCAGGACCTCGCCCGCGCCGTCGAAGCCAGTCAGGCTATCATCGTCACCGGAAGTCGGGCCGGACCTCGGCGAGTTCGTCGAGGTGGGCGCGTACATGTCTCTCCAGCACCTTCTGCATCGCGGCCGGCTCCACGGCGATCTGCTGGCCCGTCGCGTCGCTGCACGTGGCCGAGAGTTCGGCCGCCATCAGCGCCGCCGCGCGCACAGGCCAGGTCACCCACGCGTCCCGTTCCTCCCGCGCCAGGCGGAACACCAGCGCCAGCGCGCGGGACCGCTCGATCAGTTCCCCCTTCAGCTTCTGGAGCCGGATGCGCCGCTCCTGCGCCTTCAGCACCTCGTTCGCCGTCTTCGCCTGCAGGAAGGTCGTGCCACCGCCGACGGCGGGGACCGCCAGACCCTGTTCGCGGAGCGTGTCGCCGACAGCGGCCACCGCCGCCTCGGGGACGGGCTTCAGCTTCGGCGCGGGCGGCTTTCTCGTCTTGGACGGGTCCGTCGTTTCCGCCCGCCGGGCATCGCTGGCGGCCGCGTTGATGCTGCCGTCGGGATAGAGCACCAGCCGCTCGGCCGTCTTCGCCTTCTGGATCGCGCCCCGCGACAGCCCGACATGCGCGGCGTACTGGCGCTCGCTCATGCCCTGCATCGACGGCTCCGATTATCATTCATAATCATGTGCTTATCGAGTTGATAAGCGGTGCGGACAGAGCGAACACGGATGCAGGACAACGATGCAACTCACCACGGAGCCGCCAGAATGACCCGCCCAAACCCGATCACCACCCCGCACCACGAACTCCGCGCCCAAAAGGAGCGCCGGAACAAGGAAGCCGCGCTCGCCGCCTTCATCGGCAAGAAGGCCGAGATCGACGAGATGCTCGCCCGGCTGCAGGCGCTCAGCGACGACCATTTCAACTGCCATCCCGACGAGGTGGGCTGGGCCATGGTCGGTACCCTCGAACACTACGCCAGCCTCCTGAAGCGCATCACCGACAGCGCCTTCGGCGAGGGCGAACACGCCGAATGATCTCCGGCACCGCCGGAACTCCTGCCGCGCCCTGCGCGGCTCGGGGTCGTAGAAGGCACCGCATGACGCGGGCCTCGAACACGGAGACCCCGGATGACCAAGCTTTCCGACACCCAGCTCGTGATCCTCAGCGCCGCCGCGCAGCGCGAGGACCGCAACGTCCTGCCGCTCCCTGGCTCCCTCCGCGGCGGCGCCGCCACCAAGGTGGTCGGTGCGCTCCTCTCCCGCGGGCTGATCGCCGAGACGGCGACCGACACCCAGACCAAGGCGGACGCCGCGCTCAACCGCATCTGGCGCAACGACGAGGACGGCCGCGCCATCCTGCTGCACATCACCAACGCGGGCCTCGCCGCCATCAGCGTCGATCCGGACAGTGGCGACAACGCGCCCACGGGCGCTGACGCGGCGTCGAGCGCGGAGGCATTGCAGGACGCTCCCGCCGAGACCGACCCCGCGCCCAAGGCATGCACACCGCGCACGGGCACGAAACAGGCGAAGCTGATCGAGATGCTGCGCGCCAACGGCGGAGCGACCATCGACGAGATCGTCGCCGAAACGGGCTGGCAAGCTCACACCGTTAGAGGCGCCATGTCCGGCGCGCTCAAGAAAAAGCTTGGGCTGACCATCAACTCCGAGAAGGTCGAGGGACGCGGAAGGATTTACCGAGTCCGCGGCTGATTTGGCCTTCGCTAACTGGAACCGCGGTCAGCCACCCAGAGCCCGACGGTCGAGTGCAATCTCGGCCGTCCACGCTATGGTGAAATCAAACAATTGCGCGGACCTGTGCGGGCACCGCGGGCGATGTATTAACGTTCAGATTTCTCGCAGCAAGATCCTTCAAACCGCAGGCCTTCAAGAACGCATAGGTCTCGTCGTAGTAACTTGGCGGTCGCGTGGGGTCCGATACGTTACCCTCCGGGACAAAAATGATCATGCCCTGCCGGGCCCTCGTCAGGATCACGCGATAGGCGTTCTTGAGGTAGAGTTGCCGCTCATCCTGATTCACCCTCTGCCAGGAAGTGCCGCGGAAGTTGTAGAACCGCCAATCGTCTCCATCATGCCGTAAATCGGCGTCCCAACACACGCCAACCCAGTCAAGTTCAAGTCCCTGGACGTCGAATTCGGTGGCAACCTCTTCGAGGTAGAAGGACGAGCGTACATCTGTTCGGTCGTTCAGGAACCACGTTGAAGCGTCGACCTTTGCCTTCACGTTAAGCCCTTCGGGGCGCAGGCGATGCGCGCCTGAGGATGCAACAAGCCCAAAGCGTTCACTTCCGCGGGCGACGTTCCGAAGCCAATCCCGCGCAGCGTCGAGATCTCGCGTGAGCCAAATCGGGTAGCGATCCTCGACCTGATGATAGACCTCCCTTGCAGCTTCCTTGCGGTTATCGACGATGTGGCCGATGAAGCTCGACAGCGCTTCCGCCCGGAACGATCGCATCGATACGCTCAGATGGAGTTCGGTGGATCGTTGAACGGGCAGCTCGTGCAAAAGCCTCATCGAGGTCGCGTCCGTCACGTAGTCCCCGTCCTCGAGCCGATCTGAGATATAGATGTCCCAGTCCCGAAACCGGCCGTCGAGCGCCGACAACCATTCGCCAAGCCCAGCCTCACCGGTATTGATCTCCTGGCCACCGCCGATCAAGCAAACCACCACGCACCAATCCTCGTGACGATCCATCACGCTGATCAAGAACTCTGGCTCCGACATGTCGAAACCCAGATGCCCGCGTTTTGTCTGCATGAAGCGGCTGGCCTGATCACGGGTCCAAGCGCGTTGTGCTTCATCGAATACCGCGACCTTTTCGTGCGGCGCGCCGGTATTGTTCAGTGCCTCGTCCCGAAAATGGTGGATGTTCTGAATGAAGCTCGAGACTTTACGATGGGCATTCGTCTTTGTCGTTCCTTCACGCGCGGCCTCATCCCGCGCTAAGGCCTCCCGCAGCACCGTGACCAGGGGGCCGTTTCCCGAGAGGAACACGGCGTGCTCATCGGAGTGTTCTTGCGCGCGTTTGGTGGCGATGTTGAGGCCGGCCAGGGTCTTGCCGGCCCCCGGAACACCCGTGACGAAGCAGATTGATTTTCTCCCTTCCACCTTCGAGCGATCGATGATCGCAGAAATGCAGTCGGTCGTATGGCTTAGGTTCTGCGCGCTAGCGTCAGATCGCGCGATCTCCTCGACGGCGTGGTGTTGGTATAGGGCCTGGGCCGCTTCAACGATTGTAGGCGTCGGCTGATAGCCGGACCGCAGCCAATTCTGGACATCGATCGAATCGAGCCCAGGTACGGCGGCGCACCGGGCGATCAACGCCGGTAGCTGCTCAATTCGTGCGAGGACTGGTTCCGCGATGCCATCCGGCGCGAACCGCACGTCTGGTAGCCCGGCGACTGCCGCCTCGGTTGCGAGGACAATAGGGATAATCGGCAGATCGTGGCTGCCCTTGTGAAAGTTCTTCAGGTCCAGAGCGTAGTCATGGACCTGTTCGATGGCCGAGCGGTCAAAGTTCCGGGCGCCCACCTTGAATTCGAGAACAAAGACCGTGCCGTCGACAAGAAGAACAACATCCGCCCGCCTTCCCATTCGCGGGATCGCAAACTCGAACAGGATATGACCGCGTGCGAGGTCCGACAGGACCGGCTTGAGTAAGCGGATCTGGGCAATCCAGGCGCCGCGCTGCTGATGCTCGAGGGCGAAGCCATGATGCTGCACGAGAGTACCCAAGATGGACGCCTCGTCGGCTTCAAGAAACGCTTCAATTGGAGCGTCGTAATACGCCACCTGCATCAACTTCACCCGAGTTCCTCACCTGCCTCCCTATGCGTAAGCCATTGATCTGGTTTTTTCTACTGTGTGCGAACGGACTTTCATGCGCTTTGTGTTATCCCTGGCGAACCCGGATCGCCTCAAATAGCCGCCGAAGGACGAAAGACCGCGCGATGCTCACGACCGTGAACACCGCGCCCATCTTCAGGTTCTGCGCCAGTGTCGTGTGCAGCCCGAAGACCGGGAAGATCAGCATCTGCGCCAAGACGGCGACGCCGTAGCCGACCGCCACGTTGGCGATGGCCTCGACCAGCGACATGGCCCGGCTCTGCTTCATGCGACGGCATCCTCATCCTTCGCAGACTGGTCCAGCCGCTCGGCCTCCACCTGCGCGAAGGTCCGTCCGTCGCCGTCCAGGATCGCGTCGCGGCAAGTGTCGGCCTGCCAGCGCTCTATGGCGACGTCGACATAGGCCGGGCTGATCTCCATCGCGAAGACGCGGCGGCCGTTTGCCTCGCCCGCCATGATCTGCGAGCCGGAGCCCGAGAACGGCTCGTAGCAGAGCCCGCCACGGGCGACGTGTTGGCGCATCGGGATCCCGAAGGCGTCGAGCGGTTTCGGCGTCGGATGGTCGGGGCGCTCGTCCTTGGCGAATGACGGCATCTCCCAGGTCGAGGGCAGCGTCTGCTCGGCGACCTTCGGCGGGCGGTTCGGGCGGCGCCAGCCCATAAAGCAGGGCTCGTGCTTCCAGAGATAGAGGGACCGGGTGAGGACGCCGCGGTCCTTCACCCAGATGATCTGTTGGTGGACGAAGGCGCCGGCCTTCTCCCAGCAGGCCTCGAGCATCGCCTGGCGGCGGGAGGCGTGCCAGCAGTACCAGGCCGCATCCTCGGTGATCGCCTCGGCGACAGCTGCGGCGATGAAGCCGTCGTAGAGCTCCGCGCCTTGCGAACTGTCGTCCCAGGTGACGCCGTAGGACTGCGACCAGTCCTTGTTGCGGGTCGGATGGTTCGAGCCGTCGTAATCGACGAGGTACGGCGGATCGGTGGCGAACAGCACCGCGCGCTCGCCGTTCATCAGGCGGCGGACATCGCCATGGCTGGTACTGTCGCCGCAGAGCAGGCGATGATGCCCGAGCAGCCACAGATCGCCCGTGCGCGACGCCGGGTTGCGCGGCGGCTCGGGGATGGTCACCGGAGGCACGGAGCCGCCGGCGCCACCTGCTTCTTCACTGCCCCCGTCCGGATCGAAGGCCAGCAGCTTGTCCAGCTCGCCGTCGGAGAAGCCGACCAGCGACAGGTCGTAGTCGTCCGCGAGCAGGTCCTGCAGCTCGGCCGAGAGCAGCGCCTCGTCCCAGCTTCCGAGTTCCGTCAGCTTGTTGTCCGCGATGCGGTAGGCCCGGCGCTGCGCTTCGGTCAGGTGCCCGAGCACGATCACCGGAGCCTCGGTCAGCCCGAGCTGGGTTGCGGCCAGCACGCGCCCATGCCCCGCGATCAACTCGCCGTCCTCCGCCACGAGGCAGGGCACCGTCCAGCCGAACTCGGCCATGCTGGCGGCGATCTTCGCGACCTGGTCGGGCCCGTGCACCTTCGCGTTCTTCGCGTAGGGCTGCAGGCGCGCAAGCGGCCAGGTCTCGATCCGCTCGGGGGCGAAGGCGAGGGTCATGCAGGTTCCTGTCGATGGTCGATCGGCATCCGCCGGGTGGACTCCGGCACGGAGGGGTCCACCGGCTTCCGGCCGGACTCCGGCATCCGCGGGGTATCCACCCCGGGCGGCCGGTCAGATGTTTGAATTCACAGTGCTTTCATGGCGTCGCGGCTGGACGCTGGACTCCGGTGGCTTCCCAAAAATCCGGCCCTGTCGCTGGCGAAATGCCGAGCCAAGCCCGCCAGCATACGTTTCGGCCCGGAAAGGAACCGTAAAACAATGGCTTGGCTGCCTGGACCCCGGCTGGACCCCGGAAGCCAGCCCCGGTGTCCACCTCGGGATCAGCGTCGGTTCGCCTGAGCGCACGACCCCGAGTATATCGCCATGGATAGCGTCAGCGGGGCGATCCGTCTCGCCTTGCGGTGTCTCGCAGGAAATTGTCTCATCTCCGCAATGGCGCTTGACATCAGGGGGCGCCAATTCGCCGAAAAATCGCGTAGCCGGGGACGTGGCTGAAAATGGAAACGCTGGATAGGAGCCGGTTCATCGCCGTCTTCAGCAAGTTCAACGATGACCTGCGAGCTTACAATGGCAGCCAGTTCGTATCGTTCACCACAGGGGTTCCAGCGAAGTGGGAGAGCTACAAGGCCATCATAAGGAACATCGCGCTCCAACGCCTCGAGGCAGATGAATGGACCACCAACGACGTCGGCAGCGGAAAAATCCTTGCGGCAGTAATCCGCGCGATCGAAATCAAGGAAAGTCAGGACCTCAGGAACAATCTTGTACCGTGGGAACCTCGACACAATCAGCCGAGCGAAACGGGCCGGCTTCGCGAAGAACTCGGGAACGGCCCCGCACGCCAACGCTTCGAGCGTCACGTATTCGACCTCTTCCGGGAGCGGCGAGAGCCCGCCGACATCCTCGACGATCTCGTCGATCTGATCGGTCGTCGCTACAGCCTGATCGCGTATCTGTTCTACGTCTTCGATGACAACCGGTTCTTGCCGATCGGCACCACCACATTCGACAAGGCTTTCGAGCAACTCGGAATTGACGTTCGAACCACCGGTCGATGCTCGTGGTCGAACTACCAGGAGTTCATCGCGGCGGTGCGCTCTGTCCGAGCAGGGCTGACCAGCTGGGTCGGGGTCAAGGAAGTCCGCCTGATCGACGCGCATTCCTATCTCTGGCTGTTGGTGCGCCTGCCGCAGAAGATCGAACAGATGCAGCAGCAGGGCTTGCAGCGGCCCGGTGATCTCAAGGCGGCTATGATCGGCCTCGCTCAGAGCGTGATCAACCGCGTCGGCAATGCCAACGGGCAGTCAGTCGAGCGGGTGGTGAAGAACAAGGAGCTCTTCGGGTTCTCTTCGACGGAAGCGTTCTATGATTTTCTGTGCCAGGCGTGGGAAGAACAGGACGGGCGATGCTCACTGACAGGTCTGCCGATGCTGCTGCCGCAGAAAGGACGCCCGGTTACCGAATTGGTGGTGTCGATCGACCGAAAGGACAGCGCAGGCCACTATTCGCCGGAGAACATCCAGCTGACCTGTTGGTTCGCCAATCGCTGGAAGGGGACGCAGGCGGATGGCGATTTCGCTGCGCTGATCGATATTCTGCGTAGGGGCGAGGATGCCCAAGGCGATTATCCGCACCACTTTGGGGCCATCACGGAATAGCGGTGTACCTTCAGACACCCGCGCTTGATGCTCGCGCCACCACGAATTCCATCGACCGCTTCTTCGGCACCCGCCTCCCGTTCAGCCGCCAGACGATCACCGCGATCCCGTACTGCCAGCGCCGGTTCGCGGTGGCGCGGCTGATGCCGAGTTCCCAGCAGATCGGCTTCCATGGTTTCCGGTTCGCCCGGAGCCACAGCAGGCGCGCATCGGCTGGGTCGAGCCAGCGTAGCCAGAGCAGAGCATCCTCGGCCTGCGTGATGTCACGCGGGCCGGGCTTCGGCCGACGGGTCTTCGGCTCCTGACCGACCTGGTCGGCAAAGCTGTGAAAGTACTCGGGCCAGGCGTTGAAGTAGCCCTGCGGCTTTACCTCGGGCAACAACTGGAACACGTCGGCCGCGCTCTCGAGCCGGTCCTCGACCATGGCGGGGTTCCAGTCAGCCATTCGCGGCCTCCCGGTCGTCCGCCCGAGGCCCATACAGCTTCTCGCCCAGCTGACGCACCAGTTCCCGCTCCGGCCAGGTCAGGCGGTGATCGTCGACGGAGACGGCGAGCACGCCTTCGTCATGCCAGCCATCGCGCTTCACCTGATCCGGATCCCGGCGCGTGCCGCCGTAGCCTTTCGGGTGCCACCTCATCCCAAGCCCCCGTTCGTCTCGATCGCCCAGTGCAGGATGGCGATGGCATCGGCCTCGTTGTCATCGGTGGGGCTGAACCCACGCGCCCGCGCGGCGGCGATCATCGCCTCCTTGGGAGCGTTGCCCTTGCCAGTGGCGTGCCGCTTGATCGTGCCGACCGGAACGCCCTGGTAGGGAACGCCGCGCAGTTCAGCCCACGAGGTCAGGGTTGCCATCAGCCCGCCGTAGATGTGGGCCGCGTCGGTACCAGCGTGGCGGCGCACCTCCTCGAACCAGATCGCGGCGATGGGCCCGGACAGCCGATCGAGTTCGGTCAACCAGTTGGTGAAACGGAGGTAGCGCATGCCGCCACCGTCGAAGCGTCCGGGCCGGAAGCTGACCGTGCCGCTGGTGGTCAGTCCTTCATGGCTGCGGAGCGCCCAGCCGGTCGTGGTGCCGAGGTCGATGGCGAGGATGCAGGACCGGCTGATCGCGCCCGGTTCCGGGCGGACGTCCTGCGCGAGGATCGGTGTGTTCATCGTGAAGGCTCACAAGCTGTGGGCCTTCGGCTTTGGTCACCGCAAGATGTAGCATCCGGCAGACCGGCGCCAAAGCGAAAACGACCGTGGACGCTGCGGCCGGCGAAGACCGACGCGCTGCCCGTCCCGGTCCCAACCTCCGACCGCGTGGTCCCAACCTTCGAGAGGGTTGGGACAGCCCTTTATCGTTTCGCTCCAATGACTTGAATGGATGTGGTCCCAACCTCGGTGTCCCCAACGGGGGTCCTTCTCTTTTCGTATAGAAAAACATGTTTCCGACCTTTTCCGTTCTCCCACATGAATGTGTAGCAAAAGGTTGGGACCACAGGGTGAGGTTGGGGACACCGTTGTTTTTGAACGGCTTTTCGTGTCCCCAACCCCCTCGGGAGGTTGGGACAGGGTTGGGACCGCCAGGGGGTTGGGACAGGGTTCCAGACCCACGCCAGCCTCTGCCTGCAGCGCTGAAGAGAGAAGCTGCGCGATGCTGGCTGTGGTGCCGAACGTCGGACATCATCGGAAAGCTGGCGCCGAACGGTCTACACAGGTTAAGTCGACGCTGAAGAAGTCATCAGTTTCCACCGCCTACATGAGGTAATCAGCGATTTGGCCATAGCAATCGAGCCACCATCAAGAAGTCTTCTGAAGCGTATGGAAGCGAGATTCGCGCTGCAGCAGGACAACTGGGACGATTACAGTTTCAGAACGCTGTACCATCTGCACTTCCGGCATGGCGACGACCCGGAAGACGTAACCTACGTGGGCGGGGTAAAGATCCTACGTAAAGGTCAGAAGGCCGATGGAAAGCGGCGAATTGAAGAACCCTTCAACAAGCTTTCAAAGGATTGGATCTCGGTCGGTACCAGCCTCGACTACTATCAACGGATGAATGAGCTGCCCCGTGCCAGACGCAGGGCAATCATGAACTCCCTGAACGACGCGGTGGCGCATCCCGAACTTGTTCCACTCTTCGAGGATGAAGACGGGTGGAAGACCTCGCTTTTCCGCGACAATCCCGACTGGCGCAACTTCCTCAACGACGCACGCGCGCTCTTCGAGGGCAACTTCTCGGCCCTCGCGGACATCGAGCAGACATTCTCCTACACGCCAGCCGGCGCGGACGAACCGATCGAGTTCGATTTCGGCTCGCCCGAACCTCCCGGCTACGTCGGCCCCTATCGTCGCTTAGGTCCCGGGCGACGCAAGACGTTGCTCCCCGATCGCATCGTCGTGCTTGTCGGCCGCAACGGATCGGGCAAAAGCACACTGCTATCCCGCCTCGCCCACGTGGCATTCGCTTCGCCGCAGGATAGGGCCACGAAACGGTTGAAGGCACTAGGCACCCTCCAGCCGGCGTCGATCGGCTTCATGCGCGTGATTACAATTTCATACAGCGCCTTCGACAGCTTCACCGTGCCAGGTCTCGACGCCAAGGATCTTTCGCAGACAGCCGAAGACCTAGCCAGTGGCGAGGGACGATTCGTCTTCTGCGGGCTGCGAGACGTCGTCGCGGAGGCCCGGGCGGACGTCGAGAAGGACGAGGCTGTCAATCTAGATGACGACGGCGATGAACCGGTTGAGCGGCGGACGACAACCCGGCTCAAGCCGGTCGATCAGCTCGCTGACGAGTTTGCGGCGCTGATCGCGCGTATCCGCCGGCAGGAGGGCGTCGAGCTGCTCGAAGCGGCGCTGGAGCCTCTGCTTGGCGACCCATCGTTCGCAGAGCTAGAGGACCAAGTGGGCAGATTGACAGCGCGGAGCAGGTCGGCGCGATCCCTCTTCTTGGGCTGGAGTACAGGCCACAAGATCGCTCTGCACGTCGTGGCCTCGCTTGTAGCGCACGCGCAGCCGCGGTCGCTGGTACTCTTCGATGAACCAGAGGCCCACCTTCATCCACCACTGATGGCGGCGCTGATGCATTCGGTGCGCATCGTGCTGAACGAATTGAACGCCCTGTGCGTCGTTGCCACGCACTCGCCGGTGCTTCTTCAAGAAACGCTCTCGCGCCACGTCAGGCGAATACGCAGGACAGGCAAATCACTTGAGATTAGGCAGCCCGGTCTCGAGACGTTCGGCGAAAACGTGGGTGTCCTCACCTACGACACGTTCGGGCTCACGGCATCCAGCACAGACTTTCACAAGGTTCTGGACCTACTCGTCGAGGGCTGCGACTCGATCGAGGAAGTAGATGCCCTGTTCGATCCCGGACTCAGCGCCCAAGCCCGGGCCTATGTCCTCACGCAGTTCGCGCGCAAGGGATGAGGAACTTGCCGGAACCCAACCGGAACAGCGAACGGGCCGACCTGAGGAAGGCTGTGCGCGAATACCGGTATCGCAAGCAGACTTTCGGCCACGCTATCACCGACGACGAGGTGGAAGAGGTTGTGGCTCTCTATGACCTCTACGAACAGGGCCGGGGCGCACCCTGCGCGGAACTCAAGGGGCCCGACCTGCCCGACTCGCTGCGCGAGACGATCCATGCCGCCTACGCGAAGACCCAGCTTGGACGTACACTGCAGCCTTTACGTGAAATGCTCTTCAAGGGCGTGGATCTCTGCCCGGTCTGCGGCATCGATCCGGCTACCGAACTCGACCACCATCTGCCCCAGTCGGAATTCAAACCGCTTGCGATCCACTGTCGAAATCTCGTACCGATGTGCCACGCCTGCAACCATGCCAAGCTGGCCGGCTTCGACGAAGACGGTGAGGGCTTTCTCCACCCCTACTATGACCTGCTGCCGGACCTAGACTTCCTGATTGCGACCGTCGAAATCGATGGACCAATCTTGGTCGTTTCCTTCGGGATCGACCCAGCGGCGGCGCTACCAGCCGGCTTCGCCGACAGGCTCACCGCTGGGATGGAGACGCTGAAGCTGGAGGCGAGATATCAGCAAGAGGTGAACACCTACGTCGCCTCACACGCGGCGGCTTTGCACTTGGCGCATCGCGCTGAGGGCCAAGTCGGAGTTCGGCGAACGCTGCGGCTCCAGGCCCGCTACGAAACTAAAGCGTTCCATCGAAACCATTGGCGGCCTGCCCTACTGCGCGCGCTCTGCGCACATGACGGGTTCACTGATGGAGGGTTCGCGGCAGTTCTGCCGATCCAGAACGACATGCTCAATGACTTGGACGGTTGACCCAAAGGGCACCTACAGCCAACGGTTGAATAATCGCAACCGAACCACATGATCGGCGCGCGAAACGGACGCAGTCCCTGGCCGCTCGAGCGGCCACAAGGGCCGTGATGGATACCTACGTGGACTGCCGTCGATACCGCCACTCCCGCGGCGCCTCACGGCCGCCCTCGTCGCGCCGTCGGTACCGCTCCCAGCCGTTCGCCTTGAGGTAGGCCGAGACGCGCATCTGGTCGCCGCGAGTCCACCGCGCCGCTTCGAGCCCGATGGCTTCCTCCAGGATCTCGCCGACCGACACATCTCTCAGCGGCTCCTGGCGCGGAACGCTCTCGGTGCGGGAGTTGCCGTAGTCGGGGAAGCCGTCGGAGACAGTCCGGATCTCGTGCGTCAGCCAGTGCTCGATCAGGTCGTCCCAGGCGTCGGACTGGTAGCGGCGGTCCTGTTCCTCGCGGGCTTCGGCCAGCAGCGCCGGGTCGTCGATCCACCAGATCGCGCCGGCGCGAAAACGGTGGACGGCTTCGGCCCACAGCTGATCCCGGTCGCGGGCGAGCGCCGCGATGTCTATGGCGCCGCAGCGGAGCGGCCAGAAGCGGCGGTTGCCGGTCTCGTCACGAAGATAGGTGTCGGGGTTCACGGTGCCCGCGAAGACGCATTGGCGCGGGACCTCGACGGTGTAGCGCCCGTAGGGCGGGCGGAAGCGGTCGGTGGTCCGCGTCAGGAACGCCTTGATGCGCGAGACCTCGGCGCGGCCGATGGCATCGAGTTCGGCGATTTCCACGATCCAGACACCCTGCATGTGCAGTGCGGCGTCCTTCGAGCCGAGTTCCGGCAGCTCGTCGGTGAACCACTCCTCACCGGCGAGCACCTTGATCGCGGTTGATTTGCGCGCGCCCTGCGGCCCCTCGAGGATCAGCATGTGGTCGGCCTTCACGCCGGGCCGGTATATGCGGGCGACGGCCGAGATCAGCCAGAGCGCGCCGATGGTGTGATGGAACGCCGTCGGCTCGGCGCCGAGATAGGCGCTGGTCCAGGTCTCGATCCGGGGCGTGCCGTCCCATTTCAGGGTGTCGAGCCAGTCGCGGACGGGATGGATGCGCAGCTCGCGTGCGACGGCGCCGACAGCACGGCTCACGACCACCGGCGCCACGTTGATGCCGCGCAGCTGCAGCCATTCGGCGGTGCGGATGTCGTCGGCGTCCTCCCAGGGGCGCGGCAGGGAGGCGGCGGCGCAATCCCACGGCAGCGGCTGGCGGACCACGATCGCCTGCCCGAACTCGTCGAAGGCGAGAACGCCGGCGAAGGCAGGATCGGAGGTCAGCGCGACGATGACATTGGCCTCGTTGCGCTCGGGCGCGCCGGCGAGGTCGAGCCGGAGGCGCCTGAACCAGACGGGTTTCGGGATCGGCGCGTGCGGGTCGCCGGTGGCGTTCACGCGGCGGCCGAGTTCGGCCAGCTGCTGGGTCAGGACCGAGATGCCGATGCCGGTCGCGGACTTGATCCGCGCGATGACCTGCCGTTCGGGCAGCGGATCGAGCCTCGCCAGCGCGATGCGCCCGAGCAGCGTGGACAGGGCTTCGAACTCGGGCGGGTTAGTCAGCGTCTCGGCCGCGGCGATCAGCGTTGCGGGATCGTCAGCGGAGGCGACGATGGGCGTGGCCGTCTCCGGCTCCACTGGATCCCCGGCCTGTGGCTCCGGTGTGGTGTCTGTTGCGAGCGCATAATCCTCGGCGCGAGCGCCGCGCAGAAGGTCGTCGTTGAAGTCGTCCCCATGGAGCGGTCCAACGATCTCGTTCGGGATGTCGGCCCGGTTCAGACGGTCCGAGAGCGTCGCAGCCGCCTGGCGCCCGGCGTCCCCGGCATCGGCGTAGATGGTGATGCGCCGGGTGTCCTCGGGCCACTGGAACCGCGCCAGACCGTCGGCCGATAGCGCCCCCCAAACCGGCGTGCCGAAGATCGCGTGGGCCGCCAGCGCGGTCTCGATCCCCTCCGCGATGCCGATGTGTCCGTCCTCCGGAATCGGGAAGAGCCGGACCGCGGCGTCCTTCACGCTGCCAAGCATCTTCTTGCCCGGGGGCGCCTTGGCGCTGCCGTCGTCGAGCAGGAAGGTGCGGTGGATGCCCGGCGCGCGCTCCCCGTCCGGCAGCCGCAGGATCGCGATGAGGCCGGGCCAGCCACGGCAGCTGTCGAAGTCCGGAAGATCGGGATGGAACAGCAGGTCGGGCGAGCCGGGATCCGAGACCCCGCGGGCGCGCAGATAGGTCTCGCCAGGCGTACCCGCGATCGGCACGGCCCCGTCGACCAGCCGCGCGATCTCGGCGGTATGGTCGGGGCGCGCGCGCATGGGCGACGCCGGCGCGGGCCGCGGCGCGGGATGGTCGATCCCCGCGAGCCGCGCCGCCTCGTCGAAGAGCGCGCCGTCGCAGAGCCCCGTCGCCTGCGCGATCAGGTCGATGGGGCCGGCCCGCTCGCCGGTGGCGTAGTCGAAGCCCCAGCCGGCATAGGGTCCGTCGAGATGGATGGTGCAGGAGCCCTCCTTGCGCGGCGGGCGCCCGGAGAGGTCTGCGCAGCGCAAGGATCGACGGTCCCGCGCAAGCCGGGCCTCGGGGAAGAGCCCCGGCAACCAGTCGGCGGCCGTGCAGGCCAGCCGCTCCTTCACGGCCGCGAGGTCGTGCCGGGTCTTCGGGGCCGCGATGTCGTTGAGGTCGATCATCGCGCCCCTCAGGCAAGCAGGACGAGCCCGCGCTCGGCCCGGGTGATCGCGGTGTAGAGCCAGCGGCGGCGGTCGATCTCGCTGCGGCCTAGCCCGTCGTCCCAGACGATCACGTTCTCCCACTGCGAGCCCTGCGCCTTGTGCGCCGTGATCGCCCAGCCGAAGGTCGCCTCGGTCAGCAGGCGCTTCTCCTTGTAGTCGCGGTCGTGGCGCTTGTCGTCGTAGGCGACATGGTCCTCGAAATGCCCCTTGTAGATGCGCAGTCGGCCCGGGCGACCGTTCTGATCGGGCTCGCCGATGTGACGCCCGTCCTCGTCGTGCACGACGGCGGAGAAGTGGAGGCTGCCTTCGTCGACGATGTCCTCGAGCGTCACGAACATCCCGTTGATCAGCCTCAGATCGTTCTGGTTCTTCAGGCAGATGATCTTCTCGGCCGGCCCGGTAGGCAGCCAGGTCCCGCCGAGACCGGCAGCCGCGCGCATGGCGTTGTTGATCTGCAGCCGCGTGGCGTTCAGCCCGCAGATCAGCTGGCCGCCGCGCAGGGCCTGTTCCGGCGTGATGTCGCCCTTGCGGAGCTTGGCGACATGATCGTCGTAGACGCCGAAGCCGATGGGCCGCCCCTCGCGCGCCATGGTGGCGAGACGGATGATCGCGCTCTCGGCCGCCTGGCGGTGGATCTCGGTCAGCATCACGTCCGGCTCGTCGCGGGTGAAGGCGCCGTCGCCCCGGATCGGCGGCAGCTGACCGGGATCGCCGAGGACGAGGATCGGCTTGCCGAAGCTCATCAGGTCGCGCGCCATTTCCTCGCCGACCATCGACACCTCGTCGAGCACGATGAGCCGGGCGTCGGCCGCGTCGCTCTGCGGGTTCAAGGCGAAGCGCGGGTGCTTCATGGCCGAGAGCCCCTGGCGCATCGCCTCGATCGCGGCATCGGCCGTGGTGCGCGCGAACCCGGTCAGACGGAGCGCGTCGCGCTCGGCCAGCGCGATCTTCCGGGCGGCTTCCTCGATCTCCTCCTCGGTCGACTCGATCACCGAGTAGATCAGGCTGTGGATGGTGCGCGCCGGCGTGCCCTTGCGGGTCAGCACCAGCGCGGCCTTGCCGGTGAACGTGGCGGTGACGACGCCGGGCACGCAGCGGCCGTCCTTCGCGCTGCGGTGGGGCGAGAGGCCGAGTTCCTCGAGCGCGAACTTCAGCACGGTGGTCTTGCCGGACCCGGCATAGCCGAAGAGGCGGAACACCTGCTGCTGCTCCGTGCGGGTCTCGAACCACTCCTTGATCTCGCGGATCGCGGCGGCCTGCGTGGTGGATGGGGCGAACTCGGTCATGGCTGGGGTATCTCCACTGCGTAATCCTTGACGATCCCGCCGCGGGTCGGATCGCCCACCTCGCACTGGCGGACGAAGACCCGGCGCCCGTCGGCGAGCTGCCGCCAGTGACCGCGGCGGATGTGCCAGCGCGGGCTGGCGTGACTGCCGCCCTGCGGCAGCGTCGCGGCGCGCAGGCGGGCGGGATCGATGGCGACCTGGCGCCAGACCCATCCGCGCACGCCCTCGCGGGCCAGGCGGGACCGTTTCGCGAGCGACACCTTGCGGTCGCGGATGTCCGGGGACGCGCCGAGGATGGTCAGCGCGCGCCAGACGATGCCGGCGGCGACTTCGCCGTGACCGCGGACGGTCTCGTCGTGTCGCTCGGCCGGGTTGCCCTCGATCTCCGCCTTGCCGTCCGGATGCATCCAGATCCGCACGAGGCAATCCGTCCAGCCGCGCGGCGCCCGCTTGCGCATGAGGAACGTGGCCTCGACGAGGTCGCCGTCGGCGCGGGCGCAGACGATCAGGCCCGAGGGAGACGCGCGCTGCTCGCGCACCTCGAAGATCACGGACGGGTGCGGCAGCCGAAGCGGACCGGTAAAGACCCGGGTCATCGCGCGGTCGACGATATCGCCATCGAAGGCGGCCTGATCGTCGAAGAAGTAGATCGGCGCGAACTCCGCCGCTCCGAGCAGGTCGGAGCACCAGAACTGCTCGCGATGCGCGCGCACGATCCGCTTGAGCTCATAGGCGTCGGGGATCATCGCCGCTCTCCCCAGCACCGGACCGCCCATGCGCAGGGCGCGTGCCACTTGCCGGCCGCCATGCCGCCCCGGCAGAGGACTGCGGTGGGCTCGGCCGCGGCGCGCGGCAGCCATTCCCCGGCCTCGGAGGCCCGCACCACGGCGACGGCGCGATCCGACATCTCCTGCGCGAGATGCGCGTCGAAGGGCACGAGCTCGGCGTGCACCTCCATCGTGTCGCGGTTGAGCGCGGTGAACAGTGCCGGCGCCGGCAGCTCCATGTAGGCCTGATAGAGGGCGATCTGGGCGGCATAGACCGGCCGTGCGAGGCTGACGCCGCGCTTGACCACGTCCTTCCAGCTGGCCGCGCCGAGCGCCTTGTTTTCCCAGAGCGCGGGATAGTCCATGGCGACTGGGCCCGCGACGAGGCAGCCGTCGATATGGCCCTTAAAGCGGCCGCCGAGGGCCTCAAACCCGAACTGGCGTCCATCGGGTCGCTCGGTGCGCAGGTCGAACCCGGC
The DNA here is from genome assembly GCF_055693925.1 of Paracoccus sp. BR5-17. Taxonomy (NCBI): domain Bacteria; kingdom Pseudomonadati; phylum Pseudomonadota; class Alphaproteobacteria; order Rhodobacterales; family Paracoccaceae; genus Paracoccus; species Paracoccus sp. BR5-17. The sequence continues at coordinate 703,729 of NZ_JBVFUV010000003.1, forward strand.
GATCCGGAACCAGCCTGCGACGATGTCTTCGGCCCGGTGGCCCGCCTCGAAGATGCGCAGCGTGCGCGGCGCGAACTCCTGGCCCTCGTCCTTCGGCACCGCGAGGAAGTCGTACTGGATCTGGCGCAGGCAGTCGCGGCCGAGACCCGAGGAACTGACATAGGTGCGCGGACGCTCTGCGCGGTTGCGCGCGGACAGCGCCGTGTCGATGGCGGCGGACACGGATTCTGCGATGGGCGGGCGCCGCGCGTCGGCGCCGTAGAGGCAGCCCGAGCCATGGTTCAGGTCGATCATCGCTCGCGCTCCCAGAATCCGCCGGCCTGCGCGATGCAGGTCAGCTTGTGGAACTGCGCATCCGTCAGCCGGGCGCTCTCGCCGAACCGCGCCAGCTTCTCGCGGAGGCTATCGCAGAACTCGATCTCGAAGTCGGTGACGGCGTTCTCGGTGGCCGCCTCGAGCAGGTGCGACCAGCTGCAGGACACGGTGTCGTCGTTAAGGTCGATCATCGCGCGCCCCCTCAGAACGGAATGGGGTCGTCGAGGGCCGTGCCGGTGCGCTCCTTGCGCGCGGCCTGGTCCTGCATGCTGTCGATGTAGCCGGTGACCGCCGCCTCGATCAGGCGGTCGATGTCCTCGGCGCTGCGGTGGAAGAAGGGCTCCATGAGCCCGAGGTCGGTGAGCGCTTCGGCGAAGGGCGTCCGCGCATCGCGGATCGCACGGGCCTCGCGCGCGGTCTTGTCGATCATGCCGTTGTTCCTTTGGGCGATGGCGCTGCCCACGTCCTGACAGCGGCGCGAGCAGAAGCGGTGGTATCGGTGGCGATCCCAGCGGAGGCCGTGGCAGTAGCCGAAGCCGCGCGCCTCGCGGGCGCAGACGGCGCAGAGCGCTACCCGAGCAAGAAGGTCGCGATCGGGTCCTCGGGCGGCCAACCCGCCTTCTGGAGCTTTTCGGACTGGAGCACGATCCAGCGCGAGATCGCGTTGCTGGCCATGGCTTCGAGGTCGCCGAGGCTGAGGCTTGCGATGGGGGCGTGCAGTCTTCCTCGGGCCTCCAGCCATCGTCCGATCTCCAGCGCCGCTTCGCGCGTCACATGCGCCTGCCATTCATCCGGGGTCATCGGCCCGGCAGGATCGCGCCGGGCCTCGGGCAGCGGCGAAAGCCGATCGGACCTCCGCCGCCGTGCTGCCGACCGTGCCTCACCCATTGAGCCAGGCGGGCATGCCGGTCGCCGGCGCTCCGGACGGCGGGGACGCGGGCGACTGGTGGGCGGGCGGCTGCTGCGTGGGCTGCTGCGGGGCCGCAGCCTGCGTGCCCCAGGCCGGGGCCGTGGCGGGCGCTTGCGGTTGTGCACCCCATGCCGGCGTCGGCGCCTGCCAGCCCGGCGCCGGCGCGCTCGCGGCCTTGCGCGGCGGGGCGTTGACGGGCTCCGGGGACACGGTTTCGCCGCGCATGATCGGGCCGTGCTGCGGCTCGTCGGGCAGAACGACGTTCGCGATCCGGTTCTGGTCGCGGTACTGCGGGTTTGAGGCGGGCTCCACCATGATCCGCGCGGCGAAGACGATGCCGTCGAGATGCTTGAGCCCGGGCAGCACCCGCTTGGCCTTGGCGTCGGGGCTCTCGTCCCTGGGATCGAGCCCGAGAGCGCTGTCGACCATCGCCCGAAAGGTGGACTTCGAAATCTTCCAGCCGATCGACTGGCCCTTCTCGTCGACCTTGCCGCCCGCCACGGTGAAGCTCTGCCAGAACTTCCGTCGGGCATGCGGGCCCTCGAGGATGGTGAACTCGCAGTCCAGCATCTTCGCGTCGCTCGACTGCGAGGCCTTCAGGAGCTTCGCATCCATCGGCGTGGCACCGTCGACGCCGCCGGGGCGCACTGTCAGGCGGACCTTGGCGAAGGTGCCGTCGGGGATCAGCTCGCCAATGGGGGCCATCTGCGGCTGGGCGTCGTTGAGATCGTAGCTCATGGGTCTGTCCTTTGCGTCTGGATCAGGAGGGGATTGCGGATTGGGCGGGCGCGCGGCCGTCGATCTTCGCGATCAGCGCGCCGAGATCGGGCGCCTCGGTCACATCGAGGCGGCCGGAGCGGTCCTTGGCGGGAAGGCCCCAGGGGTTGCCGGAGCGGCAGACGAGGCGGCGCTCGGCGGAGGTATCGTCGAGGGTCCAGTCGCCCTTGGCGTCGCGGCCGAAGAGTTGCATCGAGACCACCTGATCGACGATCCCCGGTAACTCGCGCCCGGCCTTCGTGCCCTCCATCTGCGGCTGCCATGTCGTCGCGCCGAACTCGTCGGTGACCTTCTCGAGCACGCCGACGAAGATCACCGTCTTGCCGCGGGCATGCTGTAGGTGCTTGAGCGCCTGGATTACCTCGCGACCGAGCAGCCCATAGGCGCCGCGGATATCGGGCTTGCCGGTCCGCTCGGAGAAGGCCTCGGGCTGCTGGCGGGCATAGGCCATGGCCTGCCGCGTCAGGTCGGTGATCGAGTCGACGAAGACGATCCGTTTCCGGGCGAGAAAGTCCTCGATGCCGGTGCCGAGATACTGCTGCTGCAGCCAGGCGTGATACTCGGCGCCGTACCAGGACTTCGGATGCTGCGCGGGGTCATGCCCGCCGATCAGTACGGCGAGGTCGCGGAAATCGGTGAAGCTGCGCACCGGGATCGAGTCCCCGCGCCAGTCCTGCACCGACTTCATGCCGGCCTCGAGGTCGAGGCAGACCGTCTCCTCAGCGGGCAGCGTCTTCAGGAGCGTCGTCTTGCCGACGCCGGGCGGGCCGAAGATGGCGAGGGACGTCTTGTTCTCGGCGGCCGAGAGCCGTTCGTCGGCGGTGATGATGCGGAAGGCCATGGGGTTCTCCGGAAGTTGCGTTCAGGGTGCGCGGCGGCGGGGGTGACCGGGTGCCGAAGGGGAACCTGCCCGGCGTTTCCGACCGGGCGTCCCGCCGCCGCGCGTCACCGGTCTCGAGCCTCGAGCCGGAAGACGGGTTTGCCGGTGGTCTCGCTGCGCGCGTCCGCGAAGCCCTCGCGCATCGCCGCGGGCCAGGCGCCGTAGCGCCGCTCGGGCACGCGGTAGGCGATCTCGAGATACTCGGTCGGATCGTCGCCGGCGGCGCGGATGCGCTCCGCCATGCCGGCGAGCCGGTCCTGATCCCACGTGATCTTCTTCGGCAGGTCGGCGACGATCACGACGCCCTCGTCCTCGACGCGCACGGTGCCGCTGGTCTTGCCCTGAGCGGCTCGCTCGGCCGCGACGGCGGCCTCGTAGCGCTGCGCGATGCCGGCCTCGAGCCGGTCCCGCAGCCGCTTCACGCGGGCGGTCTCGGCGAGCGCCGTCGTCTGCAGATTCAGTAGCATCTCGGGCGGCAGCGCCGCGATGTCGCCGAGGGCGAGACGTTCGAGATCGTCGAAGCGGGGGGCATTGTCGGGATGCGGCATGGTGGGGTCTCCGTTGGAAGGGAATGGCAGGGCCATCACGCGGCGCGCTCTTCGAGGAGCAGCGCCGAAAGCGAGGTGGCGGCGGCCTCGGGTCTCGGACGGGCGACGGCGATGTAAGCGAAGCGATCGGGGCCCACGCGCTCCTGCACGAGGTGGACGAGGCCCTTCTCGAAGGCGCCCAACGCGGCCTGACCGAGATCGGCAAGCTGACGGCGTTCCGGCTCCGGCAATGTCGAAATCACCGGTGTGACGTCGATCCCGAGAAAGCCGCGGTGATACTCGATCCGGGCGCCAGCCTCGGCCTGTGCGATCCAGGCATAGAGTTCGACGTCGGTGAGCTTCGGGGGCGCCACGCGGGCGCCGACAGGGATCGCGGCGACCATCAGCATACCCGTGGGGCCCGCGCGGGATCCGCGGTCAGACGGCGGGACGCGTGGCCAGCGCGCGCGACGGCGTCGCTGATTTTCAGGGCGCGCTGAAGCTGGCTCTGCTCGAACGCTTCGATGTCGGCGAGCCGGTAGAGCACGCGTCCGCCGAGCTTGAGGAAGGTCGGTCCTTGGCCGCCGTAGCGCCAACGCTCGAGCGTGCGATGGGAGATTCCCCAGCGCCGGGCCAGCTCCTTCTGGTTCAGGCAATGCCTCTGCAGCATCGGTGTCCCCTCTCGTGTCGTCGTTGAGGAGACAGTGCGAAATTGCGGTGTGGGATGTCGTGGGGACTGGCGGGGGATACGGAGGGGGATCAGTCGGTCCTTGCAGGACTGGCTCTTGGCCGTTGGCGGGGCACCGTCATCCCCCACCATCCCTCACCCATCCCCCTCCCGATCCCACAGGGACCGGGCGGACGGGGATCGCTCAGTCGAGATTCAGACGGTATCCGCCGCGCCGGTCGGAGCGGATCAGATGCCGCCAGTCCTTCTGCGACTTGAAGACGTCGGCCATGCGCAGGCTCTTCGAGCCGGCGCGCGACAGGATCGCCTTGCCGTTCTGCCAGGGCTCTGCAGCCTGCGCTGCCTCGTGCAGCGCGCGCACGACCTCCGCCTGGATCGGGCCCAGCTTGAACCGGCAGCCGTTGCAGCGAACCTCGAGATAGTCGGCCGAGTGGATGAAGGTCGCCTCCTCCATCGGCTGCCCACCAGGCGAGAACCCGGTCTCGATCTCGAAACGGTCGCGTTCATCACGCCTTAGCAGCAAGTCGCCGATCATGACGAGGACGGGCTGCGCATCGCCCCATGTCTCCGCGTAGTCGGCCCTCGGCGTCCGAAAACTCGCGAGATGAACCTCACCGCACCGGAAAAGCTGAAACACATCACGGGCATGGAGATCGAGCAGGCCGCTGTAGTAGTTCTGTTCCCACGGCACCCGGCAGGGTTCGCCGTCCGCACCTTCCTCGTAGTCGCCGAACTCCATGGGCACGCCGAACACGCGAACCGACAGCCGGAGCTTGTCGTTTTCCGCGAGGTAGATCAGGTCGGCCTCGGTGATCTGCCACCGCTCGAGGATCTCGGGGAGCGTGAAGTACGATTTATCGATGTGCATTCGCTGACCTCCGCCCCGATTCCCGCGTAAGATGTTTACTTTCTGTTCTTATTCGCTTGACGGGCTTCGATCAATCCGATTTTATCCTATTTCATCCACAGATGGGTGGGGATGACATGACCGAGCACCACACGCTTTCCGACCGCCTCAGAGCCCGGGCCAATCAGCTCGGCATCAGTCCCGCGCACGTCGCCGAGATGGCAGGCGTGAACCGGTCCTTTATCTACGACATCCTCCGTGGCCGTTCAGCCCGACCTGGCATAGACCGGCTGGCCGAGGTCGCCCGCGTGCTGAAGGTGGATCGCGACTGGCTGATCCATGGCATCGGCGAGGTGGAGGGAAGCCCCCTTCCTGGACAATCCTGACGACGCCTTCGTGGCTATCGCCCACGCCACCCCGCGCCCCGCGATGGGCGGCGGCGCGGTCGTGACCGAAGATGGCGACACGCCCGGCCGGGTCTATCATTTCCGCCGCTCCTGGATCCGAAACAGCCTCAAGGCCAGCCCGTCGCAGCTGCGCATCATGCACGTCGAAGGCGACAGCATGGCGCCGACGCTCCTGAGCGGTGACGCGGTGCTTGTCGACATGACCCGCCGCGCGCCCAACCCGCCCGGCATCTTCGTGCTGGACGACGGGATGGGGCTGGTCGCCAAGCGGCTCGAGCACATCCCGAACAGCGACCCGCCTGCGGTGCGAGTCATCTCCGACAACAAGCACTACCCCGAATACGAAAGAACGGCCGACGAGATCCACATCGTCGGCCGCATCCGTTGGTTCGCGCGGGAGATCTGAGGTGATCGCGTTCCGGGATATCGACGATGCTGATCCGGCGCTTGCGTTCTCGCCGCTGGTGCGCGGGATGGAGAAGACCGTCGCCTGGATCGGCGAGCATGGCGGCATTCCCCTGACGCCGTCCAAAGGGTTCAAGCGGGTGTTCGTGCACTGGGCCGCGTCCGAGTTCGACTGGCCCGGCCACACCGAGGCGGACCTCTTCGCAGTCAACAAGGTGCTGAACGAGCCCGACTTCGCCCCGCTTATGGTGCTGCACGACCTGATGATCGCGATGAAGCTTGGCCGGCACTACAAGGGCGAGTTCCGGCTGACCAAGGCAGGCCAGGCACTGGCGGTCCATCCCGGCCGCATCTTCGGAACGGTCGTCCCGTTCTTCCTGTTCCGGATCAATCACGCCAGCATGTCGCGGTTCGACGACGCGCCGATCCTTGGCAACTGGGAAGTGTTCCTGAACGTGCTCAACGTCGAGATCGAGGACGGGGCCACCGGCGCGCAACTCCGCCGCGTGTTCTTCGGCGAGCCTGAGACGGGACCTCTCCCGCGGCACGACGAGGTGATGGGCCAGCTCTACATCCAGGTGCTGCGTCCGCTCTGCTGGGCAGGGCTGCTTCAGCAGGGACGCGGAACGGCCAGCTATCGCTTCGAGGAGGCCGTGTTCATGAAGACGCCGCTGTGGAGATCGGCGCTGGTTCTTGACACCGATGCCCAGGTCGCGCCGGCGATTCGTCACTGAGGCTCCGCCGGTTCCTATCCTCTGCGCAGGCTTACGCGGTACCCCCATAAGCCTTTGAATCCGGTTGTTTTCAGCGGTCGCGCGGGTAGCGTTTCTTCATGCAAACCGCGCCAACATATCCGCGGCTGGGCTCGAACCCGCTGCCGCCCGCCCAGATGACGTCCGCAGAGCGCCGCGCCGAATTGTGCAGGCTGCTCGCTCTCGGGCTGGTCCGCCTGCAGCTGCGGGAACAGTGCGAACATTCTGATGAGGATGGAGAAATTCGCCTACACTCTCCGGCCGACCGATGCCGTCATGCAACTCCAACTCACCGGAGAACCGCATGACGACCCACGATCCCATTCCCGCGCGCCTGGCTGCGCTGAAGACCGCCAGGACGCCAGACCTGAAGGCGCAATGGCGCGACCTGTTCGACAGCGAGCCGCCGCCGTTCAACCGACGCTACCTGGAGAGCCGACTTGCCTATCGCATCCAGGAGTTGGCCTATGGTGGCCTGAAGCCCGAGACGATCCGGCGGCTGGAACGGCTGGGCGAGGAACTCGACGGCGGTGACAAGAAGAAGCGCGGCACGCGCCTCGACCGTGACCGCCCCATCACCGGCACACGGCTGCTGCGCGAGTGGCAGGGCGTCGAACAGATCGTCACCGTCACCGCCGACGGCTTCGAATGGCAGGGGCGTCCCTACAAGTCGCTGTCCGCTATCGCCCGCGCCATCACCGGCACCCGCTGGAACGGCTGGGTCTTCTTCGGGCTCAAGAACCACCGAGGGCGGACATGACGAAGCCGCCCGAGAAATCGAAGGTCGTCCGCAAGCTGCGCTGTGCGGTCTACACCCGGAAATCCTCCGAGGAAGGGCTGGAGCAGGAGTTCAACAGCCTCCACGCCCAGCGCGAGGCCTGCGAGGCGTACATCGCCAGCCAGCGCTCCGAGGGCTGGGTGCTGGTTCGCGATCAGTATGACGACGGCGGCATTTCGGGCGGCACGCTGGACCGCCCCGGCCTTCAGCGGCTGCTGGAGGATATCGAGGACGGGCTCGTCGATGTGGTCGTGGTCTACAAGATCGACCGTCTCAGCCGCTCGCTCGCCGACTTCGCCAAGCTGGTGGAGGTGTTCGACCGCAACGGCGTGACTTTCGTCTCGGTCACGCAGTCGTTCAACACCACCACCTCCATGGGCCGGTTGACGCTGAACATCCTGCTCTCCTTCGCCCAGTTCGAACGCGAGGTGACCGCCGAACGCATCCGCGACAAGGTCGCAGCCAGCCGCAAGAAGGGCATGTGGATGGGCGGGGTGCCGCCCTACGGCTATCGCGTCGAGAACCGGAAGCTGGTGGTCGACGAGGAGAGCGCCGCGCACGTGTGCTGGATCTTCGCTCACTTTCTCGAGATCGGGTCCTGCACGGAACTGGCGCGGGAGGTCGGCACGCGCGGGATCCGCACGCCGCGCGGCAACCGGATCGACAAGAAATACATCTATCGGATGCTCAGCAACCGCGCCTACATCGGCGAGGCGGTCCACAAGGGCGACAGCTATCCCGGCGAGCACGACGCGATCATCGACCAGGAGACATGGGACCGCGTCCACGCCATCCTGCAGGAAAGCCCTCGGAAACGCGCCGCGCGCACCCGCGCCGACACGCCCGCGCTGCTGAAGGGGCTGCTGTTCGGGCCGGACGGGGCCGCGTTTTCGCCGACCCATACGCGCAAGGGCGCCAGGCTCTACCGCTACTATGTCAGCCAGACTGTGCTGAAGCATGGCGCAGGATCCTGCGCGGTGGGTCGCGTGCCCGCAGGCGAAATCGAAGCGGCCGTGATCGACCAGTTGCGCTCCGTGTTCCGCCAGCCAGAGATCGTGGCGGGGACATTGAAGGCGGCGAGCGCCCACGCCACCGACATCACCGAGGCCGACGCCCGCGCGGCGCTGCAGCAGCTCGATCCGCTTTGGGACGAACTCTTCCCCGCAGAGCAGGCGCGCATCGTGGCGCTGCTGGTTGAACGGATCGGCATCGGTACCGACGGCCTGAACATCCGGCTCCGCGTCGACGGGCTCGACGGCCTCGCGCGCGAGATGCTGGCCGGCGGAATCGGAGAAGCTGCATGACCCTCGGGGCTCTCATCCCCGCCACCGTGACGCTCCACGTCCCGTTCCGCGTCGTAAAGCGCGGCGGGCGAAAGGAGATGCAGCTGCCAGACAGCGCTGCGCCGCCGCGCAAGACCGACAACACGCTGGTCAAGGCTTTGGCCCGAGCATTCCGTTGGAAGAGGTTGCTGGAGTCAGGCGATTTCGCAACCATCGCCGAACTGGCCGAGCACGAGGGGATTGCGCCTTCATACATGACCCGCGTCCTACGGCTCGCGCTGCTCGCGCCTGACATCGTGGAGGCGATCCTGGATGGGAAGCAGGGGCCAGAGGTGACGCTGGTGAGGGTGCTGGAGCCTTTCCCAGTTGATTGGGAGAAACAACGATTTTCAAAGAAAGAAACTACGTGAACGGCCCATTGCGGTCGGTAGGGACGGTATTTTTGCTACCGTGCGGCTTCCCAAGAGCAGACGTTCATGCCCGGCGCAGCAAGATCGACAGGTCACAGTCTGCTATGCGGGACATTGCTGCCGCTTGTAGATGCAGCGAGGTCTAGCCCTTCGTTGCCGCGCGATCTATCAGTAGGGCGGAAGCCAACATGGAGCGGTGTGGAGTGGCAGCCGCCGCGTGGATTTGGCCGACCGCTTCGTTGAGGTTATCCATTTTTTGCAACTGACAATGGAAATCCAGTCACGTTGAAAATTGTGGATTGAAGTTCGACGATTTCTCCGTAGGTATCAAAATCCGGGATGGCGAGGCGGTTCGCCCCCAGATAGGCCTAGATGTTCTCGTTCAGACCCAGGTTGCCTATGAAAAATGAAAGAGGCCCGCCTAGATGGCGAGCCAAGTGCCGTTACGGGGTCTCTGCGAGTGACTCTGACAAATGTTGGCGCCCACCTCGGCCAGAGTCCTGCTGAGCTGGATAAACGAAGGACCTCATAGCCCGTCCCCCTGGGAAGCTCCTCTGATAAGAGCGTCAATATCACTAGCTTGATTGAAGGTTTTTACAATGCCAGGTAAAGCCCCTACAAGCGCTGGATCAATGCCGACTGCCTCACTAACACGTTCAACAGCAGCAGCCTGCTCAGCCGTTACATTTGATGTCGCAACCTCGCCGAACGCAATGGGTCCGCTTAACAATTTAAAAAGACTCAAGAGATCTGTATCCAATTCGCCGCTCGACAGGGCCGCTGCAACAACGGCGCTTCCTTCCGATGCATTTTGCCCTGTTGCCCCGGAAGCTGCGCTGAGAGATGTCAGTGCCTGAGATTTCGCATCAGTCAAAGCATAAGCACCAGCATTCTGCAAATCTATGCTCGACGACGCCGTCTGACTCTCCGTCAACTCATCAACATTTTTTGCGACGAGGACGGATGTGCTGATCTCCTTCAGAAATGCAGTCGCCTGTTCGTCACGATATCGTGCCGCAAGGAGACCAAATGCATCAAGCGCAGCCGTTTTTCCCTTGCCATAAGATTCTTGTAGGGCTTCAGGAGGCGTAAGATTGCGACGAAGCACCCACTTAACGAACTCGATATCTTCATGTGGGCCGTACGTTCCTATCGTCAACAATGCATTAGGCCACCACACGATCTCGTCAGGATCTAACACGATCCCACGTGCCTCGTTCAAGACGCCGTCGATGTCCCCAATGGCCTCAATCGCTTTATATGGAACTCCCTCAGCCCAGTGCCCTCGAAAAATATCGTAGGGGTTATCCTGGATTAGTTGGATAGTCTCAGATGCTTCTTCTGAAACTCCATTCTCCCCTGAAGCAGCAAGCAAGATCGCACCCGGGCTTGGAGGCGAAATCGCAACAGGGCTAAACAGGCTACTGTTCTCGGAAAAATAACTGCATTGCGATGTAGGAACAGCTCGTCCGCCGCTTGCCGATTCAAACATCAAATGGTCCATACTAGAAGAATGTGGGTTCCCATTCCCAAGCGGTCCCCACATTAAATTCGCGTGATGGCCAAACTCATGTAGCCATATCGCGGCAGTTCCTCTGTTATCGATGTTACCTTTTTTATCTTTCGTCACCTCAACCGTGAGAGCACCTAACGGGCCAGCACACCCTAAAATGTTGGCGCCTTTCAAACCCTCACAAACGCTAAGCTCTCGAACAACTAAAATATTTCCTTTCTCTTTTATCAGAGTTTCGGTGTATTGGTCTCGAACGGACTCTATCGTTATTGGAAAGGCGCTCTTATTTAAGTTTTCGAATTTTCTGACGAAGCCGATATCGAATTTTAAATTACACCCACTTTCGGAGAGTATTGTATTCATTTCGTCTATTATTCTCTTGGTGTTGACCGCCGAGGTATCTACGTCCGCGGCGAATATGACGCGCGCCTGATGCGCTGAGACGGGAATGGTGGCAGCGCCCATAAGTAGGGAAGAAAGCAATGAGACTCGTCGTGATCTGTTTCATTTAGTGCGCCTCCACATTAACCATCCACAGAAAGCCGCAAATTTTTTCCTCAACCCAGTTCTATAAAAGCCGTGGCCAGTTAGTGCTGTCAACTTTAGTAAGTACAAAAAAGCTTTCTCTTACCGTTCAGTATAAGTCCAACCACTGATGTGCTCGAATAAGCAAGGTCGAGATTATACTAATGGGCCCATCAGCGTCGCCGCTGCACAATCACACCAGCAGGGAGTCCATCAGATACTTGCGCATCAAGTTCCGGCTGGGTTAAAGCAGCTGACCCTGAAGGCGGCACTCTCTGCGTGACTGTGCAAACCCCAAGTGGCTTGCTAAACGTTTGTTCTGGCGAGTCAATTCTTTCTGCCGCAGCGCTTCCCGAGTTTGACTCACCGACTACGACGGTGGAAGTTGTAGATATTGAAACCGACGCACTGGAAGCAGACACAGACTCTCTGATCAAATAAAATTCTGAATCCGAATTGGCTATTTCCTGCGAAATCTCTTTGAATGCTTGCTGTGTGCCTTCTCCTCCCAAGACGGTTTTGACCGCTCCTCCGTATTTTGTTGTCACTGAATAGCTACCGGTGGTGCTGAGGTCTACGGGCAAGTCAATCCCGAGCGAGGTCAGGAGAATATTGAGCGCCGAAAGGCTGTAATTGCTTTGAAGTTGCAAGTGCGGAAGGCTAAATTCCTCTTCTAGCCGCGGAATATTTTCACTGACCGCTTTGTAAAAGAAAAACTCGTTGTCTGGAGTTTTTTCAATTACGACTCCAGCCCTCTTGAAACCATCGGGCATAGTATGGCACTTCCATGGAGGCTCGAGTAGCAAAGCAATGGGGTCTGGAGGGGGGTGGCACACGACGCCAGCATAACCGTGGACACACAAAAAAGAGCCTGAGATCTCATTAACCACCTATCATTTGCATATGATAACGATCTCTTTCGCAACTAAATTACAAAAGAGGATGCGAAACGGTGCTCTTGTAACTTTAAAGTGAGGCCTCACCTCGATTCGGTCAAGTCTTATAGTGGGTTTTGCATCATGCGGCGGCCGCGATGCCGTACTGCCTTCAGGCTGCTCTCCTCCCTTCGGGTCGGTCAAAGCGCCAACGGTGCTGCGCTTGCAACGAATGACCGCTCCTGCGTTCTGAGGCCGCTGGTTCGCCGCGCCGCCGCAAGTCCGCTCACCGCCCTTCCTTCTGATGCGGTGGAGTATGAAAAACTCCGCAACTTGATCGACGCCGCCTGGTCAGCAAGGAGCGAACGTTCGATTTCTGTTCCTTCTTGCCGAACGCCACCGACGTAGGAGTGTTCAGGTCCTGACTCTGGAAAGTGGTTTATTTTCAAGGCACTGAAAGAAATTCACCAAATGGGGGAAGTCATGAGGTCCAGAGAAAAGCCCGCCGAGAGAACGAATTTTGGGCCGATAGCTGCCACGGCAGTGTTCAGCCTGTTCTGCAAACCCCTTTGAAAACACGATAAAATCCGGCCGCGGCCGGATCGGGAGAATGATTTCGCAAGGGCAAGTGGCGGAGTGGAAGGGATTCGAACCCTCGAGACGGTTTCCCGCCTGCACCCTTAGCAGGGGTGTGCCTTCGACCACTCGGCCACCACTCCGTCGGCGGGTATATGGGCCGGCAAACAGGGAAACAAGGGCTTTTTCCGTCATTTCACCGGAATGTCGCCAGTTCCACGAACGGCTTCTTCGGCGGGATCCACCGGGCGACGGTTCCTTTTCCGCGCCTCGGTCGAAGTTTCCCACGTCCGCAATCCGAACGGTATCCGGCTTTCCGCGCCCCTGATTGCGGGGATCGTCGCCGACAGGGTCGGCGCGCGCAACAGCCGCACCGGATGCGGCACGACAGCCATCCCTTGCGCCGACGCTGTCGGCCATGCCCGGCCGGCAAGGGATGGCCGTCCGGCGCGGGCTACTCGGCCGGTCTGGTTTCGGCGGCCTTGGGCGCGCCCGATCCCCATTCGGCCAGACGCTGGATCACCGCGAACAGGGTCGGGATGATGAAGATGCCGATCACCGTCGCGGCCAGCATCCCGCCCAGGATCGTCACCCCGATCGCCTGCCGCGCCCCGGCGCCCGCGCCGGTCGCAAAGGCCAGCGGGATCACCGCCAGGATGAAGGCCAGCGCGGTCATCAGGACGGCCCGGAAGCGCTGCTCGGCCCCCTGGCGCGCCGCATCCGCGATCGGATGGCCCTCCTCCTCGCGCTGCACGCGGGCGAACTCGACGATCAGGATGGCGTTCTTTGCGGCAAGGCCGATCAGGACGACGATGCCGATCTGCGCATAGACGCTGTTCTGCAACCCGAACAGCCACAGGGCGCCCACTGCGCCAAAGGCTGCCACACCCAGCGACAGGATGATCGGCAGCGGCAGCATCCAGCTTTCGTACTGCGCCACGAGGAACAGATAGGCGAACAGCAGCGCCAGCGCGAAGACGATCACCGCCTGTCCCGACGTCTGCGCCTCCTGGTAGGACAGGCCGGACCAGGCGAAGCCGTAGCCTTCGGGCAGTTCCTCGGCCGCCACGGCCTCGACCGCCTCGATGGCGGCGCCAGAGCTTCCGCCGGCGGCGGCCTGGCCATTGATCGGCGCCGCCACGGACAGGTTGTAGCGCGAGATGGTGTAGGGCGCGAGAACGGTGGTCGTCGAGACCACGGTGCGCAGCGGCACCATCTCGCCCTGGTCGTTTCGCACATACAGGTCAAGGATATCCTCGACGCTGGCCCGATAGTCGGCATCCGCCTGGAGGTTGACCTGGAAGACCCGGCCTTCCAGCGTGAAGTCGTTGACGTAGCGCGTGCCGATGAACGAGCCCAGCGTGGTATAGATGTCGGCCACGCTGAGGCCCAGCGCCTCGGCGCGGGTGCGGTCCACATCCACGAAGACCTGCGGCACGTCGGCCGAGAAGGTGGTGGAGGCGCCATCGACCTCGGGCGTCGCGTTGATGGCCGAGATAAAGGAGCGCGCCACCTGGGCGATCTCCTCGGGCGGCTGGCCTTCCAGCGCCTGAAGCCGCAGGTCGAGGCCGCCGACCGCGCCGATGCCGGGGATCGCCGGGGGCGCGAAGACGGCGATGTTGGCGCCCGGAATGGTGGCGAACTCGGCGCGCAGGCGGTCGAGGATGGACTGAAGCTGCAACTCGGGCGACTCGCGTTCCTCCCACGGCGCCAGCGAGGCCAGGGCCAGCCCCCCGTTCGGGACGAGCGAGCCCTGGAGCAGGCTGAAGCCCGCAACCGAGATGACGTTTTCCACCCCTGGCGTCTGCGAAAGCGTCTCCTCGATATCCGCCATGATGGCGGTGGTGCGGTCCAGCGAGGCGGCATTGGGAAGCTGGATGTCCAGGAACAGCGAACCCTGATCCTCGTCGGGCAGGAAGGTCGAGGGCAGGCCCGTGAAGAGCGTGTAGGCCCCGAAGAAGGCGGCGCCCAGAATTGCCAGCGGCAGGATCGCCACGCGCACCAGGAAGGCCACCACCCGGCCATAACCCCGGCGGGTCGCGTCCAGCCCCCGGGTGAACCAGCCCAGCGGCCCGCGGCGGTGTCCGCTCTTGGGCCGTTTCAGAAGCGTCGCGCACAGCGCCGGGCTGAGCGTCAGCGCCACCACCGCCGAGAGCAGGAGGGCCGAGGACATGGTCACCGCGAACTGCCGGTACAACTGGCCGTTGATGCCGGGCAGGAAGGCGGTCGGCACGAACACCGCCAGCAGCACCAGGGTGGTTGCGATGATCGGCCCGGTGATCTGGCTCATGGCCCGCCGCGTCGCCTCTGCCCGGTCCAGGTCTGGATGATCCTCCATGATGTGCTGGACGTTCTCGACCACCAGGATCGCATCGTCCACCACCACGCCGATCGCCAGGATCAGCGCAAGCAGCGTGATCGTGTTGGCCGAAAAGCCGATCGCCAGCAGAATGGCCAGCGTGCCGAGCAGCGAGACAGGGATGGCGATCAGCGGGATCAGCGTGGCCCGCCAGTCCTGCAGGAACAGATAGACCACCGCAACCACGATGACGAAGGCCTCGACCAGCGTCTTGATGATCTCGTCCACATTGGCGCTGACGAAGCGCGTGGCGTCATAGACGATCTGGTATTCCAGATCCGCCGGGAAGGTCGCCGAGAGCCGTTCCAGTTCGGCCAGCACCGCCGCGCCGGTTTGCAACGCGTTGGCGCCCGGCGCCTGCGAGATCGTCAGCATCGTGGTCGGCTGGCCGTTCAGCGATGCGCTTGCCGCATAGCTCTGGGCGCCCAGTTCGATGCGGGCGATGTCCTCCAGCCGCACCAGGGCGCCGTCGTCCCCGGCCACCACGACGATGTTGCCGAACTCCTCGGGGGTCTCCAGCCGGCCCTCGGCCACCAGGGTGTACTGGACATCCGTACCTTCGGGTGCGGGCTGCGCGCCGATCGAGCCGAGCGACGCCTGGATGTTCTGCGCCTCGATCGCGGCCGCCACGTCGTCGGGCGTCAGGCCCAGCGCCGTCATCTGCGTCGGGTCCAGCCAGATCCGCATCGAATATTCCGATGCCCCGACCGCGGAAGCCTCGCCCACGCCGTTCACGCGCGACAGGTTGTCGACGATGCTGGTGGCGACGTAGTTGGTGACCTCCAGCGGGCTCAGGCTGCCCCCGGCCGAGAAGAAGCCCAGCGCCATGAGGAAGTCCGGCGAGGAGGCGTTGACGGTGACGCCCTGTTCGGCCACGGCGGCGGGCAACTGCGACAGGGCAAGCTGCGCGCGGTTCTGGACGTTGACTTGGGCGATGTCGGGGTCGGTGCCGACGGCGAAGGTGACGGACAGCGAATACTGCCCGGCGTTGGAGCTGTTGGAGGACATGTAGATCATGTCCTCGACGCCGTTGATCGCCGTCTCCAGCGGGCCGCCGACGACGTCGGCGATCACTTCGGCGCTGGCCCCCGGATAGGTCGCCGACACGTTGATCGTGGGCGGCGTGATCTGCGGATACTGCTGGACCGGCAGGGCAAGAAGCGCCAGGCCGCCGGCCAGCGAGATGACGATGGAAACCACCATCGCCAGGCGGGGGCGGGTGATGAAGGTCGAGGAGATCATTGCGCGGCCTCGTCTCCTTCGGCTGCCGGTTCGGCCGGCTGCGCCGGCGCCTCGGCGGCAGCCTGGGCGCCAGCGCCGCCATCCGCTGCCTCCTCCTCCGTGGCGCCGCCTTCCGCTGCGGCGGCAGGCGCTTCATCGTCCTCGGCCGCCTCTCCGGCGACCGGCTGCCCCTCGCTCGGCTGCACCTGCATCCCATCGCTGAGCCGCTGGATCCCCTCGACGACCACCGGCTCGCCCGCCTCAAGGCCCGACAGCACCGCCCAGCCTCCCTCGACCTGGGCGCCGATCTCGATGCGTCGCTGCGAAACGGTGCCGTCATCCTCGAGAACGTAGACGAAGCGGCCCTCGCGGTCCTGGAGAACGGCCGTCTGCGGCACGACGGGGCGCCGTTCGGCGTCGGCCTCGCGCACGATCAGCGTGACAAACTGGTTGGGGATCAACAGCGCATCGGGATTGGGGAAGGTCGCCCGGACGGCCACCGTGCCAGTGGAGGGATCGACCTCGGCGGCCACGAAGTCGAAGACGCCCTGCTGGTCGTAGATCGTGCCGTTCGGCAGCTCCAGGCTCAGCACCAGTTGCGCGGGATCGGCACCGGAACTGCCATTGGACTGCGCCTGGCGCAGATCGACCAGCTCTCCTTCGGTCACCGCGAAGACCACGCGGATCGGATCAAGCTGAACGACCCGCGCCAGGGCGCCGACATCGGGGCCGACCAGGCTGCCTTCGGTGAAGATAGGGCGGCTGATCTGCCCGCTGATCGGCGATTCGATGCGCGTGTAGCCCAGTTCCAGTTCGGCCTGCCGCACCGCCGCCCGGGCGATCTGGACATTGGCTTCGGCCGCTTCCGAGGCCGCGATGACTTCGTCAAGGGCCGCCTGGGCGATGGTGCCGCTCTCGCTCAACTCCTGGTTCCGGGCCAGGTTGCGCTGCGCCTCGCGGAATGCTGCCTCGGCGCTTGCAAGCTGCGCCTGCGCCGCGGTCAGGTTGGCCTCGTATCCGTCGGGCTCGATCGTGAACAGAAGCTGTCCCACCTCGACGGCTTCCCCGCCCTCGAATTCGACCGACTCGACGAAGCCCTGGACCCGGGCGCGGATGTCGACGGCCTGGATCGCCTCGACGCGCCCGCTGAAGCGGACCGGGTCGGTGATTTCCTGCGCCACGATGCGTTCCACCACCACGGCGGGCGGCGGCATCTGCCCCTGCTGCTGAGCCTGCGCCGCCCCCAGGGCAACACAGCAGAGACAGGCCACGGCGAGGACCCTCGAGGCAAGATTCATGAGGTTGGCCTTCCCAGATGAGACCGCCGCTGCGGTCGGTACTGCACGAACGAACGGGTTGCGATCATCGCCAGAATCTTAGAGTGACAGGTCATCGGGTACGGTCGGGCTCGACGGCCACTGCATCGCCATCCTGCGCCTCCCTTCACGGTCCCGCCCGGACGGGTGCCCACCACGCACCCGCTGCCTAAGTCCCGAACCCCGTCACCGGTTCCGCTGCCACGCCGTCGCCGTTTCGCGCGCTGAGGGCATGGGCGCCTCGCTCGAGGCGAGGAGCGGCAACGGACCCAACCGAGCGGCGGATGACACGACGCCGTTCCATGCCGATCACGGCAAAAGCGGGCACCGGTGGCCATCTTGGATGCAGGCTGCAGGCCTGAGCGTACATCATCAAGGCCGTTCGTTCGTGCCCTTGCTCGACATTCGCCGCTTCCGCGGCGGATGCGGGCGTAGCAAGAGCGGCCGGCCGGAGCAGCCGTGCGTGCTTTCCGGGACTGATGGTCAGAGACCTCGCCGCAAGAGTTCGACGCGTTCAAGATGTGAAGCAATTGGTTCCGAAGGTTCCATCGGCTTCGGAACCTCACAGCCCGTCGTGCAGCATCGGCCCGGCTGCTTCGAGACCCGCCGGCCATCGTTGAGGACGCCCCGGTCAAGCAAGCTTTCCACCAGTTCCACCTTTTCCATGACCGGGTAGTTGCGCCAGATTTCCCGCTTCATCGCCTCGGGCGAACCACCGCCGTGAAGCGAGATCACCGAATACCAGCCCGCCTCGTGCGAGATCGTCAGGTCCTCAATGAAACGGGCAACTTCGGCGCGCTGCTCGAAGGGGATGTCGGCACGCCCGCCCATCACCGCGGCGATGGAGGCGGCGGTTTCGGGGTTGTGGTCTTCGTCGGGACCCGGCAGCGCGACGATCAGCCCGCCCGAGACATAATGCGCCACCCGGTGCATATCGTAGATCTTCGTCGCCAGAAGCAGCTTGCCGATGTTGGAAAAGACCGCATCGGGCATCACCGAACCGGCCGGATCCTTCGTGCAATAGACCGACGATGCGACGCCACAGGCGAAGAAGCTCTCGGTGATGGTGATGAGCTCCACCATCTGATCGCGGATATGACCGTGACGATCCGCATCGAGTCCGTTGGCCTCGATCATCAGTGCTCCTGCCCCGATCAGCAGGTCGCCGAAGCCAGCCCGCGCACCGATGCAGGAATGGCGATGATGGGTCGCGTAGGACGTGGTCAGAAAGCCTCCTGCGACGGTTTCTCCGGCCAGGAATACACGGTCATGCGGCACGAAGACGTCATCGAACACCACCATGGCCACCGCTTGTCCATACTTGGCCGAGAACTTCGCCGCCGCATTCCCCGGTTGGCCCGCGGGGCGCGAGATGATGGTTACGCCCGGCGCGTCGCAGGGGACGGCGCAGCAGACGGCGAAGGCGCTGTCCTCGGGCACATGGGTGCGGCAGGGCATGACCAGGAACTCGTGCATGTAGGGCGCGCCTGTCACGATGGCCTTGGTGCCGCGGATGACGATGCCCTCCGGGCGCCGCTCCTTGATGTGGACATAGACGTCCGGGTTGACCTGCCTGCCAGGCCGCAGCGACCGGTCGCCCTTGGCGTCGGTCATCGCAATCCCCAGCGTCATGTCGCGGTCCTGGACCTCGTGCAGGTAGTTGAGGAACCGCTGGCTGTAGTCGGTCCCGTGATTGGCGTCGGTCAGATGCGTCGCCTGCCAGATGCCGTTCAGGGCATCGTGGGTGAGATAGCGCTGCGCGCAGCCCGAGACCTTGCAGACCAGCCGCACCGCCTCGAGCTTGTCGAGCAGGTCCTGCGAGGTTTCGTTGATGTGCAGCATTCGGTTGACGGTCTTGCCGGAACTGCCCTGCCGCGCGGTCATGATGGGCGCATGCTGCGCTTCAAGCGCGAAGTCGTAGGTGACGCCGACACCGGCGATGCCGGGCGCGAGCATCGGCTCGTCGGCGACGCTTTCGACAGCTTGCCCGCTGACGAAGACGCGGGGTTTATAGGCCCGGAGCGAGTCCCGGTATTCGGCGGCTGACATGAGCATGGCGATTCTCCCGGTTGCTCGAACACCTGAACACCGTTAGAATACCGGACAGCGTCAGATTTTTTGTCAAGAGGAGTCGCGCATGGCTGCAGAGCGGCAGAGGCGGCGTCTGGCGGATGGCGAACAGAAGCGCGCGCTGATCCTCGATGCCGCTCGGCAGGTGTTCGCAGAGGAAGGGCTGGACGGGGCCAGCTTGCGGGCCATCGCAGTCCGTGCCGGCTACACGCCCGCCGCGCTTTATTTTCACTTCGACTCGAAGGAGGCGATGTACGCCGAGGTGCTGCATGACTCGCTGCTGTCCTTGGGCGCCGCAGTCGGAGAAGGCGTGGCGGGGCCGAAGACCCCACAGCAGCGGCTGAAGGCAGCCGCGATGGCGTTCTTCCGCTTCTATGCAGCGAACCCGCGCGACCTGGATCTGGGCTTCTATCTGTTCCGCGGCGGCATGAAGCCGGCGGGCCTGGGGCGCGAGCGTGACGAGCGGCTGAATGCAGCGCTTGAAGCCGCCCTGCAGCCGATCGCCGAGGCGGCCATCGCGCTTGGCGCCTCGGCAGAGCGTGCCAACCTGCTGATGGTGGATTGCTTCGCCCATGCCACGGGGCTTTTGCTGCTGCTCCATACCGGCCGCATCCGTATGTTCGGAGCCTCTGCGCCCGAGCGGATGGAGGCTTATGTCGATGAGCGTGTCGAGCGGCTTGTGGAAGGACAGGACCATGATGACCATTGATCCCGCACGCGCGCTGCTTCTGGTCATCGACTTTCAGGACCGCCTGATGCCGGCGATCCATGATGGTGAACTTGCGGTCCGTAACGCGAAGCGGCTGACCGATGCAGCAGCACTGATGGGCATCCCCTGCCTTTACACCGAGCAGAACTCCAAGGGTCTCGGGGCAACCGTGAATGCTATCCCGGTCCCGGCAGATCGCCTGGTTCACAAGCAGTCTTTTGATGCGTGCCGCGAGGAGGGCTTTCTCGAACGGGTTCCTGCCGACGCCCATGTTGTCGTCGCCGGTTGCGAGGCGCATGTCTGTGTGTTGCAGACAGTGCTGGGCCTGATCGCCGCCTCGAGGCAGACCTGGGTAGTGCAGGATGCGCTCGGCTCGCGTCGGCCCGAGAGCAAGGAGGCGGCCCTGCGCCGGATGGAGCGTCAAGGGGCCGAGATCGTCACCACAGAGATGGTGGTCTTTGAATGGCTGCGGACTGCCGAGCATCCAAAGTTCCGGCAGGCCGTCGCATTGATCAAATGACGCCCCGCCCTGGATGAGCCATCCTGGAGAGTGTCCGATCTTCTGTGGATGAGTGATCCGGTCCATGCGTCACCGAAAGGAAGCATGCATGACGATCTTCAGGAACTTCTTGATGAACTGCTGAAGGGTGTTGAGCGCCCTGATGATCTGCTCGGCAATGCCGGGCTGATGAAGGAGCTGAAGATCCGCCTGATGGAGCGGATGCAGAGCGCGGAGCTGACCGCATCTGGGCTATGAGGAGGGCAAGGAAGCACCTCCGGGTCAAGCGAACCGGCGCAACGGCTCGTCAACAAAGGTGCTGAAGGGCTAGCTGTCACATCCCGCGAGATTGTAGACGCGTTTCCTGAACAGCTCGGGTCTGTGACGTTGCCAGTCCTTGAGAGCGCCGATGGGTGTTCGGGCGTTCAGGGCTGATTGCGGGAGCTGTGTGTTGTAGAGGTGGACATATCGCAGGATGGTCTGCTTCAGGTCCTCGCCGCTGTGGAAGCGATGGCTCTGCAGGTCATCCTCTATCCGGCCGTTGAAGCGCTCGGCCATTCCGTTGGTCTGCGGGTGCATCGGAGGCGCGAGGCGCGCTACACCCGTGCGCTGTCGCTGTCGCGGCTGGCCTACGATCTGGAGAACATCGTCAGGAGGATCCTATGAACCCACCCCGATCCGAGGGCTACGTGCGCATGCCCGACGCCGAGTTCGAGGCAGTCCACCTGGAATTTTACTGGCCAAATCCCTTGTTCTCGCGGACTCTGCTCGAGATGCTTGCCACGACACGCGCCGCTTACTGTTGGTCGGTGACCGAACTTTCTCATTCGCGGTCGAACCAAGGGATCGAATGCAATCTGTTTGCGAGCGGAATTCAGAGGCAGTACCCGACCCCGAGCCGGGGCACGTGGCTATCGAGCTGATCCATCACACTCTCGCAAGCCAGGCCGAACGCTCGGTTAACCATAGAACGTGCGCCGCGATATTCCGCAAAGGACGACTTTTGTTTGAGGGCTCCTACTGCGGAAACGAGACGTGCGACCTGAAAGCGGGTGGATACTTCGCGATTGGATCGCAATCAAAAATGATTGCATCCGTCACGCTGGCAGACCTGATCGACCGAGGATTGCTGTCGGATGCGGTGCGCGTTTCAGACTTCCTCCCCGAAGTCAGCGCCGGGTGCCAAGGAAGACTTGGCGAACGCCGGCTGGGTGAGTTGATGCGCCATCGCTCACCTTTCGGGCAACTCGAGGAGCGAAGTAAGGCAGAAACCGTGAGCAGTCTACTCCCGCTTGCGAGGCCCGGTGCTGGGCGAGAACAGATTGTGAGTCTTATAAAAAGTGCAAGGTTCACGCCCAGCGCTGTGGTGAGTCCGGCGTTCCAATATGGCGATATCAATTACGCTCTGATCGGTCTAGCTATCGAATGGGCGATTGGCCGAAGCTATTGGAAAACGGCGCTAGGACTACTACAAAGAATAGGGGGATCAGAAATTGATCCCGCCGGTCCAACTGTAGGAACGACGGCGGCGAAAAACCTTGTGGAAGGCATTGCCTTTGATGCAATAGGCGAAAGGATCACCATCCGGCCAAAGACAACAACAGTGTTCGGCCCGGCACAAGGTGCTGTATCGAGCGCGCGGGGCATTTGTGGTTTCGTTGATGCTTTGGTGAACGGAAAGGTATTATCTCCCCGCGGAACCAACTTCGTGCTCTCAGGAAGACTTCCCTTTGGACCAAGCGAAGCGGGGCTTGGGTACGGCAGGGGCCTGACGTTCTTTCCGGCACGAAGCCGCAAGGTCCCCCGGTTCTTTCTTGGGCATGTCGGCATCCTGCGCGGTTACTGCGGAGCGACTTTGCACGATCCGTTGACCGCCCTTACCGTAACAATTTTGATGAATCACTGGACAACAGTGGAGACGTGCTGTTCACCCTATACGCTGCATGCCCACCCAGACGGGCTGATCCGGAGCGTGTTTAGGCAAGTTGAGCTCACAGCGTGTTCCGTCGGACGCGCCCGGAAGCCGCTCATCGACCAGCCGGTGCCGCTGGAACTCTGGAGAAGTTTCATCCCTTCCGGCTTCACCCCTGAAACCGCTCCCGCTTGAAACCTTGGATAGTGCCCCAGGGCATGGTGTATGAGCGCCGACCCCCGGAAAGATTAGGGTTCGATCAGGATGCCACGGCGGGCAGCCTGACGTTGGGATTGTCGGTGACGCGGGCGAGCGTTTCAAGGCTCATATAGCGCCGGGCGACGGTCCACTCGTCGTTTGTCTCGAGCATCAGCGCGCCGACGAGACGAATGACTGCATCATCGTTCGGAAAGATGCCGATCACGTCAGCGCGTCGCTTCACCTCGCGGTTCACCCGTTCCAGTGGATTTGTGCTGGCGATCTGAGCCCAGTGTTCGCGGGGGAAGGACATGTAGGCCAGCTGGTGGAGTTCCGCCGCCAGATCGACGCGGTGCAGTGGCAGCTCTTCATCCCGATGTTCTGCGCGCCGGTCTGGCGCTGGTTCACCGAGGCCGCGTGGGCGGCGGGCCAGATCCCGTCGCCCATCGTGCCGGTCGAATGGTCGCCGCCCAAGTTCGAGGCGGTCGATCCGCAGAAGGACGCGATGGCGAACCTGCTGTCGATCCGCTCCGGCACCATGACGCTGGCCGAGGTGATCGCGAAGCAGGGCCGGAACCCCGACGCGGTGCTGGCCGAGATCGCTGCGACTAACGCCAAGCTCGACGCGCTGGGGCTGGTGCTCGACAGCGACCCGCGCCGCGTCACCAAGACCGGCAGCGCCCAGACCGGCGATCCGTCGGCCGATCCGAACGATGACGAACCGGCCGACGACGCGGATGAAACCGACCCGGCGCAGGCCGACCAACAGGACTGACCCCATGGACACGATGATCGAACTGCCGGCCATGCGCCGGTCGGCGGAGCTTGCGCCGAACACGGCCGATGCCGACACCCGCACCGTCGAGGTGGTCTGGTCGGCCGGGGCCCGCGTCCGCCGCGCCACTTTCTTCGGCGAGCCCTATGACGAGGAGCTGAGCCTCGATCCGGCGCATGTCCGCCTCGACCGGCTGAACGCGGGTGCGCCATTCCTGAAGGTGCACGAGCTCGACACGCTCGACGCGGTGATCGGCTCGGTCGTGCCGGGCTCGGCCCGGATCGAGAACGGCCGCGGCATCGCGCTGGTACGGATCAGCGAGCGCGCCGACGTCGAGCCGATCTGGCGCGACATTCAGGCAGGGCACATCCGCGCGGTCTCGATCGGCTATCAGGTCCACCGCTTCGAGGTCTCCAAGCCAGAGGCCGCCCGCGAACTCTGGCGGGCGGTGGACTGGACGCCGTTCGAGGTCTCAGCCGTCGCGGTTGGCGCCGACCCCGCCGCGGGCTTCCGCGCCCAGCATCCCCTTCACGACTGCGTCCTCCACCGCCGGGACGCCCCCACACCGCAAGGAGCATCCCCGATGACGGACAAGACCCCGACCCTGGCGAGCGACGCCGCAACCCCCGCCACCACCCAGCCGACCGAGCCGGTCGAAACCGAGGGCACCCCCATGACCGAGCCGAAAGCGGCTGCGCCCGACCCGAAGGTCGCCGCCAGCGAACCGAAGGTCCACGCAAGTGAGACGCGCAGCCAGCCGAAGACGCAGGCGACGCCCGCGCCCGACACCGAGGCGGTCGCGACCCGCGCCCGCGAGGCCGAGCGCGACCGTGTCTCAACGATCTACGATCTGGCCGGGCGGCTGAACCTCGAGCGCGGCTTCGCCGAGGATCTGGTCAAGCGCGGCGTCAGCGTCGACGAATCCCGCCGCCTGATCCTCGACCAGGTCGCCGCGAAATCCGACGAGACCCGGACCTTCCCGCACGTCTCCGTCCCGCTCGGCGGCCGGGACGAGCGCATCACCCGGCGCGACGCGGTGGCGAACGCGCTGCTGCACCGCTACAGCCCGACGCTGTTCCAGCTGGAGGACGCCGCGCGCCAGTATCGCGGCATGACGCTGCTGGAGCTCGCCCGCGAAAGCCTCGGCAATGCCGGGGTGAACACCCGCGGCCTGTCGCGCGACGAGGTGGCGACGCGGGCGCTGCACTCGACCTCGGACTTCCCCGAGATCCTCTCGGCGGTCACCAACAAGACCCTGCGGCAAGCCTACGAGGCCTATCCCCGCACCTTCATGCTGTTCTGCCGCCAGGTGCTGGCGACCGACTTCAAGGCGATGCACAGGGTCCAGCTCGGCGAGGCCCCGCAACTGCTGGAGGTCGGCGAGAGCGGCGAGTTCAAGCGCGGCACGCTGGGCGAGAGCAAGGAGAGCTACAAGGTCAAGACCTATGGCCGGGTGGTCGCGATCACCCGCCAGACGCTGATCAACGACGATCTCGACGCCTTCACCCGGATCCCGGCGATGTACGGCAACTCCATCGCCCAGCTGGAGTCGGACGTGGTCTGGGGCATCATCACCTCCAACCCGGCGATGGCCGACGGCAACGCGCTGTTCCACACCACGCACAAGAACCTCGCGGGCACCGGCGCGACGCTCGATGTCGGCAGCGTCGGTGCGGCCCGCGCCGCCATGGCCAAGCAGACCGGCCTCGACAAGAAGACCGTGCTGAACGTCCGCCCCGCCTTCCTGATCGTGCCCGCCTCGCTGGAACTGAAGGCCGAGCAGCTGGTCGCGCAGAACCTCGTGCCCGCCGCGACGTCCAGCGTGGTGCCGCAATCGATCCGCACGCTCGCGCCGATCAGCGAACCCCGGCTCGACGCCGCCAGCGAGACCGCCTGGTATCTGGCGGCCAGCCCGAACCAGATCGACACCATCGAGTACGCCTATCTCGAGGGCCAGCAGGGCGCCTACATCGAGACCCGCAACGGCTTCGATGTCGACGGGGTCGAGATCAAGTGCCGCCTCGACTTCGGCGCCAAGGCCATCGACTGGCGCGGCCTCTACAAGAACCCGGGCGCGTAAGGCACCCACCCTGAACCCTGACACACGGGCGGTCCTGCCGGGCCGCCCTTCGTCTTTCCACGAGGATCACGTCCATGAAAAACTACGTCCAGCCCGGCAACACCATCACCCTGACCGCGCCCTATGCCGTCGCCTCCGGCGATGGCCTGCTCGTCGGCTCCATCTTCGGCATCGCCGCCGGAGCGGCCGCCCTCGGCGAGCCCGTCGAGACCGCGCTCGTCGGGGTCTTCGACATCACCAAGGTCGGCTCGCAGGCCTGGACCGTCGGCGCTAAGGTCTATTGGGACGACACCAACAAGCGCACCACGACCGTCGCGACCGACAACACGCTCATCGGCGTGGCCGTCGAGGCGGTGGCGAGCGGCGCGGGCGACACCATCGGCCGGGTCCGCCTGAACGCGACGTTCTGATGAGCGCCTTCGCCGCTGCGCTCAGTGCGCTCTTCGCCGATCCGAACATCGGCCGGGACGCGGTCTACATGGCCGACGGCGGCGCGCCCGTGCTGGTGCGCGTCGTCGCCCGACGAGCCGATGCGGTCACCGACTTCGGCGATGCCCGGCTCTGGTCCGAGACCACCCGGATCGACATGCGCGTGGCCGAGGTGGTGAACCCACGCCCCGGCGACCGCATCGAGATCGACGGCGACGCCTTCCTCATTCAGGGCGAGCCCGTCCACGACCGCGAGCGGCTGGTCTGGACCGTCGATCTGAGGCCCGCGTGAAACTGAAGCTCGACATCGATCCCGACATCGTCGCGATGATGGCGGCGGAGGTGGCGGCGGGCGAACGTGCGGTCACCGCAGCCATGCGCGAGGCTGGAATCGGGCTGAAGTCGGCATGGCGGCTGCAGATCACCGGCGCGGGGCTCGGCACGCGGCTGGCCAACTCGATCCGCAGCCAGAGCTTCCCGAGGTCGGGCGAGAGCCTGGACGCCGCAGCACTGGTCTGGTCGAAGGCGCCGGTCATCGTCGGCGCGCATGACACGGGGCCGCTGATCCGCTCGAAGGACGGGTTCTGGCTGGCGATCCCGCTGCCCGCCGCAGGCGAATCCCTGCGCGGTGGCAGGATCACGCCCGGAGAATGGGAACGGCGACGCGGGCTGCGCCTGCGCTTCGTCTATCGCCGTAGCGGGCCTAGCCTGCTGGTGGCAGAGGGGCGGCTGAACACCAAGGGCCAAGCGGTCGTGTCGCGCTCGAAGACCGGGCGCGGCAAGGTCACCGTGCCGATATTCCTGTTGGTCCCGCAGGTCAAGCTGCCGAAGCGGCTGGACCTGGCGCGGGACGCGGACCGGGCGCTGGACAGCGTGCCGGGGCTGATAGTGGCGAATTGGGTGGACGAAAGGATTCGATGATCAGGCGCGCGCCTCGACCTCTCGCTCTTCTTGCGCCGCGCGGCGCCGACGACGGGGCTCCTCCGTATCTCCGAGCCCCTCGAGTGCGACAGGAGCCTTGCCGGGGAATTCGACCATCAGCTTGAGGTTGCCACCCATTGCACGCACGTAGCTCGTGAGCGTCGAGAGGAGCAGATCGCTCTGACGCTCGTATTTCGCCACCGTCGCCTGCTGGATGCCGAGAGTTTCGGCAAGTTGGACCTGTGTCATCTCCTTGGCTTTCCGCAGCTCCTGCAGTGTCAGGTATTCTGTATGCAGACGATCCGCCTCGGCCTCGACGCCTGCACGCCGGGCGGGATCGAGGGCAGCCAGCTTGTCCTTGAGAGTCCGTGCCATGATCGTCATCCTTTCCGTCTCTCGAGATGGCGGTCGAACCGTTCGTCGGCCCGGGCGATCAGCTGCTTGTAGAAGCGCTTCTCGTTGCCACCTGACTTGTCCCCGCCGACAAGCAGGATCGCCTGCCGGTCGGGATCGAATGCGAAGGCGATGCGCCATACGCCGTCAGCGGCGTTGCAGCGCAATTCCTTCATGTTCGCATGCTTCGACCCCGTCAGGGTGTCGGCATGCGGTCGACCGAGCGATGGCCCCTCGCGTTCCAGCAGGAGCGCGCGTGCCAGGATCGCGTCCTGCACCTCTTGCGGGAGCTCGTCGAACTCCGGCTCGAACTCCTCTGCGAACGAAACGGTCCACGGCATCCGGTCCTCATGTCTTGGAGGCTATATAGCCTTGAAGCACTAATTTTGCAATAACGACTCTCAGAGCGTCCGTACATGCCAACCCCCCGCGAAACCATCCTCACCGCGCTACACGCGCGGCTCTCGGCGCTGCCCGCCACCGCCCTCCGCGGCGAGGTGCTGCCCGAGCGCGTGCCGGCCGCGGGCCTGCTGATCCTGCGCGATGGCGAGCCGGGCGAGCCGGAGGTCACGCTGTCGCCCCTGCGCTACCACTACCAGCACCGAGCCGAGATCGAGGCGGTCGTGCAGGGCGCGGCGCGTGACGTCGCATTCAACACGCTGACCGCCAGCATCGGCACAGCGCTTGCCGCCGACCGCACGCTGAGCGGGCTCTGCGACTGGGTCGAGGCCGAAGCGCCGCGCCCGGTCGATCTACCGGTCGAGGGCGCGGCAAGCCTGAAGGCCGCCGTGATCCCGGTCGTCCTGCACTATTCCACGGCCGATCCGCTCGGCTGACCCAGACAACCCGAGGAGAACACGATGGCACGAGGCCAAGGGGCGCGGGCGCTGATGGCGCTTGCGTTCGAGACGACCTATGGAACGCCGCCCGCCAGCGGCTTCACCCGCATGCCCTTCGCCAGTACCTCGCTCGGCGCCGAGCAGCCGCTGCTGAACTCGGAGTTGCTGGGCTACGGCCGCGACCCGCTGGCGCCGATCAAGGATGCGGTGACGGCTGACGGCGACGTCGTCGTGCCGCTCGATGCGGAGGCCTTCGGCTTCTGGCTGACGGCGGCGTTCGGCGCGCCGACGACGACGGGCACTGGCCCATGGACGCACGAGTTCCAGTCGGGTGCCTGGACGCTGCCCAGCCTCTCCATCGAGACCGGCATGCCCGAGGTGCCGCGCTACGCGATGTATTCCGGCTGCGTGCTCGACCAGATCACCTGGCAGATGCAGCGATCTGGCCTGCTGACGGCAACCGCGCGGCTGGTGGCGCAGGGCGAGACGGTGGCGACGACCACCGGCGCGGGGACGCCGGCCGCGCTGGAGCTGAAGCGCTTCGGCCATTTCAACGGGTCGATCAGCCGAAATGGCACTGCGCTCGGCAACGTGGTCTCGGCCGAGATCACCTATGCCAACAACCTCGACCGGATCGAGACCATCCGCTCGGACGGGCGCATCGACGGCGCGGACCCGTCCATCGCGGCGCTGACCGGTCGGATCGAGGTGCGCTTTGCAGACCAGACACTGGTCACGCAGGCGATCAACGGCGAGGCCTGCGAGATGGAATTCGCCTACGTCCTGCCCTCGGGCGAGAGCTTCACATTCACCGTGCACGCCGTCTACCTGCCGCGCCCGCGCATCGAGATTTCCGGGCCGCAGGGCGTCCAGGCGACCTTCGATTGGCAGGCCGCCCGCGACAGCGTGGTCGGCCGGATGTGCACCGCAACCCTGATCAACGACATCGAGGTGTACTGACGATGCTGACGCTCGACCTCACGAATGAACCGCGCTGGCATGATCTCGCGCCCGGCGTTCGGGTGCAGCTGCGTCCACTGACAACCGCGCTGATGGTGGCGACGCGCAGCGACCCGGCCGTGGAAGCCGTGCCCGACGATGCTTCCGACGAGGAGCGCGCGGTCGCCTTCGCTAAGGCACTGGCCCGCCGCGCGGTGATCGCCTGGGACGGCATCGGCGATGCGGACGGCAACGCCATTGATCCCAGCCCCGAGGCCATCGACGCACTGCTCGATGTCTGGCCGATCTTCGAGGCCTTCCAGCTGACCTACGTCTCGAAGGGCCTGCTGCTGGAACAGGAAAAAAACGCCTCCGCGCTCTCGCCGAATGGTCCTTCGGCGGGGGCGACCGATACTGCCAAGCCTGTGCGCAAGCCTGCCCGGACTGCCCGGCGCGGCTGAACCGTCCGGAAACTCCGGAGGGTTGGCAGGTCTGGGACCTGGTCGGCCGTCTCGGCGGCCAGCTCCGTGTCCTGCCCGGCGCGGTGATCGGCTGGGACATGTCGGCAGCACTCGCGCTCGGTGACGCGCTTGGCGTGCCGCCGCTCGCCATGGCCGAACTGCTGCCGGTCATCGAAGCGGTGATGGTCGCGAAGCTCAACGAACAGATGGATCACTCCCATGGCTGAGAAGAGGGTCAGCGTCCGCCTCGCGGCCGTCGGCGGACGGCAGGTGCGCGCCGAACTGGAAGGGGTGGGCGAAGCCGGGTCGCGCGGCTTCGGACGGCTGAGCCGGGAGATGGAAGCGGCCAACGCTCGGCTCGCGGCCTTCTCGCGGCGCGTCCGCGTGGCGGCTGCCGCAGCCGTAGCAGCCGCTGCCGCCGCTGGCGTGGCGATGATCCGCTCCGGCCTGCAGACGGTCGATGCGCAGGCCAAGCTCGCGCAGTCGCTCGGCACCACCGTCGCCTCGATCCAGACGCTGGAGCGAGCGGGCGAGCTGGCGGGCGTGTCGATGTCCGGCATCGAGCAGGCCACGAAGGACCTGACGCGCCGTCTCAGCCAGGCGGCCGCCGGGACCGGCCCCGCCGCCGACGCACTGGACCGGCTCGGGCTTTCGGCCAACGAGCTGATCGCGCTGCCGCTGGACCAGCGCGTCGGCGCGATCAACGCGGCCATCGAGAGCTTCGTGCCGGCGGCCGAGCGCGCGGCGGTCGCGGGCCAGCTCTTCGGCGAGGAAGGCTCCATCGCCATGTCGCGGATCGACACGGCGACGCTGCGCCAGGCGACCGAGGACGTGCTTGCCTTCGGGGTCGTCGTCTCCGAACAGGATGCGGACCAGATCGAGCGGACGAACGACGCCATCTCCCGGCTCGGGCTGATCTGGCGCGGGCTGGCGAACCAGCTGGCCGTCGCCGCGGCGCCAGCACTCGAGGCGGTTGCCAACGCCATGGCCGCCATTTCCAGCCGCACCGGCCCGCTCGGCATCGCGATCCGCGGTCTCTTCGACAACATCGGCCGCCTCACCACCTATGCCGCGACCTTCGCAGCCTTCCTCGCGGGCCGCTGGGTCGCCGGCATGGCCGCCGCCGCGCTCTCGGTGCGCGGGCTCGCCACGGCGCTCGTCGTCCTGCGCGGCGCGCTGATCCGCACCGGCATCGGGGCGCTGATTGTCGGCGCGGGCGTCCGCCACCTCTGCCTGCGCGCGGGCCTGCCCGAAGATCGCATCGACGTCACCGGCCTCTGGGGCGCGGTCGAAGGTCACGCCATCACGGCGCTCGAGAGCCCGCGGGCCTCGATCACCACGCTGTCGCGCCACTTCGGCTTCGACGCGGTCGAGACCGAGGGGGTGATCCGCTTCATCATGCGCGGCCGGGCCTCTGTCGCCACTCTCGGCCCCGACGACCTGGTCGCCGTCCGCGAGGGCGACGTGCTGGAACTGACCCGCGGCCAGGAGACCGAGCTGCCGCAGGCGCTGAAGTGGCAGGTCGCGCGGGCGGACGAGGATTACGACGCCGCCCTCGTCGAGACGCGGCGCATCACCGTGGACACGACCCGGATCGCCTCCGAGTCTTTCCCGATGGCCGTGCCGCCCGAGGAAGCCGAGCGGCGCTGCCGCCGCGCTCTGATGGAGGCGTGGGTGGGGCGCGAGACGGCGGCGTTCCGTCTGCCGCCGTCTCGCCTTGCGCTCGATCCAGCCGACGCGATCCGGCTGGAGCATGACGGGCGGCTGGTCGACCTGCGGCTCGTCTCCATCGCCGACGCAGAGGCGCGTGGCATCGAGGCGGTGCGCTCGGACCGCGCGACCTACGACCTACCGCCTGGCGATCCCCGCGCAGCCTCACTGACGCGGGCCGTGGTGTTCGGCGCGCCGGATGCGGTGCTGATGGACCTGCCGCAGCTGACCGAGGACCAGCCCGCGCATCGCCCGCTTGTCGCCGCGCATGCGGCTCCCTGGCCGGGCGAAATGGCGGTGTTCCGCAGCCCCTCCATGGATGGTTTCGAGTTGCTGACGACGTTTGGCAGCCGTGCCAGGATCGGCGCGCTGGTCTCCGACCTCTATCCGGGCCCCACCTCGCGCTTCGACCTCGGCAATGCTCTGGTCGTCGATCTGCTGACCGGCACTTTGGAGAGCGTCACGGACCTGACGCTCTTCGGCGGTGCCAACGCACTCGCGATCGAGAGCGCGCCCGGCGTCTGGGAGATCGTGCAGGCGGGCGCGGCCGAGCTGCTGGCGCCGGGACGCTACAGCCTGACGCGCCTGCTTCGCGGCCAGCGTGGCACCGAGGGCGCCATGGGCAACCCGGCTCCGGCCGGCGCACGGGTCGTCGTGCTGGACACCGCGCTGGCGTCCCTGCCAATCGCCGAGGCCGATCTCGGCATCCCGTGGAACTGGCGCATCGGCCCGGCGAGCCGCCCGGTCAGCGACGAGACCTACGTGGCGCAAGCCTTCACGCCCGCAGGCATCGGACTGCGGCCGTTCTCCGTCGCCCATGTCGAGCAGCCGTGGCGAAAACCCCGCACACCCGGCGACTTGGCGATCCGCTGGACGCGCCGGTCGCGCGCACTCGCGGCCGACAGCTGGGGCGGGCTGGAGGTGCCGCTGGCCGAGGAGATCGAAGCCTACGAGGTCGAGATCCTCGACGGCGCCACCGTGAAGCGGGTGCTGAGCACCGCCACCACCAGCGCGGTCTACACCGCCGCCCAGCAGACCGCCGATTGGGGCGCGCCGCTCGGCCCCGGCGACACGCTCGACGTCCGCATCTCCCAGCTCTCCGCCTTGGGCGGGCGGGGCGCGCCGAAAACCGTCACGCTCACGTTCTGAAAGCCAACCCATGTCCGACGCCACGACCCATCTCCTGCTGCCCTACATCCTCGCGGCACAGGCGCAGAAGCACGTCACCCACAACGAGGCGCTGCGGATCCTCGACGGGCTCGTCCAGCTTTCTGTCCTCGACCGGAATCTGACAGCGCCACCCGGTTCGCCTGCAGATGGCAACCGCCACATCGTCGGCTCCGGCGCGACGGGCGACTGGTCCGGCTGGGATCTGAACGTCGCGCTCTGGACCGACGGCGCCTGGCTGCGTCTGCCGCCGCGCACCGGCTGGCGCGCATGGGTCGAGGACGAGGGCCTGCTGCTGGTCTACGACGGCGCGGGCTGGATCGGCACCACGCCATCGACGCTGCAGAACATGGCACTGCTCGGGATCGGCACCACGGCCGACGCCTCGAACCCGTTCTCGGCCAAGCTCAATGCGGCGCTCTGGACGGCGAAGACCGTGGCCGAGGGCGGAACGGGCGATCTGTTCTACACCATGAACAAGGAGGCCGCGGGCGACGATCTCGGGCTCACGCTTCAGACTGGCTTCGTCACCAAGGCGCTGGTGGGCCTCTTCGGCTCCGACCGCTTCCGGCTCGCGGTCTCGGCCGACGGCAGCACCTTCTTCGACGGGCTCAGCGTCGACAACGCCACCGGCATCGTCGACCAGCCCCGGCTGCCCCGGTTCAAGGCGTACACGAACTACGACAACTACGTGGGCGTCGGAGCCTGGACGAAGATCGGCCTGAACAACACCGACTACAACGATCAGGGCGCCTTCGACGCCGTGAACAACCACTTCGTGGCGCCGGTGGACGGCACCTACCTCTTCGGCGCGACGCTGCTCTACAAGATCAACGCCAGCGCCACGGCGCGCATGCGCGGGCGGCTCGTGCTGAACGGCACGACCGAAATCCGCGGCTCCCTCGGCGAAATCTCCGCCACCCACGTTTCGCTCGCCACCGCGATCTGGCTGCAGACCATGGTGCCCCTCACCGCGGGCGATACCGTCGAGCTGCAGGGGTATTTCCGGGTCGCGGACGGCTACTTCGCGGCCGACCACACGTCCTTCTGGGGCTGCAAGATCGGCTGAGCGGCGGAAGGAGGATCCGATGACACCACCCCGATCCGAGGGCTTCGTGCGCATGCCCGACGCCGAGTTCGAGGCGATCCTGACGCGGGCGGCCGAGGAAGGCGCGAAGCGCGCGCTGGCAGATGTCGGGCTCGACGGCGACGAGGCCGCGCTCGACATCCGCGACCTGCGTTCGCTCGTCGACTGCATCCGGCTGGTACGCCGCACCGCGATGCAGACCGCCGTCCGCATGATCACGACCGGCGTCATGCTGGCGCTGCTCGCAGGCATCGCCATCAAGCTGAAAATCTTCGGCGGCAGCCCGTAGCCGCACCCCGTCCCCATTTATCAGCCCGCAATGACCCGCCCTCGAGGCGGGTTTTTTCGTTTCGGAGGATCACCATGACCACCACCTTCCACCGCCACTGGCGGGATTTGCCCTGAGAGCACCTGGCGCTGGCCGAACTTCAGCCCGGCCGAGATCGCCTGCCGGGGCACCGGCAAGCTGCTCGTCAACGATCCCGCGCTCGACAAGCTGCAGGCGCTGCGCGACCGGCTGGGCAAGCCGCTGATCGTCCGTTCGGCCTATCGCAGCCCCGAGCACAACCGCGCCGTCGGCGGTGCCACGGGCTCGAAGCACCTCGACGGCGCCGCCTTCGACATCGCCATGGCGAATCACGACCCGGTGGCCTTCGAGGCCGCGGCACGCGAGGTCGGGTTCCTCGGCTTCGGTTTCTACCCGCGTTCGGGTTTCATGCATATCGATCTCGGCCCCGCGCGGCAGTGGGGCGAGCGGTTCCCGGTCCGGGCGACGGCATTCGCAGCGGAGACGCCGCCCGCGCGCGAGGTCCTGGCGCAGAGCCGCACCCTGAAAGGCGGCGGTGCTGCGGGCGTCGCAACGCTCGGAGCGGCCGGTGTCGAGGTGGCGCAGAGCGTCCTCGCCGAGACCCAGACCGCCATCCTCCCGCTAGTGCCTTATCTCGATACCCTGCGCTGGGTGTTCATCGCGGTGGCACTCGGTGGCATCGCGGTCACCATCTATGCCCGTCTCGACGATTGGCGCCGGGGGCGGCGGTGATCGCCGCGCTTCTGACCGGGTTCGCCGCCAGCTCGTGGACGCGGGCGGCGCTGCGCTACGGCGCCATCGTCCTCGCCGTGCTCCTGTTCCTGCTGTCGCTTCGGCGGTTCGGCGAGCGAGCGGGACGCCTCGCCGAACGCCTTGAGACCACGGAGAAGACCAATGATATCCAACGCCAGATGCTGGAAGCAGCAACTCGCCGTCCTCGCGATCTCCACGAGCTTGCTGAGCGGTTGCGCGAAGGGTGCTTTTGACGGCGGTGGGTTCGGGGCCTGTCCGCCGATGGTCGAGTATGGCCGGGAGTTCCAGGCGCGCGCGGCCGAGGAACTGGCCCTGCTGCCGCATGGTTCGGCCATCGTGAAGATGCTGAGCGATTACGCCGTGATGCGGGAGCAGGCGGGAGCATGTATCCCATAGGATTTAGATGGGGCTGACGTGCTGGGGCAGGTCCCCATTGCTTCAGTGTGTTGTCCCGCGCAGGCCTGACCACATCGTGGCCAGTCATCACGTGCAACCAACCGTGCGGCCATCTTCTGGGGTAACCTCCGTCAGCCCGCGTGAGCGTGGACAGCCGCGAAACCGTGCAAACACCGCTTCGGTGGACCGCTGGTGGGGCACAAAAGAACACTCATCGGCTTCAAGAGCGGGAATTTTGAGTGTCTTTCTGCTTGACCTGTGTACTCTATTATTGAGCTTTTGGAAGCCGCGCCATCGATTCTCCGGAGTGCTGCGATGATGTCGTTGATTATCGAGAGGCGTGAGACGAAGTATAATCACAAGCTTTTTTGTCAGCGATGGCGCTGCTTTTTTTGGTGGCAATGGCAAGAATGGCGGTGGGCCAGAGTATTGATGTCGAGATAGAGACGAGGATCCTACCGCCAGATCGCCAAGCAGGCGTAAAATCGACGCAGTCGATTGAGGTCAATTTCGACGCCAGGACTATAGATTGCAATTCCGAGACTGGTACTACTAATTTTTGCATCGCGGGAGTTGGCTTCGAGTTCGACAGTGTCCGCGATAATTTCAGGCTAAGCAATATTTCATTCGAAGATGATGTAGCTCGTTTCACGGCCACTGGAGAGACGGCCTCTGGCGTTAGGGTGCTAGGGTCAGGACCCATTAATCGGCTTGCGGTCGCCTTGGCTGCGTGATTCACGCTCCCGAACTGATGGGGGCAATGATGAGCAATCTTTTCTGGCTGACCGACGAGCAGATGGAGCGTTTGAAGCCGTTCTTTCCGAGGAGTCATGGCAAGCCGCGGGTTGATGATCGTCGGGTCTTGAGCGGCATAATCTTCATCAATCGTAATGGGTTGAGATGGTGCGATGCGCCGCGTGAATATGGACCTCCGAAGACGCTCTACAACCGATGGAAGCGGTGGGGCGACATGGGAGTCTTCGCCAGGATGATGGAAGGACTGGCCTCCGAGGGTGCCGAGCAGAAGACCATCATGATCGATGCGACCTACCTGAAAGCGCACCGCACGGCTTCGAGCCTGCGGGCGAAAAAGGGGGCCCGACGACCAGCGCGGACGTTTGATTGGCAGAACGAAGGGCGGGCTCAATACCAAGCTACATGCCGTTACCGACGCCAAGGGACGGCCCCTGAAGTTCTTCATGACCGCGGGCCAAGTGAGTGACTACACCGGAGCCGCCGCCCTGCTGGGCAGCTTGCCCGCTGCCGAGTGGATGATCGCGGATCGCGGTTACGACGCCGACTGGTTCCGGGAAGCGTTGAAAGACAAGGGGATACGCCCTTGCATCCCGGGGCGGAAGTCGCGCGGCAAGGCGGTCCGCTACGACAAGCGGCGCTATCGCCGCCGCAACCGCATCGAGATCATGTTCGGTCGCCTGAAAGACTGGCGCAGGGTCGCAACCCGCTATGACAGATGCGCCAAGACCTTCCTGTCCGCTGTCGCACTCGCGGCAACCATCATGTTCTGGCTTTGAAGATCAATGAGTCTGGACCCTAGTCAGCGCCGCAATCTTGTATGCTACTTTGCAGGGACGCTATCAGGCACGGCTTCTTGACAGGGCAGCCAGTGCTGACTTCATCATTGAATCGTGCCGGCGACTACCTTCGGTGGATACAGAGGCGTGCGGGGCAGGTAAGAATCGAGAAGACGCACTAATCTGGTCGATCCTGCTTGAGTCGGGAATTATAGACAAGTCTGAGTACGATACCCCTGCGGCCCTTTCAGTTGGTGTTGCTTCCGAGCCTGCACTACGACTGACGCGTGACGTATTGCGCGACAGGCTGCCAAAAAGCGGCACGGGTATCGGGCTCTTGATAGAAATAAGTCGCGGACTTTGCGCGGCAGAAACCGAAGGTCTAGATCAAGACCGTCCATACGAACTTGCTGTTGCCTATTACATTGCGGGACTTTATCCCGCCGATGCAAGCACTGTCGTGTTGGACATCGGCCAGGCCGCAACAAAAGATGGTGCCGCCCTTCCATGGTCGGCGCTGTCCAGAGCTCGCGTCACTGCTCCCCGCAGTCTTTCAGACTTTCAAATTGCAGAAGCAATGCTGCGGCCGGTCATTGCTGGCACAAGCGAGTGCAGCCTCGTTGAATTGGGCGATCCCGCGACCGATCAAACGGCTCTGTTAAACATTGAGCGCCTATTGGTCTGGGGCATTGGACAGATTCGGACCACTGCAGACTATCGTAGGGCCGCCTACACATTGACGCTATTTACGGGGCCGGAACAGTTCTTCATTTTCTTCGTTGGCATTTTTGCTGCAGTATTGTCCATCTTGCGGATGGCCGCCGCGGTTAGCATGAAGCATATTTCAGATATGATGATTGAACGCGACGTGAACTTCATCGCGTCAAGCGACCAGGGGATACTTGAACTGCTCAGCCGTGCAGGCCAACAAGCGAGGACAATGTCGCCCAGTGGCCGCGGCTACTGGAAAGATCAATTGATGGATCAGGTGCTTTCTGCACGCTGGCCCATGCGGTTAGCCATAACCACACTGCCTGCCATCGGCTTCATTGGAACTGTTCGTGGGATTATGAAGAGTCTCACTGGCGCGGATTCCATCGTCTGGGCTACGACCTCGTCGGAGCGGGCACAAGCAATCAATGCCCTCTCCGCTGACCTCGGCCTCGCTTTTGCAACGACGATGCTTGCGCTGATCTTCGGCATTGGACTGAGCTTTTTGTCGGCAATCGAGATTCGAATGTTCGAGCGAGCGATCCTGCCACTGTTTGGCGCTCAGGCGTTTCGGGATGAGCCAAGTCCAGACGACGGCCGACCAGAGGCTGGTGAGGGCAAATGACCGAGGACGAGGATGACGTTCTCATGGTCAGCCTGACCGATGCGCTTACATGCGTCCTGGCCGCATCTATCGCGCTGTTCCTGATCTTCGTCGTCTTCGCAAAGCTGGTGCCTGCGGAGGCGCAGGGCGACACGCTGAGCCGATCAAAACTTATGAGCCGGGCCGTCAGCGAAGACATGAAGGCAGGTTTTTCGACTGCCGTCTTGCGAGTCCAGTCCACCGACTGCTCGCTGATCGAGGGCCTGTCGCTGAGCGTCAGTGACGTTGACGACTGGATTTTGAGGGATGCGCGAAGCGGTGATTGTGCGCGAATTTTCGGTTTGCGTGCAGGGCTTTCTTCCCCGGTCCACCTGTACAGCCACAAGTACCCGGGCCAAGAGGTTCGCGCCTTTCTCGAGGTTGGCGCCGCCTACTGGCCGCCGATAGGAGCGCAGACTCTGTCCGAAGCCGGCTATCGCTCCTGCGTAGATGGCCGCTACGTACTGGTACTAATCGACCAGCGGCGCGACGACTACCTCTCCCACCGAACGGAGGGCGGATGCTAAGTGACCGAAAACGCCGAGCAAGGTTGCGCGAGGCCTCACCTGGGTTCGGTCTCAGCTTTGTGGATATGGTGTCGGGCGGTTTCGGCGCGGCTTTTTTCTTGTTCCTCATCTTTGCCTCCCTGCCGGTCGACAGTCCGGCTCTGTCTGCCGGTGGCGGAGCACGCTTCTTGGAA
Source organism: Paracoccus sp. BR5-17 (assembly GCF_055693925.1). Classification (NCBI taxonomy): domain Bacteria; kingdom Pseudomonadati; phylum Pseudomonadota; class Alphaproteobacteria; order Rhodobacterales; family Paracoccaceae; genus Paracoccus; species Paracoccus sp. BR5-17. The sequence continues at coordinate 742,324 of NZ_JBVFUV010000003.1, forward strand.
GTGCAAGTGCACTGGGAGGCGGGGCCCCGGCGGGTCGAAGTCTATCTTGATGTTGATGGCAGCGCACCGCCGATTCTGCTTAAGCAGCGGGTCGTTCGACGTCGATGCAAATACTGGAATTCTGAGCCATAGGAGTGGCCCGCGTCCATTCTGGCGAACAGCGACTGCATCGGGCTTTTCGTGGTTTGGGCAAGGTTCGATGGAAGAGAAAGGACCAGGGAATCGCAACGCGCTGCGATTCCGTCTTATCGACCCTTGCGGAGTAACATTGCGGATAGGAGCCGCGGTCCATGGCACGTCTCGGGGGCTAGACTGGCTGGAGTCAGTCCGGCAGCCAGACATCACCGCCGCACTAGGGTCAGGACCCATTAATCGGCTTGCGGTCGCCTTGGCTGCGTGATTCACGCTCCCGAACTGATGGGGGCAATGATGAGCAATCTTTTCTGGCTGACCGACGAGCAGATGGAGCGTTTGAAGCCGTTCTTTCCGAGGAGTCATGGCAAGCCGCGGGTTGATGATCGTCGGGTCTTGAGCGGCATAATCTTCATCAATCGTAATGGGTTGAGATGGTGCGATGCGCCGCGTGAATATGGACCTCCGAAGACGCTCTACAACCGATGGAAGCGGTGGGGCGACATGGGAGTCTTCGCCAGGATGATGGAAGGACTGGCCTCCGAGGGTGCCGAGCAGAAGACCATCATGATCGATGCGACCTACCTGAAAGCGCACCGCACGGCTTCGAGCCTGCGGGCGAAAAAGGGGGGCCCGACGACCAGCGCGGACGTTTGATTGGCAGAACGAAGGGCGGGCTCAATACCAAGCTACATGCCGTTACCGACGCCAAGGGACGGCCCCTGAAGTTCTTCATGACCGCGGGCCAAGTGAGTGACTACACCGGAGCCGCCGCCCTGCTGGGCAGCTTGCCCGCTGCCGAGTGGATGATCGCGGATCGCGGTTACGACGCCGACTGGTTCCGGGAAGCGTTGAAAGACAAGGGGATACGCCCTTGCATCCCGGGGCGGAAGTCGCGCGGCAAGGCGGTCCGCTACGACAAGCGGCGCTATCGCCGCCGCAACCGCATCGAGATCATGTTCGGTCGCCTGAAAGACTGGCGCAGGGTCGCAACCCGCTATGACAGATGCGCCAAGACCTTCCTGTCCGCTGTCGCACTCGCGGCAACCATCATGTTCTGGCTTTGAAGATCAATGAGTCTGGACCCTAGTAATTGTACAATCGGGCGAGAATGGCGTGCGCGAGGTTTATGAAGGCAGAATAGACCTGACCAATTCAGCTACCTATCCCACTACGCTTACATCAAATGGCCAAACACTAAGCCCCGCACTAGACATCCCGCCGCCTAACACCGAAGCGCCTTGGTGCGATCCCTAGCAACCGCATGCGTAGAAATCGTTCTGAATCAGTATCTTAGAGTGGAGAAGGTTGGATTTCAGGCCCATCCCCTCCGCCACATTCAGACACCGGATCCGTTCAATGGCCCCGCTTGCGGCCTTTTTTCCTTTTGTTTCAAAGGGTGTTGGCAGCGCCATCCGCCCTTCGGAGACCGGGCGCTTGACGCAGAATGGGTCCGGATGGCCTGCGTCTCTCTTCGAGCGCCCCTCGACGGCCACAGGACGGCGCAAAACATCCTTTCATTTTCAATGAGTTGCCACGTTCATGGGGTCGCCCCGTTCGCGAGATAATCCGGTGACGGAGACCGACGAAGGCGCAGGGCGGTCAGAAGGACGGTAAGCATCCGGCGTAGGCGGCGGTCATGCAGCGAGTTGGCGCTCCGATGGCTGCCACGTCCATGGCAGAAGGTCCTGCACGCGTGAAGCCGTTGTGTTGGGGAGCTTGGCAAGGACGTCGGCGAGCCAAGCCTGCGGGTCGATGCCGTTCATCTTGGCGGTGACGATCAGAGAATACATGAAGGCGGCGCGGTCTGGGCCGCGCTCGGATCCAGCGAAGAGCCAGGACTTCCGTCCCAGCGCGATACCGCGCAGTGCGCGCTCGGCCGCGTTGTTTGTCAGGCAGACGCGCCCATCCTCGAGGAAGAGCGTGAAGGCGTCCCATCGGTTCTTCTTGAACATGTAGGCGATCGCCTTGGCGACGGGGTTGTGCTTCGACATGGTTCCCTGTTCGGCCCGCATCCAGTCGTGCAGCTCCTCGACCAGGGGGCGGACCAGCCGGTGCCGGGCGTCGAGCCGGCTGGCGATGTCCAGACCGTTGATCTGACGCTCGATATCGAAGATGGCGTCGATCTTCCTCACGGCTTCCAGCGCGACAGGCGATATGTCGTGCGCGGGCTTCTTCTGACGGGCATTTTCCTTGATGTCGGCGAGCTCGAAGAGCTTCCGTCGGGCATGGCTCCAGCACAGGGCGCTCAGCACGGCCCCCGGATCACGATCACCGCGATAGAGGTCGTTGTAGCCACCATAGGCATCGGCCTGGAGAACGCCCTGCCACCCCGCAAGATGCCGGTTCGGATGCGCCATCTCCCTGTCGCGCGAGAAGTGGAACAGCGCGGCCGGTGGCGCGCCGCCGCCAAAGGGCCGGTCGTCGCGGACATAGGTCCAGAGCCGCGCTGTCTGCGTCCCTCCCTTCGCGAGGAGGGGGACCGTTGTGTCGTCGCCGTGGAGGCGCTCGGCCGCCAGAACATGGTTCCGGATCAGGGCGTGGATCGGTGCCAGAGCCGCGGTGCAGGCCCCGACCTGGTCGGCCAGCGTCGAGAGGCTGAGATCGACGCCTTCCTTTGCATAGCGTTCTGCCTGTCGGTTGAGCGGCTGATGCTGACCGAACTTCTCGAACAGAACCATCGCCAGCAGGTTCGGTCCAGCCCATCCCCGCGGCGTGGGATGGAAGGGCGCCGGCGGCTGGCTGATCTTCTCGCAGGCCCGGCAGGTGAACTTCTCACGCACCGTCTGGATCACCTTCCACTGACGCGGGATGACCTCGAGCGTCTCGGTAATGTCCTCACCCATCTTCACGATACGGTCCGAGCCACAGCAGGAGCACGCTGTCGGTGCCTCGATCACCACCCGCTCGCGCGGCAGATGGTCCGGGAACGGCTTGCGCACCGGGCGGCGACGCTCGAACCCGGCGACCGCCGTGGTCTTCGCCTTCCCGGCGGCAATCTCGTCCTCGGTGGCGGCGGCCTCGAGTTCCTCGAGCTGCAGCTCCATCTGGTCGATCAGGCGGGCGCGGCGCTCGGCGCTATGGCCGTAGTGGTCGCGCCGGAGCCTGGCGATCTCCAGCTTGAGGTGTTTGATCATCGCTTCCGAGGTGGAGACCACCGCCCGGGCCTGCGCCAGTTCGCTCTCGGCGGCCTCGGCACGGGCTTGCGACGCCGCAAGTGCGGCACGCAGTCGGGCAATCTCGGAAGCGGTATCGGACATGCCCGAAGCATACCTCGAGTTGGCGAAACGCCCAACAAAATATGGGCTTTCGCAAACTATTATCCCGCCTTTGTCGGGCGTTGTGTCCACCGCGGATTGCGCCAGTCTATCCCTTCCAGAAGATAGCCGAGTTGCGCCGCCGAGATCTGCACGGCCTCGCCGGTGCCGCTGCTCGGCCAGATGAACTTCCCGGCCTCCAGCCGCTTGGTATAGAGCGACATGCCGACGCCGTCGTGCCAGAGCAGCTTGACCAGGTCGCCCTTGCGACCGCGAAAGCAGAATATCTCGCCCGCATGTGGATCGCGCCCCAGACCCTGCTGCACCGTCAACGCCAAGGTGTTCATGCCGCGCCGCATGTCGGTGACCCCGCCAGCGATCCACACGCGCACCCCCGCCGGGAAGGCGATCATCGGCCCTCGATAACCAGCAGGAGCCGGGCTAATGCGTCCGGGTCCACCGACGAGGACACGAGCAGGCGCCGTCCGTTCCGCAGAACGATCTCGAGCTGGACGTCGGGGGCCGGCTGCCGCGGCGACTGCGCATCAATGTCCGGCGCCATCTTCACCGGCACGAAAGCAGGACCGCTTGCGATCGCAAGTTCGCCGTTCCGATACTGTCGCCGCCAGACGGTCAGCAGTGAACGCGAGATACCATGCCGCCGCGCCGTCGCGGTGACCTGGCGAGACCCCCGATGGCTTTCCTCGACCACCCGGATCTTGTCCGCGTCGCTCCAGTGCCGCCGCCGCGGCGCGTCCTCGGCGGACAGGATCTCGATCTGGGGTGTGAACGTAAGGTCGACCATAAGGTCGGACTTATCATCCCCCACAGCGCCCCGTCAGACGGCCCCCGCCGAAGGGTTACGAAGGACGGCTCCGTGGCGGCCGATCACCAGGCCGGTGCACTGGTGCATGGGGCCGGCAAAAGCAGTGAGGTCCCTGCCGGAAGTCTCTGATGACAAACAGACTTCGCGCCCATAGCCTGGCGCAATGTCGAACGGGCCCTGGACGGATGAAGAGAACGACCTGATCGTCGCGGATTACTTCGCGATGCTGGCCGACGACGTCTCCGGGCGCCGCTACAGCAAGGCCGAGCATCGCCGCGCACTCCTCCCGCGGCTGAACGACCGGTCCGAGGGGTCCGTCGAGTTCAAGCACCAGAACATCAGCGCGGTGCTGAAGGGGCTCGGCGAGGACTGGATCCCCGGCTACAAGCCCGCTTTCAATTTCCAGATGACCTTGGTGGATGCCGTGGCGCGGTGGCTGGCACTGAACCCGGCCTGGCTCGGGCGCCAACCGGGGCTGCAACCCGCAGGCGGTTTGCGCGAGGCGGCGCAGATCTGGGTGGGGCCGCCGCCGACGCTGTCGAACCTGCCGCCGCCGCAGGAACTGGAGCAGATGCTGCACATCGCCCGCAAGTTCGACGTGGCGGGCCGGGACGAACGCAACCGGGCCCTCGGCCGCGCGGGCGAGGAGCGTGTGCTGGCGCATGAGCGCGCGGCCTTGCGGACCGCGGGACGGGACGATCTGGCGCGCAAGGTGCGTTGGGTGTCGGAGGAGGATGGCGACGGCGCGGGCTACGACATCGCGAGTTTCGGGCCGGACGGCCGGGCACGGCTGATCGAGGTCAAGACGACGAACGGATGGGAGCGCACGCCATTCCACATCACCCGCAACGAACTGGCCGTGGCCGAGGAGCGTCGGTCGGAATGGCGTCTGTTCCGCCTTTGGAATTTCTCACGCGAGCCGAAGGCATTCGAACTGCATCCGCCGCTGGACGCGCATGTCTCGCTGACGGCGACGACGTTTCAGGCGAGCTTTCACTGAGGATCAGTCGAACACCCTCTCCGGCTGTTCGTGCCACGGCAGGGCCGCGACGTCAGTCAGGTTCAACAGGGTCACGGCAGGCACCTCGCGCTTGTAGACCAATCGCTTGAGGACACCCGGCGCGAGATAGGCGAGCCGCAGCTGGCGGCTGACATGGCGTTCGGCCAGCCCCACGGCTTTTGCCAGATCGGTGACCGTATTGAACTCGCCAGCTTCCATGCGCCGCCGCCAGCCCCACGCCCGGCCAATGGCGCGCAGGATATGCGGATCCTGCGTGCGGTCTTCGCTGGGCAGATAGGTGGCGGGCGACTGCATCCGCCTGGTGCGGCGCACCGCCATGCAGACGGCCGTCCGCATGATCACCACCGGCGTCATGCTGGCGCTGCTCGCGGGCATTGCCATCAAGCTGAAGATCTTCGGCGGCGGCCCGTAGCCGCGCCCCATCCCCATTCATCAGCCCAACCGCACCCGCCCTTGAGGCGGGTTTTCGTTTTCGGAGGACCCCCATGACGACGACCTTCCACCGCCATTGGCGCGAAGTGCCCGAGAGCAACTGGCGCTGGCCGAACTTTTCGCCCGCCGAGATCGCCTGCCGAGGCACCGGCAAGCTGCTGGTCAACGAGCCTGCGCTCGACAAGCTGCAGGCCCTCCGCGACCGGCTGGGCAAGCCGCTGATCGTCCGCTCGGCCTATCGCAGCCCCGAGCACAACCGCGCCGTCGGTGGCGCCACGAGGTCGAAGCACCTCGACGGCGCCGCCTTCGATATCGCCATGGCGAACCACGACCCGGTGGCGTTCGAGGCGGCGGCACGGGAGGTCGGGTTCCTCGGCTTCGGCTTCTATCCGCGCTCGGGGTTCATCCATGTTGATCTCGGGCCCGCTCGCCAGTGGGGCGAGCGCTTCCCGGTCCGGGCTACCGCGTTTGCAGCGGAGACGCCGCCCGCGCGCGAAGTGCTGGCCGACAGCCGCACGATGAAGGGTGGTGGCGCGGCAGGCGTGGCGACGCTGGGCGCTGCCGGGATCGAGGTTGCGCAGAGCGTCCTCGCTGAGACCCAATCCGCGATCCTGCCGCTGGTGCCGTATCTCGACACGCTGCGATGGGTGTTCATCGCCGTCGCGCTCGGCGGCATCGCGGTCACCATCTACGCCCGCCTCGACGACTGGAAGCGGGGGCGACGGTGATCGCCGCGCTCTTGGCCGGGTTAGCCGCCAGCCCGTGGATGCGGGCGGCGCTGCGCTACGGAACCATCGTCCTCGCCGTATCTCTGTTCCTCCTTTCGCTTCGGCGGTCCGGCGAGCGAGCGGGACGCCTCGTCGAACGCCTTGAAGCCACGGAGAAGGCCAATGACGTCCAACGCCGGATGCTGGAAGCGGCAGCTCGCCGCCCTCGCCATCGCGACGAGCTTGCTGAGCGGCTGCGCGACGGTCGGTTCTGACGGTAGCGGGCAAGGGACGTGTCCGACTATCGTCGAGTACAGCCGCGACTTCCGGACGCGCGCAGCAGACGAGCTCGATCTGCTGCCGGAGGGGTCGGCTATCGCCGAAATGCTCGCTGACTACAGCGTCGTGAGAGATCAGGTTCGGGCGTGCCGTTGAATCGGCATAATGACAGACTGGATGAGCTGCCTTCCGCGAAAGAACTTTAGAGGAACACCGGTACGTGCTATACGGGTTTCGTCGACTCTTGTCGATTCAAGGCGATAAACACGGGCCGAAGAGGACGGCGGCGGGATGACTGAACCATGGGTTTCCGTTGATCAAGTGGCCGCCCACCTGGGGGTCGCGAAGGACACGGTCTACCGTTGGATCGAATCCAAGAGCTTGCCCGCTCAGCGAGTTGGACGGCTTTGGAAGTTCAAGCTGAGCGATGTTGATCGCTGGGTCATGGACGGGATGGCAGCGGAAGATGCACCAGCCGTTGCCGCGAAATTAACGAGGGAAGGTGAATGATGTGAGAATGGATGCCTAATCATGCCGACACCTGACCGGCCAAGGATTTACCACATAGTCCATGTCGACAACCTGGCGTCGATTGTCGGGGACGGTTGCCTGTGGCCTGACGCCGTGATGGTCAAGCGGCAGGGGGCGGCGGTGATCGGAAACAATGAGATCAAGGCTGACCGCCTTGTTCTACCCGTACAATGTAATCCCGGCACTTGCGTGGGCGACTATGTTCCGTTCTATCTCTGTCCGCGTTCCGTGATGCTCTATGTGATTTCACGGCGAAACCATCCGAATGTGGCATACAAGGATGGGCAGGGTCCAGTCGTTCATCTCGTCGCGGATATGCTTGAAGTCGTAGATTGGGCAACCGCGAATAATCGCCGCTGGGCATTTACTGATATTAATGCCGCAAACCGCGCCGCTGACTTCTACAACGATCTCTCAAAGCTTGATCAAGTGAACTGGGATGCGATCAATGCAAGAAACTGGGTTTCTTGTCGCGATCACAAAATGGCAGAGTTTCTCATGCATGAGAGCTTTCCTTGGGAGCTTGTTCGCGGGATCGGTGTACATTCGGAACATGTTGGCGCTCGTGCAATGGCGGCGTTCGGGAAGAGTCAGCATAGACCGCAAGTAAAAGTAAAAAGAGAGTGGTACTACTGAGGGGAGGATGATCATGATCAGATATGTGACAGGCGACATTTTGCAGGCGGACGCAGAGGCGATCGTCAACACGGTGAACTGCGTCGGAATCATGGGCCGTGGCATCGCCCTCCAGTTCAAGAATGCATTTCCGGCGAATTTCAAGGCTTACGAGGCGGCCTGCAAGCGCGATGAAGTTCAGCCGGGCAAGATGTTCGTCTTCGAGAGCCATACACTGACAAACCCCAAGTACATCATCAATTTCCCGACGAAGCGGCATTGGCGCGGGAAAAGTCGGATGGAGGATATCGATTCCGGGCTTGTCGCCCTTGCCGAAGAGGTTCGGCAACGTGGCATCAGATCGATCGCCATTCCGCCGCTTGGGAGCGGTCTTGGTGGCCTGAACTGGGAGGACGTTCGTCCCCGGATCGAAGCCGCGCTGCGCGACCTGCCGGACTTGGAGATCATTGTCTTTGAGCCAAATAGTGCGCCAGTAATAACGAAGTCGCGGGAAGTTCCAACGATGAGCCCCGGACGAGCAGCGCTGGTGGTTCTAATGAACCGCTATCTCGGCGGGCTGATGGACCCGTTCGTGACGCTACTTGAAGTGCATAAACTGATGTATTTTATGCAGGAAGCAGGCGAGCCACTCCGCCTCAAGTATGCGAAGGCGCCGTATGGTCCTTACGCCGAGAATCTGCGACACGTCCTTCGCGCGGTCGAGGGGCATCTCGTGTCGGGATACGCCGATGGTGGCGATGCGCCCGAAAAGCAGCTTGAACTGGTCCCCGGCGCGGTGAAAGACGCGGAGTCTTTCTTGTCGGATAACCAAGATACAGCCGCGCGCTTCGATCGTGTGGCGGAGCTTGTAGAGGGGTTCGAGACACCATTTGGCCTAGAACTTCTCGCAACCGTGCACTGGGTGACGACGCGGGAAAAGGCTGTCAGCGCAGAGGATGCAATCGAAACGGTTTATGCGTGGAACGAACGCAAGAAGCGTTTCTCCCCGCGCCAGATCGGCATCGCTCTCCAGAACTTGCAGAACAAGGGGTGGCTCGCAAGCGCCTGAACCAGTGTCTTACGCTCCTCCTTGTCTGACGAAGAGGTTGGTGCGGTGCCAGGTCAGTCGCCTCCGATGCTTGTCGGTCAACGGGATCGCTTCCTGCCAGCGCAATTCAGCGCGAGCGCTGTCGCTGAGGAAGGGTGATAGTTGCGGCTGGCCCTCGTCGTCGAACGTTACTAGCCCACGATCGAAGGCAGCATCCCACAAGGCCGAGAGCAGGAGGCCGTTATGGACGTCGAGGCGTTCTGCATCGCTCGCGCAATCCTTCCATGGAATTATGTGCGACGCGCGCAACAGCGCTGTATCGGTAATGCCGGTCAGCGGGCATCGCCCCTGCCAATACTCGATCAGGCCAGCGCGGAAGATGTCCTGGCCGATGCGCTGGACGACGAGGCGTTCGGCCTCCGTCGTTTTCGGAAGGTCCTTGATCTTCGTCGCGAACTCCCGCAGCGGCGCATCGGGCAGGCTCGCCGCCAGCTGGTAGATCCGCGGTAACACGGCGTAGACTTGGTCGAGTGTCCCGAATGCGTAGCGGATATGGCCTGGGCTTGGCATCGGCTGTGTCCCATGTGGTGGTGTAGGAGGCCGCGCGCGGAGCCTTTGGCGTAGCGCAGCGCGCGGCCGTAGGTAACGCTGGCGGTCATCGCCGATCTTCGGAGTAGGTTTGGGTTGCAAGACCTGAAACCTGGAATGGAGACGACGATGACCAATGACAGAATGGCGCTAATCGAGCTGGTTGAGAAGCAGGCTGATGGCGATCTCGTGCGCGAGATGCTGGCCTTTGCGGCCGAGCGGATCATGGAAGCCGAAGTTGAGGCGCGGACAGGGGCTGCCAAGGGGGCGCGAACGCCCCTGCGGGAGGTTCAGCGCAACGGATACCGTGACCGCGATTGGGACACCCGTGCCGGGCGGATCACGCTGGAGATCCCGAAGCTCCGGAAGGGCAGCTACTTTCCCAGCTTTCTGGAACCGCGCCGCACAGCCGAGAAGGCCTTGGTGGCGGTGATCCAGGAAGCCTATGTTCACGGTGTCTCAACCCGCTCGGTCGACGACCTGGTCAAGGCCATGGGCGCAGGCGGCATGTCCAAAAGCCAGGTCAGCCGCCTCTGCGCCGAGATCGACGAGCGGGTGAATGCGTTCCTGAGCCGTCCGTTGGAGGGCGCTTGGCCCTACCTGTGGCTCGACGCGACCTACCTGAAGGTGCGCGAAGGCGGGCGGATTGTCAGCCATGCCGTGATAATCGCTGTCGCCGTGAACGAGGATGGCAAGCGCGAGGTGCTGGGGGTCGCGACTGGCCTCTCTGAGGCCGAGGCGTTCTGGATGAAGTTCCTGCGCTCCTTAGCCGACCGCGGTTTGCGCGGCGTGAAGCTGGTAATCGCCGACGACCACAAGGGTCTGCGGGCCGCCGCGCGCCGGGTCTTCAACGCAACCCACCAGAGATGCCGGGTTCATTGGATGCGCAACGCCTTGGCCCATGCTCCAGCCAAGAGCCGCACCGCCATGGCGGCGATGCTGAAGACGATCTTCGCTCGAGGCAAACCAAGGCCGAGGCGGAAAAGCAGTGGGATATCGTCGCGGATGCGTTGCGTGAGAAGCAGTCGAAGCTGCGCGTGTGGATCGCTGGCGGGGTCACCGACATGCGGCGCGGCATGAACACCTTGGCGTTGACGGTGCAGCAGGGTCTGGGGCGCGATCCACATGCGGGCGAGATATTCTGCTTTCGCGGTCGCAAGGGCGACCTGGTCAAGCTGCTCTGGCACGACGGCGTCGGCATGTCGCTCTATACCAAGCGGCTGGAGGCCGGGAAGTTCATCTGGCCGAGCAGCGGCACCGGCGAGGCCGTGCAGATCTCGGCGGCGCAACTCGGCTATCTTCTGGAAGGGATAGACTGGCGCAATCCGCGGTGGACACAACGCCCGACAAAGGCGGGATAATAGTTTGCGAAAGCCCATATTTTGTTGGGCGTTTCGCCAACTCGAGGTATGCTTCGGGCATGTCCGATACCGCTTCCGAGATTGCCCGACTGCGTGCCGCACTTGCGGCGTCGCAAGCCCGTGCCGAGGCCGCCGAGAGCGAACTGGCGCAGGCCCGGGCGGTGGTCTCCACCTCGGAAGCGATGATCAAACACCTCAAGCTGGAGATCGCCAGGCTCCGGCGCGACCACTACGGCCATAGCGCCGAGCGCCGCGCCCGCCTGATCGACCAGATGGAGCTGCAGCTCGAGGAACTCGAGGCCGCCGCCACCGAGGACGAGATTGCCGCCGGGAAGGCGAAGACCACGGCGGTCGCCGGGTTCGAGCGTCGCCGCCCGGTGCGCAAGCCGTTCCCGGACCATCTGCCGCGCGAGCGGGTGGTGATCGAGGCACCGACAGCGTGCTCCTGCTGTGGCTCGGACCGTATCGTGAAGATGGGTGAGGACATTACCGAGACGCTCGAGGTCATCCCGCGTCAGTGGAAGGTGATCCAGACGGTGCGTGAGAAGTTCACCTGCCGGGCCTGCGAGAAGATCAGCCAGCCGCCGGCGCCCTTCCATCCCACGCCGCGGGGATGGGCTGGACCGAACCTGCTGGCGATGGTTCTGTTCGAGAAGTTCGGTCAGCATCAGCCGCTCAACCGACAGGCAGAACGCTATGCAAAGGAAGGCGTCGATCTCAGCCTCTCGACGCTGGCCGACCAGGTCGGGGCCTGCACCGCGGCTCTGGCACCGATCCACGCCCTGATCCGGAACCATGTTCTGGCGGCCGAGCGCCTCCACGGCGACGACACAACGGTCCCCCTCCTCGCGAAGGGAGGGACGCAGACAGCGCGGCTCTGGACCTATGTCCGCGACGACCGGCCCTTTGGCGGCGGCGCGCCACCGGCCGCGCTGTTCCACTTCTCGCGCGACAGGGAGATGGCGCATCCGAACCGGCATCTTGCGGGGTGGCAGGGCGTTCTCCAGGCCGATGCCTATGGTGGCTACAACGACCTCTATCGCGGTGATCGTGATCCGGGGGCCGTGCTGAGCGCCCTGTGCTGGAGCCATGCCCGACGGAAGCTCTTCGAGCTCGCCGACATCAAGGAAAATGCCCGTCAGAAGAAGCCCGCGCACGACATATCGCCTGTCGCGCTGGAAGCCGTGAGGAAGATCGACGCCATCTTCGATATCGAGCGTCAGATCAACGGTCTGGACATCGCCAGCCGGCTCGACGCCCGGCACCGGCTGGTCCGCCCCCTGGTCGAGGAGCTGCACGACTGGATGCGGGCCGAACAGGGAACCATGTCGAAGCACAACCCCGTCGCCAAGGCGATCGCCTACATGTTCAAGAAGAACCGATGGGACGCCTTCACGCTCTTCCTCGAGGATGGGCGCGTCTGCCTGACAAACAACGCGGCCGAGCGCGCACTGCGCGGTATCGCGCTGGGACGGAAGTCCTGGCTCTTCGCTGGATCCGAGCGCGGCCCAGACCGCGCCGCCTTCATGTATTCTCTGATCGTCACCGCCAAGATGAACGGCATCGACCCGCAGGCTTGGCTCGCCGACGTCCTTGCCAAGCTCCCCAACACAACGGCTTCACGCGTGCAGGACCTTCTGCCATGGACGTGGCAGCCATCGGAGCGCCAACTCGCTGCATGACCGCCGCCTACGCCGGATGCTTACCAATAAGGAACCGAAATCGAAAGTGAACAAGGCCCTGTACTAGCTTCTTTCATCGCTTTGGCGCCAACTTGGGCTATGCCCTCTTCATTGGTTGTCGACGGTTACGTTCAGGGGAACCATCAGCCCTCAGGTGCGGCCTAGGCGCGCGACAGGAAGGCCCGACTGTGCGACAGCTTGATATGCGCCATCTGAAGCTTGGTGCGATCGACGGCCAGATGCCCGTAGGGTCAGGACCCATAAACCTGTTTGAGGTTGCGCGGGCTACATGATTCAAGCTCCCAAAGATGGGGGCATGAGATGAGCGAGCACTTCTGGCTGACCGAGGCGCAGATGGATCGGTTGCGGCCGTTCTTTCCGAGATCCCGAGGCAAGCCGCGCGTGGATGACCGGCGGGTGTTGAGCGGCATCATCTACGTCAAGAAGAATGGGCTGCAGTGGAAGGACGCTCCTGGCGTCTACGGGCCGCCGAAGACGCTCTACAACCGGTTCGTACGCTGGTCGCGCCTGGGTGTGTTTGCCCGGATCTTTGTCGAGCTTGCACGCCCGGGGCCGGATGGCGATGTCATCATGATCGACAGCACGCACCTCAAGGCTCACCGGACGGCGGCAAGCCTCTCAAAAGGGGGACTCGGCCGCGGGCCATCGGGCGGACCAAAGGCGGCCTGAACTCGAAGCTGCATATGATCTGCGACGGGCTGGGGCGGCCGCTGACCTTCTTCCTGTCACCCGGACAGATGAGCGACGCCAAAGGTGCGCTGGCCCTGCTGCGTGATCTGCCTCCCGCCAGGACGCTGTTGGCCGACAAAGGCTATGACGCCGACTGGTTCCGTCAGGCGCTTGAGGACAGGGGGATCGCAGCTTGCATCCCGGCCCGGCGTGGGCGCCGAAACCCTGCCAGCCACGACCGCAAGCTCTACAGGCAGCGCCACCGGATCGAGAACCTCTTTGCCCGTCTCAAGGACTGGCGCCGCATCGCGACCCGCTATGACAGATGCGGCGAGCTCTTCCTCTCCGCCATCTGCATCGCCGCAACCGTCATGTTCTGGTTGTGAGTCCTGACCCTAGTCTTCGCTCCAGTCGAACTGGAAGGCTTCGCCCGGTCGGAAGGACAGCGGAACGAAGGTGTTGCGTTCCCGTGGTCTGCTGTTCGCGCTGGCGATCTGTCCGCCATTTCCGCGCAAACGCCGCAACCCGGTTGTAGGAGCCGGTGAAGCCGAGCTTGACGAGATCGGCATGCATCTGTTTCAGCGTCCGCCGCTGCTTGCGCGACTTGCCGGCTTCCGTCTTCAACCAGCCGGTCAGCTTCTCGGCGAAAGGATCAAGCTTGCTCGGGCGATCCGGCGTGGCGAACTTCGGCTCGATCGTGTCTGCCGCCAGGTGCTTGGTAATCGTGTTGCGCGACAGACCGGTGCGCCGCGCAATCTCGCGGACCGACAGCTTCTGCCGCAAGTGCATGCGTCGGATGATGTTCAAAAGTCCCATGTGGATCACTCCGTTGCCCCCGTTGCTCACCGCTCTGGGGAAAGGTTCACATGGCTCAATTATCAGTGGAAATTACGCGCCTATCCGGCTCAGTTCTGGGTGGAAATCAACACTGCTGTCCCTGCGCCGCTCCGGTGAGCGCGCCGGCCGACTGGCCGAGCGGCTCGAGACCGAGGAAAAACCCCATGACGCGCAACGACGGATGCTCGAGGCGGCGGCGCGTCGCCCTCGCTCTCGCGACGATCTGGCTGACCGGCTGCGCGACGGGCGCTTCGGACGTCGGAGACCTCCGGGCCTGTCCTCCTGTCGTCGAATACAGCCCAGAGTTCCAGGCGCGGGCGGCCGAGGAACTGGCTCTGCTGCCGGAGGGCTCGGCGATCGCCCAGATGCTGGCAGACTATGCCGTGATGCGGGAGCAAGCGCGTATGTGCGTCAGGGGTAGACGGATCTTCTGAACAAACCGCCGGGCAAGGCGCATCACCCGCATTAAAGCGAAACGATGTGGTTGTCCCACGCACAATTTGCCCGAGCGAGCGGGGTCGGACCTGTCGCACCGATCGAGACGAGTCCACCAAGCCCGTCGCTTGCCAGATATCCGTTCCCCGTGGGCGCAAGACCGCAGACATCCGCGCGCGACAGGGCCCCGAGGAAAGCGCCATCGTCGGAGAACCGGTGCAATCGGCCGCCACGGGGCGAGGTGATGGCGATCTCGCTGCCCTCGCCGCTGAACGCCACGCTGCCAGCATAGCCCTGCATCGCGAGCTCGTCGGCGAGCGGAGCTTGCGCCAGAACGGGGGCATCGCCCATGCGGTGCAATCCCAGCAGTGGCGTCGCGGCGCCGAACTCGCCCTCCCATTGCATGGCAAAGCCGACGAGGCCGTCGTGCCGCACCGCCAGGTGCCGGATGGAGTTCTGATGAAGCTCTGCCTCCAACTCTATCCGGTCCCAGATCGTCCCTGATAGCGACAGATACGTCAGGTTGGGCCGCATGGTGGCGAGGTTCAGCTTCCGGCGGTCGGTGGGGTCGGTCGCGATGCCGCCATTGGCGACGACCAGCGTCTCGCCGTCGGGCATCAGGCGCAGGTCATGCGGGCCGATCCCGCCGCTCGGGAATTCGTCGTAGCGGGTATAGCCCGCCCTCGCGTCCCAGACGCCGATCACGCCCTCGCTGGTATCGCTGCGCTGTTCGCTGGTGAAGTGGGCGGTGCCATCGGCGGAGAAGACGCCGTGGCCGTTGAACTGGCGGCCTTCCGGAGGGGTCAGCCGGTGCAGCACGTCGCCGCGCGCGCAATCGAGGACGAGGGCGAAGGCGCCGGGACGGCGCGCGAAAGCCACCGCCTCGGCGACGGACGGATGGCCGGCCCCGGCGTGGCCCCGTGCAGGCAGAGGCACACGGAAGGTCGAGGCGCCGTGGGCGTCGAGGCCGTAGAGCGCGAAGCTGCCATCCGGTTCCCGTGCCGCAGCGAGATAGGACGGGTTGCCGACGGCCGCCCAGCCGAGGCGCGGAGCGGCTCCGGCTGCGAGGAGAGACGCGAGAAAGCCGCGGCGGTGGATCATGGCCTCAGTCTCCGTCCTGTGAATTGAAGCCCGGCGCGATGCCGAGCTGCGCGCCAATCTCTGTCTGTATCGCCGCGTTCAACGAGCGCACCGCCTGTTGCAGCACCTCGACGCGCAGCCGGGCCTGCGGGTCGGTCGCATCCTGAAAGGACGGATCTTCGATCCGGGCGGCGGCCTCGCGGACGCGCGCCAGTGCAGCGTTGGTTTCTGGCAGTTCCCAGTCCGCGAGTGCGGTGGCAAGGCCATGGGCGGCCTCGGCGGCCAGAACGGCGTTGCGCAGGCTGCGCTGGGACCGGCGAGCCTCGGCGCGGGCCGGGCGCGGGCGGTCGAACGTGCCCATCGGCGCACCGAGCCGCTGGTCGGCGGTGAATTCCAGCGAGGAAAGGATCTGGGTGTAGATCGCCCGGACCGCCTCCTGTTCCGTCATGTAGGTGGCGTTGCCCGCTTCGCCCGCCGTTCGGAGCGTGTCCGCAAAGGTCTCCGTCCAGACGCCGGCGAGCGCATCCGCCTGCCGGTCCAGATCGGCCGCAATGGTCGCGACGAGTCGGCAGGTATAGCTGTCCGGCGCGTAGCCGGAGAACTCGGGATCGAAGATCAGCATCTCCAACGCAAAGAGCCCGCGCGCCGCGATCGACACCTCGGCGTAGCCGTCCACATCGCTTGCGACGGAATCTTCCTCAGCAATGAAGCGCCCAAGCGTCCGGGGCGTGAAGCCGCGCGCGTCGGGCCAGAAGGCGATGGAGAGCGCGCCGGTCTCCGACGGCCCGAGCCGGATGTCGGCCACTGGCATCCAGGCGTCGAAGCCCGCGTGGAACGCAGGCGCCAGAGCTTCTGCGCGGCAATCGTCCCGGGCGGCCTGCGCCAGATCCTCCGTCGCCTCTGCAAACCCCACATAGCCCGGCAGGATGTGATCGTTCAGCGCCTCGTCCACGCCCGCCAGCGCGGGGGCTGCGAGGCCGACACTCAGAAGGGCAGCGGACATCAGTCTCATAGGCTCTCCAGGAAGCGGATCAGGGCCGCGCGGTCTTCGGGCGGCATCTCGACGACACGGTCGCGTGCGGCTTGCGCCTCGCCGCCATGCCAGAGCACCGCCTCGAGCAGGGAACGCGCACGGCCATCATGCAGGAAATAGGTGTGGCCCGACACCGTCTCGGTCATTCCGATGCCCCAGAGCGGAGCCGTGCGCCATTCCTGCCCGTTCGCGCGGCCCTCGGGGCGGTTGTCGGCAAGGCCCGGCCCCATGTCGTGGAGCAGCAGGTCGGTGTAGGGCCAGATCAGTTGGAAGCTCGCCGGGTCGTCGCCCTCCAGCCGGTCGGTGACGTAGTTCGGCCGGTGACAGGACGCGCAGCCGGTTTCGAAGAAGACCTCGCGCCCGCGGAGGACGTCCGTGTCGTCCACGTTTCGCCGTGCCGGCACGGCGAGCGTCTGGCTGTAGAAGGTCACGAGGTCGAGGCCCACCTGGTCGATCTCGAAGCCGCCCTGTTCCGCGTCGCCGCCGTGGAGCGCGGCCGTGCAGTCGGTCTGCGCGTCGGTGCATTCCCCCGAACCCGCGGTGTGGATCGGGTTCGAGATGCCGATGTCGCCCGCGAAGGCGCTTGCGGTTTGTTCGAGCACCGTCGGATTGCCCGCCTTGTGGCCGAACCGGCCGAGCATCGGCCGGTCGTGCACGTCCGACCACACGATCTGCGGGGTGCCGGAGATGCCGTCGCCATCGGCGTCGTCGGGATCGGCGAGCGCGAGGATATCCTCGGCCGGGATCGCCTCCAGAAGGCCCATGCCGATCATCTGCGGCGCAACGCGCGGGCTGAGCATCGCGTCCGGGTGCAGCGGTCCATAGCCAAGGTCGGACGCGGTGTAGGTGGGGCGGCGGAGATGCACGACCTCGCCACCCGAGAGGGGCACTTCGATTTCGTCGTAGTCGATCTGCAGCCGGTATTCGGGCGCGTGGCCCGGCAGGCTGAAATCCTGCAACTGTGTGCCGTAGGTCGGCTCGGGCGCCGTCGGATGGGTGCCGGCGATGTAGCGTTCGATGTCGGCGATCTCGGCTTCATCCAGTTCCGGCGCCGGGATGGACACCCGCAGGAACATCGAGACGGCGGTGTCCTCCGGCCCCTCGGGCGGATGGCCGCGCCCGTCCTTGAGGTGGCAGCGCTGGCAGGAGCGCGCGTTGTAGAGCGGGCCGAGACCGTCCGAGGCGATGGTGGACGCGGGCGCAGAGACCCAGATGCGCCGGAACATCCCGTTGCCGACCCGGAAATCCAGTTCCTGCTCGAAGGTGAGGTTCGCGGCCGGTTGCGAGAACGTATCCGCCATGTCGCGCGCGCGGACGGTCTGGGCGCCGCCCGAGTTTTCCTCGAAGGGCCAGGCAGAACTGAAGTCCTCCGGCCACGCGGTCACCGCGGCGATGCGCTCCCGCTCCGCGTCGGTGCGCGGAATGACGTTCAGATGCACGTCGTCGAGCCCGGCCCACGGCGGTTCCGTCGCCTGCTGGGCCAGCACGAAGGCCGGAAGGGCGAAAGCCGCCATCACGGGCAGCAGGGCGATGGATGCACGTTTCATGGCACGACTCTCAGGGGAGGCACGGGTGACCGCACCTCCCCACATTGTCTCACTGGAACACGGCGGAGGGGTTGTCGAGGCTGTCGGAGCCCTCGAACTCGATGCCGCCGAGGCCGAGATCCGCCACGACCCGCTCGATGGACCGGGTTTGCGCGATCAGCGCGTCGACGCCGCCCATGATCAGCCGCTCGCCAGCCTCGTTGCCGGGCGCCAGCATCTCGTCATAGGCAAAACCCGCCTCCGCCGCGGTCTTGATGCGGCCGAGCGCCATCATCGTCTCCATCAGCCGGGTGCGCATCTCGGCATCGAGGTCGGGATTGTCCGCCGCAACCAGGTCCGAAAGCGACGGCCCGGAGACGAGCGAACCGTCGATCCGGACGTATTCGCCGAGATAGACGTTCTGGATGCCCAGCCCGTCATAATAGTGGCTGTTGTGCGTGTTGTCCGAGAAGCAGTCATGCTCTTCCTCAGGATCGTTCAGCATCAGGCCCAGCCGCATCCGCTCGCCCGCCTGCTCGCCATAGGAGAGCGAGCCCATGCCCGTCAGGATCGCCGAGAGCCCGGCCTGCTCGTCGGCCATGACGTTGGCACGCGCGTCCCCGCCTTCGGCCCATTGCGCGGCCATCCATTCCAAGTCGGACACCAAGAGGCCGGTCGCCGCGGCAAGATACTCGGCCCGCCGGTCGCAATTGCCTCCGGTGCAAGCGTCGCCCTGCGCGAAATCGGTCCAGGGCCGGTCACCCGCACCGTCGCCGTGCCCGTTCAGGTCTTGGCCCCAGAGCAGGAATTCAATAGCGTGATAGCCGGTGGCGACGTTCGCCTCGATGCTGTCGACCTCGTGTAGGGTATCCTGAAGGAGTGCAGGCGTGATCTCGGCGGCGTCGATCTCTGCGCCCGACAGCGTGAAGGTCCGATTGGCGATGACATTGAGCGTGGCAAGCTGGTTCTCGTCGGTCGGTCCGCCATACGCGCCGTCGACGTAGTCGATCAGCCCCTCGTCGAGCGGCCAGGCGTTCACCCGACCTTCCCAGTCGTCCACGATGGGGTTGCCAAAGCGGTAGACCTCGGTCTGCTGGTAGGGCACGCGCGCCTCGAGCCAAGCGGCACGGGCAGCCTGAAGCGTCTCGGCGGACGGCGCCTCGATCAGCGCCGTGACGGCGTCCTCGAGCGCCCGTGCGGCGATGAGGCTGTCCTCGTATTTGGCGGCGGCGATGTCGGCATAGGTGTCGAGCACATTGGCGGCCGTCTGCGCTTGTGCGCCGGTAGCGAGCGCGGCGGCGAGAGCCGTGGTCGTCAGAAGTTTGTGGATCATCTGGAGGTCCCTTCGTTCTTGGAAAGATTGCGCGCCCAGTCAGACCCGCGCCCCGACAGGCCCGTCAGACGATCGAGCAGGTGCTCCATGGACATGATCGGCCACAACGCGCCCTCGAACGCGACCTGAAGCAGCTTGCAGCGGCACGGCTGCAGCGCTGTCCGATCCATGCGTGCCATGGGTTGTTCTTCCGACTCGGCGACTCCTTCCTGATAACTGACTGGATTGGTCGGGTTGCGCAATGCCCGAGTCGTTTGGTTAACTTTGTCTGCCTGCTGTTGGGCGAATAGCGCACCGCAGCGCGGAGTGGCCGCTAGTGAACAACTGTCATGGCCGTTTCTGCAAACGCCGGCGAGCCAATTCGCGATAGAGCGCCTCCCGCGTGACGCCCAGTTCTGCAGCCACCTCCTGCCAGCGCCCCTTTTCTGGCAGGCTTTGGCCTTCGGCGAGCCAGGCATCGAGACGGTGCGCGACCCGCGGGAGCGACCGGATCTCGGCCCTGAGGCGCGCCGGCTGGACTGCGCGCGCCAGGTTCTTGCCCAGTGCTCCGCAAGGCCGGGGTCTGACTTCAGCTTTGCCCGAAACACCTGTCGCGGCAGGAGCGCCGCCGCGCAGGGCTCCGTCGCGACTGCATCGCAATGATAGGTGTCCGACCAGGCAGACGCCTCGGCGAGGATCTGCCCGGACCCGGCGCGCTGCAGGATCATCTTCAGGCCATGGCCCGTGTGACGGATCAGATCAGGCTGGTGCAGGTGATCGTGATGGTCGTCGGCGCGACGGGCGGTTCTGACGCCCGCGCGCCATGTCCGCCTGTGGTCGAGTACACGGCCGCGGATCAAGCGCAGGCGGCCAACGAGGTCGAAGCGTTGCCGGAAGGCGCCCTCATCGTCAGGATGCTGATCGACTACGCTGTCTTGCGCGACCAGGCGCGGGCGTGCCGGTGAAAGCTGTTCCAGGCAGCTGAGCGAATGCAACTCCGTCTGCCTCAGAGAATTCGGGTTCAAGTGGAACAAGAAATTTAGGAGCTTCGCTATGATAAACGGGCGCATTCACCTCCGGCGGAGAATGCGCCCACTTGTTTCAATGGCCGGACACCGACCATTGGGCCGGTGAAAACTCAAACCAGCCTGGCGGGCTCCGAGCGGGTTCGCCGCCATCCCCGCCGCCGCAATTGATCCGGCCCTCTGTCCGGCGTCTCCTGCGGTCCCCGCGCTTTCGGGTCCGGGTCCCCATCGTCGAAAGAAGGACAGTTGCCGAACTACTCGGTCTCGATCCTCATCGCTTCCGTCGTGGACGCAGGCTGCACGAGGCCCGCCACGATCTGGCGAAACTCGCCGAGGATTTCACCGTGGTTCTTGTCGAGGTAGCGGGCGAGACGGTCATTCTGCAAAAGCCGCTCGACATAGCGACCGGCCACCACCAGCCGAAGGTGATCGGGTCCAAGGGTGCCTTCGATCAGCTTGATGTTCTTTTGCAGGTTGGCCATCTCGGCCTTCATTCGCTCGGCTTGTTCACGCGTTACGCCTGCAGGTGGCTTCTTTGCAGCCGGGTCAACCAGCTCAGTGGCGTCAGATGCTGCGAGGATCGCCTCGACATAGGGCACCGTGTAGTTGTTAGCCGCGATCATCAGTTCCGCCGCCTGAATCTGCCGCAGGGGCTTCATCTTCCGCAGGGACCGGAAGCTGTTGATCGGGCAGTGCCTGGCCTTCAGCAGTTCGGCTGCCTCCGGACAGATGCCGTTCAGCAGGGTCCGCTTCTGTCGGATCAGCGCGATGTTCACATTCAAGGCTGCCGCGATGCGGGCTTCCGACACGCCGCGCTCGACCGCGCGCAGGATCATCTTGTGCTCCTGGATCGTGGCGAGGCGGCTGATGCGCTTGTTGTAAGTGAAGGATTCGTCGTCAGTCGCCACGAGGCAGGTGACGGTCGTCTCGCCCATTTCCTTCAGAACATGCAACCGAACATGGCCATCCAGAAGGATGAAGGATCCGTCCTGCCCAGCCGCGCGGGCGACCACCGGCGGTTCGATCAGCCCGACCTCGCGGATCGACGCGGCGATCTGCCCATATTTCTGGCTCTTGGGCCTGCTTCAGATCAACGGATCACGGTCCTCTTCGTCATTGGCAGTGTCATCAAAACGTTCTGTTTCAACGGCTTCCTCGTCCGTGATGAGTCGGTATCCTTGCCCACGCTCGCTAGAAATCCGGTTTTTTGGGTCTTGCGCCATCCGGTAAACGCGAGCCGACAATGCGTTCAAGTCCTTGTCGCGGCCACCGTCACCGATCACAATGCCGCGCGCCGTCAATGCATCATAAAGAGCCACACGATCCATCGGCTGCCCAGATTCACGCAAAACATCAATGACCGCCGCCTCAAAGACCGGAATTGGCGTCTTCCTTCCAGTTACCACCGGCGCGGACGCCGAACGCACCCTGATCCTGACGTTACCATCTTGGCGGAAACTCGGTTGATCTGGCACTTCAGACTCCGCGCTTAGAGGCGTATAACTGGGCGCGGCACGAGCTTCACGCAATTCACTTTCGACCGCACAAGTAAGTGACAGCAGCCGTTGCGCCTCACGGCCCCACTCGTCATACTGCTGCAACATCTTGTCGATCTGAGAGACACGGGCCACAAGTGCTTCCCGTTCTTCGCGCAGGCGGGCAATGATTTCCATGTCCAGTCCCTTTCTCCAAGGCTGAGAACGGCTGTTGAAAATTTTTGCCGTCGCCCGCGTATGTAGCGCTTGCGCGTACCATCGTCAACGGGTATGTATGTGAAGTGGGCGCCTCGCCCCGCCCACCAACATGCGCGGAGAATCGTATGGAAAGAAGACGCCGGGGTCCGTCGCGTTGACAACTGCCCGACGCGGGGGACCTTAAACGGGAAAAGCCAGACCGAAGGCCTGGCTTCCCATAGTAGGTGGAAATCAGCGCGGGCCGAAACCCGTGGAAGTCCTCCTGTCTCGCAAACAGAGTATTCCATAAATCCAGGCCCGCATCAAGCGAAACCCTCATCCGAGAAGGAGAAGGGCATGATCGGCCACATCTGGATCAGGCGCTATACGCGCCGCCGGTTCGGTTGCATCGAGCATGTCTGCGCCCATTGGCGCGGCTTGCCGAAGTAACCTGACGGCGCAGGTGGTCTGCCGCGCCATGCGTTAGCGGCCCGGCAGGCGGAACTTTCATCAACCTACCTGGGCGGTGCTTCGGCACCGCCATTTTTCACTTACGTCACCATTTCATGCAGTCTCGCGGATCACACGCTCCACCTCGTCGCTGTGGAACAGCCGCAGCAAGCGATTCACTTCGATGTAGTGGTAGTCCCGGTCCGGTGTGAAGCCAACGAGGGAATAGGCCCGGATCAGGCTGCCGAACCGGTGGGCATAGGCGCCGCTGGACGGCATCCCGTCGGCCTCGTCGATCACCAGACCGGATATGTAGCCGTGGCGCTGGAACAGCCGCGTCAACCGTTCCAACATCTCGTCGTCCGAGAACCGGCGGTTCCGGGCGGCGATGATCGCCTGCACCTTTTGGAACTGTTTCGGCTCGACGATGGCATCGAACGCCCCTTCCGAACGGATCCACATCTCCGGACCATTCGCCACCCGCTTCTGCTTCAGTTTGAAGGAGCGCCGGTTGTAGACGTTGTTGCCGATGTATTTTTCGTTGGTCAGGATCTGATGGACGGTGGCGCGGGTCCAGGCCCGGCCGAGATCGGTCAGGATCCCGCGCTCATTCAGTTCGGCCGCGATTTCGCTTTCCGTACGGCCGTGCTTGAGGAACCGGCTGTAGATCCAGCGAACGGTCCGGACCTCGGCGTCGGGTCCTGGCACCAGGATCACCCGGTCTGTCTGCAAGCTCTTGTGCTCACCGCGCTTCAGTTCGGCCTTCACTTCACCCCGTTCGTCAAGCAGGACCCGGCGAAGGCCAAAACCCGCCGCACCGCCCTGACGGAAGCCGCGTTCGATCAGGCGGCACTGCCCGATGAAGACCTTGTTGGAAAGTTCCCGGCTGTATTCCCCCGCCATCGCGCGCTTGACGCTCTTGACGATCGTAGCAACCGGCCCGCCATCATTTTCAAATTGCTCGGCGCAATACTCGACCTGCTTGTTGGCGCGACGGCAGATGTATTCGTAATAGGCGGATTCATCGGCGTCCTGAAAACGGCCCCATCGGCTGACGTCATAGACAAGGATCACCTCGAAATCCGCGGTGCCGTCCTGCACATCCTGGATCAGCTGCTGCAGCGCCTCGCGACCCTCGATCCTGAGCCCACTCTTGCCTGCATCGGCATAGGAACGGACCAATTCAAAGCCGCGTTCCTCCGCGTACTTGCGGATCGCGTCCGACTGGTTTTCGGTCGAATATTTCTGATGGTCCGTGGACATGCGGACATATTCAGCCGCACGGCGCTTTGGCGGGGAGTTCGCCGGTTCTTTTCTTGAGGGCAGCTCTCTGCCTGCCATGCCCGTCTCCAAATCAGTTCATGCAGGCGTCTCCGTCTGGTCGGACCCGGGGTATTGGCTGGGGCGCAAAATGGAATCTGCCGCTGTGTTGTCTTCTCCACTGGTTTACCGGAGGAGGACGCCGTGATGCGGATCAAGATGGGCACATCCGTGCCGAAAATGGGCACAACTGTGCACCTGGACGCCGATCAGACCGCGTATCGCACGGCCATTGCCGATGCCCTGCGGCGCGAACTGGGACCGACGCATCAGGCCATCAAAACGGTGATGCGCTGGACCGGAGCGAGCGAGCGGACGGCGAAGTACTGGCTGTCTGGCGAACGCGGGCCTAGCGGAGAGCATCTGATCCGGCTCGCGCAACATTCGGATGCAGTGCTGATCACCATCCTGATCATGGCCGAGCGACTGCCGGATCAGCGGCGGCACAGATGTACCGACTGTCCTGCGCGCGAGCTTGTGTTGCAAGACCTCGGACAGGAACAGAAATCGTCCGGGGGTTCCTGACATGCAAGGAAGCGGCTGGATTCCACCCCGCCCAAGCGTTCACGAAACAAGTCGCGACAATGTTCATGCGGAGATTAGAACCCCTATTCTCCGCATGTCTTGCGGCGAATGAGAGGGGATCATGCTTTGATACCATTTTCCTGTCAGTCTCTGTCACCAATCTGGCTTGACGGCAGACTGCTGGCGACAACGCCCCTTGATGTCAGAATAGAGCCATATTCTGTTGCCAAGCGATCTTCGTGTGACTAGGTTGGCGTCAAATCCCGTTGATGACAGAATCGGCACAACTATGATCACCAAAACCTACGATCTTACGGATGCCGTCACCTATCACATCGGCGGCTTTCCCCCTGGCTCACTCGACTACGAGGTGCTTCTCGGACCCCTTGAAGAGGCAGCGGCCTCGCTTGCACGATACGATGCAAAGATGTCGGGAATGGTGAACAGCGAGTTGTTCCTCGCCCCGCTGCGTCGCCAGGATGCGGTCACCTCGTCCCGGATGGAGGGGACGATCTCGACCATCGAAGAGCTGTACCGCCTTGAAGCCGAAGAAGACGCGGGCAGCGCCGACCCTTATCGGGAAGCGCGCAACGACGACGTCGAGACCTACCTTTATTCCCGCGCACTGCGGAATGCTCAGCAAGCCCTCGCCGACGGCGCCCCGCTTGGCGAACACCTGATCCGGACTGCCCACCAGCAGCTGCTGTCCTTTGGCCGGGGAGCCCGCAAGCGCCCCGGCAGCTACAAGGTTGAGCAGAACTACATCGGGGATGAACGGCAGGGAAGGATCTACTACGTTCCGATTGCCCCGGAGCAGCTGGGCCCGGCGATGGGCGAACTGGTCCGCTACATCAACGAAAGCACGATGCGGCCATTGATCCGCACCGCCATCGCGCATGTCGAATTCGAGGCTGTGCATCCGTTCGAAGACGGCAACGGTCGGATCGGCCGGATGCTGATCACCCTGATGCTGTGGAAGCTCGGCGTCCTGCATCAGCCGAACTTTTTCGTGTCGGGTTACTTCGAGGCCAACAAGGACGAGTACATCGAGCGGATGCGGGCCGTTTCCGCCAAGGGCGATTGGACCGGCTGGGTGGTATTCTTCCTCCAGGCGATGCACGCCCAGGCGACGGTCAACATTCAGACGGCCGACGCGATCTTCCGCCTTCACGGCGAGATGCGGGAGCGGTTCCGCGAAGTCCTGAACTCGCAGTTCCATGATCAGGCGCTGGACTTCGTCTTCGCAAGCCCGATCTTCCGCAACGACCGCTTCGTCGAACGCTCAGGCATCCCACCATCCTCGGCGCGCGCGCTATCCCGACGGCTGGTCGAGGCGGGCATGCTGCGCACCATTGAACCGGCTTCCGGACGACGTGCGGCGATGTACGCCTTTGATCCGCTGCTCGATCTGCTGAAGGTGTGAGGGTCATGGCGACGATTATCCGCCCCGTCGATGGGGGGCTCGGTAAACGTTGACCAGGTGTTGACAAGAATACCAAACGACAAAAGCCGAGCGTTATGCTCGGCTTTGAAGTCTTTGATAGTATTGTAAGATTTGGTTGCGGGGGCAGGATTTGAACCTGCGGCCTTCAGGTTATGAGGGCTACCCCTACAGCCAAAATAATGGCGTGACTTCCGATTGTTAGCTGATTTTCAGGCTCGCAACGTCGGCGTCGTGTCGCACGGAACAGCCGCAAACCGTTGGGATAAAACGGAAATCCGCAATGCCAGACCTCCGAGGCTAGCTTGGGAGCTATGGCCCTGGGTCACAGGGCCGCTCGAACCACCCCCGATCTCGCAGGCCTTCATTGCTGATGTTTCGCCATGCGCAGGGGGGACGAACGGGTATCGTCCGTCGTGCAGCAAGAGGCCCGGGCCAACCCAGCCCGTGTAGTATCCGTCGCAGCCCTCTCCCGGCTTGTGTAGGCCACTGATGTCCATGGCTTCCGAATAGTCCGCGCTCACCCTGCTGTCTGTCTCGGCGTCATAAAGACCCTCAGAAGCGCGCTCACGCGCCTGCACGTAGATGAACCGGTCGTTGAAGCAGACGAACTCTATGTCGCGCGCCAGCCTCGTTCGCTCATCTGTTGCGAACAGATCCCAGCGGCCGTAGCGGTTCCAATCGAACTCTCGGCCCAACTTCATTCCATTCGGCAGGTTCACAGATTCACGGAAGCTTGCCGCCCACCAAGCGCCGGCGACCAATGCCCAGACGAGGATCAACCCGGTCAGTCCGATCAGCGCGGATCGGGTCAGCGCGGATCGGGCAAGCGCGCCCGCGAGAGATCGCGCTCTGGAGGTCATCGCTCGCCGATCCCGCCGTACTCGCTGCGCCCGGCATCCTTCATCACCTCGGCGACGAAGCGCGCTGTCCAGTTGCCGGTGATCGGATAGGGCGTGCCCCCGGCCTCTATGCCGACGTCCAGCGGATCCTCAAAAATGTCACTGAACTCGAAGGTTGTCTCGCCGGTGATCCGAAGCATCGCGCCACGATCTTCAACACGACCGACGAAGCTTCCACGAACCACGCCATCACCATGGGAGAATGCGACATCACCGAAATCATACGGAGCGCCAAAGTCGTAGCTGAGCAAACCCACGCCCGACGCCCGCGCTTCATCCGCGATCTGGTCCATGAGTCGGCGGAACGCACCCTCGATCCCATCGCCATACGCGTAGTGTTCGGCAATTTCTTGCAGGTGTCCTATCTCCAGAAGAGTGACGGCGCGCCCGCCGCCATTGTAGTAGTGGTAGACGAAGTCGCTGTTGGTCCACCGATCATAGCTCGACGCGAGGCTCGTGGTGAACTCGTGATATCCGAACTCGGTTTCACCGACCACGAAGGGGACCGCGGCGCAACGGCAGTTGTAGTCCTCGCCTGGATGCCCGGTGACGGGAGGATCGGACCACGAGAACACGCGGCCGTCGTTCATCCGGTGAGACGGGCGCACACGCTCGTCGCGCAGCGTACGCCAGACATATTGATCCGTGACCCCGGCCTGCTTCAGCGACAGGCGGATCGGCGTTCCCCGGCGAAGGTATTCAACGAAGGCCGTCCGATAGGCCTCGGTGTACGTTGTGGTCATTATGGAAGGCCTCTGCGGTCGGCCACGCAATCTTCGAAAAATTGGGTGAAGATCGCGTTAACCGACAGCACGGTGAAGATCACCCCAACAGCTTCGCCTCGACCATGGCCATGGCCTTCTGGTGGTCGGGCGAGGGGAACAGGTGGCCGTAGCGTTCCATGGTCATCTGGATCGAGGAATGGCCCGCGAAGGTCATGACCTCCTTGATCGAGAAGCCCTGCTCGATCCACAGCGATACGGCGAAGTGGCGCAGGTCGTGCCAGCGCATCGTCACCTCGACCTTCTCAAGCAACTTGCGGAACCGGGCCTGCGTCTTGGTGTGCTGCAGGATCCCGCCCTGTGGCGCGGGGAAGACCAGATCGAGGGCGTTCGTCGGGCAGCGCAATTTCCAGCGCCGCAGGGCGTTCAGCACCATGGGCCCGGCCGGGATGTCGCGGAACCCGGCCCGCGATTTGGGCTCGCCCATCTGGTTGTAGGCGTCGGCGCGTTGGCGGATGTGCAGGAAGCCCTTGTCGAAATCCACGTCCTGCCAACGCAGGCCGCGCAGTTCGGATGCGCGCAACCCGCCTAGGGCCGACACGATCAGATGCGGTTTGAAATCCTCGTCGGCCGCCTCGATCAGGGCGCGGATCGCCTCCTTTGTCGGTACCGGAGCCTTGTGCTCGATCCGGCTGGACTTGATCACCCGCACGCCTTGGGCAGCGTTGGTGAACAGCTGGCCGTTGTCGATGGCGTGGTCCAGAGCCAGCTTCAGCACCGACAGCGCGCGCCGCGTCAGGTGTTCGGATCGACCGTTCAGCAGCATCCGGTCGCGGAACTCGTTGACATGGCGGCGGGTCAGTTGGGCGATCAGCTTGTCCCCGATGCCGATCTCGGGTGCGGTGATGTGCAGGCGCACGTAATCGCTGTAGCCGCGCAGGGTGGACCGCTCCATCCGCCTCCCTGTCTTGCAGCGCACCTCGCAATGGTCGAGCCAAGCCTTCGCGGCCTCGGCCACGGTCGTGCTGTCGCTGTCGGCCAGATAGGTATGGTTGGCGACCAGCGACCGGACCTTGACCAGATAGACGTCGGCATCCTTGCGGCGCGGGAACAGCTTTGATCGACGCTTGCCTGCCTGGTCGGTGAAGTCCACCTGCCACCGGACAAGGCCCGAGGGCAGCGTGCGTTTGCGGATCGTGGCCATGGGTTCCCTCCGTGAGCGTAAGAAACGGGACCAGTTGTCAAAGCCCGTTAATTGGTGATATGAACCGTCTCACCTGCACTTGCAACGGATTGTTGCGTGTGTAAAGCCCTCGTTCATGATCGGAGCGCATGACAATGACAGCCAGCGAACGGAACGGTGCGGAAGCGCCCGAACCGCTCTTTCATGGCGACGCGGAAGCGGTGGCGGCATCGGGGATGCCCCTGCCCAGCCTGCGTGTCCTGCAAGCTGCCGGTGCCATTCAGGCGCAGAAAACCCCCAAGGAGCACGGCGGCTTCAAGCGAATGTGGCGCGAGGAGGATGTGCTGATCGCCTCGATCGGCGCAGCAATCAGCGAGCACTTCGCCTGGAACATACGCATCGTGGCCGAAGCCATGGCCAAGACACGCCCCGGCACATGGGCTGCGCTGACGTCCTCGATTGCGGGGACCATCTCACCCGAAGAGGGACCGCTGGTGCGATCAACCCCGGACGACTGGTATCTCGACCTGATCGACCGGAAGTTCCTGTTCCTGCGACTGCCGCCACTTTTCGCCACCATCTTCCACGACGCGCCGCCCGGCGAGAGCGACCTGATCATCGGCTACGCAACATCGAAGGACACGTTCCAGATGCTGCCGTGGCTGGCTGGAAGTCCGCAGGGCCTCGCCAAACTCTCGAAAGCATCTTCCCCGGCGCAGGCCACCGCCGCCGAACGCATCTACAAGCTGGCCATGGTCACCCGAGCCAACGCGCTGAGCACCGCCAGCATCAACATCAGCATGCAGGTTCGCGCCGCGTCGCGCCGCCTCCACGGACTTGACGCCCACTTCCTGCAGGACGCCCTGCCCTAGAAAGGAGACCCAGCCATGACCAAACACCCTCGGCCCACGTTTCCCACGGGGAATAGAGCGACGACAGGTGGAACCCTGCCGTGCGGCCATCGCCCGGCGCGGTCGGTCGCCATTCACCAGCGGCCAGCAGGCGGGGTTTGTCGTGCTCGTGATGCACGCCACCACAGGCATCGCAGATGAGATAGGCGCCGTCTCGCTGCCCCTCGGGCCAACGGATGCGTGCCCAGGTGATCGGGGCCATGTCACCACAATACAGGCAGGGCACATGGAAATACCGCTGGTCGCTGTCGAGGAAGGCTGCCTCAATGCGGGAATGGCCTTTCAGGGTGGGCGTGGAGACCATGTATATCTTGCGCCGCCCCCGGAAGGTGGTGGTGCGCTGGATTGCCAGATCGACGGGATCGCCTTCGCCATCTGCATCGCCCGGATAGCCGTCCACCTCGTCCAGGAACAGATATCGGACGGGCGTGGACCTCAGGCCAACGGCGCTGTTGGCGCCGGTCATCACCAGCTGGCCGCCGGGGAAGGATTTGCGGAACAGGCTGTTTCCGGCGTCGCGGGACCGGGGCGCGGATACCAGATCGCGGAGGGCAGGGGTCTGGCTCTTGCCGTTCTCGGCGGTCTTGCCATGCAGGACGACGGCACGGGGCTGCCCTTGGTCCCGAAGCGCAACTGGTGCGCGTTGGACAGCGTGCGGTTCGGGGTGCCGAGCAGTTCCACGGCGAGATCGGCGATCCGGTCGTTCAGCAGTTCCACCACCCGCGCCACGGACATGCGCCGCGACGTACGACCTTTGCGCGCGGGCGGCACGTCGTTGAAGTCGAGCGGATTGTCCTGAAGTGTCATGGGGCGGGGTTCGCTATGCATCTGATGGAAGGGGAGCCCGCGACCGGATCGCGGACCTCAGGACATTTGCGGCTTCCGTTACTCGCCTGGGGTGAAACGCTCCTGCTGCGCGATCCAGTTCAGCAGCGTGCTTTTGCGGGCGCAGATCACTGAGCCCATTTTGAAGTGCGGCATGCCCCTCGGGGCCTCGCCGGTGAGGTAGTAGACCTTGCGGCGGTGCTTCGCGTCGCCGAACACGAACCTGGCGATTGCGTCTGCGCCGTGCGGCAGATCATCGCCGAGAGTCACCTCGGTCGCGGTCTGCTGAAGGTTTTCGACGGGGCCAGATCGCGCAAGAACATGCCCGCGTGGCCAAGGATCCCGCCCGCCTGCAGGTCTGGGTCAACACCAAGCTGGGCGAGTCCTGGGAGGACCAGGCGGGCGATACCGTTCCCGCCGATCCGCTGATGGCGCGGCGCGAGGACTGGGGCAGCGACCTCGCCCCCGGCGTGGCCGTGCTGACGGCGGGCGTGGATGTGCAGGGCGACCGGATCGAGGTGCAGATCGTCGGCTGGGGCCGCGACGAGGAGGCGTGGGTCATCGACTACCGCGTGCTCTGGGGTGATCGCGGATTGACCGGGCCGCCCCGTTGTGGTCATTCTGACCACAAATTAGGGAGGGGCCGATGAAGGCCATGTCTGCCCGCGAAGCCAAGCACCACTTTGGCCAGCTGATCGACGATGCGCGCGCCGAAGCGGTGGTGGTGGAAAAGCACGGTCGTCCGGTAGTCGTGGTGCTGGCGGTCGAGGAATATGAACGGCTGACGGGACGGACAGTTTCGCCCTCCAACAAGACCAACAAGGACGAACAGTAACCGATGCCCATTCTGAACTGGCTGAAGGCTGTTTCCAACTTGGGATTTACCGAAGGATCAACACCTCGTGGGCGCCCATGCTGCCATCAGCAAGCTGGCCATGGGGACGTGCTTTGGCCTGCAGGGAGGCAACTCGATCAGCTGAAGGAACATCGCGCAAACATCCAGCGTGTCCCATGTCGCATGGGTGTTGCACGGAGGAATCGGGGCTGACCGTAAGCCTTTGGAATCTTTGGGGAGCATTCGGGACGGGCTCGCGACACGGTGCGACACGCAAAAGCCGCCCGGAGGGCGGCCTATGTGTTTGATATCTCGCAGGAAGATTTGGTTGCGGGGGCAGGATTTGAACCTGCGGCCTTCAGGTTATGAGCCTGACGAGCTACCGGGCTGCTCTACCCCGCGGCAGGGATGTTTGGCGGGCTCGTTTCAGAGAGGGTTGCGTGTCTTTCCAGGTCTGGCGGTGACCTACTCTCCCACGTCTTGAGACGCAGTACCATCGGCGCCGCGGCACTTAACGGCCGAGTTCGGGATGGGATCGGGTGTTTTGCTCGCGGCTGTAGCCACCAGACCGGGAAAGACACGCTCAGCGTTGTCCCGCGCGCCCTTTTGGGGGTGTGCGGGATGGTGTTGTCCAAGGATGCGGGGAGGAAGGGTCTGCCTTCTTCCGGATCAAATCAAGCCTATCGAGCCATTAGTACCGGTCAGCTGAACGTGTTGCCACGCTTACACCTCCGGCCTATCGACGTGGTGGTCTTCCACGGCTCTCAAGGGAGACCTTGTTTCGAGGGGGGCTTCACGCTTAGATGCCTTCAGCGTTTATCCTGTCCGTTCATAGCTACCCTGCACTGCCGTTGGCACGACAACAGGTCCACCAGTGGAACGTTCACCCCGGTCCTCTCGTACTAGGGGCAACTCCTCTCAAGTCTCCAACACCCACGGCAGATAGGGACCGAACTGTCTCACGACGTTCTAAACCCAGCTCACGTACCTCTTTAAATGGCGAACAGCCATACCCTTGGGACCTGCTCCAGCCCCAGGATGAGATGAGCCGACATCGAGGTGCCAAACGATGCCGTCGATATGGACTCTTGGGCATCATCAGCCTGTTATCCCCAGCGTACCTTTTATCCGTTGAGCGATGGCCCTTCCACTCGGGACCACCGGATCACTATGGCCGTCTTTCGACTCTGCTCGACGTGTCAGTCTTGCAGTCAGGCTGGCTTCTGCCATTGCACTCAACGAGCGATTTCCGACCGCTCTGAGCCAACCTTCGCGCGCCTCCGTTACTGTTTGGGAGGCGACCGCCCCAGTCAAACTCCCCACCACGCAGGGTCCCGGACCCGGATGACGGGCCGCGGTTAGACATCAGAACAGCGAAGGGCGGTATCTCAAGGGCGGCTCCACGGGAACTGGCGTCCCCGCTTCAAAGCCTACCGCCTATCCTGCACATCGCAATCCTGATGCCAGTGCGAA